>NZ_JAER01000049.1 GCF_000519005.1 Nocardioides sp. J54 | reverse complement strand
CACGAAGGAGCACGTCATGGCCGACCAGGAACTCACTTACGACGACATCGACGCCGCCGCCGACAAGCTGGACACCGGCAAGGAGGACATCAACAGCCTCCTGTCCGAGCTGCGCAGCCTCGTCCAGGAGCTGACCGAGAGCAGCTTCAGCACCAACGCCGCCTCCGTCTCGTTCCTCGACTCCTACGAGGAGGTCAGCGACGGCCTGGAGTCCGCCCTCGAGGCGATCCCGGCGATGGCGACCTCGCTGCGCCAGATGAAGACCGCGTTCGAGGACCTCGACAGCAGCCTCGCGTCGTCCTGACGACACCGCGCACAGCCCGCGAGCAGCAGAGGCCGGCGGCCCCGTGGGGGACCGCCGGCCTCCTGCGTCTGCGGGGCTCGGCGCCGGCGTCAGATGCGGCGGAAGAGGGCGGCGAGGGCCTGGCCGCCGCCGATGCACATGGTGACCACACCGAGCTCGAGGTCGCGGCGCACGAGGTCCTTGGCCACGCGCACGGACAGGATCGCTCCGGTCGCGCCGACGGGGTGGCCCAGCGCGATCGCACCGCCGTACGGGTTCACCCGCTCCGGGTCCAGCCCGGCGTCGCGGATGACGGCGACGGCCTGCGAGGCGAAGGCCTCGTTCAGCTCGAAGGTGCCGATGTCGGACGGCGTGGTGCCGGTCCGCTCGAACAGCGACTTCAGCGCCAGCACGGGCGCGTAGCCCATCAGCTCGGGCTCCATGGCCGCGGTGGCGACCGCCTCGAGCGCCACGAGCGGCTTGAGGCCGCGCTCGGCTGCGGCAGACTCGCGCGCCAGCACGACGGCGCCGGCGCCGTCGTTGATGCCCGAGGCGTTGCCCGCGGTCACCGAGCCGTCCTTCTGGAACGCCGGGCGCAGCTTGGCCAGGGTCTCCATCGTGGTGCCCGGCTTCGGGTGCTCGTCCTCGGTGACGGTGAACGGCTTGCGGCCGCCGACCTCGACCGGGACGATCTCCTCGGCGAACGCCGCCTTCGCCTCCGCCGTGGCGGCGCGGCGCTGCGACTCCACGGCGAACTCGTCCTGCTCGGTGCGGGAGACGCCGTACTTCTCGGCCACCTTCTCCGCGGTGACTCCCATGTGGATGTCGTGGAACGGGTCGGTCAGCATCATCACGGTGCCGTCGACCAGCGACCGGTTGCCCAGCTTGTAGCCGTTGCGGGCGCCGAAGTCGTAGAACGGCATCCGGGTCATCGACTCGTCGCCGCCGGCGAGGGTGAAGTCCAGGCCGTTCCAGCGCATCTCCATCGCCGCGGACCAGATCGCCTGCAGGCCCGAGCCGCACAGCCGGTTCACGGTGTACGCCGGCACGTTGGTCGGCAGGCCGGCGGCGATCGCGACGCGGCGGGCGTTGTAGGCGTCCGGCCCGACCTGGCCGATGCAGCCCATCACGACCTCCTGGATGTCGGAGCCCTCCACGCCGGCGCGCTCGAGCGCGGCCTTCGATGCGGTCGCGCCCAGCTCGAAGCCGGGGACGTCCTTGAACACCCCGCCGAAGCTGCCGACCGGCGTCCGGGCGCCGTCCACGAGCACGATCTTGTCGTCAGTCATCACAGTCTCCGATCAGGGGTCGAGCATCAGCCGCGAGGCAGTATGCCTGCTGCCGGACACCTGACTGGACAGTGCCTGCGCGCGCGAGACCGCCGGTGTGCACGAGGAGGTGGAGCGTGCGGGGCGCGGTGCGGGCGTGGTGCGGGCGTGGTGCGACCCCGGCGAAACCAGGGGCCCACCCGTTCCGCCGAGGCCTTGCCGTGGCGAGCACGACTGCAGGTCCCATACCCGCGGCGTGGCTGGTCGATACAGAGGTGGGGGACGACCCGTCGGTGGGCTGGACGGGTCGTCCCCGGTCTAGAGGGCCTCGCCCTCGTCGCAGGCGGTGCAGGACCACCACTGGACGGCGACGGTGCCGTCGGCGAGGACGGTGGTGCGACCGCGGACGTGGGGGGTGGTCTGGCCGCAGGGAAGGCAGTCGATCTGCCGGGCGGGGACAGCGGTCGGTGCGGCGCCCGGCAACGACGAAGGGCCGCCTCCCGGTCGGGAGGCGGCCCTTCGTGCCCTGCGCGCCTGTAGGGATTCGAACCCCAAACCTTCTGATCCGTAGTCAGATGCTCTATCCGTTGAGCTACAGGCGCCCGTCGCTGAGCGACCGCTAGAGAATAGCCGAGGCAGTGCCCCGATGCCGAATCAGCGGCGCATCCGGTTGTGGAAGCATGGTCACATGGTGGGGATCAGGCCGGAGGACCGCGAGCTCTTCGAGCGTGAGGGAGCCGGCCTCTACGAGCAGGTCCTCGCCGAGGGCGGGATCCCGGCAGACGACCCGAGGGTCGCCGACGACGCCCCGTCGCGGGCCGCCTTCGACCTGCTCGTCCAGCTCGGCCTGGTGCAGCTCGACAGTGCGCGGACGACGTGGCGGCCGATGGAGCCGAGCACGGCGCAGTCGCGGGTCGTGACGCCGCTGGGGACCCAGGGCGCGCGGATGATCGAGGAGTCGGCGCGGTGGGCGAGTGCGTTCGCGGCGCTGAGCCAGAGCTGGCGCCGCTCCCCGGCGGCCAACGAGTCGGGGCCGTTCCTCTACCTGCACGGCGACGCGGTGCAGCCCTACCTGACCACGCTGGTCAGCGAGGCGCAGGAGGAGCTGCTGACGGCGCAGCCGCAGGCCAACCGCAGCACCCGCACGGTCCAGCAGGCGGCGGCCCGCGACATCGCCGCCCTGCAGCGCGGACTGGTGATGCGCACGCTCTACCAGCACAGCGCGCGGCGGCACCCGGCGACGCACAAGTACGTCGCGCAGGTGACCGAGCACGGCGCCGAGGTGCGCACGCTCGACGAGTTCTTCGACCGGATGATCGTGGTCGACCGGCGGGTGGCGCTGATCCCGGCCCCGGACAGCCCGACCACGGCGGTCGTCGTACGCGAGCCGGCGATCGTGGCCTACCTGGTCGACGTCTTCGAGCGGGCGTTCGCCCGCGGCCGGCCGTTCTCGAGCGCAGGCCAGAGCGTGCAGAAGGAGATCGCCTCCGAGCAGCGCGCGATGACGATCCGCATGCTGATCGAGGGCCACGCCGACGCGGTGAGCGCCAAGCGGTTGGGCGTCAGCCCGCGCACGTACGCCGGCTACGTCGCCGAGCTCAAGGAGGAGTACGACGCGGAGACGCGCTTCCAGCTCGGCTACACGATGGGGCAGCTGGGCGTGGCCGGGCAGGAGTCCGACGCGTCGTAGCGCGGATGCCGGGCCCGGGAGGTGGTCCCAGGCCCGGCGTCAGCGGTGGTCAGGGTCAGCGGGTGATGTGCTTGACCACGACGCGCGACGGCCAGCCGGTGTCGGCGTCCGCTGCGCTCGGCAGCGAGACGACGCCCACGGACGCGATCAACGCAACCGTCGCGAGCGCGAACCTACGTGCAGCCTTCTTCATTGCCTGGTCTCCTGTCGAAAGAGGCGAGCGGATCGCCCCAGAACACGCTCCGGAGCATCCAGCGTGGTACATCCGGGCCGCCGTGGCAACCCATCCGGCCGCGAAGTCGCGATCGTCGTCCTCGAGGTGACCCGGCAGCGAGAAAAGATCCGCCCGGTGTCCCGGGCGGATCTCTCACCGCTGCGGAGGCGGAGGGATTTGAACCCTCGATGGGGTTGTAGCCCCAAACCCGCTTAGCAGGCGGGCGCCATAGACCAGACTAGGCGACGCCTCCTCCGCTCGACCGGCCACAGGGACCAGCCAGCGGAGCAAGGTTACAAGCAGCGGCGTACGGCGCCCAATCCGGCCTGCCCGACCCGCCGGTCAGCGGGCGGCGGCGCGCTTGAGGTGCTCGCGGACGTCGCGGGCGAAGTCGTCCTTGTCGCCGGCGACGAGCTCCACCGGGATCGTGGTGGACCGGCCGTCGCGCAGGCGCAGCACGAGGCAGTCGACGTCGCTGGGGGCAGCCGCGACGGCGTCCTCGACCTCGCTCCAGCGGGCCTCCGTCACGCCGGCGGAGCGGATCAGGCGGACCTGGTAGCCGGCGTCGGTCAGCCGGACGAGGACGAGGCCGGCACGCAGCCACCACGCCAGCGCGATCAGGCCGAGCAGCCCGACGGCGAGCACCACGACGAGCACGTCGGCGGACCAGTCGAGCGCGGCGGCGAGCGCCGTCGTACCCAGCAGGACCACGGCGAGCAGCACGAGGTAGGCCCCGACGAAGCGCGCCATGACCGGCGGCGCGAGGCGGTAGTCGGAGACCGACGGGGCCATGGGATTGCTCATGGGCCGAATTGAACAAGACGCGGGCGCGCACGGCGAAACCGCGGGGGTCTCCTAGACTCGTGCACCTGCCCACCGCGGCGCCCTGCGCGTCGCCCGGGCATGGAGGGGTGCCGGAGTGGCCGATCGGAACCGCCTTGAAAGCGGTCGTAGGGAGACCTACCGCGGGTTCGAATCCCGCCCCCTCTGCCACACCCGCCGCCGCCCCAGCGACCCAGCACACCGCACCCGGTCCTGGCAAGGCCTGGGCGGTAGTCCCGGGTCAAAAGCACCTTCCGACGGCGTGTCGCGGTGCTTTTGACCCGGGACTACCCCGGTTGACGGCCCGGTGGACGGCGCGGTCACGCCCCCGCCCGCAGGCTCCGGGAGGCGGCGGGGGTCAGAGGAGCGGGGCGAAGCGGCTCGGCTCGGGGCGTACGGCGGCGGCGCGCTCGGCGCCGCGGCTGCGTCGGCCACCGTTGCCGGTCAGCGCGAGGTCGAGGCGGATCAGCAGCCAGCCGAGCAGCAGGCCGATGACCAGGCCGTAGACGACCGACAGGGTGGCCTCGGTGACCGAGACGGCCGGGTTGGCCAGCGCGGTCGTGGTCGGGGAGGTGGCGGCCACGCCGAAGGCGCAGACCCACCAGCCCTGGCGGCGGCGGGCACGCATGTGCACGCCGTAGGCGAGCGCAGGGACGCCGAGCACGGTCTCGATCGGGCGCGGGAAGGCGCCGAGGTTCTCCCGGCTCCAGGTCACCCACGACAGCAGCTCGTCGACGAGGCCGGAGGAGCCGTAACGGCGCAGCAGCTCGGCGTAGAGCAGCGTCGCGGCGAGGATCACCCCGCCGATCGCGACCACGACCAGCCCGCGGCGGCCCAGGCCGTGGAAGCCGGCGCCGAGGCGGTGGACCAGGACGAGCGCGCCGAGGAGCGCGAAGCCGAGGCCGACGTACTCGAAGCGTTCCTTCTGGATCGCCGGCTCGAAGCCGACCGTCGCCATCGCCCCCACCCCGGCGACGACGAGCGCGATCAGGCACTCGCGGGCGGCGGCGAGGAAGCCGGTGGCCGGGACCGTGAACATCACGGCGAGCACCGCGGTGACCGCAGAGGTGCACACGGCGGCGCCGGTCAGCAGGACGTCCTGGTCGCTGGTGACGGCCAGCACCCCGATGACGAGCGCCAGCGCACCGAAGACGAACGGGCGTCCACCGGTGCGCGCGGCGAGGGCGGCGGAGAAGGTCGTCGCGACGACGAGCGAGCCGATCGAGCCGAGCCAGTCGGGACCCACCGGGACGGTCGCGGCGACGAGGGCGGCGGTGCCGAGGACCGCGGCGACCCACCACGCGACGAGGGGCGCCCGGGAGGCGCCGAAGTCACCGATCCGCTGCTCGAGGGGCACCCGGGAGGAGGTGCGGGAGGCGGCGCGGGACACGGGAAGCCAGATTAGGGCATGGCCTCACATGCGCCGGTTCCGCAGGGAGGGGTTGACCTTGCGGGCCTCCTCCAGCACGGCGCGGTCGGCGGTCGCGCGCACGACCTCGGGCTCGTCCGGCGAGCCCGGCCCGCCCTCCGCGACGACCTCGCCGAACGGGTCGACGACCATCGAGTGGCCGCAGTAGCGCGGCGCCGGCTGGCCGACCGCGGCGACGTACACGGTGTTCTCGATGGCCCGCGCCGTCAGCAAGGTGCGCCAGTGGTGGACCTTGCGCGGCCCGGCGACCCAGGCGGCGGGGACGGCGATCACCTCCGCGCCGCGGTCGACGAGCGCGCGGGCGAGCTCGGGGAAGCGCAGGTCGTAGCAGGTCATCAGGCCGACCTGCCAGCCCGCGACCTCGACCACCACCGGCTCGACCTCCCCGGCCGTGAGCCGGTCGGACTCCCGGTAGCCGAAAGAGTCGTAGAGGTGCACCTTGCGGTACGACGCCTCGGCACCGCCACGCACGACGAGGGTGTTCCACGGCCGCTCGGGGTCGGGGCCCTGCTCGAACATGCCGGCCACCACGGTCGTGCCCGCGTCGGTCGCCGCCGCGGACACGGTGGAGGCGAACGGCCCGTCCAGGGGCTCCGCGAACGCGCTGACGTCCGAGCCCGCCTCGCCGAAGTCGCGGGCGAACGCCTCGGGGAAGACCATCAGGTCGGTGTCGGCCGTGCGGCCCGCGAGCTCGGCGAGCGTGGCGCGGTTGGCCTCCGGCTCGAGCGCGGAGGCGGCCTGGACCAGTGCGATGCGCAACGTGGGGGCGGTCACGGTGCAAGCCTAGGCAGGCGCTTGGGAGACTGGTGCGGTGATCGAGCTGGGACTGTCCGGATTCGCCGCCGTCATCCTCGCCGGCGGGCAGGCCGCCCGTCTGGGAGGCGCCGACAAGGCCGGCATCGAGCTCGGCGGTCGGTCGCTGCTCGACCGGGCGCTGGACGCGGTGGTCGACGCGGGCGAGGTGGTCGTCGTCGGGCACCAGGTGCCGACCGAGCGACCGGCGACCTTCGTGCTGGAGGACCCGCGCCACGGCGGACCGGCCGCGGGGCTGCTGACCGGCCGGGACTCGCTGCTGCGGCGGTTCCCGACGATCGCGGTCCTCGCCGTCGACATGCCGAAGCTGACGTCCTCGACCTTCCGGCGGTTGCACGAGGCCGCGGTCGGGCACGAGGGCGCGGTGCTCACGCAGGACGGGCGGCGCCAGCTGGCGTTCGTCGTCGAGACCGACCGGCTGGACGCCGTACGGCCCGGCCGGGAGGAGCAGCACGGCCTCTCCATCCGCGCCCTGCTCGAGCCGCTGGACCTCGTCGACGTCCCGGCGATCGGCTCGGAGGCACGCGACGTCGACACCTGGACCGACCTGCGCGACCTCGCCGCGGAGGCCGAGGGCCGCTGACGCCCGACCCTTGTCAGGCCGGGGCTGAGGGCTCACTCTGGAACGGTGAACCTCCACGACTGGATCGATGAGTTGTGCGACGTCCTCGACATCGAGGCCGAGGCCGACGAGGGCCTGCTCGTCGACCTCTCCGGGATCACCCGTGACAACGTCCACCCGGCCGCCGGGGTGGTGACCGCCTTCCTGCTCGGTTTCGCCGCCGCCGAGCAGGGCGCGAACCCCGAGGAGGTGGAGCAGCTGGCTGCCCGCGCGCAGGGCCTCGCCGAGTCGTGGGACCGCCCGGCCGGCGCGAAGGACGAGGTCGACGAGGACGTCGAGTTCGAGGAGCTGGCCGACGCCGACTACGAGGACTCCGACTCCCTCGTCTAGCCCTGCTGCCCGGCCCGGCGACCCGCCGCCGGCGATCAGCGTCCTGCCAGACTGGCGCCATGCGCGCCGTCACCCAGTCCGAGCCCGGAGGTCCCGAGACCCTCGTCGTCACCGAGCTGCCCGACCCCACGCCCGGGCCGGGCGAGGTGCTCGTCGAGGTCGCCGCGACAGCGGTCAACCGCGCGGACCTGCTGCAGCGCCAGGGCCACTACCCGCCCCCGCCCGGCGCGTCGGAGGTGATCGGCCTCGAGTGCAGCGGCACCGTCGCCGCCGTGGGTGAGGGCGTCACCCGCTGGGCGGTCGGGGACCAGGTCTGCGCACTGCTCGCCGGCGGCGGCTACGCCAGCCTCGTCGTCGTACCCGAGGGGCAGGTGATGCCGGTCCCCGACGGCATCGACCTGGTGACTGCGGCCGCGCTGCCCGAGGTGGCGTGCACGGTGTGGTCCAACGTCTTCATGGTCGCCGGCCTGCGCCCCGACGAGGTCTTCCTCGTCCACGGCGGCGCCGGCGGCATCGGCACCTTCGCCATC
Source organism: Nocardioides sp. J54 (assembly GCF_000519005.1). GTDB lineage: Bacteria > Actinomycetota > Actinomycetes > Propionibacteriales > Nocardioidaceae > Nocardioides. The sequence goes on along the minus strand of NZ_JAER01000049.1, from coordinate 18,050 downwards.
CAGCTCGCCTCCCGGTTCGGCGCGCGGGTGTTCACCACCGCCGGCAGCGAGGACAAGCTCGCCCGCTGTCGCGAGCTCGGCGCCGAGGTGGCGATCAGCTACCGCGAGCAGGACTTCGTGGAGGTCGTGCGCGAGGCGACCGACGGGCACGGCGCCGACGTGGTCCTCGACAACATGGGCGCGAAGTACCTCGAGCGCAACGTCGACGTGCTCGCCAGCGAGGGCCGGCTCGTCATCATCGGCATGCAGGGCGGGACCAGGGCGGAGCTGAACATCGGCAAGCTGCTCTCGAAGCGGGGCGCCGTGATCGCGACCGCGCTGCGCGCCCGCCCGGTCGAGGGCAAGGCCCGGATCTGCGCGTCGGTGGTCGAGCACGTGTGGCCGCTGGTGGCCGACGGGTCGGTCCGGCCGGTCGTGTCCGCGGTGCTCCCCCTCGACGAGGTCGCCGAGGCGCACCGGCGGATCGAGGGCGGCGACAACATCGGCAAGGTGCTGCTCACCCCCTGAGCCGCCGTACGACGCACCTCGGGCAGCCACGACCCGCACCTCGCACCACCACAACCCGCACCTCGCGCCACCATGAGGCGCACCTCGCGGCGCAAACCCGCACACCTCGCGGCGCAGAGCCTCACACCTCGCGGTGCAGAACCTCACACCTCGGTGGTTGCGGGAGTCGGGCTAGGTTGGGAGGCATGACCGAGAGCGGTGACGAGCAGATCGTGGTGGTGGGACCGGACGGGCAGCCGATCGGGATGGTGCCTGCGTCAGCCGTCGAGCAGTCCGAGGGCGGCAAGGAGGACCACGAGGAGGACGGCGACGAGCGCGCGCTGACCGACCTGGTGGAGCAGCCGGCCAAGGTCATGCGCATCGGCAGCATGATCCGCCAGCTCCTCGAGGAGGTGAAGGCGGCGCCGCTGGACGAGGCGAGCCGCAACCGCCTCGCCGCGATCCACCGCTCCTCGATCGCCGAGCTCGAGCAGGGTCTCGCGCCGGAGCTGGTCGAGGAGCTGGAGCGGCTGTCGCTGCCGTTCTCGGAGGAGGCGACGCCGTCCGAGGCCGAGCTGCGCATCGCGCAGGCCCAGCTGGTCGGCTGGCTCGAGGGCCTCTTCCACGGCATCCAGACCGCGATCTACGCCCAGCAGATGGCGGCGCGGGCACAGTTCGAGCAGATCCGCCGCGCGCTCCCGCCGGGCCTCACCCTCGGCGGCCAGGGCGGCGAGCAGCACCCGCAGCAGGGCGGTGCCCCGCAGGAGGAGCAGAAGGACGAGCCGCGCTCCGGCGGCATGTACCTCTGAGCAGTCCCCGGAGGCTCAGGACCGGCGCCGGCCGACCCGCGACAGCAGCACCAGCCCGAGGATCCCGACCAGGCTGATCGCCGCACCCGGTGCGACCACCCGGCCGAGGTCGGGCGGGTCGCCCGCGCCGTCGGGCCGCGACAGCGCGACCTCCGGCGGCTCGGGCGGCGCGGTGAGCGCGGCGCGGATCTCGCCGAGCGTGGCCGCGTCGACCATCGACCCGGAGGCCCACCCCTCGCAGCCGTCGGCGCGCAGCGCGGAGTTCTCGCCGGTGGTGAAGAACAGGTAGCGCCGCGAGCGGCGCAGCGGGTCCTGGCGGCCCTCGACGCCGACGAGCACCAGCTCGCGGCGCTGGTCGGCGGCCAGGTCGCCGACGACGGGCTGGTCGACCACCACCTCGTAGCGCAGGTTGCGCGGGCCACCCGCGGTCGAGCCGGTCCCGGCTCCACGGGTGACGGCACGGACCACCCGGCCGAGGAAGACGTCGTCGGTGCCCTCGGCGGCGGCGACCACCGCGTCGGTGTCGGTGACGTCGAGCGCGCCGCAGTCGGCAGGGATCGCCGACGGCGCGGCGGACGCCGGGCCCGCGGGCAGCAGCGGCGCGGCAGCCAGCCCACCGGCAAGCGCACCGGTCAGCACGGCGGTCAGGACGGCAGGGAGCAGCCGTCGGGCGGGGGAGCTCACGCGTCCATCCCACCAGATCCGGGGGCGGGGAACCAGCGGCCGATCTCGAGCGCGGCGCCGTCGTCGTCGACGCTGGCGGTCACGTCGTCGGCGACCTCCTTCACCTCGTCGACCGCCTGGCCCATGGCCACGCCGCGCCCGGACCACTCGAGCATCTCGATGTCGTTGCGGCCGTCGCCGATGGAGAGCACCTCGTCGCGGTCGATGCCGAGCTGCTGGGCGACGTACTCCAGGCCGGAGGCCTTGGACACCCCCACCGGGGCCAGGTCGAGCCACGCGGTCCAGCCGACGACGTAGTCGGTGCCCTGGAGGCCGAGCCGCTCCGCGAGCTTCACGAAGTCCTCGGCGGTGGCCTCCGGGTCACGGATGATCACGCGGCTGACCGGCTCGGCGACCATCTCCTCGACGGCGGCGACGATGGTCTCGCCGCCGAGCTCGCCGTCCGGGAAGGGGGCGGAGACGCGGTAGCCGACGCCCCGCTCCTCGACCGCGACCAGCGCCTCGGGGTGCTCGCGGAGGACGGCGGCGACCGCCGGGCGGGCGTCGAAGGTGACCTCGTGGACCACCTCGGCCGGCGGGTAGCGCAGCACGACGGCTCCGTTGGCGGCGACGATCCAGAGCTTCTCACCGTGCCCGTGCAGGTCGAGCATGTCGGCCACGACCGTCATGTTGTGCGGCGCCCGGCCCGAGGACAGCACCACGTGCGCGCCGGCGTCGAGGACCCGCTGCACGGCGTCGTGCACCGCCGGGGTGACCTCCTCGTGGCTCATCCCGAGCCCGGCCACCCAGCGCAGCAGGGTGCCGTCGATGTCGAGGGCGACGAGCCGTGGGCGCCAACCCGGCTCGCCCGGCGCGGGCCGGGTCACGACCGCACCGGCTCGAGGACCTCGAGGCCGCCCATGAACGGCTGCAGCGCCGCCGGGACCCGCACCGAGCCGTCGGCCTGCTGGTGCGTCTCGAGGATCGCGACGATCGCGCGGGTGATGGCGGTCAGCGTGCCGTTGAGGGTCGCGATCGGCGCCGTACGGTCGCCGAACCGGCCGCGGGTCTCCAGGCGGCGGGTCTGGAAGTCGGTGCAGTTCGAGGTCGAGGTGAGCTCGCGGTACTTGCCCTGGGTGGGGATCCACGCCTCGCAGTCGAACTTGCGGATGGCGCTGGCGCCGAGGTCGCCGGCGGCGATGTCGACGACGCGGTAGGCGAGCTCGAGCTTGTCGAGGAACTCCTTCTCCCACGCCAGCAGCCGCTGGTGCTCGGCGGGTGCGTCCTCGAGCGAGGAGTAGATGAACATCTCGACCTTGTCGAACCAGTGGACGCGGATGATGCCCTTGGTGTCCTTGCCGTGCGAGCCGGCCTCCTTGCGGAAGCAGGGGCTGAACGACGCGTAGCGCCGCGGCAGGCTGGCGCCGTCGAGGATCTCCTTCGAGTGGTACGCCGCCATCGGCACCTCGGAGGTGCCGACGAGGTACATGTCCTCGCCCTCGATCCGGTAGACGTCCTCGCCGCCGCCCTGGTCGAGGTAGCCGGTGCCGGCCATCGCCTCGCCGCGCACCAGCGACGGTGCGATGACCTGGGTGAAGCCGGCGTTGCGCGCCTGCTCCATGGCGAGGTTGACCAGCGCCAGCTCGAGCTGGGCGCCGACGCCGGTGAGGAAGTAGAAGCGGCTGCCGCTGACCTTGGCGCCGCGCTCGAGGTCGATCGCACCGAGCATCCGGCCGAGCTCGACGTGGTCGCGCGGCTCGAAGCCCTCCGCAGCGAAGTCGCGGGGCGTGCCGACCTCCTCGAGGACCACGAAGTCGTCCTCCCCACCGCTCGGCGCCTCGTCGGCGACGACGTTGGGGATCGCCTTGAGCGCGCTGGTCCACGCCTCCTCGGCGGTCGCCTGCGCGGCCTCGAGCTCCTTGACCTCGGCGGAGAGCTGCTTGACCTGCTCGAGCAGCGCCTGCTTCTCCTCGCCGCTGGCCTGGGCGACCTTCTTGCCGAACGCCTTCTGCTCGGCCCGCTTCTCCTCGAAGGTCGAGATCGCGGCCCGCCGCGCCGCGTCCGCCTCGAGGGCCCGGTCGACCACGTCGGCAGACGCACCGCGCTTGGCCTGGGAGGCACGGACGCGGTCGGGCTCGTCACGGAGGATGCGCGGGTCGATCATGCCGCTCAGGCTATCCGCCGCGCGGGCAGCCCCGCGCATCGGTTTCCCGACGCCGACAAGCTAGAACAAGGCGATGCGCTCCGGGGCGGGGAAGAGGTCGTCGAGGGCGGCCAGGTCCTCGGGGGTCGGCACCCAGCGGTCGGCCTGCGCGTTGGCGGCGACCTGCTCGACGGCGGTGGCGCCGGCGATCACGGACGTGACCGGCTCCTGGGCGAGCAGCCAGCCGATGGCGACGGTGACCTCGGAGACGCCGCGCTCGCGGGCGAACTCGGAGTAGGCCTTGAGCTCCGGGGAGGTGGCGGTCTCGAGCAGGTGCTGGCGGGTGCGGGAGAGCCGGGAGCCCTCCGGCGCCTGGCCGGAGGCGTACTTGCCGGTGAGCAGGCCGTTGGCGAGCGGGAAGTACGGCAGCACCCCGAGGCCGAACGCACGGGCAGCCGGCAGCACCTCGAGCTCGGCGCGGCGGTCGACGAGGTTGTAGTGGTTCTGCGCGGAGACGAAGCGCTCGACGCCGAGCTCGCGCGCGACGTACTCGGCCTGCGCGACCTGCCAGCCGGACAGGTTGGAGTGGCCGAGGTAGCGGACCTTGCCCTCGCGGACCAGGTCGTCGAGGGCGGAGAGGGTCTCGTCGATCGGGGTGGCCGGGTCCGGGGTGTGGAACTGGTAGAGGTCGATCCAGTCCGTGCCGAGCCGGCGCAGCGACGCCTCGACGGCGGTGCGGACGTAGCGGCGCGAACCGCGGGCGCCGAAGTCGGGGCCGTTGACGCCCTGCATGTCCATGCCGAACTTGGTGGCGACGACGACCTCGGACCGCCGGGCCCCCAGGGCCTTGCCGAGCCGTTCCTCGGCGAGGCCGGGGGTGGCGCCGTAGGTGTCGGCGACGTCGAAGAAGGTGATGCCGGCGTCGAGGGCGGCGTGGACGACACGGTCCGAGCCCTCCTGCGACTCCGTGGCCGCACCGGCGCGGCCGAGGTTGTTGCAGCCGAGGCCGACGGCGGAGACGACGAGGCCGGAGCGGCCGAGGTGGCGGTGCGTGGGCGTGTACGACGAGTCGGTCACGCCCCCACGGTAGCCAGCGGCCCGAGGCCCGGCCGGCCGGCAGCCACCGCCACGTCAGCAACACCACGTCGCCGCGACCTGCGGTCCGGGGGGCGCGGTGGCCTATCCTCCGTGGGTGCTCGACCGTCCCCGGAAGACTCCGCTCCTGGCCTCGCTGATCCTCCTCGTGCTCTTCGCCGGGGTCGCCGCAGCCGTCGCTGCGGAATGGTCCGTGGTGGCCGACCTGGACGCCCCCGGCGCCGACGCGAAGGAGTGGGCCGGCGACCGGTCGTGGCTCGCCGACCCGCTGCGCTGGATCGAGGTCGCCTTCGGCACGCTGTGGATGACCGTGGCGAGCACGGTGCTCGCGGTCGCCATGTTCGTCAAGGGCCACCGCCGCGCCGGCGTGCTCGTCGCGATCGTGATGGCGGCCTCCGCGCTCGCGACCTACGGCGTCAAGGTGCTCGTCGGCCGGGGCCGCCCGCAGTGGCAGGACCCGGAGTACTTCCTGCACTCCAACGCGTTCCCGTCGGGACACACGACGTCGACGGCCGCCTTCTGCGGCCTGGTCATCCTGCTCGCGCTCATGCTCGTGCGGCGCGCGGCCATCCGCCGGCTCGTGTGCACGGTCGCGGTGCTGACGTTCGTGCTCGTCGCCGCCGACCGGATCCTGCTCGGGCGGCACTTCCCCAGCGACGTGCTGGGCGGCACCCTGCTCGGCGTCGCGCTCGTGGTGCTCGGGGTCGCGCTCTACAACCCGCTGCCGCGCAGCCACGCCGCCAAGGCCGAGCCGCTGCCGGACCCCTTCCCGTCGCGGCGCAACCTCGCCGTCGTGCTGAACCCGATCAAGGTCGAGTCGGTCGAGCAGTTCCAGGCGATGGTGGCGCAGATGGCGAGCGAGGCCGGCTGGAACGAGCCGCGGTGGTACCTCACCACCGTCGAGGACTCCGGCACCGGGCAGGCCGAGCAGGCCGCCGTCGACGGCGCCGACCTGGTCATCGTCTGCGGCGGCGACGGGACGGTGCGCGAGGTGTGCGCCGAGCTCGCCGGCACCGGGATCGCGGTGGGCGTCGTACCCGCCGGGACCGGCAACCTGCTCGCCCGCAACCTCGAGATCCCGCTGTTCATCCGGGCCGCCGTCGACGTCGCGCTCACCGGCCAGGACCGGGCGATCGACATGGTCGCCGTCGAGGGGGACGGCCTCGAGCCGAGCCACTTCATGGTGATGGCCGGGATGGGCTTCGACGCCGCGATCATGGAGGGCGTCAACGAGGACATCAAGAAGAAGGTCGGCTGGCTGGCCTACGTGCTGTCGGCGCTGAAGGCGCTGATGTTCCCGGCGATGAAGCTCGAGATCTCCATCGACGACATGCCGTTCACGAAGCACCGCGCCCGCACCTGCGTGATCGGCAACGTCGGCAGCCTGCAGGGCGGGATGATGCTGCTGCCCGACGCCGCCATCGACGACGGCCAGCTCGACGTCGTGCTCCTCTACCCCCGCCGGTTCCTGAGCTGGATCCCGCTGGTGCTGCGGGTGCTGACCCGTCGCGAGCGCAACGCCGGCGAGTCCGTCGCCCGGATGACCGGCCGCAAGGTCGTGGTCCGCGCCTCGGGCGACGTCCCCCGCCAGCTCGACGGCGACACCATCGGCGTCGGCACCGAGCTGCGGATGGAGTGCATCCACGGCCGCGTCCTCGTCCGCGTCCCCCGCACCCTCTGACCCACCGGGGACAGGGGAGGCCCGGAGGTTTCGAGGCTCCTCGCTGGCGCTCGTCGCACCTCAACCACCGGGCTCAGGTCCGGCCGCGGGCAGCCTCGCACCTCCATCACCGGGCTCAGGTCGGCCGCGGGCGCCCTCGCCAGCCGCCGGTGGTTGAGGTGCGAGGCGCCCCGGCGCCGAGCCTCGAAACCACCGGCCATGGTGCACCGAGCTGTGCCCACCACAGCCCGCCCTGCAGGCCCGCTGGTTCAGAGGCTCCTCGCTGGCGCTCGTCGCACCTCGACCACTGGGAGGCCGGCGTGGCGTCCAGCTAGCTCCGGGCCATGCGGGCGTGGGCGACGGCCTCGTTCTCCTCGGGCGAGAGCTCCTGGTCGCTGCTCCAGGCGGCGACGGACTTGGCGTAGGTGCGGGCCTCGTTGCGGCCGCGGATCGAGGTGAGCACGACGCCGTCGCCGGCGTCGTCGAGCAGGGCGAGGGACCACGACAGCCGGCCGCCCATCTCCTCGAAGGCGTCGTAGCGGACGACGGCGAGGTGGCGCAGGGCGCCGGCGGCCTCGGCCCGGAGGGCGGCGACCTCGCGGCGCAGGCCGGCAGCGTCGGCGGGCAGGTCGTCGGCGGTGCGGGTGCGGGCGGCTCGACCGTTGCGGAGGGCCACGACGAGGGCGGCCACGGCGACGACGAGGGCGAGCGCGGAGAGGACGACGGCCATGGGCCCGACCGTAGTCGGCGCGGGCCCGCCATCCCGCCGTACGCGCCGCCGTCGGGACGCGCAGCCGCAGGACTTACCCTTGACGCCATGGCCCGCATCGCGTACCAGGGGGAACCCGGCGCCAACTCGCACATCGTGTGCAAGCAGCACTACCCGGACGCCGAGGCGGTCGCCTGCGCCTCCTTCGAGGACGTCTTCGCCGCCGTGGCGAGCGGTGACTGCGACCTCGCGCTGATCCCGATCGACAACTCGATCGCGGGCCGCGTGGCCGACATCCACCACTTCCTGCCCCAGTCCGGGCTGCACATCGTCGCCGAGCACTTCCTGCGCATCCAGTTCCACCTGATGGCGAACCCCGGTGCCACGGTCGACACCATCCGCACGGTGCACAGCCACGTGCACGCGCTCGGCCAGTGCCGCAAGGTGATCCGCGAGCTCGGGCTGACCCCGCTCATCTCCGGCGACACGGCCGGCGCCGCCCGCGAGGTGGCCGAGGCCGGCGACCTCTCCCAGGCCGCGATCGCGCCGCCGCTGGCCGCGGAGATCTACGGGCTGACCATCCTGCGCGAGGACGTCGAGGACGAGGACCACAACACGACCCGCTTCGTGCTGCTCTCCCCCGACTTCGTGGCGGCACCGGCCGGCAACGGCCCGGTGGTCACCAGCTTCGTGTTCAACGTGCGCAACCTGCCAGCCGCGCTCTACAAGGCCCTCGGCGGGTTCGCGACCAACGGCATCAACATGACCAAGCTCGAGAGCTACATGGTCAACGGCGAGTTCACCGCCACCCAGTTCCTCGCCGAGGTCGACGGCCACCCCGACGACCCGGGCCTGAAGCGGGCGCTGGAGGAGCTGGAGTTCTTCACCACCGACGTGAAGGTGCTCGGCGTCTACCCCGCCGACCCGTTCCGCGGCGCCAGCGAGGGCTGACCGGGCGGTCGGGCCACGACGCCTAAGGTGTCGTCATGGTGGCCCAGACCCAGGCGAACCCGCCCATCGGCGCCGACAGCGAGGTCGGCCGGCTCCGGTCAGTGATCCTGCACCGTCCCGGTCCCGAGCTGCAGCGCCTGACCCCCCGCAACAACGACCGGCTCCTGTTCGACGGCATCCCGTGGGTGGCCCGCGCGCAGGAGGAGCACGATGCTTTCGCGGAGGCCCTGCGCGGCCGCGACGTCGAGGTGCTCAACCTGACCGACCTGCTGACCGAGACGCTGCAGCAGCCCGCGGCCCGCGCGGCGGTCACGGACACCACGCTGACCGGGATGAGCGGGCGCGACCTGGGCGACCCGGTGCGGGCCTACCTGCGCGCGATGTTCGCCGACGCCTCGCCGGAGGAGCTGACCTACCTGCTCACGGCAGGGGTGCGCAACGACGAGGTCCGCTCGGGCCTGGCGACCGGCACCCTGGTCACGTCGCTGCTGCCCGACGAGACCTTCCTCGTCGCACCGCTGCCCAACCTGCTGTTCACCCGCGACTCCTCGGTGTGGCTGCGCGACAAGGTGGCGATCACGTCGCTGGCGATGCCGGCGCGCCGCCGCGAGACCCAGCTGACCGAGCTGATCTACCACTTCCACCCGCGCTTCGCGCGCACCGGCAGGATCCACGGCCACCACCTCGAGCACGTCGAGGGCGGCGACGTGCTCCTGCTCGCGCCGGGCGTGATCGCGGTCGGCGTCGGGGAGCGCACGACGCCGGCCGGCGCCGAGCGGCTCGCCCGACAGGTGTTCGCGGGCGGCCTCGCGAGCACCGTCCTGGCCGTCCCCATCGCCCAGGAGCGCGCGACCATGCACCTCGACACCGTGTGCACGATGGTCGACGTCGACAAGGTCGTGATGTACCCGAACATCGCGGACACGCTGACGGCGTACGCCGTCACGCCGCGCGAGCCCGGCTCCCCCGAGCTGGAGGTCGCCGCGCCGGAGCCCTTCCTGGTCGCGGCCGCGAAGGCGATGCAGATCGACACCCTGCACCGCATCGACACCGGCCTCGACCCGGTGACCGCGGAGCGCGAGCAGTGGGACGACGGCAACAACACCCTGGCGCTCGCGCCGCGCCTGGCCGTCGCCTACGAGCGCAACGAGGGCACCAACGCCCGGCTCGAGGAGGAGGGCATCGAGGTGATCCGGATCGCGGGCTCCGAGCTGGGCTCGGGCCGCGGTGGCCCGCGGTGCATGAGCTGCCCGGTGTCGCGCGACCCGCTGCCGGTGGGGTAACGCGACCGTCCCGGACGCGTTGTCACAGGTGTCGGGACGCCACTCCTCGTGGTGTGCGCAGGCAGCTAAGGTCGGCTGGACATGGGGAGCCCGGGCGGCGGCACGTCGCCGGGCACAGCGAAAGGGTCAGCATGGCAACGTTCTTCGAGCACTTCACTCCCGAGGAGATCGCGCGGATCAGCGCGACCGGACGGCGGGTGAAGCTCCCCGAGGGCTGGTCGCCGATCTGGGAGGACACCCCCGCCGACAAGGCGTACATCCTGCTCTCCGGCACCGTCTCGGTCCGCCGTGACGGCGTCGAGATCGCCCAACTCGGCGCCGGTGACATCGTCGGCGAGGCGGCGATCGTCGGCCAGAAGCTGCGCAACGCGACCATCGTCGCGCTGACCCCGCTCGACACCATCCACCTGACCGACGAGACGCTGCGCGAGCTCGACGCCGAGTGGCCGGCCTTCCACCAGGCCCTCGTCGACGTCGCCCAGTCGCGCGTCTCCGGCGCCTGACCCGCGACCCGCGCCGGTGACCCCGACCGACGACCCCGCCGCTGACGGCGGGGTCGTCGGCGCGCTCGAGGAGCACCTGCTCGGCGAGGCGCCGCACCTGACGCAGGTGCAGGTCGCCGCCCGCGCCGGCGTGCCGCTGGAGACGGCGAACGCGCTGTGGCACCTGCTCGGCTTCGCCCACGTGCCCGACGACACCGTCGCCTTCACCGACGCAGACGTCCGCGCCCTCGAGCTCGCCAGCGCGCTGGTGCGCCTCGGCGTGCTCAGCGAGGAGCGGCAGGAGGGCCTGGTCCGCACGTGGGGCCGCAGCTTCGCCCGGCTCGCGGACTGGCAGGTGGCGCTTCTCGCCGACGTGGCCCGCGAGCAGGGCGCCGACCCGACCGAGGGCCTGCTCGCGATCTCCGACGAGGTGCTGCCGCTGGTCGAGCAGCTGCAGTCCTACGCGTGGCGCCGCCACCTGCTCAGCGCCGGCGGCCGGCTGCTCGCCGAGGCGTCGTCCGGCTCGGCCGCCCCGCTCGCGGTCTGCTTCGTCGACATCGTCGGCTACACCTCCCGCTCCCGCACCCTCTCCGACCGCGAGCTGGTCGCCTGGCTCGAGGCGTTCGAGACGGCCGTGCTGGAGATCGCCGTCGACCGCGGCGGGCGGATCATCAAGAACATCGGCGACGAGCTCCTCCTCGTCGCCGACTCACCGCACGTGATGGCCGACATCGCCCTCGAGCTCACCGCCCGTGGGGCCGACCCCGACGACCCCTTCCCCGCGGTCCGCGCCGGCGTCGCGTACGGCGAGGTGGTGACCCGTCTGGGCGACGTGTTCGGGCCGGTGGTCAACATCGCCGCCCGGCTCACCTCGGTGGCCCGGCCGAGCTCGGTGCTGGTCGACCTGGGCGCCTACGAGGTGCTCTCCGGCCGCTCGGGCCTGGCCGACGACGACCACCCCACCGGAGCTGCCGGGGCTGCGGACGGCGGGTCGTCGTACCGCTTCAAGCGGCTGCGGCGGGTGTCGGTGAAGGGGTACTCGCGGCTCAAGGTGTGGTCGCTGCAGGAATCACCGCTCCAGCGGCGAAACTGACACTTCCTGACCGTTGCAACGGTCAGGAAGTGAGGGAAACGCCGCTGAAGAGGTGATTCCCCACCCGCCTCAGCGGATCGTGACCTGCCGGTTGGCCAGCCCGTTGCGGGCCGAGCGCTCCTCGGTGGTCAGGTCCGAGGTGGCGGCGAGGGCCTCGTCGAGCTTCGCCTTGAACGAGGAGGCGGCCTCCTCCAGCGGCTCGGGGCCGGTGCCGACGGGGAGGTCCCAGACGGGGGCGAGCAGGCCGTGGGCGCGGAACATGCCGACGAAGCGGGCGTCGGGGACGATCACGTCGTCGCCGGAGACGTGGAGCCGGGCGAGGGCGTCGAGGAGGACGTCCTCGGGCTCGGGCATCACCCAGCGCAGGTGCTCCTTGGCGCCCATCCGGGTCCAGTAGGCCGCGGTGACCTCGGTCAGCCGGGCGGTCGGGGCGGCGGCGCCCTCGGCCTGCTCGAGCGCCTGGGCGAGCTCGGAGCTGGCGTCCATGTCGGCGACCCAGAAGTCGAAGCCCTCGTGCACCTCGACGGTCAGCGGGCCGTCGGCGACGAGGTCCTGCAGGCGCGGTGCGTCGGCCGGCGGGGCGGAGGTGAGGCCGACCATGCCGGCGCCGGGCTCGGCGGCGAGCGCGTCGCGCAGCACGGCGCCGAGGTCGCGCGACGGGTCACCGAAGGCGTGCTGGACCTGCAGGCCGAGCCACACCTCGCCGCTGTCGCGGACCAGGGCGGGCGCAGCCATCGGCAGCAGGGTGCAGAGCTTGACGGTCCGGTCGGCGTGCTCCCCGGCCAGCGGCAGGGTGGCGGTCGCGGCCGGCACGAGCTCGCGCATGGCGACGATGTCGCACTCGGAGGCCAGGCCCTCGAAGGGGCGCTTGACGAAGACGTCACCGCCGCCAGGCGCGCCGTGGCAGGCCTTGTACCGCTTGCCGGAGCCGCAGGGGCAGGGCTGGCGCGGGCCGACCTCGCCGGGGGTCGTGGTCGCCGACGTCTTCGAGCGGTTCTTCTTCGCCATGCGCGAAGACTATTCGGCGACCCCGAAGCGGGAGTCGAGCAGGTCGAGGACGTAGCGCGGACGGTCGCTGATGACGGCCTTCACGCCGAGGTCGAGGCACAGCTGGAGGTCGGCCTCGGTGTTCACCGTCCACACGTGGATGTCGCGTCCGCTGCGCAGCAGGCTGGCCCGCAGCCGCGGGTGGTCGCGCAGCATGGCGATGCCGGGGCCGAGCACCCAGTCGTCGCCGATGACCCGGCGCAGCATCGGCCAGGTGTTGGGCTTGTCGAAGAGCTGCACCAGCTGGACCTCCGGCGCCAGTCGCTCCACCCGCTGGAGCGCGGTGAACGAGAAGCTCATGATCCGCACCGGCGCCCCGGCGCGGTCCCACCCGAAGTCGCGCAGCATCTCGACGAGCCGCTTCTCGACCAGCCCGCCGTACCGCGTCGGGTGCTTGGTCTCGATCGCCAGCTCGATGCGCCGGTCGTGGTCGGCGACGGTCTCCAGCAGCTTGCGCAGGGTGAGCACGCCGCGCTCGTCGACCTCCGGCGCCTCGTCGTCGAGGTCCGACCAGGGGTTCTTCCACGACGCGAAGTCGAGCTCGTTGAGCTCGGCGAGGTCCATCGTGGAGACGATCCCCTTCGTCGCGGCGGTACGACGCAGGTCGCGGTCGTGCACGCAGACCAGGTGCCCGTCGGCGGTGAGCCGGACGTCGCACTCCAGCCCGCCGGCGCCGGTGCCGATCGCCTCGAGGTACGCGGTGAGCGTGTGCTCGGCGATGTCGTGACTGGCGCCGCGGTGGGCGACGACCTGGGGTCGCATGCCAGCATCATCGCAGGCACGCGCACCCCTGCGACGGCAACACCCGGCCGCTGGTCAGGGACCGGCTCAGGGTCGGGATCGGGGTCGGACCGGGGTCGTTCCCCGATGTGTGGCCGCCGCGCAGCGGGCACCGTTGAGGCATGAGCAACTACGAGAACTACTCCTCCACCCGCGGCCGCCGCCTGACCCGTCGACGCCACGACCGGATGGTCGCCGGCGTGTGCGGCGGCATCGCCGACCACTTCGGCATCGACGCCACCGTCGTGCGCCTGCTCCTGGTGGCCGCGGTCGTCTTCGGCTTCGGCACCGGCATCGTGCTCTACGTCGCCGGCTGGATCCTGATGCCGGAGGCCTGACCCCGGTCCACCTACGCTGGCCGGGATGTCCGACCTCGTCACCCGCCTGCGCGCCGCCGGCTGCGTCTTCGCCGAGGAGGAGGCGCGCCTGCTGACGGAGGCGGCGCCCGACCCCGGCGCCCTCGAGCAGCTGGTACGACGACGCGTCGGTGGCGAGCCGCTCGAGCTGGTGCTCGGGTGGGTCGCGTTCGCCGGCCTGCGGGTCGCGGTCGACCCCGGCGTCTTCGTGCCCCGCCAGCGCACCGCGTTCCTGGTCGACGTGGCGCAGCGGTCCCTCGACGCCCTGGGCCCCGACCGACCGGCCACGGTGGTCGACCTGTGCTGCGGCAGCGGGGCGCTCGGCCTGGCCCTCGCGCACCGGCGTCCCGGGACCACCCTGCACGCGACCGACGTCGACCCGGCGGCGGTGGCCTGTGCGGCCCGCAACCTCGCTGCCGTCGGGGGGACCGTCCACCTCGGCGACCTGGCCACGCCGCTGCCGATGGACCTGCGCGGCCAGGTCGACGCGCTGCTGGCCAACGTCCCCTACGTGCCGACCGGCGCCGTCGCCGCGATGCCCCCGGAGTCGCGCGACCACGAGCCGCGCGGCACCGTCGACGGTGGACCCGACGGCCTCGACGTGCTGCGCCGCGTCGCCGCCCTCGCCCCCGAGTGGCTGCGCCCCGGCGGCAGCGTGCACTCCGAGGTCGCCGCGACCCAGGTCGACGCAGCGCTCGAGGTCCTGGCCGGGCAGGGCCTGCACGCCCGCGTCGACCGGGACGAGGACCGCGACGCGACCGTGGTCACCGGGACCCGCGGGAGCTAGCGCGCGACCGCGCCCTCCGACACGGCATCCAGCAACGCCGTCAGTCCCTCCCGGTCGGCCCGTCGGCCCGCGACCGAGATCTCCAGCGAGGTCCGCCCGTCGTCGTCCGGCAGCCACCGGAAGAAGTTCCACCGCTGGCGGTTGTTGCCGTCGCGGTAGGTGAAGTAGACGGTGTCGTCGGTCGTCTCGTAGACGTCGACCCCGCGCAGGTCCGGCGACCCCTCGAGCTCCTCGGTCTTCGAGGCGACGCGGGCAGGGACGGTGCTCGTCGGCTCGACGACCTCGACCCGCAGGCTGTAGCCGCCGACGAGCGGCTCGCCGACCGGGCGCCAGCGCACCTCGGCTGCACCGTCGACCTCGGCCTCGGGGAGTGCGCCCGCGTCGCCGCCGTCACCGGCCACGCGGTAGGCCACCCAGCCGACCGGCACCGGGTAGCGCCAGGCCTGGCCGTCGGCGCGCACCACGCGGGTGTCGTACGCCTGGCCGTTGGGCACCTGGAGCCTCGGGAAGTCGATGTCGCCGTCCGGCGGCCCGAGGGAGGGGTCCTCGGCCAGCGTGGGGTCCGCGGACCGGCCCGACCCGGGGCCGGGGTCGTCACCCCCGACCAGCCGCGTCACCGTGAAGGCCACGCCGAAGGTCACCGCCAGGACCAGCACGGACGCCAGCACCAGCGGCAGCACCCGCCGGCGGGGGTCGCCCCCGGCTTCCGGGGCGGCAGGGTCCGGCTCGCCGTCCGCACCTCCCGCGCCCCCGGCGTGGACCGTCGCGCGGCCCGGGGCGGGTGCGGCCGGGGCGGGCGAGGCGGACGCGGAGAGCACGGTCGCGACGTCCTGCGGCAGCGGCGGGCGCTCGGCGGTGCCGGTCCGCGCCTCCTCCTGCACCGACGTGCGCTCGGACCAGCGCAGCGCACTGACGAACGACGGCACGTCCGGCCACCGGTCGTCGGGGTCCACGGCGAGCGCGCGGAGCAGCACGGAGTCGAAGGCGGCCGGCACCTCGGCGACGCTCGAGGGGGCCGGCGGCGGCGCCGGCTGCACGAGCGCGCCGAGCCCGCCGTCGCGGACGAGCCGGCCGGTCAGCAGCTGGTAGGCGACCGCGCCGAGCGCGTGCACGTCGGCGCGCAGGTCGAGGCCGATCCCGGTGGCCTGCTCGGGCGCCATGTACGACGGCGTCCCGACCACCTGGGTCAGCCCGCTCGCGTGCAGCATCGCCTTGGCCACGCCGAGGTCGGCCACCAGCACCCGCTCGCCGCCGTCGGGCGTGGACCGCAGCAGCAGGTTCTGCGGCTTGATGTCACGGTGGATCACGCCGTGGCGGTGCAGCACGCCGACGCCGTCACCCGCCTGGGCGAGCAGGTCGACGACCCGGCCGACCGGCAGCGGCGCACCGGGGTCGACGAGGTCGGCGACGGTGCCGCGGTCGGCGTACGACATGACGAAGTAGGGCGTCCCGTCGACCTCGCCGATGTCGTAGACACGCACAACGTGGTCGGAGTCCGCGCGGCGCAGGATGCGCGCCTCCTCGAGGAAGCGGTCGCACACGTCCTGGCGCTGCGCCCAGTTGTCGGCGAGCGCCTTGACCGCGACGGGCGAGTCCAGCTCGTCGTCGTGGTAGAGCCAGACGGTCGCGAAACCACCGGCTCCGATCCGGTCGACACGTCGGAGCCTCCCGAGTCGCTCCGGCAGGGACACGGTGCGTAGTCTGCCCGACCGGGGGAATGCAGACGTCGACGGCGTACCAGCACCAGCACCCCGGGAGATCGGTCCATGGAGCACCTCGAGCAGCTCGGTCCGGACGAGCTCGACGCCCTCGCGCTCCGCGCTGCCGGCGGTGACCGGGACGCCCTCGAGGACCTGCTCGCCGCGGTCCAGCCGCGGGTCCGCCGCATCTGCGGGCGGATGCTGCTCCACGCGCAGGACGTCGAGGAGGCCACCCAGGACGCCCTGCTCCTGGTCGCCACGAAGATCGGCTCCTTCGCCGGCCGCAGCCGGTTCACCACGTGGCTGCACGCGGTCGCCTCCAACAGCGCCCGGTCGACGTACCGCTCCCTCAAGCGGCGGGCGGCCGAGCACGCCGTCGACGAGCTGCCGGTCCACGCCGACCCGCGCACCACCAGCGTCATCGCCGGCAGCCGGCTCGACCTGCTGGACGCGCTCGAGGTGCTGGCCGAGAGCCACCCCGACCTCGTCGAGCCGCTGGTGCTGCGCGACGTCCAGGAGCTCGACTACAACGAGATCGCGCGGCTGCTGGACACCCCACTCGGGACGGTCAAGGCGCGCATCCACCACGCCCGCAAGGCGGTCCGGCCGCTGCTGCGGGTCGAGGGGTGAGGCGGCCGCGAGGTCCGCGCGCACTCAGCGCGACCCGAGGACGGCCGAGTCCGACACCCGCTTGACCTCGGTGCACTTCCCGGTCCCGGTGTCGCAGGCCTTGATCCGCCCGCTGAAGTCGCGGTCGTCGAGGACGAGCGCGAAGACCGTGGTCTCGTCGCCCCACTGCCCGCGGACGAGCAGGTTGCCGGGGTCGACCTCGCTCAGCTCCTCGCCGGTCAGCGGGTCAACGACGCGCAGCCAGGACGGGCCCCAGCCGTCGCTCGCCGTGCCCATGGCCAGCAGGCCCGCACCCGACGGCGACCACGGCTCCGGCGACGCCGGGCCCACCTCGCACTCCTCCCACCACGAGCCGGTGTCGTCGGTCGCGCCGCCGGTGAGGCACGACCCGAACGGGCTGTCGGGCGCCAGGTCGGGGTGCGGGTACGACGCGACGGCCCGGGTCGCGTCCGGCGAGGTGAGCGGCACGTCGACGCCCCGTGGTCCCCACTCCTCGTGGGTCCAGTGGTCCTTCTCGGTCTGGGCCAGCCGCGAGGTGCCGCCGGCGTCGTAGGCGCTGATGATCCCCTCCGGCCCGATCGCGACGCCCTCGCGCAGCGTGTCGACCTCCATGAACGGCAGCTCCTTGCCGACGCCGTCCAGGACGTCGAGCGCCTCCGTCGTCCGGTCGGCGAAGGTCGCGACGTGCCACTTGAACCGGTCCGAGTAGACGACCCGTCGCCGGTCGGCGGTGATGTCGGCGGCTCCGCGCCACTCCCCGATCCGCCAGGCAGCCCCGTCCTGCTGGACGTAGGTGCCCGTGTAGACGATGTCGCTGCTGGAGTCGTCCTCGCCGTTCACCACCAGCCAGCCGCCGCTGACGGCGTAGAGCTCGTAGACGTCGTTGGCCGCCACCTCGGTCGGCACCGCGACACTGGTCCCGCCGTCGTGGATCGCGCCGTCGGCGTAGTAGAGCGGCTGCGGCGCGCCACCGTCGCTGCTGCTGCTCGCGTCGGTGGCGGGATCGGTGGCGGTGGTGTCCGTGGCGGTGGTGTCGGTGCTGCTCCCGCCCGGCGTGGTGCGGTCCGAGGCACCCGGGTCGCGGTCGCCGGAACCGACGCCCGCGACGGCGAGCGTGACCCCGCCGGTGGTACCGATGACGGCAGCGGCGGCGATCGCGACGACGGTGGTGCGGTTCATGCAGGTCCCCTTCCGAGGCCTTCCTGCCCCGTGTGACGCCGGCGGAACCTGTTTGGTTGTGGACGCGGCCTGCGGGTCGCTCGTACGGCGGTCGGCCGGCCTCGCTGCAACACGTGGTCCGCCGACCTGCCAGCCCCCTCACGACTGTTCCAGCCCCACCCAGCGCCCCTCAGCCGCGGCCGACGGGCGGGAAGAGC
>NZ_JAER01000048.1 GCF_000519005.1 Nocardioides sp. J54 | reverse complement strand
CATCGGGTTGCCGAGATGACGTGGAGACATCTCAGATCGGATTGACCGATAGCGCTCGGTGGGCTACGACCAGAGCGAGCATCCCGCCAGTTACTACCCGTAGCTGACGCGGGGACCTGCCGCCNTCCCGCACGGGATAGCGGCCGGTTGTCGCCCGTGCTCGACATCGGCGAAGTNGTCGACGGGCTCTGTCCGCCGCACTCCATGAGCCGGGCGGCGGTACTTTGGTCTTGGCGGTCACGCGGACCCCGACGCCTTCTATGGGGCTTGGCCCCTGCTCAGCGGCCGCCTTCGACGTCACCGAGCATCCCGATCACCTCAGGGGCGCACACACCCGCCCGAGGCATGATCGCAGTGCTCGCCCTAGGTGCCCGAGGTGTCCCAGCACCTCATTGCTCTGAACGAGGCGGAAGGCGTGCTGCGGTGAACGAGAGTCACGACGCAGACAAGACATCGCTCTTCGACCATTGGTTCGCCGACATCGCGCGCTTCGTCGAGGAGGAATCGGTAGCCGAACTCGGGGTCGTCGCGGTGGGCGTCGGACAGGGCGTTGGCCCGGTAGGCCGCGGTCAGTTCGGCGTCGGTGACCGAGTTCGCGAGCCAGCGGTAGTGGGTTGGCGGGCGATCTTGAGGACCCGGGACGTCACCGCGACAGGGATCCGGTCCGCGGCCAGCTCGCGGACGAGCGGGTAGATCTGTAATGGGTGCTGGCTGGCCCGTGGCCGACTGGAAGGCTGCTCCTTGGCCCGCGCGCGTGACTCGCGGTATATCCGACCCGCCACCGTGGCGGTGTCTTGTAAATGACATGTCCGCGCACGGGTCGAGGGTGCACGTGGATGCCCGGAAGGTGCACCTCGTCGGGCGGGATCTCGCCGGGCTCGACGAGCTCCTCCACCTCGGCGATCGTGAACCGGGCCGCCATCGCGCACAGGGGGTTGAAGTTGCGCGCAGCCATGCGGAACACCAGGTTTCCGTGTCGGTCGCCCCTGTGGGCCCGCATCAACGCGACATCTGGGCGCAGGGCCTCCTCCATGACGAAGACCTGTTCCTCGCCGTCCCAGTCGAAGACTGCGTCCGGCTTGGGACGGCTGACCACGGCAACGGTGCCATCCGGTGCGTGTCGCAGAGGCAGGCCGCCCTCGGCCACCTGGGTGCCGACGCCGGTCCGGGTGTAGAAGGCTGCGACGCCTGATCCGCCGGCCCGCAGCCGCTCGGCGAGCGTCCCCTGAGGCGTGAGCTCGATCTCGATCTCCCCGGTGAGGTACTGGCGCTCCAGCTCCTTGTTCTCTCCGACGTAGGAAGCCACGAGACGACGGATCTGACCGTTCTCCAGCAGCCGCGAGTTGCCGACCCCCGCGATGCCACAGTTGTTGGAGACCAGCTCGAGGTCCCTGCGGCCTTGGTCGGCCAGCGCGGCGAGCAGGACCGACGGGACGCCGCAGACTCCGAATCCGCCGGTGGCCACTGTCATCCCGTCGCGCACACGGCGTACGGCCTCAGCGGCACTCAGCACTGTCTTGTCCACCGCTGTCCCCTCAGCCGAGGGCCGCGAGCTGGTCGAGGACCCGCTCAGGCGTCGCCGACGCCGGGATGGTGGCCAGGAGCGCATCGCCGTCCGGCAGGTCCGCAGCCCCCGCCCAGAAGCCGTCCGGCACCACACCGACGGCGACTCCCTCAACCTCCACCCCGCTGTCGCGGCGGACAGCGACGCTCCACTCGAAGTGCGCTGCCACGTTGGTGACGGCCGAGAGCGCCCCCAGCCGCTCCGGAACCTCCACGACGGGATCTCCCGGGGATGTGCGGGCGTCGAGCACGATCAGCGCAACGGGAAGGGCACCGAGCTTCCCCAGCCACTCGGCGAGGTACATCGACGCCGTGTCGGCGGCGATCTCGTCGATACCCGGGAGGCTGTGGCCCGTCAGCGCGTGCGCGCGTCCCAGCCACACGGCGGGCGAGGGCACCGACACGACCAGCGGCCGGCGGCACGCCTCGGCGAGGGTGCGGGCGGTGCGCACCACCCGCTCCACGCCGGCGTCGTCGGCGAGCAGGACTCGCAGCGGGTAG
This sequence comes from Nocardioides sp. J54, assembly GCF_000519005.1. Taxonomy (GTDB): domain Bacteria; phylum Actinomycetota; class Actinomycetes; order Propionibacteriales; family Nocardioidaceae; genus Nocardioides. The sequence goes on along the minus strand of NZ_JAER01000048.1, from coordinate 28,202 downwards.
CCGGTCCGGGACCGGCTACCCATCTGCTCGACGATCTCCGGATGGGTGGCGAGGTGTGCGGCGTACAGCGCACCGCCGTCGATCCACGTGGTGTCGGGATCGAGCAGAGCGTGCACCTGCTGGATGTGGCCGGTCAGCGCCGCCAGGTCCGTCCACGGCACGGGAGCACCCTGGCGGATGACGGCCGTGGCGTAGTCGCGGTGGTCGAGCAGCACCGGCCGCGGACGGCCGCTGGGAACGGCACTGACGAGGCTCAACAGGGAGGACATGGTGGGTTCCTTCCGCCCCGCCGATCCGGCGGGGTCGATGACGTTCAGGGACGCGGTGGGCGACCGGGGTGGACCACCCGGTCACCCACCGCCGGTGGCGGGAAGGTCCGGCCTCAGGCCAGCCGCTTGACCTCCACGCCGTGGGCTGCCTCGAGCTCGAGGACCCGGGCCTCCAGCTCGGCGATCCGCACCTCACGCCGGTCGGGGATCATCACGATCGGCAGCTCGGCGAGCGGGGCACTCACGCGCTCCGGGCCGTCGATAGGGCACCGCTGAGGCGGAGGCCGGGGAAGGCCCGGTCGAGCTGGCCGCACGACCCACCAGCAGGTCGCGGCCAGCCCGAGCGCCACCAGCGCCGCCACCACGGCCACGTGCGCCGGTCCCAGGCCCACGGGCCCGCGCAGCGGCTCGGGCAGCAGGCCGGCCACCGCACGCCCCGGGCCTAGCCTCCGGCGCGCCGCGTGCCGCCCGGGACGCGGCACGTCAGGCGCCGCCTCCGGTGCGACCTCCGCCGCCACCGCGGGGGCCGCGGCGTCATCGAGAGCGGGCGTGACAGCAGACGCGCCCGTCGTGCGGGGCACCGCGACCCGGGTGTGCTCGCTCCACCAGTCGTCGCCGTCCCCGCCGTCGACCGCCCCGCCCGACGGCCGCTCCTCCGGCCGCGCCGCCGCCAGCTCCGCGCTCAGCTGCGCCAGCCGTCGGGAGACGGCCTCCTGGTGCTCGGGGCTCGGGCGGCGGGTGCGCATGGCACGAACCTAGGAAGGTCCGCCCCCGTCCGGCACCGGGCGCCGGGGATCTGTGGAGAACCCGGTCCGCTGGCCGGGTTGTGGATGCCTCCTGGCCCGGCTCACCCCCGCCGTACCGTCGCCAGGGCTGCCTCGAGGAGCGGGCCGACCGCCTGCCCCGAGGTCTCGAAACCGGGTCCGTGGCCGGCACCGGCGCGCCAGCGGTGATCGATGCCGGCTGCGATCACGGCGATCTTGAAGTAGCCGAGTGCCAGGTGGAAGTCCCAGTGAGCCGGCTCGCTCCCGCCGACCGCCTCGTAGCGGGCGGCGAGCTCCTCGGGTCCGGGGAGCCGGTCGCTCGTCCAGGCCCCGGGCTCCCCGAGGACCAGGTCGAAGGCCGGGTGCCGGTAGGCCGCCATCAGACCGAGGTCCGCCACCGGGTCCCCGACCGTGGACAGCTCCCAGTCGACGACGGCGGCCACCTCGACCGGGTGGTCGAGGCGCAGGATGGTGTTGTCGATGCGGAAGTCGCCGTGCACGATCCCCACGGCCAGCTGCGGCGGAAGCGCTGCCGACAGCCGCTGCGAGACGTCGGTGGCGAGCGTCTCCAGAGCGGCGTCGCCCACGATCTCCCACTGCGACGTCCAGCGTCGGACCTGACGCTCGGAGTAGCCGTCCGGACGCCCGAACCGCTCCAGCCCGGCGGCCACGTGGTCGACCCCGTGCAGGGCGGCCAACGTCTCGACCAGGCGCTCCAGGCAGTTCTCGACGGTGCAGTCGTCGAGACGGTCCAGGTCGGCCCGGGTCTGGACCGAGCTGCCCTCGACGAAGTCCGCGACGGCGAACGGCCCTCCCAACAGGCTCTCGTCCTCGCAGAGCGCCACTGCTCGGGCCACCGGCACCCCGGCCGCGCCGAGCGCCCGGGTGACGCGGTACTCCCGCGCGACGTCATGGGCCGACGGCGTCCGGCCCGCCCGCGGGGGCGTGCGGAGGACCCAGCGCGAGACCCCGTCGTCGAGCCGGAAGGTCAGGTTCGAACGGCCTCCCGCGATCAGGGTCGCGGTCAGCGGCCCCGCGGCGGGGGTGCCGGCCTCGGCCATCACTCCCGCGACCGCGGCGAGCTCCTCCGGAGTGAGCGCAGGAGTGAGCGCAGGAGTGAGCGCAGGGGTCAGCGCAGCTTCGGGTCCGCTGGACGGACCGGGGGTGGCCGCCGGGTGCAGGTCGTTCACGTGGAGACTCCGTTCGGGTCGGGGACCCGGCTGCGGCGCAGCTCGGGCAGGAGGACGAGGACGCCGAGGACCGGCAGGAATGCGAGCACGGCCAGTGCCCCCGGGATGCCGACGACCTCGCCGAGACCGCCGACGGCGGCCGACCCCACGGAGGCGCCGACCATGAAGATCAAGGTGGAGACGCCCAGCGCGGCGCCGCGGACGTCGGCGTCGACCGCGGCGGACACCGACGCGCTGAGCGCGGGCTGGCCGACGCCGTACGCCGTGGTCACGAGCGCGGCCGCGACCAGCATCAGGCCGGGGACCGACCCGGCTGCGGCCGGCACCGCCAACCCGAGCGCGGCGGTGGCCAGCAGGCCGGAGAGCACGAGCGCGCGGATCGGGCCGATCCGGTCGAGCAGCCGGCCCGCGTAGGAGGGGACGACCAGGGAGAGCACCGCAGGCGGGACCAGCAGCAGGCCGACCTGCCAGGCCGCCCAGCCGTCGTCGACCAGGACGGCCGGGACGGCGATCAGGAGGCCGAACCAGGCCGACGGCACGGCTGCGGCGGCGACCGCGCTGCGGACCACGGTCGGATCGGTGATGACCGAGCGAGGCAGGAACCCGTGCGGGCGGCGGCGTACGTGTCGCGCGACGGCCGGAGTGCCGAGGACCAGGAGCAGCAGCCCGCCGAGGCCGACCAGGCGCCCGGTGGCGGGCGACTGGACGAGGAGCACCAGACCGGCGGCCGTGCCGCCCACCAGGGTGGCGCCCAGGACGTCGAGGCTGGCCCCGGTGCCCTGTCCCGTCAGTGCGCCCCACACCAGCGGGACCACGAGCACGCCCACCACCGGCAGCGCGAGCACCCCGCGCCAGCCGGCGACCTGCTCGACCAGTCCGCCGGCCAGGGGCCCGATGCTGCTCAGGGCTGCGGTCACCCCGGCGAGCCGGCCGAGAGCGAGCCCGCGGAGCGCTCCGTCGTAGCGGTGGCTGACGACGACGACCCCGAGCGTCGGGATCGCAGCGGCGCCGGCGCCCTGCACGATCCGCGCCACCAGCAGCACGGCGTACGACGGTGCCGCGGCGGCCATGAGCGCCCCGACCGACATCAGGGCGACGCCGACCAGCAGCGGCAGCCGCACCCCCACCAGGTCGGAGACCCGCCCGTAGACAGGGGTCGCCACTGCCAGCATCAGCGCGTAGAGGCTCAGTGTCCAGGTCGCGTTCCCGACGTCGACGCCGAGGTCCTCGCGCATCAGCGGCAGGGCCACCGCCGTCGCGGCGGACCCCAGACCGGTGATGCCGAAGAGCGTCCCGAGGAGGAGCGAGACCCGGCGCGCGTCGTCGGCCACGCCGTCAGCCGACGTACGGCGGCACGCGGCGCAGCTCCTCGCGGGCGATGGATCGGCGGTGCACCGCGTCCGGCCCGTCGACGATCCGCAGGACCCGTGCCCACGCGTAGAAGTACGCCAGCGGCACGTCGTCGCTGACGCCCATCGCTCCGAAGACCTCGATGGCCCGGTCGATGACCCGCAGCGCCATCGCGGGCGCCGCCACCTTGATGCCGGCGATCTCGGTCCGCGCTCCCTTGGCGCCGTACTGGTCGATCAGCCAGGCGGTCTTGTAGACGTAGAGCCGGGCCTGGTCGATCTCCATGCGGGACTGGGCGATCAGGTCACGTACGACGCCCTGCTCGGAGAGGTGCTGGCCGAAGGCCACCCGCGACTTCGCCCGGTCGACGAGGAGCGCGAGCGCCCGCTCGGCCATGCCGATGGCTCGCATCGCGTGGTGGATGCGGCCGGGGCCGAGGCGGGCCTGCGCGATGGTGAACCCGTCGCCCTCCTCGGCGAGCAGGTTCGCGACCGGCACCCGGACGTCGCGGAAGACCAGCTCGGAGTGCCCGTGCTGGTCCTGGTAGCCGAAGATCGGCAGGTGCCGGACCACCTCGAGGCCGGGGGTGTCGATCGGCACCAGGACCATCGACTGCTGGCGGTGCGGGGCTGCGTCGGGGTCGGTCTTGCCCATCACGATCAGGACCCGGCAGCGCTCGTCGGCCACCCCGGTGATCCACCACTTGCGGCCGTTGATGACGTAGTCGTCACCGTCGCGCACGATCCGGGTCTCGATGTTGGTCGCATCCGAGGACGCGACGTCCGGCTCGGTCATCGCGAACGCCGAGCGGATCTCCCCGCGCAGCAGCGGCTCGAGCCACTGCGTCCGCTGCTCGGGGGTCGCGAACAGCTCGAGGGTCTCCATGTTGCCGGTGTCGGGCGCCTGGCAGTTGATCGCCTCCGGAGCGATCACCGGCGACCAGCCCGAGATCTCGGCGATCGCGGCGTACTCAACGTTGGACAGACCCGAGAGCTTCGGCAGGAAGAGGTTCCAGAGCCCGCGCTCGCGCGCCGACTCCTTGAGTCGCTCCATCACGGGCGGGTGGGTGTGCTCGCCGTGCTCGGAGAGGTACGACGCCCACTCGGCCTCGGCAGGGAACACCTCCTCCCGCATGAAGTCCCACATCCGGGAGCTGTAGTCCTCGGCCTGCGCGGACAGCGCGAAGTCCATGTGTCTCTCTTCTTCTCTCGGGTTCTCGGTCAGGAGGTACGACGGGCGCGGGCACCCACGGTCAGGGCAGCCGCGCGGTGGCCAGGGCCGGCCAGAAGTCGGAGCGGCCGAGCGCGAGGGGCAGGAACGCGTCGGCGTCGAGGGTGGCCACGGGCACGCAGTTGGCCTTCATGCCGGTCTCGACGTAGACGCCGCCGAGCACCTCGACGATCTCGAGGTCACCGAGCGGGTCGTGCACGGTGCTGGCCAGGCGGAGCTCGGCCCGAGCCTTGCGGCGCACGGTGATCGTCTGGTCGAACTCCGCCATCGTCAGCGTGGGGCTGCCGACCAGCGCGCTGCCGTCGGGCGCGAGCTCGTACTTCACGTTGAAGTTGCGCCCGAGCAGCGTGGTGGGACCGGAGTCCTCGTCGAGGTCGGCCTCGATCTCGATCAGCCGGGTTCCGCCGCGGGTGAGGTGGCCGCTCATGTGGCCGTCGTTGCGGTAGATCTTCGAGGCGCCGATCTTCTTCGGCTCGCCGTAGAGGTCGCGGCCGAACAGCATCGGGACGTCGGAGTCCATGAACATGGTGAGGACGTAGTCACCGGCGACGTCGCCGTGCCGGGCACTGACGTAGATCGCGGAGGCGTCGAAGTCCCCGACGCAGTTGCTGCGCCACCGGCTCACCTGAGCGGTGATCCGCGGCTGGTCGCCGGGCTCGAGCTCGGCCGGCAGGATCGCCCGCACGATGTCGGGACGCGTCAGGAAGTCGACGCTGAGCGACTCCCCGCCCACGAACTCCACGTCGGACAGGGTCTGCTGGATCGCGGCGATCTCGTCGGCGGTACGGCGGAATCCCATGCTCATCACTCCTGGGTCGGTCGGGGACTGGTCGGGCGAGGGACCACGCGCCCCTCGGGAAGCACGAAGTCGGTGCATGCGCTGAACGCGTCGAGCACCCGGGTCGGCGCGAACGCGTGCCAGGGGTCGGCGGCGGTGCCGTGCAGCTCGACCGAGCCGCGCCCGCGCCACAGCTCGAGGCGGCCGTCCGCGCCCCGATGGGACCGCGGCCGCACGTCCACGGCGATCAGCTCGTCGACCAGTCCGGGCAGCACGCGGTGACTCAGCGTGGGCCGCGGCTCGGCCGTCTCGAGGGCGGTCAGCGTCGGGCCGTCGAGGAGCCGCTCGGGCTGCATCGAGAGGGTCATCAACCGGACGCCGGCGGGTCGCTCGACGGTCATCACGAGCTGCTCGGTCCCGGGGCCGCCGGACTCGCGGCCGGACCACGTGAGGTGGGCGAGCTTCTTGCCGTAGCCCCAGACCTCCCGGCCCGCGGCCATCGGCGCCTCGGCGTCGGTCACGATCACCGGCTGGTACCAGAACCGCTCCCCCGCCACCTCGACCCGCACCACGACGTACGCCTCGAGGTAGGGGCCGAACGACGACGACGGGTAGTGGCACGCCCACGCCGCGCAGACCGCGGGGTCCCCGTCGATGCGGACGCCCTCGGGCAGCAACGGCGCGATCGGCCCCGGGTCTGCCTCGTACACGACCCACGTCTGCCGCGCGGCGCGGAACTCGTACGGTGGCGGCGGGTAGAGCGGCCCCGCGATCGGCATCATCGCGGCCACAGCGGCGCGTCGGCGGTGAAGCCCGCCGGCTCGCCCCAGCCGTTGCGAAAGGTGACCTCGTGGGCGGGCCGTCGGGGCGCGACGCCCCAGCGCCCGCGCGGGTAGCCCAGCGCCACCGTGGCCTTCAGGTCCCAGCCCCGGTCGGGCGGGACGCCGAGGACGGCGCGGGTGGTGTCGGGTCGGAAGATGTCGAGGACGTTGGTCAGCGCGCTGCCGACCCCCTGGGCGCGAGCGGCCAGCATCGCGCTCCACACGGCGGGGAAGATCGAGCCGCCGTCCCGGTCGTTGCGGGTGAAGGCGAACAGCAGCAGCGGCACGTCCTCGAAGTGGTCGGCGAGGTACTGCACACTCGCCTGCAGCCGCACGAACCGGCGCGACGTCTCGCTCTCGGGGTCGGCCGCGGCGGCCGCCACCTGGTCGGCGTAGTGACCACGCCACAGCATCGCCACCGACTCCCGGTACGGCGCCGCCAGCCGCGCCTTGACCTCGGGGTCGTCGACCAGGAGGAACCGCCAGGGCTGGGCGTCGCCGCCGCTGGGGGCCCGCACGGCCGCGTCCATGATCCGCGCCTGCACGTCGAGCGGCACCGGGTCAGGACGCATCCGCCGCATCGCGCGGGTGGTGTAGAGCGCCTCCCAGATGTCCGCGTCGTCGTTCATGCCGCGGTCCAGCCGCCGTCCACGACCAGGTTGGCACCGGTCATGAAGCCGGAGGCGTCGGAGGAGAGGAAGAGAGCGGCGGACACGAGCTCCTCGGGGACCCCGAAGCGTCCCAGTGGGATCTTGGACAGCAGCAGCCCCCGCCACTTGCGGTGGCCGCGCAGGCCCTCGGTCATGTCGGTCTCGAAGTAGCCGGGCGAGAGGGTGTTGACCCGGATGCCCCGAGCCGCCCACTCCAGCGCCAGGGTGCGGGTGAGCGCGTCGACGGCGCCCTTGCTCGCGCTGTAGGCCGCCATCCGCTCCATGCCGACCTGTCCGTGGATGCTCGAGACGTTGACGATCGCGCCGTTCTCGGCGTCCAGCATCATCCGGCCCGCCTCCTGGGCGCAGAGGAAGGAGCCGGTGACGTTCACGTCGAGCACGTGGCGCCACTCGTCCTCCTCCACCAGCTCGGCGCGCTTGAAGGTCGGGCTGACGCCGGCGCAGTTGACCAGGACGTCGATCCCGCCCCACGCGGTGGCGATCTCGGCGGCCGCGTCGGCGACCGCCTGTGCGTCTGAGACGGAGGCGGGCAGCTGGAGCGACTTCGCCCCCAGCGCCTCGACCTCCTCGGCGACGGAGCGGACCGCCTCGGCCGAGCGGGCGGTCAGGGCGACGTCCGCGCCGGCCGCGGCGAAGGCGAGGGCGATCGCGCGGCCCAGCCCCCGGCTCGCGCCGGTGACCCAGACCCGGCGGCCGGTGAGGTCGAAGGTGACCGGCTCGGATCGTGGTGCTGCATTCATGTCAGATTCTCCTTGGCAGGGGCCGGTCACGGCCCCGGGTCCGGAACGATGGCGGCCTTGACGACGTGGTCCTCGGGCCGGGGGGTGGTCAGCGCTCGGGCGGCCTGGTCCAGCCCGTAGCGGTGGGTCACGAGCGCGGCCAGCGAGACCCGCCCGTCGGCGATGAGCTCGACCGCCCGGGCGAAGTCGCCGTCGCGGTAGCCGAAGGCGCCGGTCAGCCGGTGGCCGCCGAGCGGCCAGGGCACGGCGGCGTCGGAGAGGCCGACGAGTACGACGGGGGCGGTCGGGCGGAGCAGGTCGAGCGCCGCCTCGACGGCGACGGGGGCGCCCGAGGCGTCGATCAGGGCGTCGAAGACCGGCTCGTCCGGCAGCTCCCCCGGCGCCCAGGCGTTGGCCCCCAGGGAGGCGGCGGCCCGGCGCCGGTCCGCGACCGGCTCGACGACATCGACCGCGACGCCGCGGGCGACTGCGGCGGCGGCGACCGAGAGGCCGACCGCCCCCGCGCCGGTGATCAGCAACCGGGTGATCCGGTCGCCGCCCGCGAGGTCGACGGCGTGCAGCGCGACGGCGAGCGGCTCGGCCCAGAGCAGGTCGAACGGGTCGACCCCGCCGGGGACCGGGACGACGTCGCGTCCCACCTCGACGTCGGGCAGGTGCAGGCGCTGGGCGAAGCCGCCCTGCGCGCCGTACCCGAGCGAGCGACCCGCGGTGGACCCGCACAGGTGGGTGTCCCCCGCGCGACAGTAGGCGCAGTCGTCGCACGACCGCATCGGACGTACGGCGACCCGCTGCCCGGCCTCGAGCCCGGTGAGTGCGGCCCCGCGCTCGACGACGACCGCGGACATCTCGTGCCCCATCACCTGACCGGGTGCCACGTAGTGCCCGTGGGCGTAGGAGGAGAGATCCGATCCGCAGACGCCGCAGGCCTCGACCGCCAGCACGACGTCGGTGGGCCCGACCTCCGGCAGCACGAGGTCCTCGGTGCGCACGTCACCGGGACCGTGGAAGACGACACCGCGCATCAGTGCATCTCCTGGCCACCGGTGACGTTGAGCGCCTCGCCGGTGACGAAGGCCGCGCCGTCGGAGGCGAGATAGACGGCGGCGGCCGCGATGTCCTCAGGGGTGCCGAAGCGCCTCGCCGGGATCTGGCGGGCCAACCGGCGTCGGTAGTCGTCCTCCGTGCGGCCAGCGGCGCCCGAGAAGGTCTCGTAGACGCCGCCCTTGACGGCCAGCAGCGGGGTGTCGATGGTGCCGGGGCAGATCGCGTTGACCGTGACGCCGTGCTCGCCGAGCTCGCCCGCCATGCTCTGGGTGAGGCCGATGACCGCGAACTTCGCCGCCGAGTACGCCGCGAGCAGCGGCATGCCGGTCTTGCCGGCCTGCGAGGCGATGGTGATGATCCGGCCCGACCCCTGCGGCACCATCCGTCGCGCGGCCTCGCGGCCGACCAGGAAGGCGCCGGTCGCCATCACGTCGAGGTTGACCTGCCAGTCGCGCAGCGACAGCTCGGTGACCGGCGAGAGACCGATCGCCAGGCCCGCGCAGTTGACGACCACGTCGACCCGGCCGTGCTCCGCGACCGCGCGGTCGAAGAGCGCGACCACCTGAGCCTCGTCGGTGACGTCGCAGGCCACCGGGAGGACGGGGCCGAGCTCACCGAGCTCGGCCGCCGCGGTGGCGAGGTGATCGGGAGGAGCCACCTCGTAGTCGGGGTGGGAGGCCAGGGGCGTCCCCACGTCGGAGAGCACCACCCGGTCCCCCAGCCGGAGGAACGCCTCGGCGATCGCCCGGCCCATGCCGCCGGCCCGGGCGCCGCCGGTGAGGACGACGACGCGGGAGCCGTCGCCGGCGCTCATCGGCGCCTCATCACCAGGAAGCTGGCGGCGAAGACGGCGAGGAGCAGGATGATGCCGCGCACGGCGTACTGCCAGAAGGTCTCGACGCCCATGATCGACAGACCGTTGTTGATGACGCCGATCAGCAGCACGCCGATCACCGTGCCGAGGATGTGGAACCGGCCGGGCCGGAGCGTCGAGGCGCCGATGAAGGCGGCCGCGAACGAGTCCAGCAGGTAGGTGTCGCCGACGCCCTGGGGGCGCCCGACTCCGAGGTTGGCGGCGACGATCATGCCGCCGAGCGCGGCGCAGGCGGCCGAGATGCCCAGCGCGATCAGCGCGTAGCGCTTGACCGGGATGCCAGAGAGACGGGCGGTCTCGGCGTTGCCGCCGATGGCGTACATGTGCCGACCGACCTGCGTCTGCTCGAGGAAGACGTAGAGCACGACGGCCACGATCGCGAGGAACACCACCGGCATCGGGATCGGCCCGATCTCGCCCTGACCCATGATCAGGAAGCCGTCCGGGATGCCGGACAGGATGGTCTGGGAGTCGGAGACGCCCAGCACCACGCCGGTGAGGATCGAGCCCACCGCGAGGGTCGCGATGAAGGCGGAGACCCCGCCGTACGCCACGACCGCGCCGCTGCAGGCGCCGATCACCAGGGCCAGCACGAGCACGGCGAGCACGGCGAGCACCGGACTGCCGATCGTGCCGTCGGCCAGCCACTTGCAGGCGAGGAACCCGCCCAGGGTGGCCATGCCGGCCAGGCTCAGGTCGAACAGGCCCTGCACCAGGGCCACGGTGAGGCCCAGCGCGATGATGCCGAGGATCGAGACCTGATTGAGGATGTTGAAGAAGTTCTGGCTGGTGGCGAACACGTCGGGCTTCAGCGCGCTGAAGATCACGACGCACGCCACCAGGCTGGCGATGGTGCCGTAGCGACTCACGAGGTCGATGACCCGGTCGCTGGTGGTGGTCCGACCGCGCGGACCCGTGGGACCGGTCGCCTCGGGCGAGTCGGCCACTGCTGCAGAGCTAGACACTCTTCCTCCCGAAGGACAGACGCATGATGGAGTTGACGGTGATCTCCTCGCCGGCGAGCTCGCCGACCACCCCGCCGTCGTGCAGCACGAGCACCCGGTCGCAGACCCGGACGAACTCCTCGAGCTCGGTGGAGGTGAAGATGACCGCGGCGCCGTTGTCGGCGAGGCTGCGGGCCAGGGCGTAGATCTCGGCCTTGGTGTGGACGTCCACCGCGGCGGTGGGCGAGTCGAGCAGGAGCACGCGCGCGTCGCTGAGCAGCCAACGTCCGATGACGACCTTCTGCTGGTTGCCACCCGAGAGCGTCCGGACCTCACTCTCGAGGCCACCGCTCTTCAGGCTCAGCTGCGCCATCACCTCGGCGACCTCGCTGCGCTCGCGGCCCTTGCGCATCAGCCGAAGCACGGGGTCGGTGGTGTACGACCGGGTGGTCGCGAGCGTGGCGTTCTCCCGGATCGAGAGCTCGCTGACCAGGCCTTGGCCGAGCCGGTCCCGCGGGACCAGCGCCATGCCGGCAGCCACGGCCTGCTGCGGGTTGCGGACGCGGGCACGGCGACCGTCGATGGTCACCTCGCCCTCCGCCCGGCGGAGGCCGTAGAGCGACTCGACGACCTCGCCGGCGCCCTCGCCCGGGAGGCTGGCGATGCCGACGACCTCGCCCGCCCGAGCCTGCAGGTCGAGCCCGCGCAGCACGTCGCCGCGAAGTCCGCGGACGTCGAGGACGACGTCGCCGGGGGGCGCGGTCGCGGTGAACGCCTCATGGGCGATCGCCCGCTCGGCGCCCACCAGCTGGTCGACCAGTGAGTCGTGGTCGAGGTCCGCGGCCAACCAGGTGCCGACCAGTCCGCCGTCACGCATGACGGTGATGCGGTCGCACACCTTGAAGACCTCGTTGAGACGGTGGGTCACGAACACGAAGCCGATGCCCTCGGCGGCGAGCCGACGCATCTGGGCGAAGAGCGTGTCGACCTCGGCCGGCTGCAACGACGTCGTCGGCTCGTCCAGGATGATCACCCGGGCGTTGCTGGCCAGCGCCTTCGCCACCGCGACCATCGCCTGCTCGTGCGCTCCGAGGTCGGCGACCTCGGTGCGGGGGTCGAGGTGCGGCAGGCCGACGCGGTCGAGCAGCTCGCGGGTGCGCTGGTGCGCGCCGCGCCACCCGACCAGGATGCCGGCCCGGCGGTCCAGGCCCTCGACCATCAGGACGTTCTCCGTCACCGACAGCTCCGGGACCAGGTTGCCGTGCTGGTGCACCACCGAGATGCCGAGGGCCTGCGCCCGTTGCGGATTGCGTACGTCGACCGCGGTGCCGTCGACCTCGATGGAGCCGGAGGTGAGCTGGAGCGCTCCGGCGAGCGCCTTGATCAGCGTGGACTTGCCCGCGCCGTTCTCGCCGAGGAGCGCGTGCACCTCGCCGGCGTCGAGCGAGAAGTCGAGATGGTCGAGTGCCCGCGTCCCCGGGTAGTCCTTGACCGCGTCGCGGACCCGGAGGAGCGGGCCGGGGCGGGAGGTCTCCCGCCCCGGCTCGTTCTGGTTCGTCACGTCAGGTGCCTGTCGCTTCGAGGTGGATGCCGGTCAGCTGATGTCGCCGGGGAAGAAGGCGCAGTTCTCCCAGTCGGGCTCCTCGCCCTCAGCGGGGACCGTCTGCTCGTTGACCAGGCAGGGCTTCATGTAGACGACCTTGCTCGGCAGCGTGCCGCCGCCGACGATCGTCTCGATGGTCTCGATGGCCTTGCCGCCCATGAGCGGGAAGGGGTTCGCCGGCTCCATCTTGTACGGCGAGCCCTCGCGGATCAGGTCCCAGGCGAAGGAGTTGCCGTCGAAGCCGACCGCGAAGACCTTGTCCTCCAGCCCGGCCTCCTTGATCGCCCGGACCGCCGACGGGGCGAGCTCGTCCCAACCGAGCCAGATCGCGTCGATGTTCTTGTCGGCCTGCAGGATGTTGGTGAGCTGGTCGTACGAGTCCTCGACCTGACCGGGGACCTTGACCTCGATCTCGCGGACGACCTCGATGCCCGGGTTCTCGCTGACCACGGCCTTGAAGCCGGCGTCACGGTCGCGCAGCGCCTGCAGGACGGTCCAGTTGAGCTTGACGACCCGACCCTTGCCCTCGAGACGGTTGACCATCTCAGCGGTCATCAGCGCGCTGTTGATGAACTCGTTGGTGCCGATCTCGGCGTCCACTCCCTCGACGAAGCCGCCGTAGATCGAGACGAACGGGATCCCGGCCGCCTTGGCCTCCTTCATCACACCCGTCATCTGCGCGTTGGGCGAGGAGTTGTTGACGATGACGTCGACGCCTCGGCTGATGAAGTCGCTCGCCGCGTTGTTGGTCGCGGCCTGGTCGCCCTGGCCGTCGAAGACCTCGACCTCCCAGCCCTTGGCCTCGGCGGCCTCGACGAACTGGTCCTTGATGCCGTTGATGCTCGGCGAGTTGAGGTTCACAGCGACGAAGCCGACCGTGAGGTCCTCGACCGGGCCGCCCGCCGCGGCGCCCGTGGTCGTGTCATTCTTCGAGCCCTTGCTCTTGGGCTCGCTGTCGCTGTCCATCGAGCAGCCGGCCAGGGCCAGCACAGCGACGAGACCCGTCGCCATCACGCGGATGTTGCGCTTCATTCCGTGCTCCTTCACAAGCATGGTTTTCGAGATGAGGTGGTGGGTGGAGCGGTGTTCAGGCGCCGGAACCGGTGCGCAGCAGGGCCTTCATCACCTTGCCGCCGGGATTGCGCGGTAGCTCGTCCCGCACCTCGACCGCACTCGGGACCTTGAAGTGCGCGAGGTGTTCTCGGCAGAAGGCACGGACCTCGTCGGATGTGAGGTCGTGCCCCGGCTTGGCGACCACGTAGGCGACTACGCGCTCGCCGTACTGCTCGTCCGGGACGCCGACGACTGCGGCGTCCAGGACCCCCGAGTGCTGATGGAGGCAGTTCTCGACCTCGAAGCTGAAGACGGACTCACCCCCACGCTTGATGACGTCCTTCAGCCGGTCCCGCAGGACCACGAAGCCGTCGTCGTCGAGCTGTGCCGCGTCCCCGGTGGCGATCCAGCCGTCAGCGTCGGTCAGCGGCGTGATGCCGTCGGCCGTCCAGTAGCCGATCGCCACCTGGCCGCCGCGGACCTGGATCTCACCGATCCCACCCGGCTCGATCTCGGCGCCGGTCTCGGGCGAGATGAGGCGCAGCTCGGTCAGCGGGAGCGGACGGCCGACCGTGTGCGGCCGGGCCACGGCGTCATCGCCGCCGACGTACATGATCATCGAGCAGGTCTCGGTCATCCCGTAGCCGTTGCCGAAGGTCGCCCCGGGCATGGCCGCCTGCATCCGCGCGAGGAGCGCGGTCGGCATGGGCGCACCGCCGAAGAGCGCGAGGCGCAGGCCGCTGAGCTCGCCTCGAGCGGCCGTCTCGGCCGCCTCCAGCAGGCGCCACCACATGGTGGGGGCGCCGACCGTGGAGGTGACGCCGTGGCGCCCGATCGTGTCGAGGGCCTTGTCGGCGTCGAAGCCGTCGAGGAGCACCGCGGTCATCCCCAGCACCATCGCCGGGACCGTCTGCGAGCAGAGCCCGGTGATGTTGAACTGCGGGACCATCACCAGCTCCACGTCCTCCGGGCGGCGCCCGATGACCGTGGTGCAGGTGACGCTGTTCTGGAGGGCGTTGCCGTGGCTGATCACGACGCCCTTGGGCCGACCGGTCGTGCCGGAGGTGTACATGATCGCCGCCGGCGCGTCCGGACCCGGCGTCGCCGGCGGGATCTCCCCTTCCGGGGCACCGCCCAGGAACCGCCCGTCGCCGTCGGCGACGACCACCGTCGGTGCGGTGTCGTCCAGCCGGGCGACGGCCGCCGCTGCCAGCTCGGTCCGTGCCCCGTCGACCAGCAGGGCGCGCGGGGTGCAGTCGACGAGCAGGCCGGCCAGGTCGTCGGCGGTCAGCCGGTGGTTCAGCGGAACCGCCACGGCGCCCGAGATCCAGGTGGCCAGCACAGCCGTGGTGAACGGAACCCCGTTGCCCGCGAGCACCGCGACGCGGTCGCCCGGGCGGGTGCCGTCGCCGACCAGACGACGGGCGAGGGACTCGGCCTCGGCGCCGATCTCCACCCAGGTGGTGGGGCCGGCGGTGGTCAGGTACGCCGGGTGGGACCCGCGCGACGCCACCGTCTCCCGCAGCGCGACCACCAGGTCGCGCGGCAGCGGGACGTCGTACGAGCGCACGCCGCGCTCGTCGACGCGGGTGGCGATCGGGGAGCTCATCCCTGCTCCGAGAAGAGGTCACCGAACTCGTCGCGCAGGTTGCGCTTGAGGATCTTGCCGCTCGCGTTGCGGGGGAGCTCGTCGACGAACACGACGGCCGACGGCTTCTTGTACGACGCGAGGTCGGTCTTCAGGAAGTCGAGGATCTCCTGCGTCTCCGGACGCTCCTCGCCGTCGGCGACGACGACCGCGACCGGGGTCTCGACCCAGCGCGGGTGGGAGACGCCGACGACGGCGACCTCACGGACCGCGGGGTGCCGCTCCACGGCCCGCTCGACCTCGGCCGGATAGATGTTCTCGCCGCCGCTGATGATCATGTCCTTGACCCGGTCGACGACGTAGATGAAGCCCTCGTCGTCCTGGCGCACCAGATCGCCGCTGTGGAACCAGCCACCCCGGAACGCGTCGGCGGTCGCGTCGGGAAGCTTGTAGTAGCCCTTCATCACGGTCGGGCCGCGGTAGACGATCTCGCCCACCTCACCGATCGGGACGTCGGCGCCCTCCTCGTCGACGATGCGGACCTCGACGTTCACGGCCGGCAGGCCGACCGAGCCCATCTTGCGCACGGCGTCCTCGCCCTTGAGGAAGCACGTGTTCGACGACATCTCGGTCTGTCCGAACGCGTTGACGATGCCGACGTTCGGGAACGTCCGCACCAGCAGCTCGAGCGTGCTCGGGGGCGCCTGGGAGGCACCCCACAGAGCGCGTCGGAGCCTGGTCGTGTCGATCTCCGTGGCCCGGGGCAGCTCGCAGATCTGCTGCCACTGGGTCGGGACGAAGTAGCACATGTCCGGCTGGTAGCGCTCCAGGAGCCCCAGCGACTCCTCGGGGTCGAAGCCGGTCGAGGGGGTGATGATGCAGGTGCCGGCCACGTAGATGAAGGGCAGCAGCCCGTTGACGCCGCCGATGTGGAACAACGGCAGGCCGGAGAGCCAGACGTCGCCGGCGCGCGCTTCCATCTCCAGCACCCAGTTGATCGTGTTGCACACCAGGTTCTGGTGGGTCAGCATCGCGCCCTTGGGGCGGCCGGTGGTGCCGGAGGTGTACATGAGGAACGCGAGGTCGTCCTCGTCCACCTCGGCCTGCGGCGCCGCGGGCGAGCCGGCGGCGACCAGCTCCTCGTACGACTCCGCGCGCCCCTGCGGCGCCCCGGTCGTCGCGACGAAGCGGACGGGGCCGAGGTCGGCCGTGGACTCCAGGGCCAGCGCGGTCAGCTCACCGTCGGTGAGGACCGCGACCGCGTCGGAGTCGGCGAGGATGTAGGCCAGTTCGGACGGGGCCAGGCGGAAGTTCACCGGGACCGGGCACGCCCCGAGCTTCTGGCAGGCGAAGAACGACTCGACGACCTCGAGCCGGTTGTACATCAGCACCGCGACCTTGTCGCCGTGCCCGACGCCGCGGTCCGCCAGGGCGTTCGCGAGGCGATTCGTCCGCTCGTCGAGCTCGGCGAAGGTCCGGGAGGAGTCCTCGAAGATGAGCGCCGTGCGGTCCGGCGCCCGCCGGGCGTTGCGCGCCAGGATCTCGCCGAGCACGAGTCGGCGGCTGCGGGCGAGCTCGCGCTCCTGCGTGGTGGTGTCCATTGCTACCTCGCGAAGACGTGGGTGACCGGCGGCACCACCCGTGGCGGTGCCGCTGGAGAGGGACGGGGCCCAGGTGCCGGCCGTGGGGAGCACGGCCGGCACCCGGCGTTCAGGGCTTGGTCAGAAGATCGCGACCGGGTTGGCCGGCGATCCCGACGCGTTGGTGACGTTCAGCGGCGGCGCGGAGAGGAAGAACTCGTAGCGGTTCAGCTCGTCGCAGGTCGCCGCCAGGTCCTCCAGCCACCAGACCTCGCCCAGGGTCAGGCCGAGGTCGCGGATCAGTCGCGCGTGCAGCGGGTAGACGTGGTCGTACGGCTCCTCGAACGGCTCGACCTCGACAGCGATGTTGTCGACGGCCAGGGCCGCGACGTCCTTCTCCGCGAGCCAGTCGACCACCGCGCGCGTGATGCCCGGAGCACCGACCTTCCAGTACTCCATCTTGTCCTCGAGCTGGTAGTACCACGGGACGTGGCCGGTCCGGATCACCAGCATGTCGCCCTGGCCGACCTCGACGCCCTGCGCCTCGGCGCACTGGTCCAGGTCGTCGGGCGTGATGCCGTACTGCGGCTGGAGCCGGTCGACGCCCTTGAACTTCGGCAGGTCGAGGAGAACGCCGCGGCCGACCAGCGTCTCCTTCATCTGGTGGATCGAGCCGCGACGCGCGCCGGCGTAGGACTCGACGTTGCCGATCCAGAAGCCGTTGTACATCGTGTCCTTGTAGAAGAAGTGGGACAGGCCGTCCCACTGCGTGCTGCCCTGCAGCGGCATGAAGATGTAGTCGTCGGTGCCCTGGAAGCCGCGGTAGTCGTCGCCGGCCTTGGTGCCCGCGACGAAGTCGGAGCCCGTGTAGCCGTAGAGGTGCACGACGCCGGTCCGGGTCGGGTGCACCGGGCCGTTGCTGTCGAGCGGGATCGCACAGCTGACGACCTTGCCGGTCTCGATCAGGCGGGACGCAGCGGCCACCCGCTCCGGCGTGAGGAGGTTGGCGGTGCCCTTCTCATCGAGGTCGCCCCAGCGGCCCCAGTTGTTCGGGGTGCGGTCGTTGACGTAGCCGATGACCTTGCCGTTGGCGTCCACCGAGAACACCGGCGGCGTCCACTCCTCCGACCACTCACCGTCTGCGGTACGTCCCATTGCACTTCCTCCTCGTAGTCCTGCGTCGTCTTGCAGCGTCGTCTCGCTGCGTCGTCGGGTGTTCGGGTGTCAGGCGACCGCGAAGGCCGCCCACATGCGGGGTTCGATCCGGGTGGCCGTGCCGGCGACCTCGCGCGGCGCCAGGAGCGTGACCTCGCGCTGGACCAGCTCGGTGACGCTCGGCAGCGGAAGGTCCGCGCCGGCCACGACCACGTGACCGCCGCGTCGGACCATCCGGACCGCCGTGCGAGCGTCGGCACCTGCCACGACCACACCGGCGCGCCCAGTGGGCTCGCCCGCCAGCTCGGCACGCGCCTCGTCCGGGTCGGTGGTGACGACCAGGCGGCCGGCCACCACCGTCGCGGCCAGGACGGCCAGCGGGCCGCCCGGCGTCGTGAGCAGCAGCACCGCGGCGTCGGCCGGGGCTTCGGCGAGCGCCGCGACACCCAGAAGGGCGTCGATCGCCTCGCCGACCCGACCGACCGGCAAGACCGGCGTGAGGTCGCGACCCTCCGTCAGGGGCCGGCGGCACCACAGAGTCGCGCCGTCGGCGCACGCTCCGCACGAGCCGCAGGCGAGGTCGACCAGCACCGCGCCGTCCGTCGTACGGCGGGCGCCGAGCGACGTGTCCGGTCGGTTTCGCATCTGCTGCCCTCTCGTTCCGACCGACTCGTCGGTCGGTTGATGAGCAGAGCGTACACGTAACCGCGGTCACACTGTCAAGCGCTTCGCGTGACTCCGTTCACACATTTTCCAATCTCGCCGCGCAATGGAGGTCTTCGAGGCCCAGAATCATTCGCCCGAGCTCGGACATGTGCCCGCGCGAGCCGATGGCGGGTTAGGCTGAAGTCGCTTCCGAACCGACCGAATAGTCGGTAGCGCAAAACGAAATCGCGCTGGACAGCGGCGCGTCTCCTTCGCGTACGCTGCGGCAGCACAGACGAAGGGATCCTTGGGTGAAGACAGCTGAGCGGGCGGCTCGTCGCCGCATGTCCCCCGCCGAGAGGCGCCAGCAGATCATCTCCGTGGCCGCCGGGCTGTTCGACGAGAGCGGCTACTCCAGCACGACCATGGACGACATCGCGCGCGCCGTCGGCGTCGCGAAGCCGACGCTGTACCACTACTTTCCGAGCAAGGACGACATCCTCCACGCGATCCACGAGGAGTTCATCGACCTGTTGATCAGCCGTCACGAGGCGCGCAGCGGAACCGGCCTGCGCCCCGAGCAGCTGCTCCTGGAGGCGATGGCCGACATCCTCGAGCTCATGGAGACCCACCGTGGCCACGTGCGGGTGTTCTTCGAGCACCACCGCGAGCTGCCCGCCGACGCCCGCGGTCCGATCCGGGTGAAGCGGGACAGCTACGAGCAGATCGTGGAGGGGCTGATCGGCGAGGGCATCGAGCTCGGCGTCTTCCGCGAGACCGACCGCCACCTGGCGACGCTCGCGACCTTCGGAATGTGCAACTGGGCGTACCAGTGGTACCGCTCCGGCGGACCACTCCGCTCGCGCGAGATCGCCTACCAGTTCTGGAACTACCTGGTCTACGGACTCGGCACCGACCAGCTCGGCAGCGTGCCCTACGACCGCGCGACGCCGGAGGCCTGAGCCAGCGCGGCCAGGAACTCGACTCGGGCCTCGGGCGCTGCGGCGTCCGGGTCCGGCACCAGCGCGAGGGTGACCACGTCCGCCCCGGCCTCGAGGTAGTGGCCGATCGAGGCCGCGCAGTCGTCCGGCTTGCCGAAGACGACGAGGTCGTGCAGCACCCGCTCCGGGATCGCCGCCATCGCGCCGCGGCGGTCCCCCGCCTGCCAGGCCTCCTGCATGGGCGCCAGGAGCTCCTCCCGCCCGAGCCAGCGCTGGAACGCGGCGTAGGTCGGGACCGTCAGGTAGCCGGCGAGGAACCGGCGCGCCGCCTGCTCGGCCCCGGGGTCGTCCCGGGGCAGCAGGAACACCCGGACCGCCGTCTCGAGCGCACCGGGCACCACACGGTCCACGCGCGCACAGCGCTCCCGGATCCGGGCGACGTCGGCGGGCGAGAGGAAGTTCAACGCCATCGTGTCGGCCTCGGCCGCCGCGAAGTCCTGCATCCGGGGTCCGGCGACCCCCAGGAGCAGCCGGGGTGGGACATCGACCGGACGTGCGAGCCGGAAGCCGTCGCCGACCCGCTCCCCCGCCAGCGCTGCGCGCACGAAGCGGAACGTCTCCACTGTGCGCCGGTAGGGCCGCTCGAACGGCACGCCGTTCCACGTCTCGGCGAGCACCGGCGATCCGGCACCGAGGCCGAAGCGGCAGCGTCCGGGTGCCGCCTCGGCGAGCGTCGCCGCGGTCATCGCCAGCACTCCGGGCCCGCGGGTGAAGACGCTCGCCGCGGCGCAGGAGACCGTGATGCTGTCCTCCCAGCCGCGGAAGAGCGCCAGCGGTCCGAACCCGTCGAGGCCGTTCACCTCGCCGGTCCACACCTCGTCGTACCCCGCCTCGACGAGCGTGCGCAGCAGTGGCCGGTGCGCCGCCAGCGGCAGGCCGTCGAACGGCAGGGTGACGCCGAGGCTCCGCTCAGCGGTAGTCATCGACGCCCCAGGCCTCCAACCGCTCCCGGACGGCGACCAGGCACCGCGTCGCGTCCGCGCCGTCGACAGCCCGGTGGTCGAAGGTCAGCGCCAGCCGGATGATCGGGCGGATCGCGATCGTCTCCTGCCCGTCGGCCAGGCGCACGACCCACGGTCGCCGCACGATCGTCGGCATGCCCAGGATGCCCACCTGGGGCTGGTTGATGATCGCCGGCGCCGAGACGGCGCCCACGGAGCCCGGGTTGCTGATCGTGAACGTGCCGGCCCGGAAGTCATCGGGATCAGCCTTGCCGTCGCGCACCCGCGCGGCGACGTCGACGATCGCTCGGCCCAGTGACTCCACCGTGAGCCGCTCGGCGCCGCGGACCACGGGCACCATCAGCCCGCGCGGGGTGTCGACGGCGATGCCGAGGTTGACCTCGCGCCAGCGCAGCAGCCGCTCGGTCTCGAACGTCGCGTTCAGGTCAGGGTGGTCGAGCAGGGCCGCGCAGGCGGCGCGGGCGATGAACGGCAGGAAGGACAGCTTGGCCTGCCCGGACTGCTGGCGCTGGGCGTTCAGCGTAGCCCGGACCTCGCTCAGCCGGCCGAGGTCGACGTCGACCTCGGTGGTCATGTGGGCGGCGGTACGACGCGAGCGCACCATGTGCTCTGCCGTGACCCGGCGGATGCGGCTGGTCGGGACCGCTTCGAACGGGACGTCCTCGTAGCCGGGCGGGAAGATCGCCTCGGTCGACGCCGGCTCGGGAACCGGCCGGACCGGCGCCGTCCGTACCGCGGCGGGCGCCGCGACCGGCGGCTGCGGCGACTCGGGCCAGTCGCTGGCCCGGCGCTGCACGTCGGCGCGGGTGATGTGCCCCCCGCCGCCCGTGCCGGTGACCTGCGCGACGTCGACACCCAGCTCGGTCGCCAGGCGGCGGGCCGCCGGCGAGGCGGCCGGACGCCCGCTCCGGGTCGCTCCCGCCAGCACGCGAGCGATGGCCGCCTCGTGGTCGAAGGGTCCGGAGCCGACGACCGCCGGCTCCCCCGGCACGGCGGCGGGCGCCGCGGGCGCGGCGGGCGCCGGAGCCGTCGCGTTCGCCTGCGGGTCCGCGGTGACCCGCTCGGTGCCGGGTGGCGCCGCCGCGGGAGCGGCACCGACGGCTCCCGTAGGGGTCACGAGCGCGAGCGGCTCGCCGACGAGAACGACCTCGCCCTCGGCGTGGAGCTGCTGCGCGAGGACGCCGGCGACGGTGCTCTCGATCTCGGTGTCCACCTTGTCGGTCGACACCTCGCAGATCGCCTCCCCCACCGCGACCTCGTCGCCGATCTCCTTCAGCCAGGTCGACACGGTGCCCTCGGTCACCGACACCCCGAGGCGCGGCATGAGCACCCGGCCCGCGTCACCGGCGTCGGCGGCCGGCGCCGCCTCGGAAGCCGGCTCAGGCGCAGGGGTCGACACCGGGGTCGACACCGGTGCCGGCTCGGGCGTGGGGACCGCTGGCGGGGCAGCGTCCTCGTCCGTGGTCACGACGGCGAGGACCTCGCCGACGGCAACCACCTCGCCCTCGGCGTAGCGCTGCTCGGCCACGATCCCGGCGACGGTGCTCTCGATCTCGGTGTCCACCTTGTCGGTCGACACCTCGCAGATCGCCTCCCCCACCGCGACCTCGTCGCCGATCTCCTTCAGCCAGGTCGACACGGTGCCCTCGGTCACCGACACCCCGAGGCGGGGCATCATCACGTCCGCCACAACGCCCCCTAGACCGCCGCGAGCGCGTGCGCCGCGGTGACGATGTCGTCGGCCGACGGGATGGCGGCCTGCTCCAGGGTCGGGTCCTGCGGTAGCGGGATATCGCTGCCTCCGACCCGCCACACGGGCGCATCCAGGGCGAAGAAGGCCCGCTCCTGAACCTGGGCGGCGATCTCGGCGCCGAAGCCCGCGGTGCGGGCCGCCTCGTGGACGACCATCAGCCGGTGGGTCTTCTCGACGGAAGCGACGATGCTCTCGATGTCGAGCGGCACCAGCGTGCGCGGGTCGATCACCTCGACGTCGATGCCCTCCGCCGCGAGCCGCTCCGCGGCCTCGACGGCGCGGCCGACCATCAGCCCGGTCGCCACGATCGTGAGGTCCTGTCCCGGTCGGGCGACCCGCGCGGATCCGAAGGGGACCACGAAGTCCGGGGACTCCGGCACCGGGCCCTTCACGCGGTAGAGCCCCTTGTGCTCGAAGAACAGCACCGGGTCAGGGTCGCGGACGGCGGACTTCAGCAGGCCCTTCGCGTCGGCCGGCGTCGCGGGCACCGCGACCTTGAGGCCAGGCACGTGCATGGCGATGGTCTCGAGGCTCTGGGAGTGCTCGGCGCCGGCCCCGCCGACGACCCCGCTGGGAAGACGGACCACCACCGGCAGGGTGAACTGGCCGCCGTGCATGTAGCGCCACTTCGCCAGCTTGTGGAAGATCTCGTCCGCGGCGGTGAAGAGGAAGTCGGCGAACTGCAGCTCGACGACCGGCACCATGCCGCCCAGAGCGGCCCCGGCGGCGCCGCCGACGATGAACGTCTCGTTGATCGCGGTGTCGCGGACCCGCTCCGTACCGAACTCCTCGAGCAGACCCTTGGTGAGGCCGAAGACGCCGCCGAGCCGGCCGATGTCCTGGCCCATCAGGAACACCCGCTCGTCGCGGCGCAGTTCCTCGGCCAGCGCCTCGTTGATGGCCCGGGCGTAGCCGGTGATCCGCTCGCTGTCCACGGCACCGGTCACGCTCGCCGGCTGCTGCATCGTCGTCATGCCCACACGTCCTCGTAGATCACGCTGGTATCGGGTCGGGGTGCGGCCAGGGCCGCGGCGAACGCCTCCTCCACATAGCGGCGGGCGTCGCCATCGATCGTGCGGCGCTGCTCGTCGGGGATCAGCGCCCCGAGCCGGTGCACCGGGTCGTTGGGGATCTCGTCGTCCTTGACCTGGTCCTCCCGGTAGGGCTGGCGGTCTCCCTCGTAGTGCCCGCGGATGCGCAGCGTCTTGGCCTCGATCAGCGTCGGGCCTTCGCCGCGGCGGGCCCGCTCGATCGCGTCGGCGGTCGCATCGCGCACGGCGAGCGCGTCCTGACCATCGACGATGACCCCGGGCATGCCGTACGCCGAGGCCCGGTCGGCCACGTGCGGCGTCGGGCTCTGGTCCTCGAAGCGGGCGGAGAGCGCCCAGCCGTTGTTCTCGCAGACCCACACGACCGGGAGCTTCCAGACCGAGGCCTGGAGTGCGGCCTCGTGCCAGGTACCGCGACCGGAGGCTCCATCGCCGAAGAAGACCACGGTGACCCGACCGTCACCGCGCAGCTGCGAGGCGAGCGCCGTCCCGGCGCCCAGCACGAAGTTCGAGCCGAGCGTGCCGCCCTGCCCGAGGACGCCATGCTCGGCGCTGGCGAAGTGGACCGTGCCGCCACCCTTGCCGCGGGTGCTCCCCACCGCGCGGCCGAGCAGGTCGCCGAAGAGCGGGACCATGTCCATGCCCTTGGCGTAGGCGTAGCCCAGCCCGCGGTGGGCGTAGTAGAGGTAGTCCTCCGGGCGCATGGCGGCGATCGCGCCGACCTGCAGGCCCTCCTGACCGATGCCGGGATGCCAGAACCCGCCGAACCCCTCGGTCTCGACGTGGTCGCGGATCCGCAGCTCCGCGAACCGCACCGTCACCACCTTCCGGTAGATCTCCATCAGCTCGTCCTGGCTGGTCCGTCCCTCGGGGGCGTGCGTTGCAGTCACGGCCTACCTCTCTGTGACCCGACCCGCGGGTCGGTTCGATCGACGAGTGAAGGCTGCCACATTCCTGTGCCGGTTGCCTAGCGTTTCAGCCGTGCATTCGGGTCCGACGGCATCTGAGCGCAGCGACCAGGCCGTTTGCTGGGACCGGTCTGCTACGTTCAACCGACCGGCGAGTCGAAAGGCGGAGGCGATGGGGACCGGACTCGACGTCGAGCGCCGCGGGACCGTGCTGGTCCTGCGCCTGAACCGGCCGCACGTCCGCAACGCCATCGACCAGGCGCTGGCCTCGGCCGTGGCCAGCGCCCTGGACGAGCTCGACGCGGACGACGACCTGAGGATCGCCGTGCTCACCGGAGCCGGCGGCACCTTCTGCTCGGGCATGGACCTGAAGGCCTTCGCCCGGGGGGAGCGGGTCGTGACGCACCGGGGCTTCGGCGGAATCACCGAGCGGCCGCCGGAGAAGCCCATCATCGCCGCGGTCGAGGGCTGGGCCCTGGCCGGCGGCTGCGAGATGGCTCTCGCCTGCGACCTCCTCGTCGCGGCTCGGGATGCCCGGTTCGGCATCCCCGAGGTCAAGCGAGGGCTGGTCGCGGCGGCCGGCGGCCTCTCTCGTCTCCCTCTCGCGCTCCCCCACCCCGTCGCCATGGAGCTCGCGCTCACCGGCGCACCGCTGCCCGCCGACCAGGCGCACCGGTGGGGGCTGGTCAACCGCCTCGTCGAACCGGGGCAGGCTTTCGAGACGGCGCTGGAGCTGGCGACGACCATCGCCGAGAACGCGCCCCTGGCGCTACGCACCAGCAAGTGGATCATGACCCGGACGTCCGGCTGGTCGGGCGGCGGATGGTGGGAGGAGCAGTCCGCGCGGGTCGACGAGGTGATGGCGTCGTACGACGCCACCGAGGGCGCGACCGCGTTCGCCGAGAAGCGGCCACCCCGCTGGCGGGGCCGCTGACGCAGCTCAGAGCCGCGGCGCCACGCAGACCGCGATCATGCCGGGCCCCACGTGGGCACCGAGCACGGCGCCGAGCTCTCCGCACCAGATGTCGCGGTCGCCGTCCGGGCCCGCGAGGTTGGGCGCGAGGCGACCGCGGAGCCGCTCGACCAGCTGGGCCGCGCGCTCGGCGTTGGCGAGGTGGCCGACCCACACGTCGACCTGGGCCTCGCCGGCGGCGGCGACCGCGATCTCCTCGAGGCGGCCGAGGGCGCGCGCGGAGGTGCGCACCCGTTCCAGGGAGGCGACCTTGCCGTCGGCGATCTGCAGCAGCGGCTTGACCGCGAGGGCACCGCCGAACAGGGCGGCCGCGGCGCCGATCCGGCCGCCGCGGCGCAGGTACTCCAGGGTGTCGACGTAGAACAGGGAGCTGGAGGCGGCGGCGCGGGCGCGGGCGGCCTCGGCGGCCTCCTCGGCGGTCCCACCCGCTGCGACGACCTCGGCGGCGGCCAGGGCGGCGTACCCG
Source organism: Nocardioides sp. J54 (assembly GCF_000519005.1). Taxonomy (GTDB): domain Bacteria; phylum Actinomycetota; class Actinomycetes; order Propionibacteriales; family Nocardioidaceae; genus Nocardioides. Next base: position 2,791 of record NZ_JAER01000048.1, on the reverse strand, counting down.
GTCGCGACGCCGACCTGGCGGCTGTCGACAGTCACGACCGGGACCGGCGACTCCTTGGCGGCCAGCTGGGCCGACTCGAAGGTGCCGCTCATGTCGCCGGAGAGATGCACCGACACGATCTCGGTCGCGCCCTCGCGGGCCGCCTCCTCGTAGACCGCGAGCATCGCCGAGGGCGAGGGCCGCGAGGTGCTGACCGGCGTCCAGGCCCGCAGCGCCTCGGCGAGCCGCTCGGGCGTGGCGCCCGGCGAGCCCTCGTCGTGGACCTCGGCACCGATCACGACTTGCAGCGGGACCACGATGATCCCGTGCTCGGCCGCCACCTCCGGCGGGAGGCTGGCGGTCGAGTCGGTGACCACGACGACCGGCATGCGCGGAGCCCTGGAGCGCTCCCGCGGTTGCAGGACGGACGGGCCCGGACCCGGCTGATAATAGGAGCTCGAGTCCCTTGGCGGCCTCGTTGGTGAGGACGTACTCCTCGACCTCGGTGCCCAGGTGGGCCGCGTCGTCGGCCTTGATGACGCCTTCGATGGGGCGCTGGACGTCCTTGGCGAAGATCTCGTTCAACAGCATCGGATCACGCTTCCTGTTCCAAGATGTTCTTGGCTCGGTAGTACTGGTCGTCGGTCAACTTGTTGAACAGGACAAGACTCGACCCGAGTGAGTCTGACTGTCGGTAGTCGCCGGGAAAGAACATGAGCATTGGTTTTCCGGTCACGACGCTCTGGAGGTTGTTGAGGACGTTGTGGGATCGGATGTAGGGAAAGACCTCGCCGATGCCGGTGAGGAAGACGATGTCGAAGGCGCCGTCCTCCACCTTCGCTCGGAGGGCGGGCGCGATGTGGAGTTGCGGGTCGAGCATGGCCTGCAGCATCTCCCGCAGGTCGTCCTTGTCGTGGTCGGGCTCGAAGGCAAGTACCCGCTCCCACACGCCGCGGCCCTTAAGGATCTCCACCGAAAGGTCGTAAAGGTTGACCTCACGCACCGTGACACCGTGCTTGGTCGACAACTTGGTCTTGATCCGCTTCTTCGCCTGGGCGACGGCGAGCGCGGCTTCGGGTGGAAAGGGGTAGATGAAGAACGGGACTTCGTTGCTCAGTCCCTCCATCCTCAAGAACCGCTGGCTGCTCAGAACTGCGAGCAGGTGCGCTTCGTGGGCGTTGATGTCGATCGTCTTCATCACGCTGCGCTCCGGGTGGGGAAGAAGCGGACGTCACTCGGCGTGCGGAGGCTCAGCAGGCTGAGGAGTCGTTCGGACAAGACGGCAGGGACGATGTGTCCTGATTCCGACAGCAACTCTGCCTCCACGAGCATCTTGAACACCGTGGATCGAAGCTTCTGCATGGTTGAGTCCTTGATGGTTGCGAGCTCGTCGTGCCAAAGTGCCTTGCTCCGGACGAACCCGTCGAAGTCCTCGTAGGCGAGCGTGGGAGCCAGCAGCAGGAACCGCTCGCGAAGGACCTCCTCGGCAAACTCCGCGATGAGGCTGTATCGGCGGCATGCCGCCACCCACATCAGGTGGCCGCGCTCGGTGGCGGTCAGGTCGCCGAGGAGCTCGACCTCTTGCTCGGTCAGAGCCGAGAGGCGCTTCACCGTTTCGCGGACAAGACGCACGCCGGTGCGGTGCGTGCGGGCCTGGAGGAGGTTGACTGCCACGGCCCGGTCCCGAGCCCTTTCCCAGTCCCGTTCCTCGAGGTAGGCGGGCGCCAGGAGAGCGGCCTCACGCACCACCGGTCGCGTTGATGAACGAGATGTCGCCGAAGGTTCCGATGGGCGTGCGTGGCCTAGCCATGCGCCATCACGCCCCTCCGGGCGCGTGCCCGGGCTCCCGCTCCCGCTGGCTGGCGAGCCAGTCGTGCACGTCGCTGACGAAGTAGCGCAATTGTCGACCGACGTGGATGGCGCATGGTCCCTTGCCGGCGAGGCGCCAGTCGTACAGCGTCCTGACCGGCACGTGGAGGTACTCCGAGAGTTCCTCGATGCTCATGAGCGGCTCGAGTCCGCTCAGCGTGGTCGTGGTGGTCTCCATGCACGCTAGGTACGCGGCCGGCTCCGCACCGGACCGCACCTACCGCTTCGACTCCGCAGCACCTTCGTTGCCGAGGCGCCGGGGAGGTTCCTGGACCGGGTTTTCGGACCGTAAGTGGTACCTGGATCAAATCTCTAAATGCTTTCAGGCTCGGAATCCGTAGATTCCGAGCCTGAAACTTTGTAGCGGGGGCAGGATTTGAACCTGCGACCTCTGGGCATACGGCGCGAGCGAGCGTCGTTGGCCCAGCCCTTGCTGCCCTTTGAGCATTCGAGCGCTGACCTGCGCGAACACCGTTCGCGACGGCGACACTAGTCCCGCACCTCTTGTTGGGATGTGACCCGAGAAGGCGACTCTTGCTGTCGTTTTCGGTGCCTAAGCGCGACACGACTCGAATCTCAGACCCGCGCCGGTCGCTGCCTCACTTGGCCCCCTCGAGCGCCGCCTCTGCCTCGCCGAAGAGAAAGAGCCCCGTGGGGTGGTGGGTTTTGAGGTGATCCTCGGTGCCTACTCGTCGCTGCTCTTGATGGCGGCGACGGGATCAGTATTGCTGGTCTCGTAGAGCTTGGCCATGGAGCCTTCGGACAGGTAGCGGCGGTCGCCGGCGATCCATTCGTCGTGCATGTCGATGAGCACCGCGCCGACGAGTCGGATCACGGCGGCGGCGTTGGGGAAGATCCCCACGACCCGGGCGCGGCGCTTGATCTCCTTGTTGACCCGCTCGAGCGGATTGGTCGACCAGATCTTGCGCCAATGCTCGCGCGG
>NZ_JAER01000047.1 GCF_000519005.1 Nocardioides sp. J54 | reverse complement strand
GGTGCACCGGGCTGTGACCGCCGCAGCCCGCCCGACAGGCCCGGAGGTTTCGAGGCTCCTCGCTGGCGCTCGTCGCACCTCAACCACCGGGAGTCCGGCGAAGGGAACCCGAGGCTTGCCACCCTCGACCGGCGACGCGCTCGCGCCGTCATGTCAGCATGAGCATCGACCAATCCGCCAGCCGATCGGCAACGAATCACCAGTGATGGTTGACGTGAACCCCTCCCACCCCGACCACGGCAGCGGCAGCGACACCGCTGCCCGGACCGACGCGGTGCCCCGGCCTGCCTTCACGGACTGGTGGCTGCCGCCGGACCCGCGGGCGCTGGTGCTGGTGCTGCACGGCGGCACGCAGCGCAGCGTGCTGCCGGTCGACGGGCGCAGCCTGTCCTGGCGGCGGGCGCGGGCGGTCGGTCGGCACGTGGCGGGCAAGGTGCGCAGTGACGGGGTCGGCGTTGCGCTGCTGCGCTACGGCGTCAAGGGCTGGAACGCCGGCCGCGGGTCCGCGCCGGCGCCGGTGATCGACGCGCGCTGGGCGCTGGAGGAGATCGCCGAGCAGCACGACGTACCGGTCGTCGTGCTGGGGCACTCGATGGGTGCGCGCACGGGGGTCGCGGTCGCGGACCACCCGTCCGTGCGCGGCGTCGTCGCGCTCGCGCCGTGGTTGCCGCCGGAGGACTCGGTCGAGCCGCTGGCCGGCAAGCTGCTGCGCGCGGGCCACGGGCAGCACGACCGGATCACGTCGGCGCGTGCGACGAAGCGCTTCGTGGACCGGGCCTCGTCCGTCGCGGACGCCGAGTTCACCGACATGGGCCCGCTGGGGCACTACCTGCTGCGCGGCTTCCCGCGCTGGAACGCCTTCGCCGTCGACGGCGTGCGCGAGGTCATCGACCGCACCGTGCACTGACCGGATCCGCCTGGCTCACCACCCGGCCCGCGGACGGGGTGGGGGTCGGGACGGGTTCGGGTCAACCTCGCCGTCAGGGCGAGGAAGGGAGCGTCAGGCTGCTTCGTCGTCGAGGTCGGCGCGGGCCTCGCGGACCAGGCCGAGGAGCCAGGCGATCGGGGGCAGGCCGGTGGCGGCGTGATCAGCGGCCTCGCGCCAGGCCCGCACGTAGGCCTCGCGGCACAGGTCGTCGGCGTCGGCGGGGTCGCGAGCGAGCAGCAGGGCCAGGCGGTAGACCTGGCGGCAGGTGGCGTCGTAGAAGGCCGCGAAGGCCTGCTGGTCCCCCCGCGCCGCACGGCGCAGCTGCTCGGCCGGGTCGACCGCGCCGACTGCTACCGAGCGGGTCTTTCCGGTGGGGTTCATCGTGACGCTCATCGCGGTCTCCCTTGATCGCCCTGCGGAAACTTACACAAGATTGTTGAACGGCTTGTTTAGATTTATGATGTGAGCATGCACCATCCCGACGCCGATGCGCAAGCCCCCGGCCCCGCCTCCTCCGACGCGGCCGGCGGCGAGGCAGCCGACCTGACCATCGGCGACCTCGCCCACCAGGCCGGCGTGAGCACCTCGGTGCTGCGCATGTGGGAGTCGCGGCACGGGTTCCCGGTGCCCCACCGCCTTGCCAGCGGCCACCGCCGATACACACCGTCGGACGTCGAGCTGGTGCGTCAGGTGCTGCGCCGCCGCGACGCCGGCATCAAGCTCGAGGTCGCGATCGCCGAGGCGGCCGCAACCCGGCCCCCGGAGAACCCGTCCATCTACGCCGAGCTGCGCCGCCGCCACCCCACCCTGGCCACCCACCGCCTGCGCAAGGCGACGTTGATCGCGCTCTCGTGGGCCATCGAGGACGAGTGCTGCGCCGTCGCCGACCAGCCGGTGCTCTTCGGCGCCTTCCAGCGCTCGTCGTTCTACAAGCCGTCCGCCCCGCGCTGGACCGAGCTCTCCCGTGTCGCGCGCGCCGCGATCGTGTTCGCCGACCACTGGCCCGACACCGCCGACGAGGCGAGCGGCCCGATCCGCGCCACCCTCGCCGAGGATGCGCCGATGTGCCGTGAGTGGTCCGTGGTCTGCGACGCCGCCGACAGCACCGCGTGCCTGGCAGCGTGGGAGCTCCCCGGGCAGACCGACGTCCCCGACCGTGAGCGCGTCTTCGAGGCGATCTGGACCGTCGACCCGGTGGCGGTGCGCGACGCCGCCCGGGTGGCCGCGTCCGTCGCGGAGCGCGCCGGCGTGCTGGCCGCGCGGCCGCTGCTCTACGAGCTCGCCGAGGCCCCCGCTCCGCGCACGACCACGCCCTCCGCGGTCACCGCGCTGTTCAACCGCGTCGTCGCGTACGTCGACCGCCTGTCCCTCTGACCCGCCGCGCCAGCGGAGACGCCGGCGCCCTGCTGCAGCCGCATGGGACACGAAACGGCTGCAGCAGGGCACGCGGGTGGCTGCTGGACGTGGGGTTCGACAGCAGCCGGTGCGACCGGCGGAGATCGCGGCTCCCTGCCCTCCCCAATAGCCGGTCGCAAGACATCGGGACCCTCCCGGTTCCCGCGCACCCATGGAACCGCGGTCACACCTTCCGCGTCGAGACCTCGCTTGCGAGGGTCCCAGCCCCCCGGCCCGGCGGGGAGCTCAGGCCAGGGCGAGGAAGAGCTTCTCCATCTTCTTCGCGTCCACGCTGTCCGGACCACCCTCGACGAGGCACTTCTGCAGCCCGGTCGCGACGAGCGCGTACCCCCCGCGCCCGATCGCCTTGTTGACGGCCGCGAGCTGCATCAGCGCGTCCTCGCAGTCGGCGCCCTCCTCGAGCATCCGGATCACCGAGGCCAGGTGCCCGTTCGCCCGCTTGAGGCGGGTGGTGATCGCCTTGACCTCGTCCGGGTCGAGCTTCATGACGTCCTCCTGGACCGGCAGCCCCTGCCGGTCATCGCGGATTCGAAACCCCCTTGGGGGGATCTGTTACGGTATCCAGCTTAACCCCCCGGGGGGTTCAGCATCAAGCGCCGCACGAAGGACCAGGAGGCCCGCCATGTGCCGCCCCACCCGTTGCCGCACCTGCGGCAAGACCACCTGGGCCGGCTGCGGCCAGCACGTCGCGTCGGTCAAGGCCGGCGTCCCCGCCGACCAGTGGTGCCCCGGTCACCCCGCCTCCACGTCGTCCGCCCAGCCGACCGCCGGCAGCCTCCTCCGCCGCCTCTTCCGCCTCTGATCACACCTGCCGCTGGTTGAAGGCACACCCCGCCTCGCAGGCCCCGGAGGGAGTACGACGCCGCGGCCTGCCGATGGTTGAGGTGCGAGGCGCGCGCACGGAGCCATCCGCCGCTGGTTGAGGTGCGAGGCGCGCGCACCGACCCCTCCGCCGCTGGTTGAGGTGCGAGGCGCGCTAGCGCCGAGCCTCGAAACCAGTGGCCCGCTGCACCGGACTGTGCCCGGCACAGCCCGCCTCGCAGGCCCGGAGGTTTCGAGGCTCCTCGCTAGCGCTCGTCGCACCTCAACCACCGGGTCAGGCGGCGCTTGTCGCACCTCAACCACCGGGAGTACGGCGCCACCCGCCTGCCGCTGGCCGAGGCGCGAAGCCGCCCGCACCGAGCCCTCCGCCGCTGGTTGAGGTGCGAGGCGCCCCAGCGCCGAGCCTCGAAACCAGTGGCCCCCGGGACTCCACTCCCCGGCCCAGCAGCACCCCTATCCTTCGCCCCATGGAACTCCCCGTGCCGACGTCGGCGCTCGGCTGGTTCGTCCTGGGGCTCGAGGTGGTGCTGCGGCTCGTCGCGCTGGGCATCATCCCCGGCAACCGGAAGCCGTCGACGGGCATGGCGTGGCTGCTGCTGATCATGGTCGAGCCGATCATCGGCTTCGCGATCTTCCTGCTCTTCGGGCGCACGCGGTTGGGCAACCGCCGGATCTCGCGGCAGAAGCGGGCGATCGCGGCGATCCGCGAGCGGGCCGAGCAGCTGCCGATGTCGTTCGACCAGACCCAGCTGCCGCCGCAGATCTCGCGGGTCGCGGACCTCAACCGGCACCTCGGCGCACTCCCCCTCACCGGCGGCAACGAGGTGCAGCTGTGGCCGGACTACCAGGGCGTCATCGAGGAGATGGCCCGCGAGGTGGACCGGGCGCGCAGCCACGTGCACGTGGAGTTCTACATCACCGCGTGGGACGAGGTGACCGACCCGCTCTTCCAGTCCCTCGTGCGCGCGACGGAGCGCGGCGTCGACGTACGCCTGCTCTTCGACCACCTCGGCTCGCGCCGGCTCAAGGGCTACCGCCGGATGCTGAAGCGGCTGCGCGGCACCGACATCCAGTGGCACCCGATGCTGCCGATCAAGCCGCTGCGCGGGCGGTTCCGCCGCCCGGACCTGCGCAACCACCGCAAGATCCTCGTCGTCGACGGCGCCGTCGGGTTCACCGGCTCGCTCAACCTCACCGAGCCCGGCTACAACAACCCGCGCAACCACAAGCTCGGCCGCGAGTGGGTGGAGCTGATGGTGCGCCTCGAGGGGCCGGTCGTCGGTGGGCTCAACGCGGTCTTCGCCTCCGACTGGTACGTCGAGACCGGTGAGGTCGTCGAGCTGGTGGCCGTCCTCGGCGAGCCCGACGTCCGCCCCGACGAGGTGCTCGACGTCCCCTGCCAGGTCGTCCCCAGCGGCCCGGGCCTGGTGGCGGAGAACAACCTGCGCATGTTCACGACGCTCATCTACGCGGCGACGAGGCGGATCTCCCTGACCTCACCGTACTTCGTGCCCGACGAGTCGCTGCTCTACGCCGTCACCACGGCCGCCGAGCGCGGGGTCGAGGTCGAGCTGTTCGTCAGCGAGGTGTCCGACCAGTTCATGGTCGGACACGCCCAGGCGTCGTACTACCGCGGCCTGCTGGAGGCCGGCGTGCGGATCTTCCGCTACCCCGCGCCGTTCGTGCTGCACGCCAAGCACTTCACGATCGACGACGACGTCGCGGTGATCGGGTCGAGCAACATGGACATGCGCTCCTTCGGCCTCAACTACGAGGTGTCGCTGATGCTGCCCGACCGCAACGTCGTCGAGCGGCTGCGCGAGGTGCAGGACTCCTACCGTGCGCTGTCGACCGAGCTGACCCTCGCCGAGTGGGGCGAGCGCTCCCGCGGGGCGCGGTACGTCGACAACGTGATGCGGCTGACCGCCGCCCTGCAGTGACCCCCTGAGCCGGCAGCGGCCGGCGCCGGCCCACCGGGACGGTCGTCCCGACCGTCTAGCCCGATCGGGCCATCACCCCGAATCTCTCGGCCGGACCTGCCTCCCGACCATTGCGGGCCGCTGTGCGCAGCCGTAATGCTCGATGAGCCAGCAGGATCTCGGGCATGGATGGGGAGGGAACCCATGAGCGCCATTCCAGTCACGGACGACATCGCCTACGCCGACGCCGCACCGCAGCACGCCGCCACCCGGATGCCGGCGGAGCTCGAGCAGGCCATCCTCGAGATCGCCGCCTCCGAGCGCGCCCTCGACGACCTCCTGGGTCGTGCGGACCGCCTCCACGCGAGCAACATCCAGCACGACCCGCGCTCCTGCCTGGTCTGCTTCACCGAGCGCTGACCCGGCCCCTGCACCCGGCGCGCACCCGCCCCTGACGCGGACGCGCGGTTAGCCGACGACCGGAGTCCGGGACACAATGGGCTGATGCCTGCCTCACAGCTGGTCCCGTACCTCCACGTCGCCGACGCCCGCGCCGCGATCGACTGGTACCGCGACGTCCTCGGCGCTGCGGTGGTCTTCCCCCCGATCGAGATGCCGAACGGCAAGGTCGGCCACGTCGAGCTCGCCGTCAACGGCGCGCGCTGGATGATGTCCGACGAGTGGCCCGAGCTGCACGCCGAAGCGCCCAAGGACGACCGCGGCCTGCCCGTCACCCTGCACCTCACCGTCGGCGACGTCGACGACGTCTGCGCGCGCGTCACCGCGTCGGGCACCAAGCTCGACCGCGGCCCCGAGGACGCCCCGCCCGCCGGCCGCGTCGCCTCCTTCCGCGACCCCTTCGGCCACCGCTGGTTCCTCAACCAGCCCTGACCGCCCTCCCCGCCGTACGCCGCTGGTTGAGGTGCGAGGCGTCGTGCAGCACGCCCACCGCCGCTGGTTGAGGTGCGAGGCGCCCCAGCGCCGAGCCTCGAAACCAGTGGCCCCTGCTGCACCCGACTGTGCCCACCACAGTCCGCCATCAAGGCCCGGAGGTTTCGAGGCTCCTCGCTAGCGCTCGTCGCACCTCAACCACCGGGCCCAGCCACACCGCCGGTGGTTGAGGTGCGAGGCGCCCCAGCGCCGAGCCTCGAAACCACCGGCCATGCTGCACCCAACTGTGCCCACCACAGCCCGCCACCAAGGCCCGGACGTTTCGAGGCTCCTCGCTAGCGCTCGTCGCACCTCAACCACCGGGGCGGCCCACTCCACCACTGGGGCCCGGGTCGTTGCCGGGGTCACGGTCCTGGACGGCCTTGCGGCGCGAGAGGTTCGGGAGGGCGTCGTACTCGCCGCGGATCAGGGCCTCGCGCTTCTTCCTGCTCCAGCCCTGGATCTGCTTCTCGAGGTGGAAGGCGTCGCTGATCCGGTCGTACCAGACGCTCCACACGAGCACGACCGGGCGTCGCGCCCGGTTGTAGGCGGCGCCGAGCTGGTCGTCGTGGTTGTGCTGCCAGACCCGGCCGTCGAGGTCCCAGGTGCTGCCGACGTAGTAGCTGCCGTCGTCGCAGCGCAGCATGTAGGTCCAGGGCATGGGTGTCCCTGCCGCTCGCACCGCCCCCTGAAACCCACTCTCCCGCGCCTGTGGACAACCCGCCCCGACGGGCGCTCGCACCGCTGCACCCCGCGCACGTCTGGGATCGCGGCCAGCGGGCACCGGGAGTTCATGTACATCGGACTGGGCATCATCCTTCTCGTCGCCGGGCTGATCTTCGCCCTCGACGTGATCACCGCAGACATCCCGAACGTCGACGAGGGGACGCTCGGCACGATCCTCATCATCGCCGGCGTGCTCGCCATCGTCTTGTCCCTGCTCTTCGCGCCGCCGTGGCGGCGTGACCGGGTCGTCCACGAGGACCGCCCGATCCGCTGAGCGAGCAGCACGCCACACCACCTGGTCGCCGGGCCCCCGTCGCGGGGTCCGGCGACAATGGCGTCATGGGCACCGACGTCCTGGCGGGACGCTACGAGCTGCAGCGGCTGATCGGCCGCGGCGGCAACGGCGAGGTCTGGCAGGCGCTGGACCGCTCGCTGGGCCGGGACGTCGCGGTCAAGGTCGTCGACGCCACCGACGGGGACGCCCCGGCGACGCGCCGCTTCCAGCAGGAGGCCCGCGCGGCCGCCTCGCTCAACCATCCCCACGTCGTCGCCGTGTACGACGCCGGCACGGACGGGCAGCGGGCGTACCTCGTCATGGAGCTGCTCCCCGGCCCACCGCTCTCGGAGCTGGTCCGCCGCGAGGGGCCGCTCAGCCCGGAGCGGGCGGAGGAGCTCGCCGCGCAGGCCGCGGCCGGCCTCGAGGCGGTGCACGGCGTCGGTGTCGTGCACCGCGACGTCAAGCCCGGGAACCTCGTGCTCGACCGGCAGGGCCGGGTGAAGGTCGTCGACTTCGGCATCGCCCGCGTGGCCGAGTCGACCGCCACCCAGGTCACCGCGACCGGGATGGTCGTCGGCAGCGCGCCGTACCTCTCCCCCGAGCAGGCGCGCGGCGACACCGCGACGCCGGCCAGCGACCTCTACGCGCTCGGCTGCACCCTGATGACGCTGCTGACCGGGTCGCCGCCGTTCACCGCCGACCACCCGCTGGCCGTGCTGCGCCAGCACCTCGACGACGCGCCGCCGCGGGTGCGGGAGCGCCGCCCCGACGTCCCGCCCCGGCTGGACGCCATCGTCGACGACCTGCTGGCGAAGGACCCTGCCCGCCGTGCCGACGGCTTCGCCGCGCTGCTGGGACGCGACACCGGGCAGGTCGCGTCGACGGCCGTGCTCACCGCCGCCGGCCCGCAGGTGCCGGGCACCGCCGTCCTGCCGACCACCGGGAGCGGTCGCCGGCTGCCGGTCGCGCTCGTCGCCGGCGCCGCGGCCCTCGCCGCCCTCGTGCTCCTGGTGGTCCTGCTCGTCGCCCTCCTCGGCGACGACGAGCCGACCCGCACCGCCGCCGCCCCGGCCAGCCCGAGCGCCACCACGGACAGGACGGACGCCACGGACGACGCCGGGGCGACCGAGCCTGCACCGCCCCCTCCGTCGTCCCCCGAGCAGGAGCCGGCGCCGAGCGACCTGGCCGCCGCGGTCGCCGCCCTGGACGAGGTCGTCGACGACGAGGCCCGCTCCGGCGGCATCGACGAGAAGACCGCCGACGACCTGGCGAAGAAGGTCGAGGACCTGCGCGAGGTCGCGGGCGGCGACGAGCCCGCCGACAAGGTCGCCCGGGACGTCGACAAGGCCCTCGACGACATGGTGAAGAAGCTGGACGAGGCCGCCGGCGACAGCGGGAAGAAGGGGCCCGGCAAGGACAAGGGCAAGGGACCCGGTGACCGCGAGGTCACCCCGGCTGCCGACGCCCGGATCCGCGCCGCGATCGACGACGTCCGAGCCGCCGCCTGAGCCCGGCCAGGGGCACCGGCCTCCGGCTCAGAAGCCGATCAGCTCCAGGTAGTAGTCCCCCAGCTCCCCCGCGCCCAGGATCGCCGTCCACGCGCCGAGGATCATGAACGGCCCGAACGGCACGGCGGTCTTGCGCCCGGCCTTCCCGCCGGCCATCAGCAGCACGCCGGCCACGGCGCCGAGCAGGAAACCCATGAACGCGCCCACGAGGAAGGTCCCCCACGTCAGATAGGCGGTCATCGCCCCGACGATCCCGGACAGCTTGACGTCGCCGAACCCCATCCCGCCCGGCGCGGCGAACCACACCGCGAAGAAGAACACGAAGAGGATCGCCCCGCCGATCAGCGCCCGCAGCAGCGCGTCACCGTCCCAGCCGAGGAGCAGCAGCCCGGCCAGGACCGGGTACGACGGCAGCACGATCTTGTCCGGCAGCCGCTTGTGGTCGAGGTCGATGAGCGCGAGCGCGATGCCGATGCCCGCGAACGCGAGGTACGCCGGCAGCAGCCGCAGCCCCTGCTCGTCGGCCCCGAGCCGCAGCGCCACCAGCGCGAACGCCACGCCCGTGCCCAGCTCGACCAGGGGGTACCTCGCACTGATCGGCTCCCCGCAGTCGAAGCACCTCCCCCGCAGCACCAGCCACCCGAGCACCGGCACGTTGTGCCGATTCCGGATCTCGTGCCCGCACCGCGGGCACGCCGACGGCGGGTGCACGACGGACTCCCCCGCCGGCACCCGGTGCGCGACGACGTTGAGGAACGACCCGATGGCCAACCCGAGGACGAACGCGAACGCCGGGACGGCGAGGTCGAGGAACTGTTGCTCAGTCAGCGGTTGTGGCTCCAGCTCAGGATTCGGATCGATCGCTCGTTCTTGGTCGGACTACCGTCCGGGTCCCAGAGCTGCACGCGGGTGGTCAGGGCTGGCGTTCCCGAATCCGAGCAACTGCCGGAGTTGGGACAGACGAAGATCTCCAGCTGCACAACCGTGCTCTTGACGCCGAAGCCCGGGGAGTTGTCGGGAATCTCGATGACCGGCTCGGTCTGCGAGGAGTTTCCGTTCCAGAAACCCATGTCCAAGCGGTTGGCAATGAGCCCGAACCTCATGATCTCGGTGTTGAAGTTTCCGACGAGCAGTCGCACGTCGGCGAGCGGGACGTAGGTCGTGCCCTGGAAATAGATCTGGTTCTTCGCGTTGCCCTGCTTCATGTCGATGAGCCAGCACGTGCCGTTCCCCACGCACGTCCCCACCTCGCCCCGAAGGACCGGTACGTAGTACGTCAGGTCAAGACTGATGGCGTCGAGGTGCGCAGTCCCGGCGTTGCGCATTCCGGCGACGTAGTCGACCGTCGCGCCGGAGTAGCCAAACTCGCGCACCTGCTTCTGCAGGTCCGTGAGCGAGGCCCCCGTGATCGCCAGACCCGCCGCGCCACCGTCCGTGGAGTTGGCGGTGTGGGTCGGCAGGTTGACCTGCGTCGTGTAGGTCGAAGCGCCGTTGACCTTGATCGCGACCCGGGCCGAAGGATTGTTGGCCGAGTCCGCGTGGGTGACCCGCAGGGTCGCCGAGGTGACGATGGCTCCCGGTGGCACCGGGGTAGTCGGCGTGAACCCCCCGAGCGAGAGCGTCGTCGTCTGCGCACCCGAGCCCGTGTTGTTCCAGGTCGCAACCTTCGAGGCGTCGACGGGCTGTCCACCATCGGCAGCATTGACACGGCCGGCGGTGGCGTTGGTGAACCCGCCGGGCGACTCGATCGTGGTAGCAACGAGAGCATTGGCTGAGGCTGGAGCCGGCGTGCTTCCGGTCTTGAGCCCGTAGAAGACGATGGGCGGCCGGTCGGGGTGGTAGGTGCCGCAGAACTCGATCTCCGAGTTCTGGTCGACATACATTCGGCTGCTTCCGCCGAAGACGAACTGAACGCCCACAGCGTCAACGCTGTCGATCGGGTTCACGCAGGCGCCGGGGATCGTCGGACTGCTCGGCAGGTTTCCTCCACCCTCCGGGGTGCCGGCCACGATCTTCTTGTTGTTGATGGTCCAGACGTTGCCGCCGCTGCCGAAGAGGGAAGACGGGCAGACGTTCGCGCATGCGTCGTTGTGGAAGTCGAAGTAGTAGTTCCCTGGCTTGAACCAGAGAGTCCCGCAGAGGTTGGTAGCGGCGTTCAGCTCGCTTGCGCTGTCGTAGTACCCGGGAGAGAACACAGCGACGTCGTCAGTGCATCCCGTGGGCGGCTTCACCCAGGCCGGAACGGCGGCGATCTCCGGGTTGTAGTTCGGGTCGGGGATCGGCGGCCCCGAATTGCAGTTCTTCGGGGAAGCGACGACCTGGGCGCCGTTGCAGCTCCCCGTTGCTCGGATGCCGCCGGCGATCACATTGACCTTGCCCGTCACACTGCCGTTGGCATAGATACCACCCTTGACGACAAGACCAGGGTCCTTGCCCGTGACTTCAGCAACGTTGCCGCCCAGCGTGACGATCGCATAGCCCGGCTTGTTGCTGCTATTGATCGGAACGACAGGTCCCCGGTCACCGGTGTCGTACTCAGGTGTGCACCTCACGTACGCGCTCGTGTCTGCGAGGTCGCTGGACTTCGACGCCGGGTAGATGTCAGCCAGGAGGATTCCGTCAATCGGCTCGTCCGCCGCGTCCCACCCGAAGCAGCCTTCGTACGGGAGGGTCTCGTCGCTCTTGATGCGACCATTCGTGTAGACCCAGTTCTCGTCTTCAACAGCTCCGGGAGAGTAGCCCGTACGCAGCGCGTTGATGGCGACGTTGGCTGCCCCATCGGCCGCATAGGTCTGCCCTGCGACTTGGCGAAGCTGGACGCTCGCGCGAAGTGACCCTTCCCCACGCGTCAGCAGGGCTCCGACCACCACCGCGATCACCGTCGTGATCAGCAAGGCGATGATCAGTACCGTTCCGGAGTCGCCGAGGGTTCTCCGGCGAAGCCGGTAGGCGCGCAGCCAGTTGCCTGCCGTCATGACTGTCTCCGTTCGCCGGTCAGCGTCGCCGTGTAGTGGCCGCTGTGTCGTTCGCTGGTGTCGAAGGCCGTGAGCTTCATGGTGATGATCCGAGGCGCGGGGTCACCCGGCGCGCACGCACCGCCGTCGCACAGCACTTCTGGAAGGGCCTTGAGGTTGTTGGCAACGCGCACCACAGATGGCGAGCTGCCACATCGAGCTCGGACCAGCTCGAAGCGGTCATCTCCGAGACTCTTGCCCGCATAGGTCACGCGGACGACGTTCGCTGGCACCGCCGGGTCCGGCGACTGGTACTCGCCCCACCTGAGAGTGACGACGGGCGTGTATCCAAGTGGCACATTTCCGCACGGGACGGCATCAGCCCAGTCGGCGATGGGGTACAGCCCCGTGTCCGCCTCGGGCTCCGTGACCCGGGTTCCGATGCTGGCCACGTCTCGTTGCCAGTAGGCGGCGGCGAGCTGGACGTCGTGCGACTCAGTCAGCCGTGCCTGGGTCTCGGCCGTGTTCTTGAAGAACGCGATCACCACGCCAGAAAGTGCCGTCGTGATGATGCCGATGATCGCCACCGTGACGACCAGCTCCATCAAGGTGAAGCCGGCGTCTCCCCGACTGCTGCGCGCACGCGCCTCCGTTGGTTCGTTCATCACGGCGTGCACGCGTCACCTCCACAGGGTCGCTGCAGGATGAGATCGAGGGTCTCGACCGCGCGACTGTCCGGGCTGCTCACCTCGAGCTTGATGCGGACAGCGGTGTTCGGGCCGCAGGATCCTCCGTTCCCGTCGTAGGCGGTCAGAGGCGTGGTCTGCGTGTGGAGGCCCTGGTAGCCAGGAGGCCAGTCAGGTGGCGGGGCCGGCAGGTCCTCAACGTCGTAGGTGTGCGGCGCCGCGCACGCCACCCACGCAGCCGGAGTCTCGGTCAGGTGCTTCTGGAGCGCCTCGGCATAGCTGCGTGCGTAAGCACCGCCGGTCGTCTGCTTGCGGTGGATGTCCGAGGCAGTGACGCCCATCTGGAAACCGGCGAGGACGGCCACGGCCGCGATGCCGAGGATGACGATGGCGACCAGTGTCTCGACCAGGGTGACCCCTTGGTCATCGAGGCGCCGTCGACGTGGCTCCATCAGACGTCCACCTGGTTGAAGATGCCGTACATGGCCGACACCAGCGCGATCGCGACGAACCCGACGATTCCCCCCATGACGATGATGACGACGGGCTCGAACAGCGAGGTGAGCTTGGCGATCTTGTAGTCGAGCTCGTCCTCGTAGTACTCCGCCGTCACCTCGAGCTGGGTGTCCATCGATCCGGTCTCCTCGCCGACCCGCAGCATCGACGTGGCCGTGCCTGGGAAGAGCCCCGTCCGGGCCAGCGGTCCCGCAAGGCCCTGGCCTTCCAGCATCTGCTCGGTCACGCCGTTCAGCCGCTTGATGAAGACCCGGTTGCGCAGGGAGTCGGTGGCCACGCGAATCGCCTCGGGCAGGTTGACGCCGGCGCTGACCATGGACGCCATCACGCGGCAGAAGCGCTCGACGAGCGCGTACTGGATGGCCTCCCCCAGCACTGGGACCTTCAGCAGGAAGGCGTGCCAGGCGTACTTGCCTCGCTCGAAACGCTGCGAGATGACGAACAGCAGCGCCCATGTCGCGAAGCCGGCCGCCAGCGCCCACCACCAGTTGCCCAGGAAGTCGGTGAACCCGAGTAGCATTCGAGTCGGGAGAGGGAGCTCTGCGCCCAGGTCGTTGAAGAACACCTCGAACTTCGGCAGCACGTAGATGGCCAGCACGAGGACCGTGACGACCGACATGCCGGCCACCGCCATCGGATACATCATGGCCGACTTGATCTTGCGCCGCGCCTCGAGGTCGCGCTCGAGGTAGACCGCAAGGCGGGACAGCACGGTGTCGAGCTCACCGGTCAGCTCGGCCGAGCGCACGATGCCGCGGTAGAACTCCGGGAACACCTTGGGGTAGCGCTCGAGGGTGTCGGAGAAACGTTCACCGGTGCGCAGGCCGTCCTCGATGTCGTGCATCATCCGGCGCACCGAGGAGTTCTCGCTCTCCTCGCCGATCGAGTGCACCGCGTCCAGGATCGGCAGGCCGGCCCGGAGGAAGGCGGCGATCTGCCGGGAGAGGTGCATGACGTGCTCGCGCTTGATCCGCGGGCCGGAGATCTCGTACTGCAGGATGCTCTTCTTCTCGTGCACCCGAAGGTCGCGCAGCTCCCGCTCGTAGAGGGCGACCTCCGCGTCACCGCGGCTGGCAGCCTTGGTGGTCCCCTTGACGCTCTGGCCGCTGAGGTCGACACCGACGTAGGCGAACTTGGGCATCTCAGACTCCTGCCACGTAGATGGAACGCATGACCTCGGCAGCCGTGGTCGTGCCCTGGCTGACCAGCTGGGCGGCCTGCTCCTGCAGGGTGCGCATGCCCTGGCTGCGGGCGAGCTTGCGCATCTGGTCGTGCGGCGCCCGGTCGACGATCAGCTCCCGCACCTCGTCGGTGACCACGAGCATCTCGTAGACCCCGATCCGCTCGAGGTAGCCGGTGTGCGCGCAGAAGTGGCAACCCGTGCCGTGCCTGAACCCGCCGGCCGGCTCCTCGCCGCCGAACTGGCGGAGGAAGGCGAGCTCGTCCGGCGTCGGCTGGTAGGGCTCGAGGCAGGACGTGCAGCTGCGCCGCACCAGGCGCTGCGCAACCACTGCGGTGACGGACGAGGCGATGAGGAAGGCCTCGATGCCCATGTCGAGCAGGCGGTAGAGCGCGGAGACGGCCTCGGTCGCGTGCAGCGACGACAGCACGAAGTGGCCCGTCAGCGCCGACTGGACCGCGATCCGCGCGGTGTCGACGTCACGGATCTCGCCGACCAGGATCACGTCCGGGTCCTGGCGGAGGATGGACTTGAGCCCGCCGGCGAAGGTGATGCCGGCTGCCTCGTTGATCTGGATCTGGTTGATCGAGTCGAAGGTGTATTCCACCGGGTCCTCGATCGTCATCAGGTTCTTCTCGGGACTGTTGAGCTCGCCGAGCGAGGCGTAGAGCGTCGTGGTCTTGCCACCGCCGGTCGGGCCGGCGCAGATCACCATGCCGAACGGGTTGTGGATCAGCTGGGAGTAGCGCTCGGCCGTGTCCGCAGGCATGCCGAGCTGCTCGAGCTTGAAGAGCGGGCGGCTCTTGTCGAGCACCCGCATCACGACCTTCTCCCCGCCCACGACGGCGGTGGTCGAGACCCGGATGTCGACCTCACGGCCGTCGACCTCCATCGAGATCTGGCCGTCCTGCGGCCGGCGCCGCTCGACGATGTTCATCCCGCCGAGGATTTTCACGCGCGACACGATCGCCGGGCCGATCGAGGCCGGCAGGTCGAGCACCTCGGTGAGTGCACCGTCGATGCGGTAGCGCACCCGCACCCGCTCCCCCGTCGGCTCGACGTGGATGTCGGAGGCGCGGTCGCGCAGGGCCTGGGTGATGATCGACTGCACCACCCGGACCACGGGTGCGTTCTCGTTGGCGCTGACGTCGTCGAGGTCGGAGGCGTCCTTGCGCAGGGCGTCCTTCGCCTCGAAGGCCTGGATCTGTCCGCTGACCTCCCGGGTCGCGCGGTAGGACGTGGCCAGGCCCCGCTCCAGGTCGCGGGCGGTCACCACAGCCGCCCGGACCGGCCGCTCGAGGACGGCCGCGACCGCGGACACCCGCTCTGGCGCCGGGTCCAGCACGGCGACCGTCACCGCCTCGTCGTCGACTGCGACCGGAAGCACCTGCAGGGTCGTCGCCTGCTCGCGAGTGAGCAGAGCAACCGCATCCTCCGAGGGAGTCAGCGTGCGGAAGTCGGCGAGCGGCACGCCGTGGTGCTCGGCGAGAGTCCGCGCCAGCGCGTCGTCGCTGACCGCGCCGGACGAGATCAGCTTCTGCGCCAGCGGGCCGTCCTGCTCCCGCACCGCGTCCAGCTGGTAGGGCTGGACCAGCCCGGCCTTGACGAGGATCCGGCCCAGCCGGTCGTCGTCCTCGTCGGTGCGCGGCGCGGCGGCCGGCGCCTCGGTCCTGGCGTGACGTCCCTTGAGCCTCATCCCGGGTCCTGTCCTCAGCGCCCGTTGTAGGCCGCGGTGGTGTAGCGCGGGCGGGCCTCGATGTCCTTGGGATAGAGGCTGCGTGCGACCGCCTCCTCCTCGCTGACCACGCCCTCCTGGATCAGCCGGGAGAGTGACTGCTCGAGGGTGATCATCCCGTCCTGGGCGCCGGTCACCAGCGAGTTGCGCAGCTGGTGGGTCTTGCCCTCCTTGATCAGGTTGCGCACCGCCGGGGTGGCGACGAGCACCTCGTAGGCCGCCGTCATCCCGCCGCCGATCTTCGGGATGAGCCGCTGGTAGACGACACAGCTGAGCGCGGCGGCGAGCTGGACCCGGATCTGGGCCTGCTGCTCGGCCGGGAAGACGTCGATCATCCGGCCCAGCGACTGCGCGGTGTCGTTGGTGTGCAGCGTCGCGAAGACGAGGTGGCCGGTCTCGGCGACGGTGAGGGCGAACTGGATGGACTCCAGGTCGCGCATCTCGCCGACCAGCAGGACGTCGGGGTCCTCGCGGAGCACGGAGCGCAGCGCGTCGTTGAAGGTGGCCGTGTCGGTGCCGACCTCGCGCTGGTTGACGGCCGCCATCTTGTGGTCGTGGACGTACTCGATCGGGTCCTCGACGGTGATGATGTGGCAGCCGCGGTTGGTGTTGATCAGGTCGACGAGCGAGGCCAGGGTGGTCGACTTGCCCGACCCGGTCGGCCCGGTCATCAGGATCAGGCCCTGGTGCCTCATCGAGAGGTCGCGCAGCGCCGGCGGCAGGCCGAGCTCGTCGACCGTCGGGACGTGGCGCGGGATCATCCGCAGCGCGACGGCGGTCAGCCCGCGCTGGGTGAACGCGTTGCCGCGGATCCGGGCGTGCTCGCGCCAGGAGAAGGAGAAGTCGTACTCGTGCCGGGTGTCCCACGCGGCGGCCTGCTCGGGGGTGAGCACCTCGGCGAGCAGTGAGTTGGTGTCGTCGACGCCGAGCGGCGCCTGGCCGGGGACGGGGCGCAGGGTGCCGTCGACCCGGATCATCGGCGGGAGGCCGACGGTGAGCATGAGGTCGGTGCCCCGCACCTCCCACAGCGCGGCGAGCAGCTGGTCGATGCGGTCACCGATGCGGTGGAGGTGGTGGTACACGATGGCCCCTCTGGAAGTGGAACAGCACTAATCGTCAGGCAGCCGTGAAGGGCCGCCGCCTAGGCGACGGCCCCTCATAGCTCGCATGGGAGATTCAGCTCGCCGTCACTCGCCGCAGTTCGCCGTCACCGGCGTGACAGCACCGGTGTTGTTGTCGTAGGCGACGCGCTGCTTCTCGTCGACCGTGTTCGCGCTCGGGTCCGACTTCAGGTAGTCGTCCACGAGAGTCGCGAGGTCGGCCGGGTTGGAGCCTTCCTTGGCGTAGTAGGCCTCGACGGCGACCTCAGCGGTCTTGACGTTCGACTTGCAAGCGGAGACGTCACCCCGGTCCGTAATGCCACGGACGGAGAAGACGACGACCGCGGCCAGGATGCCGAGGATGACGATGACGATCAGGAGCTCGATGAGCGTGAAGCCGCGGTCCCCGCGGCGGGCCGCCTGGAGGCGGTCGATGGTTCGGCGCATGCCAGTACCCCTTCAAGGGAGAGAGTTCAACAGGAGAGAGGTTGGGGCCCCGAGGCCACGACGACGATCAAACGCCGCCCTGCGCCGAGCCGTCTGGCAGTTCCGGATTTCTTTACTTTTCTTCCACGATGAACCCGGATATGGTGCGCCCTTGCACTATCGGATCCGATGGTTCGGCTGCGGTGAGAACCTTCCTTCACCCATACTTCCGCGCCGCCCGTCCCCGCAGACCACACCAGGGACCAAGGTCCCGCAGATCCCGTCTCGGCGGGGGTTTGACCGCCGGAACGCCCCCATCTACGGGCTTCCGGCACGTCGTTACCGGATCTGATCAGCCGGTCGGCGCAGGGCGCGGTCGACGACCGCCGGCAGGTGCCGGATCGTCAGCGCGGCCAGCCGGCTGTCGCGGCCCGGGACGACCAGGAAGCCGCGCCGCCGGCGCAAGGCGGCCACCAGCGCGTCGGCGACCTGCTCCGGCGTCAAGGTCCGCACGCTCTCCTCGGCGGCGAGCACCTCGGCCGGCTTGTGGCGGTTCTCCTCCTCGAAGCCGGGCGTGAGCGTGTTGGGCGGGCAGAGCACGAGCACGCGCACGCCGTACGGCCTCGCCTCGCGGCGCAGCGCCTCGGAGAACCCGACGACCCCGGCCTTGGTGGCGCTGTAGACGGTGTAGCCGAAGAGGCCGGTGAGTCCGGCTATCGAGGAGGTGGTCACGATCGTCCCGCCGCCGGCGGCGCGCAGGTGCGGCAGCACCGCCCGTGCGACGTGGATCGTGCCGAGCAGGTTCGTCGCCACCATGCCGGTGACGTCCGCGGCCGGCAGCTCGTCCAGCCAGCCGGGCCGGGCGTAGCCGGCGGTGGTGACGACCAGGTCGGGCACGCCGACCTCCCCGACCAGCGCGTCGACGACCTGCCCGACGGCGTCGGCGTCGGTGACGTCGACCCGCCGGGCGTGCGCGCCGGCGCCCAGCCGGGCCAGGGCGGCGTCCAGCCTGTCCTGCGAGCGGGACAGCACGACGACCTCGGTGCCGCCGGCGGCGAGGCGCTCGGCGACGGCGAGCCCGATGCCCTCCGAGCCGCCGAAGACGAACGCCCGCCGGTGCGCCACTCCCCTGGTCCTACCCGTCGGCTCCGTGGGACGACAGCCTGCCGGTGACGCGGCCGATCAGCCGGGTCCGGCCCGGAGCGACCCGCGAGGCGAGGTCGATGACCCGGGCGTCCGGGCCGACGACCGCGCGCGGCTGGTCCTTCGCGATCGCCTTGACGATCCGCCGCGCCACGAACGACGGCGGCGGCATCAGCACCGCCAGCGGCCCCTGGGACACCTTCGCGATCCGGGCCCCGTCCGCGCCGCGGGCGCCGGCGGCGATGCCGGTGCGGTGGGTGCCGGGGAAGACGACGGAGACGCCCACCGACGTGCCGGCAAGCTCGCCGCGCAGCGCCTCGGAGAACGCCTTCACCGCACCCTTGGTCAGCGCGTAGGTCGCCGTGTGCGGCAGGCCCATCAGCCCGGCCATGCTGGAGACGTTGACGATGTGCGCCTCGTCCTGCTGCTTCAGCACCGGCAGGAACGCCCGGCACCCGTGCACGACGCCCCACACGTTGACGTCGACCAGCAGCCGCATGTCCTCCAGCCGCTCCTCGGCGAAGGCGCCCACCGAGGTGATGCCGGCGTTGTTGACGAGGACGTGGACGACGTCGTGGTGCTCGCGCACCTCGTCGGGCAGCTCGGCCATCCGCTCCGCGTCGGACACGTCCGCGAGGTGCGTCGTCGCGCGCCGCCCCTCCGCCTCGACCAGCCGCGCGGTCTCCTCCAGCCCGTCCGGCTTGAGGTCCACCAGTGCCAGGTCGCACCCCCGCCGCGCCAGCCGCTGCGCCGTCACCCGGCCGATGCCACTGCCCGCCCCGGTGATGACCGCGACGCGTCCTTCGAGTCTCTGCACTAGAACAGGTTATCGTTTCGGGTTGCAGGAATCCCCGCCTGGCCGGGGATTCCCGCGGTTGTTGACGTTTGCAACGGCCAGCAACCGCGGGAAAACGTCATCAGGTCCACCTCAGGTCTGGCCGACGTGCTCCTCGAAGACCAGCACCGTCTGGGTGGCGATCACCTCGGGCAGCGACTGGATCCGCTCCAGCACCAGCTCGCGCAGGTGGTCGGCGTCGCGGGCGCGGACGAGGATCACGCAGTCGAAGTCGCCGGTGACCAGCGCGACGTGCGCCGCCTCCTCGAGCTGCCACACCTTCTTGCGGAAGGACTTCCAGGAGTTCTGCTTGGTCCGGACGTGGACGTACGCCGACAGGCCGAGCCCCACCGCGGCCGGGTCGACGTCGATCGTGAACGACCGGATCACCCTGGTGTCGACCATCCGCTTGACCCGTGCGTACGCGTTGGCGCGGCTGATCCCGACCTGCGCGGCGACGTCGCGGATCGACGTCCGGGAGTCGGCGCGCAAGACGTCCAGAATCGCGGTGTCGACGGCGTCCATGCGAGACATGTTGCCACCGCGGACCCGGCGAGCGCGACCATTCGTCTCGGCGCACTGGCGATCTCGTGGCCCGCGTCACACACTGCAGCCATGTTCGAGGAAGCTCAGTACTTCGCGCCCGTCACCACCGACGAGGACGGCTCGCTCAAGGTCCACCTCGGGGCCGACCACCCGGGCTTCGCCGACCCGGCCTACCGCGCCCGTCGCGACGCGCTCGCGACCCTGGCCAACAACTGGAAGCCGGGCACGCCCCCGCCGTACGCCCCCTACACCGACGACGAGCACCAGGTGTGGCGCGTGGTGAGCGAGGCGCTGGTGACCAAGCACCGCAAGTACGCCTGCCGCGAGTTCCTCGACGGCAAGGAGTCGCTCGGCCTGCCCATCGACCACATCCCGCAGCTCTCCGAGGTCACCGAGTGGCTCAAGCCGCTGACCGGCTTCCGCTACCAGCCCGCCGCCGGCCTGGTGCCGCTGCGCGAGTTCTACGGCACCCTCGCCGACAAGGCGTTCTGGTCGACGCAGTACGTCCGCCACCACTCGGTGCCGCTCTACACCCCCGAGCCCGACGTGCTGCACGAGGTCGTCGGCCACGGCAACACCCTCGCCAACCCGCGCTTCACCGCGCTCTACGAGCTCGCCGGCCAGGCCTCGCGGCGCGTGCAGAGCACGGACGCGCTGGAGTTCGTCAGCAAGGTCTTCTGGTTCACCCTCGAGTTCGGCGTGCTGTGGGAGGCCGGGGAGCTCAAGGCGTACGGCGCCGGCATCCTGTCCTCCCCCGGCGAGATCGAGGCCTTCCGCGGGATGAACATCCGCCCCCTCGACATCGGCGAGATGGGCAGCCAGATCTACGACATCACCGACTACCAGGACGTGCTCTACGTCGCGGAGTCGTTCGCGCAGATCGAGGACGTCGTCGGCTCCTTCTGGGCCGACTGCACCGACGACTCGATCGCCGAGCTGCAGGCCCGCCACCCGGCCCACACCTGAGGACGCGCCCGGCGGCCACACCCGGCCGGGGCTGCCGGCCCCGGGCCGGCACGCCCGCATCCCACCCGGGCGCGCCGGTCCGTCACGGCGCGGTCGTGCCTGACGAACCCGGCCCGCAGGAAACGGCCCCACCGCAGGTCCGTCGGGCACGAACGCCGCCACCACCCGCTCGTCCCGGCTGGCGGTTCGAGCGGGTCCGTGACTGCTGCTACCGGGCTGATTCCCTCCCTGCTGCCGCGCCGGCCCGGTCCCCGGCGCACCGTCCAGTAGACGTCCGGCGCCCGGCGACGGCAAGGTCCGGCGGTGTCCTCGGATCCGCTGCCCCGCTGACCCGCTGATCCGCTCTCCCGCTGTCCCGCTGACCCGCGGCTCAGTGACGGCGGGCGGCCCACGCGACGAGCTCGCGCGCCGGGCCCTCCGGCGGGGTCGGACCGCCCTTCCACACCGCGTGCAGGCGGCGGGTGAGGTCGAGGCCGGTGACGGCGACCTGGACCAGGCGGCCCGTCGCCAGGTCGTCGCGCACGGCGTGGGCGCCGACCGCGGCCGGGCCCGCTCCCGCCGCCACGGCCGCCCGGACCGACGCGGTGCTGGACAGCTCGAGGACGGGCGCGGCCATCGGCAGGTCGGCCAGCGCCCGCTCGAGGACGGTGCGGGTGCCGGACCCGACCTCCCGCACCACCAGCGGCGTCGCGGCCAGCGTCGTGGCGCTGACCCGCCGGCGCGAGCGCTGCGCCCACGGGTGGGTCGGCCCGACCACGACGAGCAGCTCGTCGGTGCCCACGAGGCGGTGGCGCAGGCCGCGCGGCGCGTCGGGGCCCTCGACGAACCCGAGCGTCACGTCACCTGCGCCCACCATCTCCACCACGCGGGCGGTGTTGGTGGCGGTCATCGTGATCTCGGTCGGCTGCTGGCCGCGCTTGACCTGCTCGGTGCGCAGGCCGACCAGCCAGCCGGGCAGCATGTGCTCGGCGATGGTGAGGCTCGCGGCGATGTCGAGGTGGCTGCGGCGGTCGGCGCGCAGCGCGGTGATGCCGGCGTCGAGCTCCTGCGCGGCGTCGAGCACCCGGTCGGCCCACTGCACGACCAGCTCACCGGTCGGGGTGAGCTCCGATCCCCGCTTGCTGCGGGTCACCAGCGGCTCCCCGACGAGCGCCTCCATGGTCCGCACCCGCGACGACGCCGCCTGCTGGGTGATGCCGAGCTCGGCCGCCGCGGCGCCCAGGCTCCCGGTCCGGGAGACGACGACGAGCAGCTCCAGCGCCCGGAGCTCCGGGACGTGCGGCCCCAACATGCTCACAAGCCTACCTTGTGAGCACCCAACCACGACCTCGTTCCGCCGGGCGCCGCGGATCCGCAGACTCGGTGGCATGACTCTTCGCGT
Organism: Nocardioides sp. J54; assembly: GCF_000519005.1. Lineage (GTDB taxonomy): Bacteria > Actinomycetota > Actinomycetes > Propionibacteriales > Nocardioidaceae > Nocardioides. The sequence continues at coordinate 8,701 of NZ_JAER01000047.1, read as the reverse complement.
TGCGATCGTGGGCGGTGGCCCGGCCGGCATCTACGCCGCGGACATCCTCACGAAGTCCGAGACCCCGGTCTCGGTCGACATCATCGAGCGGCTCCCCGCCCCCTTCGGTCTGGTGCGCTACGGCGTCGCGCCGGACCACCCGCGGATCAAGGAGATCATCAAGGCGCTCCAGCGGGTGCTCGCCAAGCCGGAGGTCCGCTTCCTCGGCAACGTGGAGTACGGCGTCGACGTGAAGCTCGAGGACCTGCGCGAGTTCTACGACGCGGTGGTGGTGGCGACCGGCGCCATGGCCGACCGCGACCTGGGCATCCCGGGTGAGGAGGCGTCGTACGGCGCCGCCGACTTCGTCAGCTGGTACGACGCCCACCCGGACGTGCCGCAGACCTGGCCGCTGGACGCGAGGAGCGTCGCGGTGATCGGCGTCGGCAACGTCGCCCTCGACGTCGCACGCGTGCTCGCCAAGACCGGCGACGAGATGCTGGTGACCGACATCCCCGCCCACGTCCACGCCGGGCTGAAGGCCAAGACGATCACCGACGTGCACGTCTTCGCCCGCCGCGGCCCGGCGTACGCGAAGTTCTCCCCGCTCGAGCTGCGCGAGCTCAACCACTCCCCCAACGTCGAGGTCATCGTGCACCCTGAGGGCTTCGACGTCGACGCGCACGGCATGGAGCACATCGCACAGCACAAGTCGCAGAAGATGGTGCTCAACACGCTGACCAGCTGGGTCGGCGCGGACCCGGTCGGCAAGCCGCACCGGATCCACCTGCACTTCGCCGAGGCGCCGGTCGAGATCGTCACCGACGCCGACGGCAAGGTCACCACGCTGCGCACCGAGCGCACCCACTCGCCGAACGCCGACGGCAACGTCGACGGCACCGGCGAGGTGACCGACTGGGACGTGCAGCAGGTCTACCGCGCGATCGGCTACCGCAGCAGCGCGCTGCCGGGCCTGCCCTTCGACGAGCGCGCCGCGGTCATCCCGAACGACGGCGGCCGGGTCCTCGGCCTGGACGGCCAGCCGATCCCGGGCACCTACGTCACCGGCTGGATCAAGCGTGGGCCGGTCGGCCTGATCGGGCACACCAAGTCCGACGCCGCCGAGACCGTCGGACACCTGCTCGCCGAGACCACGCCCACCGCGACCGCGCGGCGTCCCGAGGACGTCGACGCGTACCTCGCCGGGCGCGACGTCGAGGTCGCCACCCACACCTCGTGGGAGCTCCTCGACGCCCACGAGGTCGCCCTGGGCGAGGCCGAGGGTCGCGCGCGGGTCAAGGTCGCCACGCGCGAGGAGATGCTGGCCGCCGGCCGCGGCTGACCTCTCGCCCTGCCCGCCCGGTGGGGAGCGGCTCGTAGGTTGGTGCCGTGACACGCACCGGTGCCGTCCTGCGGATCCCCCGACTGAGCAAGCGGATGAACGAGGGCCTCGAGGCGTCGTACGACGTCCTGGACCTGCCCGACGAGGGCCGCGACGCCTTCCTCGCCGAGCACGCGGACCGGGTCGTCGCGATCGCGTGCACCGGCAACGGCCTGGTCGACGCCGACCTCGTCGCGGCGCTGCCGCGGCTGCAGGTCGTCGTCAACCACGGGGTCGGCTACGAGAACGTCGACGTCGACGCCTGCCTCGCGCACGGGGTGCTGGTCAGCCACACGCCGGGGGTGCTCGACGACGCCGTCGCGGAGACCACGCTCGGGCTGCTCATCGCGACCCGGCGCCGGTTCGTCGAGGCGGACTCCTTCGTGCGTGCGGGGCGCTGGTCGCAGGAGGGCTTCCCGCTGACCGGCCAGGTCGCCGGCAGCCGCGTCGGCATCCTCGGCCTGGGCCGGATCGGGCGCCGCTTCGCCGCGCTCGTGGACGCGATGGGCTGCGAGGTGGCCTACCACAACCGCCGCGAGGTGCCCGGCGTCCCGTACCGCTACGCCGCCTCCGCCACCGAGCTCGCCGCCGGTGTCGACAACCTCGTGGTGATCGTGCCCGGCGGCGCCTCGACCGCCGCCCTGGTCGACCGCGAGGTGCTCGACGCCCTCGGCCCCGACGGCGTGCTGGTCAACGTCGCCCGCGGCTCCGTCGTCGACGAGCCCGCCCTGGTCGCAGCGCTGCAGGACGGCCGCCTCGGGGCCGCCGGCCTCGACGTCTTCGCCACCGAGCCGCACGTCCCCGAGGAGCTGCGCGCCCTCCCCAACGTCGTCCTGCTCCCCCACGTCGCCTCCGCCACCGTCCCCACCCGCAACGCCATGGCCGACCTCACCCTCGACAACCTCGCCCTGTGGTGGAGCACCGGCCGCCTCCGCACCCCCGTCCCCGAGATGGCCGACGAGGTGTGACGCTCTCGACCGCGAGGTGTGAGGGTTCGCACCGCGAGGTGTGAGGGTTTGCACCGCGAGGTGCGAAGGTTTGCGGCACGAGGTGTGAGGCGTGGCCACCCGGGCCCGAGATTTTACGGAGCCTTTGGCAAGACCCGGGGACAGGACTGCCGTCGTCCGACTTAATACGGACCTGAAGCAACCGCGTCTCGGGAACGACGCTGGAGGTACACATGCCTGGTCCTGCTCCCGAGCGTCGCGGCCACGAGCCCGGCGCGGGCGGTCAAGCAGTGAGGCCTCAGGTGGCGGCCCGCCGTGCCGACGGGAGGAGGATGCGCCGCTTCCTCCCCGCCCTCCTCGCCCTCGCCGTGCTGCTCGGGCTCGCCGCGCAGCCGGCGGGCGCCGACCCGCTCAACCCGTCGAACCCGCTGCGGGACGGACGCTCCTGGCCGCACTCGACGATCGCGACCAAGGCGAACCCGGAGCTGCTGAACTACCTCGGCGAGCGTGACGCCACCCGCAAGAGGCGGCTGGGCCGGATCGCCCTGACGCCGCGGGTGCGCTGGTTCGCGAACTGCAAGGCGTGCAACGTCAGCGACGCGCGGCGGATCGTGTCGTCGTACATCGCCGACGTGCAGCGCGACGACCCGGACGCCGTCGCGCAGCTCGCGATCTTCGGGCTCTGGCCCGACGGCGAGGTCGTGCGCGGCAAGCGGCCGAAGATGTCGTGGTCGATGACCCGCTACCAGTCGTGGATCCGCAAGATCGCGGCCGGCATCGGCGACGCGCGCGTCGTGATCGTGCTCGAGCCCGACCTCGCGATCTCCGCCAACCACGGCGCCGACGGCCGCACCATGCCCGACCCGTCGCCGCGGCTGCGCAAGAAGATGACGGCGTGGGCGGCGAAGTACCTCTCCACCACGCTGCGCAACGAGACCATCTACATCGACGCCGGCTCCGCCGACTGGTTGTACGTCGACGAGGCGGTCAAGCTGCTCAAGGGCAGCGGCATCAAGCACGTCCGCGGCTTCGCGCTCGGCGCCACGCACTACGACTCCGTCGCCGACAACGTCGCCTTCGCCGCGAAGCTCTCGAAGGCCCTGGCCCGCGCCGGCTACCGCGGCAAGCGCGCGATCATCGACACCGCCGACAACGGCACGCCGTTCACCTGGCAGCAGTGGAACAAGCGCTGGGGGCCGCGCTACCGCGCCACCGGCAACGAGTTCTACCAGTTCGACAACACCCCGACCTGCCGCTCGCGCACTGAGAAGGTCTGCCAGACCATCGGCCACCGGCCGACCAGCAACCCGCTCGGCCCGGAGGCCGCGAAGCTCGGCCTCGGCAAGGGCAAGCCGAAGCTGCGCCGCGAGGCCCGCACGTACGTCGACGGCTACCTCTGGTTCGGCCGTGGCTGGCGCTGGATGCAGCAGGGCGGCAACGACAGCAAGACCAAGGGCCGCATGCTGCGGATGGCGACGTACACCCGCTTCAACAAGTAGACCTCCCCGGCGCCCATCACATCCGATGGGCGCCAGGGAGGGATCAGACGACGCAGGCTGGGGTACCGCGACGACCGCGCCGGGCTCCGGTTCGGCGCACCGGGGCGCGGAGGGCGCCCGAGGGAGAAGACTTTGCGGCCCGCTCCGACGGCTGGGGGGCGGTGCGGAGCGGGCCGCAATGTCGTCGCTGCCCGCATGTCGTCGCCGCCGCCGCTGGTTGAGGTGCGAGGCGCCCCAGCGCCGAGCCTCGAAACCAGTGGCCCCGCTGCACCCCACTGTGCCCACCGCAGCCCGCCAGGAAGGCCCGGAGGTTTCGAGGCTCCTCGCTGGCGCTCGTCGCACCCCAACCACCGGAAGCACGCAGCACCGACCGACCGCCGCTGGTTGAGGTGCGAGGCGCCCCAGCGCCGAGCCTCGAAACCAGTGGCCCTGCTGCTCCGGAGCTGCGGGGTTCGATTCCCCGCCGCCGTACGGCGCACGTCGGGGCGCCACAATCCACACGTCGTGCAGCCACAACCCACACCTCGCGCAGCCACAACCCACACCTCGCGCAGCCACAACCCACACCTCGCGGTGGTGGGGCAGGGTCAGCCCATGTGGGGGTAGCGGTGGTCGGTGGGCGGGACCAGGGTCTCCTTGATCGAGCGCGGGGAGGTCCAGCGCAGCAGGTTGAGGGCGGAGCCGGCCTTGTCGTTGGTGCCGGAGGCGCGGCCGCCGCCGAAGGGCTGCTGACCGACGACGGCGCCGGTGGGCTTGTCGTTGACGTAGAAGTTGCCCGCGGCGAAGCGCAGCTGGTTGCTGGCCCAGTCGATGGCGCGGCGGTCGGTGGCGAGCACCGAGCCGGTCAGGGCGTACGGCGCCGCCGACTCCGCCTGCGTCACGACCTCCTCGAACGCGCCGGACCGGCTGTCGTCGTACACGTGGACGACGAGGATCGGGCCGAAGTACTCCGTCGAGAACATCTCGTCGGCCGGGTCCTCGGCGACCACGATCGTCGGGCGGACGAAGTACCCGACCGAGTCGTCGACGGTGCCGCCGGCGACGACCTGCAGGCCGGGCGCCTCGTGGGCGCGCTGGATCGCCCCCTCGTGCTTGGCGAACGCGCGGGCATCGATGACCGCGCCGGTGAAGTTCGAGAAGTCCGTCGGGTCACCGACGGCGAGCGCGTCGGTCTCCGCGACCAGGTCGTCACCCATCCGCGACCACAGCGACGCCGGCACGTAGGCGCGGGAGGCGGCGGAGCACTTCTGCCCGCTGTACTCGAACGCGCCGCGGATCAGCGCCGTCCTCAGCACGTCGGGGTCGGCCGACGGGTGCGCGATGACGAAGTCCTTGCCGCCGGTCTCCCCCACCAGCCGCGGGTAGGTGCGGTACGACGTCAGGTTGCTCCCGACCGTCTGCCACAGCTCCTGGAAGGTGGCGGTCGAGCCGGTGAAGTGGATGCCGGCCAGGTCGGGGTGCGCGAGCGCGACCTCGGAGACCGCGAGCCCGTCGCCGGGGAGCATGTTGATCACGCCCGGCGGCATGCCGGCCTCCTCGAGCAGCTCCATCGTCAGCGACGCGGCGAGCTGCTGGGTGGGCGACGGCTTCCAGAGGACGGTGTTGCCCATCAGCGCCGGCGCGGTCGGCAGGTTGCCGGCGATCGCGGTGAAGTTGAACGGGGTGATCGCGTAGACGAAGCCCTCGAGCGGGCGGTGGTCGGTGCGGTTCCAGATGCCCGGGCTGTTGGCGATCGGCTGCTCGGCGAGCACCTGCCGCGCGAAGTGGACGTTGTAGCGCCAGAAGTCGATCAGCTCGCAGGCGGCGTCGATCTCGGCCTGGAAGGCGGTCTTCGACTGCCCGAGCACGGTCGCGGCGTTGAGCCGCTGGCGCCACGGGCCGGCGAGCAGCTCAGCTGCGCGCAGGATCACCGCCGCGCGCTCGTCGAAGGGCAGGTCGCGCCAGCCCGGGGCGGCCTCGCGGGCCGCGTCGATGGCCGCCTTGGCGTCGTCGGTGGTGCTGTTGCGCATCACCCCGAGCACCTTGGCGTGCGCGTGCGGCTGCACGACCTGGATCTCGTCACCCCCGCCGGTGACGCGCTCGCCGCCGATGTGGGCGTCGAGCTGGTGGGTGGTCGAGGAGAGCCGCTCGATCTCGGCGGCCAGCGCCTCGCGCTCGGCGCTGCCGGGCGCGTAGGTGAGGTTGGGCTCGTTGACGGGAGCCGGCGGGGCGGTGATGGCGTCCATGTCAGTCCTTCCGTTCGACTCGTTCGGTTCAGCTGTCTGGGGGTTCAGCGGTGCATGAGGGCGCGCAGGAAGAAGCCGACGTTGGCGGGCCGCTCGGCGAGGCGGCGCATGAAGTAGCCGTACCAGTCGGTGCCGTAGGGCAGGTAGACCCGCATCCGGTGGCCGGCGTCGACCATCCGCTGCTCCAGGTCGGGGCGCACGCCGAAGAGCATCTGCGCCTCCCAGCGGTCCTCGCCGCGGCCGGTGGCGCGCGCCTGCGCGACGGCGCGGTCGAGCATCGCCGGGTCGTGCGTGGCGATCATCGGGTAGCAGTCGGAGGCCATCAGCGCGTCGACCGCGGCCTCGTAGGCCCGGTCCACGTCGGCCTTGCGCTGCAGCGCGACGGACTCCGGCTCGCGGTAGGCGCCCTTGACCAGGCGGATGCGGGCGCCGGTGCCCTCGAGGGCCGCGATGTCGCCGGGGGTACGACGCAGGTTGGTCTGCAGCACGTTGCCGATCCACGGGTACGGCTGGCGCAGGTCGGCGCCGATCTCCAGCGTGGAGTCGACCGTGGTGTGGTCCTCCATGTCGAGGGTGACGGTGCAGCCGACGGCACCGGCGGCGTCGCAGATCTCGGCGGCGTGCTCGGTGGCGACCGTCGTACCGTCGGGGAGGGCCTGGCCCAGGGCGGACAGCTTGAGGGACACGTCGCTGCCCTCGGCGACGCCGGCGTCGGCGAGGGCGCGGAGCAGGTCGAGGTAGGCGTCGCGGGTGGCCCGGGCGCCGGCGATGTCGAGCACGTCCTCGCCCAGCACGTCGATGGTGACGCTGCGGCCCGCGGCGACGAGCTCCCGGGTCGCGGCGATCGCGTCGGCGGTGGTCTCGCCCGGCACGAACCGGTCGACGACCTTGCGCGTGAGCGGGAACGACTCCACCGCGCGGCGGGCCGTCGTGCTGCGCGATGCGCGGTTGAGCGTCTGGCTGAGCATGCTTCCACGCTACGAGTGACCCGGGCCACGGCAAACAGACATCCGTAACGGCTTGTGGCCGTAGATGTGCGACATTTGCACAGTGACGACGCTGGACGACCTCGCCGAGCAGATGGCGCGCCTGACCGACGCCCCGTGCACGCTCGAGGACGCGGAGTTCCGGCTGATCGCCTTCTCCGACCACCGCGCCGACGACGTCGTCGACACCGTGCGCCAGCGCTCGATCCTGCAGCGCCACGCGACCGACGACGTGCGGGCGTGGTTCCGCGGCCAGGGCATCGAGGAGGCCGAGGGACCGCTGCGGACGCCGGGCGACGCCGGGCTCGGCATCGTGGCGCGGCTGTGCGTGCCGGCGCGGCACCTGGGCCGGGTGCAGGGGTACTTCTGGCTGCTCGACCCCGACGAGCGGATCGACCCGGCCACCTGGCCCGAGGCCGCACGGATCGCCGAGTCGGCTGCCCACCTGCTGTCGGTCGCCGAGCGGCGCCAGGCCCGGCGCGACGCACTCTTCCGCGAGCTCGTCGAGGGCGGACGCCTCGCGGCGCGGGAGTCCGCCGCCGACCTCGCCGACGCCGCCGGCCTCGACCTGCACGAGCCGCTGGCGTGCGTGCTCGTCGACCGCCCCGAGCTCGCCGACCAGGTCGCCAGCCGGCCGGCCCGCCCCGGCGTGGTCTGGGCGCGCACCGGCGACGTCGTCGCCGCGGTCGTCCGCGCCCGGCTGGTGGAGGGGGTCTCCGGGACCGACGAGCTGCTGACGGCGCTGGGCATCGGGCGACGGCTCGACCACCTCGACTCCGTCACGCGCGCGGCCGTCGGGCCCGTCGTACCCGACATCGACAGCCTCGCCACCACCTTCCGCGGCGCCCGCACCGGCCTGCGCGTCGCGCGCACCCGTCCGCCCGGCAGCGTCGTCACCTGGGCCTCCCTCGGCCCGCTCGCCCTGCTCGGCGTCGCCCGCGACGACGACCTCGCCGCCGCCGTCGTCGACCCCGCCGTCGCCCGCTTCCTCGCCACCGCCAGCCCCGACGTCCTCGCCACGCTGCGGGTCTGGCTGGACGAGGCCGGCAGCGCGTCACGTACGGCGGACCGCCTCGCCGTGCACCGCCAGACCGTCTACCACCGGCTCGCCCAGGTGCAACAGGCCACCGGCTGCGACCTCGCCCGCGGCCAGGACCGCCTGCGCCTCCACCTCGCCGTCGAGCTCGCCCCGTTCCTGACCTGAGCCGACTGCGACCGCCACAGCCCGGCGCGACGGGCCAAGCTCCCGGTGGTTGAGGTGCGACGAGCGCCAGCGAGGAGCCTCGCTGTGCCCTCTGCGCGAGCGCGTCGCCTGTCGTGCTCGCCGCACGGACCTCGCTGTCGCTCGGCCCGCGGGCGTCGCACGACGCGCCTTCGGCGCGGGCGCAGCGCTGCCGCGCGCGCAGTTGCCTCCAGCAGATGGCTGGGTCCGCCTGGCGGCAAGCCGGACGTAGGTGGGTCCGAGCGTTGCTCCCGGTGGTTGAGGTGCGACGAGCGCCACCGAGGAGCCTCGAAACCACCGGGCCTGCGGGGCGGACTGTGCCCACCACAACCCGGCGCGCAGGACCGGAGGTTTCGAGGCTCGGCCCCGGGCGGCCTCGCACCTCAACCACCGGCAGCTGGCAGCACCTGTTCCGGGCTCCCGGCGGCTGGCAGGACCGGACTCCCGGTGGCCGGCGGCGCC
>NZ_JAER01000046.1 GCF_000519005.1 Nocardioides sp. J54 | reverse complement strand
CAAGAAGCACCGCGCCGGCATCCTCACCTCGATCGAGCACGGCATGTCCAACGGTCCCACCGAGTCGGTCAACACTCGCATTCGGCTCCTGACCCGGATGGCCTTCGGATTCGCCTCGCCAGACGCCCTCATCGCTATCGCAATGCTCAGCCTCGGTGGCTACCGTCCCGCGCTCCCAGGGCGGCCCTGTTGACCCACACATGCGTCAGGAGAGCCCTGTGGACTGGGGATTCTCCAGAATCTCGGTCCACAGTCCGCCTTGAGGACCCGGTGGTTTCGAGGCTCGGCGCTGGCGCTCGTCGCACCTCAACCACCGGAGAGGTGCGGCGGCCGCGCAGCGGCGGCGCGGACGAAGTCCGTGCCGGCAACCGCGCCGTCAAGCCGACCGGCAGGGCCCCGCGGTCAAGGATCGCGAAGCGGCCGCGTAGCGGCGGAGCGAAGCGACGTCCTTGACGGCGGGGGCCGGTCGGCTACGTTGCGCGGCCGCCGAGAACCCCCACGTAGGACCGGCAGCCGAGGAAAGAGCCTCAGCCCTCCGCGAGGATCGCCAGCTGCCGGCTCTGCGCGATCAGGTTCCCGTCCTCGTCCCACAGCTCGACGTCCTCGTCGTGGTAGCCGGCGATGACGTGGCGGGTGGTGATGTGGCCGAGGGCCCAGGTGGTGGCGGGGCGGCGGCGGTAGTGGACGGTGAGCTGGATGGTGGCCGAGGCGAGGTGGCCGATCTCGGCGGTGACGGGCGGGAAGGCGTCGACCATGGCGCCGGCGAGGAGGGCGTCGACGGGGCGGCCGTCCTCGGCGCGGATCCAGCAGATCGCCTCGGTGACGCCGGAGGGCTTGCCCTGCAGCCAGCCGAATACCTCGGGGGCGCGGTAGGAGTAGCGCTCGAGGATGGGGAACATCCCGCCCGGGATCAGGTTGCTCGAGTCGTGGCAGTCCTCGGGGCGCGGGACGTCGGGCGCGGTGTGCGGGATGTGCTCGACGGCGCCGGCGGCGTCCCAGTCGTGGGTGCTGACGACGGCGTGGGCGACCTCCTTGTCGCCCTGGACCAGGACGGCGTCGTACGTCGACACGCGGCGCCCCTTGCGGACCTCGCGGACGTGGATCTCGGCGGGGCCCGGGAGGCCGGGACGGAAGAAGGTGACCGAGATGCTCAGCGCGTCGGGGTGCGCCGACTCGAGCAGCACGGCGTGCTGCAGGAGGGCGAGGACGTAGCCGCCGTTGGGGGTCTGGTTCGCCGTGTTCCAGTCGGCCGTGACCTGCACCCGGTGCCGACCGTCGCCCAGCGGCTCGGTGGCGACCGCTTCGTCGAGGAGAAAGCTCACCCGGACATGGTGCCGGAATGAACGGACACCGGCCCGCTCACCCGGACGTGGCCGTGGTCACTCCCCGGTGGTGCCGTCGATGCACTCGCGCAGCAGGTCCGCGTGGCCGCAGTGGCGGGCGTACTCCTCGACCATGTGCACGAGGATGTCGCGCACCGGGCCGCTCTCCGTGCCGTTGCGGTAGGTGACGACCCGCCCCATGTCCGCGTCGGTCTGCTGGTCCAGCCACGCGTCGGCGACGGCGACCTGCTCGCGCCACGACGCCCAGGCCGCGGCGACGGCCTCCTCGGTCGGCTCGACATCGGCGAAGCCGGCGTCACCGTCGTCGTGGATCCGCTCACCGTCGACCTCCACCAGCGCGCGCTGGAACCAGAAGTGCTCGACCCGGGCCATGTGGCGGACCATGCCGAGCAGGCTGAGCGCACTGGGTGGGACCGAGCGGGTCGCGAGCTGCGCGGGGGAGAGGCCGGCGCACTTGCGCTCCAGCGTCTCGCGGTACTGGGTGAGGTACTCGCGGTAGTTCGCCAGCTCGCCGGTCATGGGCTCCACGGTAGGCCCGGGCGCAATCCGGTTTCCGCTGGAGCGCCCGGGCGCCGTACCCTTGTCCCACAGGCGCTCGAGCCGTCATCAGCGGCGAGCCCCGGGAAGAACGCCCGAGCTTCGGCGGAGGTCAGTAGAACCCGGCGGGTAGGCCCGTCACAGCCGACAACGAGGGGCCCGGCCGGCACGTCCGGCAGGGCAAGCAGGGTGGTACCGCGGTCCTGACGGATCGTCCCTGCGGTGCAGATGCCGCAGCAGACGAACCCAGGAGACCGAAGCCCGATGACCTACCCGAAGGTCAGCACCGACCCCGCCAGCGACCAGGGCAGCGTGCCCGGCTCCCCGAGGTTCCCCGAGATCGAGAAGCGCGTCCTCGCCTACTGGGCCGAGGACGACACCTTCCGCGCGTCGGTCGAGCAGCGCGACCCCGGCGCGAACGGCGAGAACGAGTTCGTCTTCTACGACGGCCCGCCGTTCGCCAACGGCCTGCCGCACTACGGCCACCTGCTCACCGGCTACGTCAAGGACATCGTCCCGCGCTACCAGACCATGCGCGGCAAGCGCGTGGAGCGCCGCTTCGGCTGGGACACCCACGGCCTGCCCGCCGAGCTCGAGGCGATGCGCCTCAACGGCATCAAGACCACCGACGAGATCGTCGAGATGGGCATCGACAAGTTCAACGACGCCTGCCGCGCGTCGGTGCTCAAGTACACCGGCGAGTGGCGCGACTACGTCACCCGCCAGGCGCGCTGGGTCGACTTCGACAACGACTACAAGACCATGAACCCCGAGTTCATGGAGTCGGTGCTGTGGGCCTTCAAGAGCCTGTACGACAAGGGCCTGGTCTACGAGGGCTTCCGCGTCCTGCCCTACTGCTGGAACGACGAGACGCCGCTGTCGAACCACGAGCTGCGCATGGACGACGACGTCTACCAGATGCGCCAGGACCCGGCGGTCACCGTCGGCTTCTCCGTCACCACCCCCGGCGAGCTCGAGGGCGCGAAGCTGCTGATCTGGACCACCACGCCGTGGACCCTGCCGAGCAACCTCGCGGTGATGGTCGGCTCCGACATCGACTACGTCGCCGTCGAGCATGAGGGCCAGCGGTTCGTGCTGGCCGAGGCCCGCCTGGCGGCGTACGCCCGCGAGCTCGGCGACGAGCCGGTCGTGGCCTGGCGCGGCAAGGGCACCGACCTGCTCGGGCTGACCTACGCCCCGCCGTTCTCCTACTTCGCCGGCCACGAGAACGCCTTCCGCGTCGTGGCCGCCGACGAGGCCGTCACGACGACGGACGGCACCGGCCTGGTGCACAGCGCCGGCGCGTTCGGTGAGGTCGACAAGGAGGTCACCGACCGCGAGGGCATCGAGCCGGTCATGCCGGTCGGCAAGGACGGCCGGTTCACCCACCCCGTCGCGGAGTACGCCGGGATGCTGGTCTTCGACGCCAACCTGCACATCATCGACCACCTCAAGGCCGTCACCGCGGGCGACGAGGCCGGCTCGGTCACCCCGGGCACGGTGCTGCTGCGCCGCGAGACCTACGACCACTCCTACCCGCACTGCTGGCGCTGCCGCGAGCCCCTGATCTACAAGGGCGTGAGCAGCTGGTTCGTCGAGGTCACCGCGTTCAAGAAGCGGATGGCCGAGCTCAACCAGGAGATCCGCTGGGTCCCCGACCACATCCGCGACGGCCAGTTCGGCAAGTGGGTCGACAACGCCCGCGACTGGTCGATCACCCGCAACCGGTTCTGGGGCAGCCCGGTGCCGGTGTGGAAGTCCGACAACCCGGAGTACCCGCGCATCGATGTCTACGGCTCCTTCGAGGAGATCGAGCGGGACTTCGGACGTCTGCCGCGCAACGCCCAGGGCGAGCCCGACCTGCACCGGCCGTGGGTCGACGACCTGACCCGGCCCAACCCCGACGACCCGACCGGGCAGTCGACGATGCGCCGCGTCACCGACGTCCTCGACGTGTGGTTCGACTCCGGCTCGATGAGCTTCGGCCAGGTGCACTACCCGTTCGAGAACAAGGAGTGGTTCGAGAACCACTTCCCGGCCGACTTCATCGTCGAGTACATCGGCCAGACCCGCGGCTGGTTCTACACGCTGCACATCCTGGCGACCGCGCTCTTCGACAAGCCGGCGTTCTCGTCGTGCATCAGCCACGGCATCGTCCTCGGCTCCGACGGCAACAAGATGTCGAAGTCGCTGCGCAACTACCCCGACGTCTCCGAGGTCTTCGACCGCGACGGCGCCGACGCGATGCGCTGGTTCCTCATGGCCAGCCCGATCCTGCGCGGCGGCAACCTGGTCGTCACCGAGCAGGGCATCCGCGACGCCGTGCGCCAGGTGATGATCCCGCTCTGGAACACCTGGTACTTCTTCGCGCTCTACGCCAACGCCGAGAACTACGAGGCGCAGGTCGGGACGCCCGGCGCGCTGGCCAGCACCGACCCGCTGGACCGCTACCTGCTCGCCAAGACGCGGCAGTACGTCGAGAAGATGACCGCCGAGCTCGACGACTACGCGATCGCCGACGCCTGCGAGACGACGCGCGGGTTCATCGACGTGCTCACCAACTGGTACGTCCGCCGCTCGCGCGAGCGCTTCTGGGAGGGCAAGCGGGACGCGTTCGACACCCTGGCCGCCGTGCTCGACGTGGTGTGCCGCACCGTCGCGCCGCTGCTGCCGCTGACCACCGAGGAGATCTGGCGCGGCCTGACCGGTGGCCGGTCGGTGCACCTGGCCGACTGGCCCGACGCTTCCGCCCTGCCCGCCGACGACGCCCTCGTCGCCGCCATGGACGAGGTCCGCGACGTCTGCTCGGCGACCTCGGCGCTGCGCAAGGCCAACAAGCTGCGCAACCGCCTCCCGCTGGCCGGCCTCACCGTGGTCGTGTCCGACCCGGCCGCGCTGGAGCCGTTCGCGGCGATCATCGCCGACGAGCTCAACGTCAAGGCCGTGCGCCTGGTGGCCGCGGACTCCGACGAGGCAGCCGGGTACGGCGTCGAGCAGAAGCTCACCGTCAACGCCCGCGCTGCCGGCCCGCGCCTGGGCAAGGACGTCCAGGTCGCGATCAAGGCGTCGAAGTCGGGCGACTGGTCGGTGGCCGCGGACGGCACCGTCACCGCTGGCGGCCTCGCGCTGCAGGAGGGCGAGTACACGCTCGAGACCGTCGTCGGCGCCGCGTCCGAGGGCGTCGCGACCGGCATGCTGCCGGCCGGCGGTTTCGTCGTCCTCGACACCGTGGTCACGCCCGAGCTCGCCGAGGAGGGCGTCGCCCGCGACCTGGTGCGCGCGGTCCAGCAGGCCCGCCGCGACGCCGACCTGCAGGTGACCGACCGGATCGAGCTGGTCATCAGCGGCACGCCCGCGGTGCTCGCCGCGGCCCGCGCCCACGAGGCGCTCATCGCCGGCGAGACCCTCGCGACGTCGTACACCGTGGCCGAGGAGGCGCCCGCCGGCGGCACCGACGTCGTGGTGGGTGACGGCGAGAAGGGCGCGCTCAGCCTGCGCCGGGCCTGAGCCCGTCGACGGTGAGGTCGGGGAGGGGCTGGTTGACTGTGACCGTGCCTTCCCTCGACCTCACCGCCGACGTCGTCACCCTGACCCGCCAGCTGGTCGACATCGAGTCCGTCAGCCGCGACGAGCAGGAGATCGCCGACGCCGTCGAGACGGCGCTGCGCGCGCTGCCCCACCTGAGCGTCGTACGACGCGGGCACACCGTCGTCGCGCGCACCGACCTGGGCCGGCCCAGCCGGGTCGTCATCGCCGGCCACCTCGACACCGTGCCGGTGAACGACAACATGCCGAGCCGGCTCGACGAGGAGGCCGGGATCCTGCACGGGCTCGGCACCTGCGACATGAAGGGTGGCGACGCGGTCATCCTGCGCCTCGCCGCGACCCTCACCGAGCCGGTCCACGACGTCACCTACGTCCTCTACGAGGCCGAGGAGATCGCCTCGGAGTTCAACGGCCTGCGGCTGCTGGGCGAGTCCGACCCCGACCTGCTCGCCGCCGACTTCGCGATCCTGATGGAGCCGTCGAACGCGGTGGTCGAGGCCGGCTGCCAGGGCACCCTGCGCGTCGAGGTCCGCACCCGTGGCGAGCGCGCGCACTCCGCGCGCAGCTGGCGCGGGGTCAATGCGATCCACGCGGCCGGGGACGTGCTGGCGCGGCTGAACGCCTACGAGCCGCGCACGCCGGTCATCGACGGCCTCGAGTACCACGAGGGCCTCAACGCGGTCGGCATCAGCGGCGGCGTCGCCGGCAACGTCATCCCCGACGAGTGCGTCGTCACCGTCAACTACCGCTTCGCCCCCGACCGCTCGGAGGCGGAGGCGCTGGCCTTCGTCCACGAGGTCTTCGAGGGCTACGACATCACCCTCACCGACAGCGCCCCCGGCGCCCTGCCCGGCCTCGACCGACCGGCGGCGCGGGCGTTCATCGACGCCGTCGGGGGAGAGGTCAACCCGAAGTTCGGCTGGACCGACGTCGCCCGGTTCACCGTGCTCGGCGTGCCGGCGGTCAACTACGGCCCCGGTGACCCGATGCTGGCGCACAAGCAGGACGAGCACGTCGAGATCGCCCAGGTACGGCGATGCGAGGAGCAGCTGCGGCAGTGGCTGACCCGGACCACCCAGGAGGAGCAGGCATGACCAGGCGCACCGGCCCGCGGCCCAGCAAGGCGGGCCTGGAGGGCTCGACCACCGACCAGCGGCTCCTCGACACCCGCGGCGACGGCGACTGGGTGCACACCGACCCGTGGCGCGTGCTCAAGATCCAGGCCGAGTTCGTCGAGGGCTTCAACGACCTCGCCGAGGTCGGACCCGCCATCTCCGTGTTCGGCTCCGCCCGCATCGGCGAGGACCACCCGGCCTACGACATCGGCCGGCGCGTGGGGCGCGGGCTCGCCGAGGCCGGGTTCGCCGTCATCACCGGCGGCGGCCCCGGCGCGATGGAGGCCGCCAACCGGGGCGCCCTCGACGCGGGTGGCCAGAGCATCGGCCTGGGCATCGAGCTGCCGTGGGAGGCCAAGCTCAACGACTACGTCGGGTTCGGCATCAACTTCCGCTACTTCTTCGTCCGCAAGATGATGTTCGTGAAGTACTCCCAGGGCTACGTCGTGCTCCCCGGCGGCCTGGGCACGCTCGACGAGCTCTTCGAGGCGATGACGCTCTCGCAGACCCTCAAGATCACGCAGTTCCCGATCGTGCTGATGGGCGTCGAGCACTGGCAGGGCCTCATCGAGTGGATGCAGGGCTCGATGCTCGAGGACGCGCGGATCAAGCAGTCCGACATCGACATGCTCACCCTCACCGACGACGTCGACGAGGCGGTGGCCCTCATGGTCGCCGCGCGGGACGCGCACGCCTGAGGCCGCCCGTGTCCGATCCGATGATGTGGGTCTTCGCCGTCCTGATCGTGCTCGCGATGGGCGGTGTCGCGATGCTGGCTGCCGGCCACGGCGAGCCGATGGCGCCCGCGTACGACGACCGGCCGGACGCGCTGGTGCCGGCGAGCCGGGCGATCGCGGCCGACGACCTGCGCAAGGTGCGCTTCTCCCTGGCGTTCCGCGGCTACCGGATGGCCGAGGTCGACGCGCTGCTCGCGCGCCTCGCCTCCGAGATGGAGGGCCGCGTGCCCCGCGGGCCTGAGCCGGCCGCGTCGACGCGCCCACCGGACGTCGTACCCTCGCCGGAGGTGCGGGAGACCGCGGAGGAATGGGCGGCCGCCCACCCGGCGGGCACCGACATCCTCGACTTCTCCACCGAGAGCGTGGACACCGTCGAGTCCTTCCTCGACCAGTGGTCGCGCAAGCCCGGGCGCAGCGACGCGGCCGACAACGACGACGTCCGGGCGGCCGGTGCCTACGTCGGCGAGATCCTCGTGCGCGCCGTCCCCGGCGCGGTGTGGGTGCGCCGCCCCGGGTTCGACTCCACGCCCGTCGTCGAGCTGCCGTCCGGGCGCTACGAGGACCCGATCGGCAGGGCGAGGGAGCGCTACGAGGGCGACGAGGGCGACAGCATCGCCGCCTGGCTGGAGGCCGCGCTCGCGGCCGAGCAGCGCGCCGACGCGCGCTCGTCGGAGGCGTAGGACACACCTGCTGCGCGAGGGTCGCTGCGAGGTTTGTGTGGCATGGGCGATAATGGTGCGGCGCACAGTTCGGGTGCACAGGGCGCCCGACAGCACGCTGAGGTAGTGGAAGAGGGGTGCCGCATGGCGGCGATGAAGCCTCGGACCGGCGACGGTCCGCTCGAGGTGACCAAGGAGGGTCGCGGCATCGTGATGCGCGTCCCGCTCGAGGGCGGCGGCCGACTCGTGGTCGAGCTGAACGCCGAGGAGGCTTCCGCGCTCGGCGAAGCGCTCAAGAACGTCGTCGGGTGACCTCACCCGCAGCAGCCGCCCGACCCGTCCTCCCCGGACAGGTCAACCCGCCCGAGTTCGCGCTCAGTGACTCGCTCCCCGGCGCGATCCGCGGCGTCGACGTCGTCGCGCTCCCGGTCCTGCCGGGGGACGGCGACGGCCCGGTGCTGCTCGGGCCGGGTTCGGCCGAGCTGACAGACGAGCTCGGCACCGACCTGGTCGGGGTGGCGGAGGTCCACGGTCTGACCGGCGCCACCGGCGAGGTAGCCCTGGTCCCCGTGCCCGAGGGCACCGCCAGCAACCCGGACCTGCGCCTGGTCGTCCTCGTCGGCGTCGGTGAGGCCGGTGCCACCGACCTGCGCCGCGCCGGTGCCGCGCTGGCGCGCGCCGTCCGCGACCGGGCTGCGGTCGCGACCTCGATCCCGTCGGTGCACGACGACGCCGACGCCGCGCTCGAGGCGTTCGTCGTCGGCACGATGCTTGGCGGCTTCGTCTTCCACTGGCGCTCGCAGGGGCCCGAGCACACGCCGGTGCGGCGCGTCGTGCTCGCCGGGCCCACGCTCAGCGACGACCGGTCGGTCCTGGAGCGGGCCGTCGCCCTCGGCGGTGCCGGCTGGCGCTCGCGCCTGCTGGCGACCGTCCCGTCGAACCTCAAGAACCCCGCCTGGCTGGCGGAGCAGGCCGGCAGGCTCGCCGAGGCCGCCGGGCTCGACATCGACGTCTGGGACGAGGAACGGCTCGCGAAGGACGGCTTCGGCGGCATCCTCGCCGTCGGCGCCGCCTCGGCCACGCCGCCGCGCCTGGTCCGCCTCGACTACACGCCTGCCGGCGTCTCGGCCCGGGCGGCGAAGAAGCTGCCGCTCGTCGTCCTCGTCGGCAAGGGCATCACCTTCGACAGCGGCGGCCTCTCGATCAAGCCGGGCGCCGCGATGGGCTCGATGAAGCGCGACATGACCGGCGGTGCCGTCGTCCTCGCGACGATGGCCGCGCTCGCCGACGTCGACTGCCCGGTCCGCGTGGTCGGCCTCGTCGCCGCCGCGGAGAACGCGATCTCCGGCACGGCGCTGCGCCCCGGCGACGTCATCACGCACTGGGGCGGTCGCACCACCGAGGTCGGCAACACCGACGCCGAGGGCCGGCTGGTCCTCGCCGACGCCCTCGCGTTCGCCGTCGACGAGCTGCGCCCGAGCGTCGTGGTCGACGTCGCCACCCTGACCGGCGCGGTGAAGGTCGCGCTCGGCCAGCAGGTCGGCGGGCTGTTCGCCAACGACGACGCCCTGGCTGCGGCGCTCGCCGGGGCGGGGGAGCGGGCCGGCGAGCCGCTGTGGCGGTTGCCGCTCTACGCCGGCTACGAGGACAAGCTCGCCTCGAAGGTCGCCGACGCCGCCAACGACCCGGGCGGTGCGGGCGCCATCACGGCTGCGCTGTTCCTGCAGCACTTCGTCGGCGACGTCCCGTGGGCGCACCTCGACATCGCCTCCGTCGGCGACGTCGAGAAGGAGTGGCACGAGTGGACGGTCGGGCCGTCCGGCTTCGGCGCCCGCGCGCTGCTCAGCTGGCTGGGCACCCCCGAGCCGCTCGCCGGCATCGGGGACTGACCGACCGGGTCAGTCGGCCTCGGGGACCCACTCCTTCTTCGCGACCAGCAGGCCGTCGCCGACCGGCAGCAGCGCCGGCACGAGGCCCTCGGTGTCCTTGACCTGCTGGACCAGCTCGCGGATCGCGACGGTCTCGTCGTCGCGCTGGGCCGGGTCGGCGACCCGGTCGTGCCACAGGGCGTTGTCGAACGCCACCACGCCGCCGGGGCGGAGCAGGCGCAGCGCCTCGGAGAGGTAGGCGCCGTACTCGCGCTTGTCGCCGTCGGCGAAGACGATGTCGTAGTGGCCGTCGGTGAGGCGAGGCAGCACGTCGAGCGCGGAGCCCGCGATGGTGCGCACCCGCTGCGGCGCGATGCCGGCCTCCTTGAACGACTCCTTCGCCAGGCGCTGGTGCTCGGCCTCGACGTCGACGGTGGTCAGCACCCCGTCGGGGCGCATGCCGCGCAGCAGCCACACCCCGGAGACGCCGGTGCCGGTGCCGATCTCGACGATCGCGCGGGCGTCGAGGACGGAGGCGAGCAGGCGCAGGGTCGCGCCGGTGCCGGCGCCGATCGGCGTCACGCCGACCTCCTCGGCGCGCGCCCGGGCAGCCGCCAGGACGTCGTCCTCGTCGACGTAGGTGTCGGCGAAGGTCCAGCTGGTCGCGTTCATGGGAGTCGGAGCCACGGGGCCAACCCTATTCCCCGCGGTGCCCGTCGCGTCGGAGGCGGGAACAGTGGGTCCACGCCGTTCGTTGGGTTCTTTCACAGGGAACGTTCAGGACCGACCCCTAGCGTGAGAGGAGCCAGCACACCTTGGCGCTGATCCAGCGGAAGAAGGCCACCATGAGGGAGCCCGTCGATCGACAGCCCCCGGCCGCGCCCGGGGACCCGGAGCTCTCCTGGGAGCGCATCGTCGAGGAGCACTCCGACCGTGTCTACCGCCTCGCGCTGCGCCTGACCGGCAACCGCCACGACGCCGAGGACCTCACCCAGGAGGTCTTCGTCCGGGTGTTCCGCTCGCTGCACACCTACCGCCCCGGCACCTTCGAGGGCTGGCTGCACCGGATCACCACGAACCTCTTCCTCGACCAGGCCCGCCGCAAGCAGCGGATCCGGTTCGACGCCCTGTCCGACGAGCGCGCCGCCCGGCTGGCGAGCGCCTCGCCGGCCCCCGAGCTCGCCTACGCCGACCAGACCTTCGACGACGACGTCGAGGCCGCCCTCGCCGCGCTGCCGCCGGACTTCCGCGCCGCGGTCGTGCTCTGCGACATCGAGGGCCTCAGCTACGAGGAGATCGCGGAGATCCTCGGCGCCAAGCTCGGCACCGTGCGCTCGCGCATCCACCGCGGCCGGTCCCTGCTGCGCAAGGCGCTCGCCCACCGCGCCCCGGCCCCCGGCCGCACCCAGCACGCCGGTCCCGTCTCACCGGTGGCCACGTCGTGATCGGCCACCTCGGCAACCGGGTCAGCGCGCTGCTGGACGGCCAGCTCTCCGCGCGGGAGACCGAGGAGGCCTGGGAGCACGTCTACTCGTGCCACGCCTGCCGCGACCTCGTCGAGCGGGAGGGCTGGGTCAAGACCCGGCTCGCCGGGCTGTGCGGCGACGCCGGTGCCGCCCCCTCGGGCCTCAAGGGCTCGCTGATGAGCATGCCGCCGGGTGACGCGCTGCTGGCCGGGCCGTGCCGCGAGACGTCCGCGCGGCGTACCGGCGCGGTCGTGATCGGCGGCAGCGCCGTCGGCGCCGCCATCCTGGGCGTCGTCGCCCTCGGCTTCGTCTCGTCCTCCGCGCCGCCGGCCGACCGGCGCCCGCCGGTCACCCAGATCGGCACCAACGTGCCGAGCACCCCGGCCACCCCTGCGCCGAGCACGGGCACCGGCAGCACGCTGTACGGCGGGGGGACGGGCCAGCCGATCCCGGTGCGCCGCATGCTGCCCTGAACCGGTCCCCGTTGGACCCATCGGCGATGATGGACCGGTGAACGACGAGCACGACGACGACCAGGAGCCCACCCAGCCCATCGCGGCCGAGGGTGGCGCGGAGCCGGCCCCGCCGCCGGTGTCCCCCTGGGCGCCCCCGGCCCCCGGCACCGCCCCGCTCCCGCAGGAGCCGAGCCGGCCCGAGCCGACCGCCGTCCTGGCGTCCGACTCCCTCGGTGAGCTGCGCACCGAGCCCCAGGCCGGGCCGCCGGAGGCCCCGCCGATGGCTCCCTCGCTGCTGCCGCCGGCCCCGCCCGCGCCGCCGACGACCGCTGACCTGTCGGTCCGTCGCCCGCAGCCCGGCAGCTCCGCCGGCCTGCGCTGGCCGCTCGTCGCGCTCATCGCCCTGCTCGTCGGCCTCGGCGGCGGTTTCCTCGGCGCCCTCGCCTACGACCAGGTCTCCGACGACGGCGGCGTGCAGGGTCCCGGCTACGCCACCGGTGGGCTCTCCGACGTCGACCTCGAGGACGTCGCGCCGCTGGACGCACCCGGCTCGGTCGCCGACGTCGCGAAGGTGATCCTCCCCAGCACCGTCCAGATCCTCGCCGAGTACGACGGCCAGGACGCCGGCGCCACCGGCTCCGGCTGGGTGATGGACTCCAACGGGCACATCGTGACCAACAACCACGTCGTCGCCGACGCCGCGAAGAACAGCGGCCCGATCGTCGTGGTCGACCACCAGCGCAACCGCTACGACGCCGAGGTCGTGGGCCGCAGCCCGGTCTACGACCTGGCCATCCTCTTCGTGCAGGACTTCGACGGCCTCAAGCCGGCCACGATGGGCTACTCCGCCAAGCTGCAGGTCGGCGAGCCCGTCGTCGCGGTCGGCTCCCCGCTCGGGCTGCACGACACCGTCACCTCCGGCATCGTGAGCTACCTCCACCGCCCGGTCACCACCGGCCGCACGGCCGACGACTCGTCGTACATCGACGCGGTGCAGACCGACGCGGCCATCAACCCGGGCAACTCGGGCGGCCCGCTGGTCAACCAGAAGGGCGAGGTCGTCGGGGTCAACTCGGCCATCGCCACCGCTGGTGGCGGCGGCTCCACCGACCGCGACGCCGGCAACATCGGCGTCGGCTTCGCCATCCCCGTCGAGCAGGTGCGGATCACCGCCGACCAGATCCTCAAGTCCGGCAAGGCGCAGTACCCCGTCATCGGCGCGAAGGTGAAGACCGGCGGCATCCCGACCGGCGAGGGGGCCGAGCTCGACGAGATCATCGCCAAGAGCCCCGCCGAGGCCGCGGGCCTGCGCAAGGGCGACATCATCACGCACGTCAACGGCGTGCGGGTGACCGACGGCATCGGCCTGATCGTCGCGATCCGGACCTACCAGCCCGGCCAGACGATCGAGTTCACCGTCGAGCGCGGCAAGGACGAGCAGAAGGTCGAGGTCACCCTCGACGGCGAGGACGGCTGAGCGCGTTCACCACGAGCCTCAGCGGTCGGCGTCGGAGTCCACGAACGGGTGCTCGGCGACGTACTCCTGGGTGAGGCGGTACTGCGTGGCGATGAACTCCTCCAGCTTCGCCGCCTCGACGCGCCACTGGCCGCGGCCGCCCAGCTTGATCGCGGGCAGCTCGCCGCGGCGGACCAGCGCGTAGACCTGCGCGCTGGAGGTGTTCAGCACCTCGGCGACGTCGGCGAGGGTGAGGAACCTCGGGGTGTCGGCCATGGGGCCATCGTCGCACCCGGCCCGGCGGTTGCCGAGCGCGGCACGCGCGGCCTGTGGACGAGCGGCTGGCGGCCGACGGCGGCGGGTTGCATGATGAGCCGGTGTCCAGAGATCTCGGGAGCTCTCCGGGCACGCCTGTCCCGCCGGCCACCCGCGTGGCCAGGCCGGGGTGGCGTGACCCGCGGTTGTGGGTCGGCGTCCTGCTCGTCGCCGGCTCGGTCGTCCTCGGTGCCCGGCTGCTCGCGGCCGCCGACGACACCGTCGCCGTCTGGGGGCTGGCCGCCGACCGGGGGAGCGGTGCACCGGTCGTCGCCGGCGACCTCGAGGTGCACCGGGTGCGCTTCGCCGACGACGCGACGCTGGAGCGCTACTTCCCGGCGGACGAGCCCGTCCCCGACGCCCTGGTGCTGACCCGGCCGGTCGGCGCCGGCGAGCTGCTCGCCCGCTCCTCGGTCGGAGCGGCCGACAGCGTCCGGGTCGTCCAGGTCCCGCTCGCGGTCGACCCGCAGCAGGTCTCGCCCGACGTGGCCACCGGCGCGGTCGTCGACGTGTGGGTGCGTGACGGTGCGGCCGCGCCGGACGACGCGCCGCCGGGCACCGAGCCGGCGCTCAGCGAGGTGACCGTCCTCGCCGCGCCCGCGTACGACGACACGTTCGCCGTCTCCGGCACGCGGCAGGTCGTGGTGGCGGTCGACGACGGGCAGGCGGCGGCGTTCGAGCGGCTGCTCGCCGGCCTGCAGGACCCGGTCATCCGCATCCACCAGCGGTCGTGACGCCGTGGTGAGCCCCGACGTCACCGTCGTCCTGCTGGTCTCGACCGGCGCGGCGTGGGAGCCGCGTGCGCTCGCCGCGCTGCAGGAGCACCCGGCGACGGTGGTGCTCAAGCGCTGCGTCGACGTCGCCGACCTGCTCGCGACCGCCAGCACCGGCCAGGCCGACGTCGCGGTGCTGCCGGCCGACCTCGCCGGGCTCGACGCCGGCGTGGTCGACGAGCTCGGGCGCACCGGCGTCCGCGTGGTCGGGGTGACCACGGACCCGGCCGCGACCCGCCCGCTCGCGGCCCGGGTCGGGCTGGTGACCCTGCTCGACGCAGGCCGTGCAGCCGACGTGGCCGGCGTGGTGACCTCGCTGCCCGCCGACCCGACGGCCCCACCGGCCGCACCAGCCCTGCCCGACCCGACGCTGCCGGCGCCGCACGGGGGAGCCGCGGCCGACGGTGTGCCCGGCCGGGTGGTCGCGGTCTGGGGCCCGGCGGGCGCACCGGGCCGGACCACGGTCGCCAGCGCGCTCGCGGGCGAGCTGGCGCGGCGCGGCCTCGGCACGCTGCTGGTCGACGCCGACCCCTACGGCGGCGCGGTCGCGCAGCAGCTCGGCATCCTCGACGAGGTCTCCGGCCTGCTGGCCGCCGCCCGGCTCGTCGCGTCCGGCACCGTGGCGGAGCGGTTCCCCGGCGTGCAGCGCCGGCTGTCGGACCGGCTGCGGGTCGTCACCGGCCTGCCGCGCCCGGATCGCTGGGCCGAGGTGCGGCCGGGCACGCTGGCCGCGCTGCTCGAGCACGCCCGCCGCGACGGCCAGGTCGTCGTGGACACCGGCTTCAGCATCGAGGTCGACCCGGCGGCCGACCCGGCCCGCCCCGCGCGCAACGACCTCACCCGCGAGGCGCTCGAGGCGGCCGACGACGTGGTGCTCGTCGGCGGGGCCGACCCGGTGGGCCTGGCCCGCCTGGCGCGCGCCCTCACCGACCTGGACGACCTGCTCCCCGGCGTCGCGCCGCGGGTCGTGGTCAACCGGATGCGGCCGACCCTGGGCTGGCGCGAGTCCGACGTCGTGGACATGCTCGCCGGCTTCGGCGCCGGCAGCGGCGTGCACTTCCTGCCCGACGACCAGCCGGCCGTCGACCGGGCGCTCGTCTCCGGCCGGCTGCTCGTGGAGTCGGGTGACTCGTCGCTGTCCAGGGCGGTCGGCGCGCTCCTCGACGCGATGGCCGTCAGGCGCTGAACAGCAACATCAACCCGCCGGCGGTGAACGCCACCATGACCACCAGCAGCGAGAGCTGGCCGGTCACCTGGTCGCGCTTCGGCAACAGCGTGAGGGCCCGGTCGTGGGCGGCGACCGCCGCGACGACGTGGCCGACGACGACCGCGAGCACCTTGATCGTGGCCAGCACCTGCGGGTGGTAGGAGAACCAGTACGACGGCTCGACGGCCGCCGTGCCGAGGATGTCCCACCCCTTGCCGAAGGGGTCGCTGGCCCGGGCCAGGGTCTGCGTGCCGACGTCGACGAAGAGCGTCAGGTAGTGCGCCACGAAGTAGCCCAGGATGATCGGGATGATCGAGTGGGCGTAGAGCCGTGGCAGCTCCCGGCGCGCGAGGCCCTCGGCCGACGGCGTGAGCGCGCTGCCGAGCGCGAACAGGCCGCCCGCGAGGACGACGAACACGAGCAGCGCCACGTTGTCGAGGTAGACCTTGCCGATGCTGGCGTCCTGGTAGAAGCGCACCCAGAACGTCGACTCGCGGAAGGAGTCGAAGGCGGTGCTGCCGAAGAGCACGCCGACGACCGCGACCAGGCCCGGCTGCGGCGCGGTGGTCGACAGGTTCGCCAGCGGGCTGCGCAGCACCAGGCGGCCCTCCTCGTCGCGCGCCCACGGCGAGAGCTTCGCGATGAGCGAGGAGAACACCTCGAACGGGTCGCCGTGCTCGTAGAAGCGGTTGCCGAACACCGCTCCGCCGACGAGCATCGCCCCGACGTAGACGGCGCACCAGAAGCGCACCGACCCGAGCTCGGTGGGGTACTCGTAGGCGAGCTCGAACCACACGAACGCGTAGAGCCCGACCGCGGCCGGCCAGTAGCCGAGCCGCTCGGGCCAGGGCAGCAGCCCGGCGTCGGGGTCGCTCCCGGCCAGCCGCGCGATCCCGGCGTTGAGGGTGCGGACCGGGCTGATCGCCCTCCACACCGGTCCGAGCAGCGCGGAGGCGAAGACGAGGCCGACCCACCACCAGACGAAGAAGATCCCGAAGAACGGGTTGGTCAGCGCGTCCTGGCCGGCCACGGCCACCGCGACGGTGTACGCCGCCAGGACCAGCCCGAGCACGCGCGCACCCACCCGGAAGGCGCTCGACGACACGAGGCGGTCGAGCCACGACCACACCGCCCGGCCGGTGACCGGCTTGCCGTCGTAGCGCGGCTGGCGCCAGGCGACGACCAGCACCGTGAACGACACCACCAGCGCCGCGACCGCACCGGAGACGGCCAGCTCCAGCGAGATCGGCAGGTCGGCCTGCCCGCCGATCCCGTGGGCCAGGACGGTGCCGCCGGTGCCGCCGGTGCCGCCGGTGCCGCCGGTCAACGGACCTCGAGCTGGACGATGATCTGGCCCAGCTCGTGCGACTCGACGGCGACCACGCCCGGCCGGTCGATGGCGATGCCCAGCGTGGTCGTGCCGGCGTCGTACTCCAGCTGCTGCTCGGGGTCGGAGTGCAGGTGCAGCTCGCCGGGCTCGTCGGCGGTCACGACCAGGTCGACCGGCTGGCCGGCACCGACCTCGACGCGCTCGCCGCTCGGGTCCACCTTGCCGCCCTCGATGGTGATGTCGATCGTCACCACCTCGTCGGACCCGCTCTTCTCGTCGTCACCGCAGGCGGTGACCGTTCCCAGCAGGGCGACGCCGCAGAGCACGGCGCCGACAGCGCGCAGCCGCATCTGTCCTCCTCGTCGGGGAGCCGACACACGACGGACCACTCAGGTCCGGCTCCCGGGTCTCTGCCAGAATCTCATGCAGACCCCAAGGCGGCCGGATGGGGCCGGTCGCCCGAGGTTCCCCGGGGGTCGCCGACAGGTTGGAGGACGACGTGGTGGATCGGGTGCGTCCGCGCGACCTGACGTTCCTGGCGGAGGAGACGCCGGAGACGCCTCTCCACAACGCCACGATCGAGATCTTCGACCCGGGCGAGGGGGAGGGGGCGTTCGACCACGCCCGGCTGATCGAGCTGATCCGTGACCGGATCGCGTTCGTGCCGCGCTACCGCCAGCGGCTGCAGTCGGTGCCCGGCCACCTCGCCAACCCGGTGTGGGTCGACGACGAGAACTTCGACATCGGCTTCCACGTGCGCCGCTCGGCGCTGCCGCGCCCCGGTACGTCGGCGCAGCTGCTCGAGCTCGTGTCGCGGATCGTCTCGCGCCCGCTCGACCGCAGCCGGCCGCTGTGGGAGATCTACTTCGTGGAGGGCCTCGAGGGCGGCCGGGTCGCGCTGCTGTCCAAGACCCACCAGGCGCTCGTCGACGGTGTGCACACCGTCGACCTCGGCCAGCTGCTGCTCGACCTCCAGCCCGAGTCCCGTGAGCTCGAGCCCGACGACTGGGCGCCGCGGCGCTCGCCCAACCCCGCCACGCTGCTCAGCGGCGCCGTCCGCGAGAACCTCACCGACCCCGGCGTCCTGCTGGACTCGGTGCGCACCGGCTCGCGCGCCTTGGCCCGCGAGGCCGACCGGCGCAGCGAGCGGGTCCGCTCCTTCGTCGCCGCCGCGACCGGCCGGCGACCCAAGCGCCAGCGGGGCGTGATCAACGGCCCGCTGTCGCAGCAGCGCCGAGTGGTGACGGTCGAGACGAAGCTCGCCGACTACCGCACCGTGCGCCAGGCCCACGGCGGCACCGTCAACGACGTCATCCTCGCCACGGTCACCGGCGCGCTGCGGGCGTGGCTGATGACCCGCTCGGAGTCGATGGGCGGGCTGCGCCAGGTCCGCGCCGTCGTGCCGGTCTCGGTGATCGACGAGGAGCTCGAGGCCACCTCGCTGGGCAGCCAGATCGCTGCCCACTTCGTCGACCTGCCGATCGGGGAGGCGAGCCCGGTGGTGCGCCTGCACCAGGTGTCCTACTCCTTCCAGGCGCACAAGGACACCGGTCGCAGCGTCGCCGCCAACCGGCTCGCCGGGATCGCCGGCTTCGCACCGACCACCTTCCACGCGATCGGGTCGCGGGTCGCCGCCACCGAGCTGCGCCGCGGCTACCAGCTCTCCGTCACCAACGTGCCCGGGCCGCAGGCGCCGCTGTACGCCGCCGGTGCGCGGATGCTGGCCAGCTTCCCGGTGCCGCCGCTGACGGCCGGGCACCCGCTGGCGATCGGCGTGACGTCGTACGACGGCGGCGTGTTCTACGGCATCACCGCGGACCGCGACTGGATCCCGGACGCCGAGCTGCTGGGCGCGTGCGTTCGCGAGGCCCTCGACGAGCTGCTGGACCTGTCCACGGCGTCGCGGGAGCGTGCGCCGCGGGGCCGGCGCGGCCCGCGCGCGAAGCCCAAGCCCCGCGACTGACCCGTTCCGTCGCGTGCGACGATGACGGGGTGATCCCGCAGCACCTCGGCGCCCTGCACCCGATCGAGCAGGTCGCCACCATCGTCCTGGCCTTCGGCCCGTTCGTCGTGCTCGGGATCGTGATCCTGCTCCGGCGCCGGGCGGAGCTCGCCGAGGAGCAGCAGGAGCAGCAAGAGGCCCGGTCCACCGACGGCGAACCGGGCCCCGACGAGGCTCGCTAGCGCGCCAGCCAGGCCTGGCCGGTGCGCTCCTCGGCCCTCAGCGCGGAGCCGAGCAGCTTGGCGATCAGGTCCTCGATCTTGCCCGCGACGAGCGGGATCTTGACCGTGATGTCGAGGGTGACGGTCTCGATGGTCCTGCCGTCCTTCTCCACGAGCACCGCGGTGCCCTTCATGTCCCCGGGCTTGCCCGGGATCGTGACGTGGATGTCGGCGTGCGAGGCGCTGGACCACGCCTCGGTCTGCACGATCGTGACGCTGTCGCCGACGATCTTCTTCGCGAAGCCGGGGACCTTGTCCGTCGGCTGGCTCATCTCGATCCGGACGGCCTTCTCGTTGGCGTCGCCCTCGATCGCCACCGTGTACGACGTGGCCCGCTGGTTGCGGCACACCTCCTGCCGGAACTCGGGGTCCGACAGCATCGCGGCCACCTCGATCAGCGGCGCGTCGTACGTCATCTCGTGCACCAGTCGCTTTGCCATGCTCAGCGTTCTCCCCTCAGCCAGGCGGTGCCCACGGCGTGCTCCGCGGACAGGCCCTCGTCGATGTTGTCGGCCATGACCTTCTCCAGCTTCCCGCCGACCAGCGGGACCTTGACGGTCACCTCGAGCTCCTGCACGTAGGTCGTGCCGCCACTGCCGGGGACGAGCGAGGCCGTGCCGCTGGCTGTGGTCGGCTTGCCCGGGGCGGTGATCTCGATGGTGCCGGACGTGGCGTCGGACCACTCCTCGCGCACCACGGCGCGGGTGGTGTCCCCGGTGATCTTGCGGGCGATCGCCGGCAGGCCGGCGGTGTCCTGGACCTGGTCGCTGACCATCGTGAAGCCGGACGCGGTCGGGGTGATCGTCACGTCGACGGACACCACTCCCTGCGCCCGGGCCACCTTCTCGCGGAACGCGGGGTCGGCCAGCATGGCGAACACCTCGTCCGGCCCCGCCTCGTAGGCGAGCTCGCTTCGGAACTTCATGGCCGCCATCATGGCCCACCCGTCCCCGGCGCCGATGGTGACCGGCCGGTAACGGCGGCATGTTGTCGAGGTCACTCGTTCGGCCTACGTTGAGAGGGTGTCAACGACGACGCTGCCGGCCTCGGCGACGGGGCCCGACCGTGACCGCATCTTCGAGCAGGCCGCCGCCGCGGCCGGACCACAGAAGGGATCCGGCGGACCACCGCGTGACGACCTGCCGCAGCTGCTGCCGGCCTTCTACCGCCACGTCGCGACGGAGGAGCTCGCCGCCCGCAGCGACATCGACGTCTACGGCGCGTTCGCCTCGCACCACCACCTCGCGCTCGAGCGCGAGCCGGGGACCGCGAAGGTGCGGGTGTTCACCCCGACCGTCGCCGAGCACGGCTGGTCCGCGGCCGGGCACTCCGTGGTGGAGGTCGTCACCGACGACATGCCCTTCCTCGTCGACTCGCTGACGATGCTGCTGGCGCGGATGGTCCACGACGTCCGCACCGTCGTCCACCCGACCTTCGACGTGCGCCGCGACGACACCGGGCACCTGCTGTCGGTGGAGCCGGTCGCGTCCGGCTCGGTGACGCCGTCCGAGGACGCGGTGCGCGAGTCCTGGATGCACATCGAGATCGGCCGCCTCGGCGGCAGCAGCGACGACCCGGACGAGCAGTACGACGAGGTCGCGGCCGCCTGCCACCGGGTGCTCTCCGACATCCGCGCCGCCGTCGAGGACTGGTCGGCGATGCAGGCCCGGGTCACCGACATCGTCGAGGGCCTCGGCTCCGAGCCGCCACCGCTCGACGCGGAGGAGGTGCGTCGTACCCGCGAGCTGCTGGGGTGGCTCGCCGACGAGCACTTCACCTTCCTCGGCTACCGCGAGTACGTGCTCGACCAGGTCGAGCTGGCGGACTCCGAGGGGCCCGAGGACGTGCTGCGGCCGGTGCCCGGCTCCGGGCTCGGCATCCTGCGCGAGACGGCCGTCGACGGCGACACCTCCGTCGCATTCAGCCGGCTGCCGGAGGCGGTCAAGGCCAAGGCGCGGGAGAAGACGCTGCTGGTGATGGCCAAGGCCAACTCCCGCTCGACGGTGCACCGGCCGGCGTACCTCGACTACGTCAGCGTGAAGACCTTCGACGACGCCGGTGAGGTCGTCGGCGAGCGTCGCTTCCTGGGGCTGCTGTCCAGCGCGGCCTACACCGAGTCGCTGCTGCAGATCCCGCTGCTGCGCGAGAAGGTCGCCGAGGTGCTCGAGCGCAGCGGCCACGACGCGCGCAGCCACGACGGCGCCGCCCTGCTCGACACCCTCGAGACCTACCCGCGCGACGAGCTCTTCCACACCCCGGTCGAGGAGCTGTCGCCGATCGTCGAGGCCGCGATGCAGGCGCGCGAGCGCCGGGCGGTCCGGTTGTTCATCCGCCGCGACACCTACGCCCGCTACCTGTCGGTGCTCGTCTACCTGCCGCGCGACCGTTACAACACCGGCGTCCGCCAGCGGTTCGTGAAGATCCTCGTCGACCAGATCGGCCGCGGCCGGATCGGCCCCGAGGACGTCGAGTTCAACGTGAGCATCAACGAGTCCACGACCGCGCGGGTGCACTTCGTCGTGCACCTGCCCAAGGGCGAGCTGGTGCCCGACGACATCGACAGCGCCGACCTCGAGCGGCGTCTCGTCGACGCCTCCCGCTCGTGGCAGGAGGACTTCCTGCAGGCCGTCATCGCGGAGTACGGCGAGGAGGTCGGTGCGCTGCTCGGTCGGCGCTACGTCGACGCGTTCCCCGAGGCCTACAAGGAGGACTTCAACCCCCGCGCCGCGGCGGTGGACCTCGGCCGGATCGAGGCGATCCAGGGCGAGTCGGGCATCGACCAGTCGCTCTACGCCGACCTGGACGCCGCGGACGGCGAGGCCCGGCTGAAGGTCTTCCGCGTCGGGGAGCCGCTGTCGCTGAGCGGCGTGCTGCCGATGCTGTCGTCGATGGGTGTCGAGGTCGTCGACGAGCGGCCCTACTCGCTGACCGGCCTGGACCGTCGTACCCACGTCTACGACTTCGGTCTGCGCTACCACGAGGCCATGCCCGACCACGCCCGCGAGCTCTTCTCCGACGCCCTGCGGGCGATGTGGGACGGGCGCACCGAGGTCGACGGGTTCAACCGGCTGGTGCTGCGCGCCCAGCTGACCTGGCGCCAGGCGATGGTGCTGCGCGCCTACGCGAGGTACATGCGGCAGGGCAACAGCCCGTTCGCCCTCGACTCGATCGAGCAGGCCCTGGTCGACAACGTCGAGCTGGCGCGGCTGCTCGTGCTGCTGTTCGAGACCCGCTTCGACCCGGGCGCCGACGACGGCCGCACCGAGCGCGAGGAAGGCCTGGTCAGCCAGATCAGCGCTGCCCTGGACGACGTGGCCAGCCTCGACCACGACCGGATCCTGCGCTCCTACCTGACCCACGTGCAGGCGACGTTGCGGACCAACTACTTCCAGGACGCCGACGGTGACCCGAAGGCCTACCTCGCGCTGAAGCTCGAGCCGTCGGCGATCCCGGACCTGCCCGAGCCGCGGCCGAAGTTCGAGATCTTCGTCTACTCGCCGCGGGTCGAGGGCGTGCACCTGCGCTTCGGCTCCGTCGCGCGCGGCGGCCTGCGCTGGTCGGACCGGCGCGACGACTTCCGCACCGAGATCCTCGGCCTGGTCAAGGCGCAGATGGTCAAGAACACCGTGATCGTGCCGGTCGGTGCGAAGGGCGGGTTCTACGCCAAGCAGCTGCCCGACCCGAGCGACCGCGAGGCGTGGCTGGCCGAGGGCGTCGAGTGCTACAAGACGTTCATCCGGGGCCTGCTCGACGTCACCGACAACCTGGTCGACGGCAAGAACGTCCCGCCGACGAACGTCGTGCGCCACGACGCCGACGACTCCTACCTCGTCGTCGCTGCCGACAAGGGCACCGCCAGCTTCTCCGACATCGCCAACGGCGTCGCGAAGGACTACGGCTTCTGGCTCGGTGACGCCTTCGCCAGCGGCGGCTCGGTCGGCTACGACCACAAGGCGATGGGCATCACCGCCCGCGGCGCGTGGGTGTCCGTGCGCCGCCACTTCCGTGAGATGGGCATCGACTGCCAGAACGAGGACATCACCGTCGTCGGCATCGGCGACATGTCCGGCGACGTCTTCGGCAACGGCATGCTCTGCTCGGAGCACATCCGGCTGGTGGCCGCGTTCGACCACCGCGACATCTTCATCGACCCGGAGCCCGACGCGGCGTCGTCGTACGCCGAGCGCAAGCGGCTCTTCGAGCTGCCGCGCTCGAGCTGGCAGGACTACGACACGTCGCTGATCTCGAAGGGCGGCGGCGTGTTCAGCCGCAGTGCGAAGTCGATCCCGATCAACGCCGAGATCCGTGGCGCCCTGGGCATCACCGGGCACGTCGAGCGGATGACCCCGGCCGAGCTGATGCGGGCGATCCTGCTCGCGCCGGTCGACCTGCTCTGGAACGGCGGGATCGGCACCTACGTCAAGGCGTCGACCGAGACCAACGCCGACGCCGGCGACAAGGCCAACGACGCCATCCGCGTCGACGGCGGCCAGCTGCGCGCCCGCTGCGTGGGCGAGGGCGGCAACCTCGGCTTCACACAGCGCGGCCGGATCGAGTACGCCGCCGAGGGCGGCCGGATCAACACCGACTTCATCGACAACTCCGCCGGCGTGGACACCTCCGACCACGAGGTGAACCTCAAGATCCTCCTCGACCGGGTCGTGCTCGCCGGCGACCTGACCACCAAGCAGCGCAACGAGCTGCTGGCGTCGATGACCGACGAGGTGGCCGAGCTGGTGCTGCGCGACAACTACGAGCAGAACCTCGCCCTGGCCAACGCCGCCAGGAACGCCCCGTCGCTGCTGCACGTGCACGAGCAGTGGATGCGCGACCTCGAGTCCCGCGGCCTGCTCGACCGCGAGCTGGAGGCACTGCCGCCGACCCGCGAGGTGAAGCGGCGGATCGAGGCGGGCGGGGCGCTGACCCAGCCGGAGCTGTCGGTGCTGATGGCCTACACGAAGATCGTGCTCGCCGAGGAGCTGCTGGCCTCCGACCTGCCCGAGGACCCGTACCTCGACCTCGACCTGCGCTCGTACTTCCCCGAGCCGGTCCGCGAGGGCTTCCCGGAGCAGATCGGCGCGCACCCGCTGCGTCGGGAGATCATCGTGACCCAGGTCGTCAACGACCTCGTCAACGGAGCCGGCATGACCTACTGGCCGCGGCTGGCGGGGGAGACCGGCGCGAGCCCGGCCGAGCTCACCCGCGCCAACTTCGTGGCGCGCGAGATCTACGGCTCGCTGGAGCTGCGGCGCGAGCTGGAGCAGTACGACAACGTCCTCGACGCCGGCCTGCAGACCCGGATGCGCGTGGAGATGCGCACCCTCGTCGAGCGTGCCTCGCGCTGGCTGGTGACCAACCGGCGGCCCCCGCTGGACAGCCAGGCCAACGTGGAGTTCTTTGCGGGCCGGGTGCAGGAGACGATGCTCGAGCTCCCGTCGCTGCTGACCGGCGCCGAGCTGTCGTCGTACGAGAAGCGCCGCTCGTCGCTGGAGTCGCAGTCGGTGCCCGAGGACCTCGCGGCCCGGGTGGCGGCGTTCGACGTGGCCTACACGCTGCTCAACATCGTCGAGATCGCCGACCGCACCGACCTGGCGCCTGCCGAGGTCGCCCGCGTGCACTTCACGCTGGGGGAGCGGCTCGGGGTGTCCGCGCTGCAGCAGCGGATCGTCGAGCTCCCGCGGGCCGACCAGTGGCAGACGATGGCGCGTGCGGCGTTGCGCGACGACCTGCATGCCGTGCACGCGCAGCTCACCGGCGAGGTGCTCACCGCGACCGCCGAGCTGTCGCCGGAGTCGGACGAGGACCCGCAGGACTTCGCCTCCCGCCGCGTGGCGAGCTGGGAGGGCAACGCCGGCGGCGTCGTCGACCAGGCGATCGGCGCCCTGCGCGCGGTGTGCGCCGACGAGCCGGCGGACCTCGCGAAGGTGTCGGTCGGGCTGCGGGTGGTGCGCGGACTGCTCGCCTGAAACGGATTTGAGAGGCCTCTCCCCACCTTCTAGGGTCGTGTCGATGCCAGCCATTGACGTGAACGACCTGACCAAGAGGTACGGCGACCTCACCGCGGTCGACAGCGTGAGCCTGCAGGTGTCCGAGGGCGAGTTCGTCGGCGTGCTCGGGCCGAACGGGGCAGGCAAGACCACGCTGCTCGAGATGGTGGAGGGCCTGCGCAAGCCCGACGGCGGGGAGGTGCGGGTGCTCGGCGAGCCGGTCTGGCCGCGCAACCCGCGCCTGCAGCCGCGCATCGGCGTGCAGCTGCAGGCGTCGTCCTTCTTCGAACGGCTCACCGCGCGCGAGCAGATCCACACCTTCGCCAGCCTGTACGGCGTCGGGGCGGGCCCGGCCGACGAGTGGCTCGAGCGGGTGGGGCTCACGGACAAGGCCGCCACCCGGGTCGAGGACCTCTCCGGTGGGCAGGCGCAGCGGCTCTCGATCGCGTGTGCCCTGGTCCACGACCCCGAGCTGGTCTTCCTCGACGAGCCGACCTCCGCGCTGGACCCGCAGGCCCGGCGCAACCTGTGGGACCTGCTGTCGTCGATCAACGACAGCGGCCGCACCGTCGTGCTGACGACGCACTACATGGACGAGGCCGAGGTGCTGTGCGACCGGGTCGCGGTCATGGACCACGGCCGGATCCTGCAGTTCGACACCCCGGCCGCGCTGGTCCGCGGCCTCGACGCGCCGGCCCGGATCACGGTCGCGCCCGGCGTCCTGACCGCCGCCGAGGCTGCCGCGATCCCCGGCGTCCAGGAGACCCACGAGGACGTCGACGGCGTGGTGCTGGTGACCCGCGACCCGGCCGGGGTCATCAGCGCACTCGCGGCGGGTGACCACCTCGACGGGGTGACGGTGCAGACCGGCACCCTGGAGGACGTCTTCCTGGCCCTGACCGGGCGGGAGTACCGCGCATGAGGTCGACACCGTTCTGGGCGCTGTCGGAGGCGATGCTGCGCGGCTTCCTCCGCGACCGCGCGTCGGTCTTCTTCGCCATCATCTTCCCGCTGATGTTCCTCGTCCTGTTCGGCGGCATCCTCGGCAGCCAGGACCAGCCGAAGGTCGACCTGATCAAGGTCGGCTCCGTGCCGCTGGTCGACGAGCTGCCGGAGGAGGCCCGCGCCGCGTTCGACGAGGCCTTCGAGGTGTCCGAGGAGGACGACCTCGACGCCGCGCTCACCGAGGTCCGCAAGGGCGACGCCGACGTGGCCATCGAGCAGCGCGGCGACGAGCTGGTCGCGCACTACACGCAGACCGACCAGGTGAAGGCCGCCGTCACCCAGGGCACGCTGCGGGCCTTCGTGGACGGGGCCAACGTCGCAGCGACGGGCAACCCGCCGGCGTACTCCTTCAGCGCGGAGCGGGTCGAGGACGAGTCGCTCTCGGTGATCCAGTACGTCACGCCCGGCCTCCTCGGCTGGGCGATCGCGATGAGCGCCGCCTTCGGTGCCGCCGCGACCCTGCAGGGCTGGCGGCAGTCGAAGCTGCTGCGCCGCCTGCAGCTCGCGCCGGTCAGCACCGGCACCATCGTGACCGCGCGGGTCGCGGTGACCCTGGCGATCTCGATGGTGCAGCTCGCGGTCTTCCTCGGCCTCGGCGCCGCGGCGTTCGACCTGCAGCTCACCGGGTCGTGGTGGATGTCGATCCCGATCGTGGTGGTCGGCACCCTGTGCTTCATGGCGGTCGGCCTGCTCGCCGGCGCCCTGGCGAAGACCACCGAGGGTGCGGTCAACCTGGCGAACTTCCTGGTCCTGCCGATGGCCTTCCTCAGCGGGTCGTTCTTCCCGCTCGACGGCACCCCCACCTGGCTGCAGCGCCTGTCGGACCTGATGCCGCTCAAGCACTTCAACACGGGCATGCTCGACGTGATGGTGCGGGGTGAGGGGCCGGCCGCGGCCGCCGTACCGCTGCTCATCCTGGCCGGCTTCGCGGTCGTCGTGGGGCTGCTGGCGGCGCGACTCTTCCGATGGGACTCCGCCTAGCCGCTCCAGCCACTAGCGTGGGCGTCCGACGAACGTCCGGGAGGAGACCCCATGCTCGACCACACCGTGCTCGCGGCGTCGCCGGGGACGGGAGCGGTCCTCGACTTCGCCGTCGTGCTGGCCCTGCTCGCGCTGATCATCGTGGTTGCCCGGGCCGCCGGCATGCTGGTCGCGAAGGTCGGCGTACCGCCGGTCGTGGGCGAGATCGCCGCCGGCGTGATGCTCGGCCCGAGCCTGCTCGGCATGGAGCTCAGCGGCGACCTGTTCCCGGTCGACCAGCGCTCCTTCCTCGAGGTCCTGGCCAGCCTGGGCCTGGTGCTGTTCATGTTCGTCGTCGGCCTCGAGCTCGACATCTCGCTGGTCAAGGGCCGCGAGAAGGTCGCCGGCGCGGTGTCGGTCAGCTCGATCTTCCTGCCGTTCACGCTCGGCATCGGCCTGGCGTACCTGTTCATCAACACCGACGCCACGGAGGCGCTCAAGCCCGCGGAGGCGGACTTCTGGCCGTTCGCGCTGTTCATGGGCGCCGCCATGTCCATCACCGCGTTCCCGGTGCTGGCGCGCATCCTCACCGACCGGCGGATGCAGCGCACCGAGACCGGTGGCCTCGCGCTCGCCTGCGCCGCCACCGACGACATCATCGCGTGGACCCTGCTCGCCGTGGTGCTCGCGATCGCCGGCGTCGACGGCGGCCACGGACACCTGCCGAGCTGGGCGATCTACCTCGCCGTCCCGTTCGTGCTGCTCGCGATCTTCGTGGTCCGCCCGGCCCTCGGCGGGCTGACGAAGGCCTACCACCGGGCCGGGGAGCTGACCCCGGCCATCCTCACCGTCGTCCTCGTCGGCATGCTGCTCTTCGCCGCGGCCACCGAGGTGATCGGCATCCACTACATCTTCGGCGCCTTCCTCTTCGGCGCGATCATCCCGCACGAGCAGGCCGCCGCCCTGCGCCACGAGATCCTGGTCCGGCTCGAGCAGATCTCCGTGCTCCTGCTGCTGCCCGTCTTCTTCCTCGTCTCCGGACTCAAGGTGAACATCCGCGGACTCGGGGTCGAGCACGTCCTGCCGCTGCTCGCGATCCTGGCCGTCGCGATCATCGGCAAGTACGTCGGCGCCTACGTCGGCGCGCGGCTGCAGAAGGTCCCGGCGTGGCAGGCCAGCGCCCTCGGCCTGCTGATGAACACCCGCGGCCTCACCGAGCTGATCATCCTCAACGTCGGCCTCGAGAAGGGGCTGCTCAGCGAGGAGCTGTTCACCATGATGGTGCTGATGGCCCTGGTCACCACCGTCATGACCGGCCCGCTCCTCGGCTTCGCCTACCCGCAGCGGCGGGTCGCCCGCGACATCGCCGAGGCCGAGCGCGCCGCCCTGGGGGAGGAGGCCGTCGACCGGATCCTCGTCCTCGCCCGCGACGGCCAGGACAACCGCCTGCTCGTCGACCTCGCCGTCGGCGCCCTCGGCGGCGCCCGGCCCGCCGAGATCGTGATCGCCGACCTCACCCCGCAGGGCCGGCCCCTCGAGGTCGGCACCGGCATGTCCCTCGACCTCGCCGAGATGGCCGCCGCCATGGAGCGCCAGCAGGTGCTCGTCCACTACGGCGAGGAGCGCGGCGTCCCCGTCCGGGTCATCGCCCACCCCAGCGCCGACGTCGAGCAGGACCTCGTCGAGCTCGTCGGCGTCCTCCAGCCCCAGGGTCTCGTCGCCTGGTCCGACGACCCGTCCCTCGACGCCGTCGCCGCCGCCAACGAGTCGCCCGTGGTCGTCGCCACCGCCGGCACCCCGCTGCCCGACGACGACGCCCCCGTCGTCGTCCACGCCACCAACGACACCGACGGCGACGCCGCCACCGTCCTCGGCGCCCGCCTCGCCCTCGCCCGCGGCACCACCCTCGAGGTCCGCGGCGACGGCCGCCGCGTCAACGCCGCCCGCGCCGCCCTCCAGGCCCGCGGCCTCCCCCTCACCGACACCCCCACCGACCCCGGCCCCCTCGCCGCCACCCCGATCGAGGTCACCGCCATGTTTGCCGCCTCCACCGGCATCCGGGTCCGCGCCGAGCTCGACGCCGCGCCCACGGACTTCAGCACCGTCTCCCTCGGCGAGCCCGCCCGCGCCTGACGGCGCGCGAGGGCGTCGCGTCTCTGGCGGCGGGGTTGGTCAGGCGACGTGGTTGGTGTCGCGTGGTTGGTGTCGGCGGCCGCGCACCGTAGCCGACCGGCCCCCGGCGTCAAGGACGTCGCTGCGCTCCGCCGCTGCGCGGTCGCTTCGCGATCCTTGACCCCGGGGCCCTGCCGGTCGGCTTTCCGGCGCGGTTGCCGGCACGGACTGCGTCCGCGCCGCCGGCGCGCGGCCGCCGTCCTCGGGACGTCATACAAATCGTGGGCTCCAGGCCACGGAACGTATGACGTCTTCGGGTCTGTCTCCCGGTGGTTGAGGTGTGACGAGCGCTAGCGAGCGAGGAGCCTCGAAACCTCCGGGCCTGCGAGGCGGGCTGTGGTGGGCACTGTCCGGTGCACCGTGGCCGGAGGTTTCGAGGCTCGGCGCTGGGGCGCCTCGCACCTCAACCAACGGGGTTTTCGACCCCCGGACATGGTGATGACCCCGCCGGGTGGCGGGGTGTGGGGCGGGGTCAAGGTCGTTCGGGTTCGGGGGAGTCGATCGGGTCGATCACGTCCGTTCCTGCCGGTGTGACGAGGAAGCGGGCACCGTTGGGGCTGGTCCAGAGGTAGTGGCTGGGTCGCAGGACGCGGTAGGTCCAGGTGCCGTGGGTCTTGGCGCGGTGGTGCCTGCGGCAGAGGGGGACGAGGTTGCAGGGGCAGGTGGGTCCGCCCTTGTTGTGCTCGATCGCGTGGTCGAGGTCGCAGCGTTGCGCGGGTGTGGTGCAGCTGGGGAACCTGCAGGTGTGGTCGCGCAGCTGCACGCGGATGCGGTGCCTGTCGGGGATCTCGTAGGAGTCCACCGGGACACAGTCGGCCAGGTCGATGACGGGTCGGACGATGATCGTGGAGCCGGGAAGTGACAGCCACTCCCTGATCTGGCTGGCGAGGACCGGTCCACGGGTTTCCTCGCAGCGTCCGACGGGGTTGTCGCCGGTCAGGGTGGTGTCGGTGATGTGCAGGTTGAGGACGCTGCGGCGGCCGGGGGACTTGGCGATGACCTCGCCGGTGTCGGGGTCACTCACGATGAGGTCGAGGGAGAGGTCCTGGCGGGCGAGCTCGCCGGCGGCCTTGGAGCGGCGGACGTCGAGGGAGTCGGTGTCGCCGAGCTGACCGAGGAGGTGGGCCCGGCGGGTGATGGTCTGATCGAGGTCGTGGCCGTCGGCTGCGTCCATCAACGCGTCGACGTAGACCAGGCCGCTGTCGGCACCCGTGATGGTGAAGCGACGTTGGTCGGCCCGCTTTTTGCGTTCTGCTTCGGCTCGTTCGGGGTCGAACCGCGTGATGGCTTCCTCAACGAGGCGGTCGATCTGTGCCCAGGTCACGGACTCCACGGCGATGGCGAGCTGGTGGTCCACCCACGCCGCAGCCCGTTGGGTCAGCGGGTGGGTGAGCTCAGCGATGCGCAGCGCCCGCCACGGAGCCAGGCGCCCGTCGAGGACCGCGGCGTAGAGCTCGGGCAGACGCCAGGCGCACTCGAGGATCTTCCCGACGTAGAGCCGACCACCATCGGGCGTGCGGCCCAGCACGGCGATCAGCTCCATCAACGCGAACTCCGACACCATCGGCGCGCCCGGTCCGGCGATCGGGATGCCGGTGTCGAGGAACCCGTCCCGCACGGTCGCTGCCTCGTCGGGCTGGTCGACGGTGTTGGCCTCGGCCCAGGCGACGATGTGCTGCCACTCGCGGATCTCGAGGTGGGCTCGGGCCTCGGCGTCGTCGGCGATCCACGACAGCAGCGATGCTGTCGAGACCTTCGACGAAAGGCTGGTTCCGAGCTCCATGACTGGATTCTTCCAGAGACCACCGACATTGATGCTGGTCCTCGCTGCTCCCTGTGGAGTAGTGAAAGGGGTCCCGATCGTCGTGCCTCAGCCTCCGACTGTCGCCCTGCTGGGTTGACCATCTTGTGGTCCGGCCGAGGGTCGGGATCCCCGCGCGCCGGCCGGGCGGACATGACCTCATAAGAGCCTGGCAAGTGCCTTATCAATGTCCTGTCTGCTCGCCCGACCGGCGTCGACCAACCCCATCGGTATCGACACGGAAGGCAGTT
>NZ_JAER01000045.1 GCF_000519005.1 Nocardioides sp. J54 | reverse complement strand
GGCGCAGTCCGCCTGGCGGCAAGCCTTGGGTTCGCCTCGCCTGACTCCCGGTGGTTGAGGTGCGAGGCCGCCCGCGGCCGAGCCTCGAAACCTCCGGGCCTTGATGACGGGCTGTGGTGGGCACAGCCCGGTGGACCCGGGGCCACTGGTTTCGAGGCTCGGCGCTGGGGCGCCTTGCACCTCAACCAGCGGCAGTTGGTCGCCGTCGTGGTTGGTGTCGGCGGCCGCGCACCGTAGCCGACCGGCCCCCGCCGTCAAGGAGCTCGCTGCGCTCGCCCGCTGCGCGGCGCCTTCGGTGTCCTTGACTGCGGGGCCCTGCCGGTCGGCTGGTCGGCGCGGTTGCCGGCACGGACTGCGTCCGCGCCGCCGCTGCGCGGCCGCCGGCCTCGGGCGGGGTGTAGGGCGTGGGAGCTAGTAGTCGTCCGGGTCGAGGCGGCGCGGGGTGTCGAGAACCTTGGTGCCCTTCGGTCCGACCAGGAAGTGGCAGCCGTTCGGCGACATCCAGAGGTAGTGCCCGGGCTGGATGGTGACGTACCGCCATTGGCTGAAGGTCTTGGCCCGGTGGTGGCGTCGGCACAGGGGCACGAGGTTGCATGGGCAGGTCGGGCCGCCGCGAGCGTGCTCGATCGA
Organism: Nocardioides sp. J54; assembly: GCF_000519005.1. Classification (GTDB taxonomy): domain Bacteria; phylum Actinomycetota; class Actinomycetes; order Propionibacteriales; family Nocardioidaceae; genus Nocardioides. Next base: position 32,908 of record NZ_JAER01000045.1, on the reverse strand, counting down.
ATGGTCGAGGTCGCAGCGGGTCGCCTTGGTGGTGCAGCCGGGGAAGCGGCAGGTGTGGTCGCGCAGCTGGACCCGGGCGCGGTGGCGGTCGGGGATCTCGTACGAGTCCACGGGGATGCAGTCGGCCAGGTCGATGACCGGGCGGACGATGACGGTGGTGCGGGGTGCCTGGAGCCACTCCCTGACCTGGCTGGCGAGGACCGGGGTGCCGGTCTCCTCGCAGCGGGCGACGGGGTTGTCGCCGGTGAGGGTGGTGTCGGTGACGTGGACGTTCAACGTGACCCGCCGGCCGGGGGAGGTGGCGATGACCTCGCCGGTGTCGGGGTCGGCGAAGAGGAGGTCGAGGGACAGGTCCTGCCGGGCGAGCTCGGCGGCGGCCTTGGAGCGGCGGACGTCGAGGGAGGAGTCGTCGCCGCACTTGCCGAGCAGGATCGCTCGGCGGTTGATGGCTTCGTCGAGGTCGTGGCCGTCGACTGCGTCCATCAGGCCGTGGACGATGACGTGGCCGGTGTCGCTGGGCTCGTCGATGTCGAAGTGGCGGTGGTCGCTGGCCTGCTGCCGCTCGGCCTCCGCTTGTTCGGGGTCGAACCGCAGGATCGCTTCGGCGACGAGGCGTTCGAGCTGCTTCCAGCCCACGTCGTCGACGGCTGCGTCGAGCTGCTGGTCCACGAACTCGACCGCCTCAGGGCACAGCGGGTGGGTGAGGTCGGCGATCCGCTGGGCCTTCCACGTGTCCACACGTCCGGCGACGACTGCCTTGTAGAGGCGGGGAAGGCGCCAGGCGCACTCGATCACCTGACCGACGTAGGCACGACCACCGATGGGGGAGCGGCCGAGGACAGCAAACAGCTCCATCAACGCGAACTCACTAACCAGGGGCGCGCCCGGGCCGGCGATCGGGACACAGGTGTCGACGACACCGTCCAGCAGCGTGGCGGCGCCTTCAGGAGAGTCGAGGGTGTTCTGGTCGGCCCAGGCGACGATGGCGATCCACTCCCGAACTTGGGAGGACTTGCGGGCCGCGACCTCGGAGCGGATTTCGCCGAGGAGCTCGGGCACGGAGCGGCCGTCGTACTGGCCGATCGATGCGTTGTTCCCGAGCTCCATGACTGGATTCTTCCAGAGACGACCGACACTTTGATTCGCCGGAAACCCGCCTGTGGACTGGGGATTCTCCGGATTCTCTGTCCACAGTCCGGCTTGAAGGCCCGGTGGTTTCGAGGCTCCTCGCTGGCGCTCGTCGTACCTCAACCACCGGGAGCCGGCGCTGCCTACGGCACCGCAAGCCGACCGCCGGACCCGACCACCCTGCCGAGCCTCCTCGTCGCTGCTTTTCGGAGCTGTGCCGGCTGCGCGGCCGCGGGCCGTCGGAGATCAGGCACCAACGCAACCGCAAGCCGGCCACCGGACCCAGCCACCCGCCGCCCTTCCTGGTCGCTGCCTTTCGGGGCTGTACCGGCTACGCAACCGCAGCCCGCGGAGATCAACTGATCCGCCCCTCGACCTGCGCCCCGTTGGCGCGCTCGAGGTAGCAGAAGAAGAGGGAGCCGGTAGCGGGGTCGTCGACGTCGAAGTCGCTGATGGAGATCTCGGCCTCGTAGCGGCCGGACTCGAGGGCGTCGACGTACTGCGGGTCGAGGTCGGGGAGGCTGGCGCAGAACTCGTGGTCGTCCTCGACGGCGGTGTAGCGGTCGACGAGGTCGCGGTCGAACTCGCCGACCCAGATCACCTCACCGTCGTGCGGATCGGCGCAGCTGGCCTTCACCTCCTCGTCGATGAAGTTGACGTCGAGGCACTGGCCGACGCGGGCGTCCTCCTCCCAGAGGGTCTGGGCGGCCAGGACGATCGAGAACGCCAGGAGCGCGGCCCCGGCGAGGGTGACCAGGGCGCCGAGGACGGTGCCGGTGATGGCGGCCCAGCGGCCGCCGCGGCGACCGTTCTTCGTGCGCGCCAGGCCGGCGATGCCGAGGCCGAGGCCGATCGGCGCCGCGCAGCAGGTGAGCGCGCAGACGAAGGCCGCGATCGAGACCCCGTCGACACGCGGCGCCCCGGCGCCGTAGGCACCCGGCTCGTCGCCGGCGGGGCCGGGGGCGCCGGGCTCGTACGACGGGTACCCGCCGCCGCTGCCGTAGGAGTCCCCGGGAGGAGGCTGCTGCCAGCTCATGCCTGCGTCAGAGGATCGGCTCGCTGAGCTTGTCACCCGGCTCGACGTAGCAGAGCAGGTGGTCGCCGACCTCCACGTCGTTCGGGTCCTCGATGATCGCGTTGATGTCAGTGAGGTGCTCCGCGAGCTTCGCGAAGTCGTCGGGGTCGATGACGGTGGCGCAGTAGCCGGCCATCTGGTCCTCGATCTGCTCGAGGTTCTCTTCGGTCACCTCGGCGACGCCGACGATCTCGGCGTCGTGGTCCTCCGAGCACTCCTTCTTGTAGAGGATGACCGAGCCGTCCTCCTCGCTGACGTTGACGCACTGACCGACCTTCGCGTTGCCCGGCGTCACCAGGCTGTCGGCGAAGATGAAGATCGCGGCAGCGATCGCGCCCACGACGATCGTCATGATGAGGCCGATGACGATCGCGGCGATCGCGAGGCCGCGGCCCTTGCGCTGGCCGCCCTTCGTGCGGCGCAGGCCGACGAAGCCGAGCACGAAGCCGAGCGGGGCGAAGCAGCACAGGAAGCTCAGCACCAGTGCGGCGATCGACACGCCGTCGGTCTTCGGCGGCTCCCCGCCGAACCCGCCGCCACCGCCGTAGCCGTGCGGCGGGCCGTAGCCGCCAGTGCCACCGGTGCCGCCGTACTGCTGCGGCTGGCCGTAGGGGTTCGAGGGCTGGCCGTAGGGCTGCTGGGGCTGGCCGTAGGGATCGCTCACCCGGCAACCCTAGTGGGGAAGGATGGGTGTCGTGCTGCAGTTCACCGACTTCGACCGGCGCCGTCGGCTGGCGGTCCGGCACGGCCTCGTCCGCCGGTTCGACACGATCGGGCAGGCGGCCCGGGCGATGACGGCGCTGCACGCGACCGAGGCGGCGACGGTGCACCTGTCGCTCTGGGCGCGCGTGGACGGCGTCACCGTCGACGACGTCGACGGGGCGCTGTACGACGAGCGCAGCGTGGTCAAGCAGGTCGCGTTGCGCCGCACCCTCTTCGCCTTCCCCCGTGAGCTGCTGCCGGCGGCGTGGGGGAGTGCGGCGGCTCGCGTCGCCCGCCAGCAGCGCACGCTCGTGCTCAAGGGCCTCTCCGCCGGCGGTGCCGGCGACCCCGAGGGCTGGCTGGCGGAGGTGGCGGACGAGGTCCTGGCCGTGCTGGCCGACGGCACGGCGCGCACCACCGCCGAGGTCCGCGAGGCCGTGCCCGCACTCGCCCGCACCGTGCAGCGCGGCACGCCGGGCACCAGGTGGGCGGCCGAGGTCCCGGTGGCGCCGGAGGTGATGACCCTGCTCGGTGCAGAGGGGCGGGTGGTGCGCGCCCGCAACGCCGGGCACTGGCGGCTCAACAAGCCGGCCTGGACGACGGCCGCGGCGTGGCTCGGCGCCGACCCGGAGCCCACGGACGAGGCGACCGGCTACGCCGAGCTGGTGCGCGGCTGGCTGCGCACCTTCGGCCCCGGGACCGAGGACGACGTCGTCTGGTGGCTCGGCGCGACGAAGACCGCGGTGCGGCGCGCCCTCGCCGACGTCGACGCCGTCCCCGTCGCGCTCGAGGACGGCGCGACCGGCTGGGTGCTGCCCGACGACACCGCGCCGGTGACGGACGAGGAGGCCGGGGTCGGCCCGTGGGCCGCGCTGCTGCCGACCCTGGACCCGACGGTGATGGGCTGGAAGGCGCGGTCGTTCTACCTCGACGCCGGCCACACGCCGTACCTCTTCGACAGCAACGGCAACGCGGGCAACACCGCGTGGTGGGACGGCCGGATCGTCGGCTGCTGGCTCCAGGACGACGCAGCCCGGGTCCACGTCGAGCTCCGCGAGGACGTCGGCCGGACCGGCCGCCGGGCGCTCGATGCCGAGGCCGAGCGGCTCACCGCCTGGCTCGACGGCGTGCGCATCACCAACGTCTACGCCTCGCCGCAGATGCAGGGCGCCCGCCTGCCCTGACCTACGATCAGGGCCCGTGAGTCGTCAGCAACCCGAGCAGCAGGCACCCCCGGTCCAGAAGTTGCGGATCCGGTACGCCAAGCGCGGTCGCATGCGGTTCACCAGCCACCGCGACGTCAGCCGCGCGATCGAGCGCGCGGTCGTCCGCGCCGGCATCCCGATGGCGTACTCGTCGGGCTTCCACCCGCACCCGCGCATCTCCTACGCCGGCGCGTCGCCGACCGGCGCCGCCAGCGAGGCGGAGTACGTCGAGCTCGGGCTCGCCGAGGTCCGCGAGCCCGCCGACGTGGCGGCCGCCCTCGACGCCGTCCTGCCCGACGGCCTCGACGTCGTCGCCACCGTGGACGCCGCGGGCTCGACCGCGGGGTCCCTGTCGGACCTGCTGACCGCCAGCCACTGGCTCGTCGACCTCGGCGACACGTCGGTCGAGGACGTCGAGAAGGCGGTCGCGACCTTCCTCGCCACCGACTCGGTCACCGTCGAGCGGATGACCAAGAAGGGTCTGCGCAGCTTCGACTGCCGCGCCGCCGTCGTCCGCCTCGAGGTCACCCCGGAGGGGGCCCTCGACCTGCTGCTCGAGCACACCGTCCCCGCGGTGCGGCCCGACGACGTGCTCACCGGGCTCCGCGAGACCGGGGGCCTGGACGTGCCCGGCACGGCGCTGCTCACCCGCCTCGCCCAGGGCGTGCTCGACCGGGTGGCCGGGACGGTCGGCGACCCGTTGGCGCAGCGGTGATGCCGGTCGCCTGACCGGCGTGTGCGATACTCGCCACAGATTCCCTGGCAGCGTCCCACCGGACCGCGAGCGAGGGATCGACGACGTTCTCGCCCGCCGGCAGGAGACTGACCGGGGGCACGGTGGAGGTCGGACACCCCGCCAGACGCGACGCACACGGCGACCGCGGCAGGCGAGGGGCCCGGGCTCCAGTGACGCTCCGCGGAGGGTGTCGTCCCACGAAGGCTTACGGCACCGCGCGCCGCGCGGATGTCGATGACACCCCGGCCGCGGAGCGGTCGGGTGGAGGAGTAGCGCAATGACGCACGCGCCCACCGACAACCAGAACGACGCCCCCGAGGCCACCCCGGCGGAGACCCCCGCCGACACCCCGGCCGACACCCCGGCGGAGGCCACGGCCGAGGTTCCCGCCGCGAAGCCGGCGAAGAAGGCCGCCGCGAAGAAGACGGCGGCGAAGAAGACCACCGCGCGGAAGACCACCGCGAAGAAGGCAGCGGCCAAGCCCGCTGCCGACGCCGCCGCCGAGGGCGAGGCCACCGACGCCGAGGCTCCCGCGAAGCCGGCGAAGAAGGCTGCCGCGAAGAAGACCACGGCGAAGAAGACGACGGCGAAGAAGACCACCGCCGCGAAGACCACCACCCGCTCGCGCACCAAGGCCGCGGACCCCGAGCAGCTCGTCCTCACCCCCGAGGAGCAGCCGACCGCCGAGCCGACCACCGAGCCGACCACCGAGCCGACGACCGAGGCCGCGGCCGACGGGTCCGCGACCGCCGTGGTCTTCCAGGCGCCGAAGGTCACCACCCGCAAGCGCTCGACCGCGCGGAAGACGACCCAGAAGACGGCGGAGAAGCCCGCGGAGAAGCCCGCGGACGACAAGGCGGAGGAGCCCGTCGAGGCGCGGACCGAGGACGCTGTCGCGGAGCAGCCGACCGACGAGGCCGCCGAGCCCACCGCCGAGGCCACGGTCGACGAGGCCACTGCGACCGCGGACGAGGCCACCGACGAGAGCACCGACGCCGCCGCCGAGGACGACACGACCGAGGGCGACGACTCCTCCGACTCCGACGACTCCGACGACTCCGCCGACTCGGACGACTCCGAGGACTCCGACGACGCCGAGGGCAGCACCGGTCCGGCGCGCCGGCGCCGTCGCCGTGGCGGTCGCCGCCGGCGCAAGCCCGCCGGCTCCGGCCAGCAGGGCGAGGACGGCGAGGACGCCCCCGCCACCGAGTCCGGCGAGACCGCCGGCGAGGCCGGCAAGGCCGGCGACGCGGCCCGGTCCGGCGACGGCAAGGCCGAGGGCGAGGACGACAAGTCCGAGGGCGACGACTCCGACTCCTCCGAGGCGTCGGGTGGCAACCAGGGCAGCGGCTCGTCGCGCCGTCGCCGTCGCCGCCGCCGGTCGGGCGACGGTGGGGGAGACGACTCCGGGGACGACCCGGAGAACACCGTCACCCGGGTCCGCAAGCCGCGCTCGCCCGAGGACGAGATCACCGCGGTGTCCGGCTCCACCCGTCTCGAGGCCAAGAAGCAGCGCCGCCGCGAGGGACGCGAGGCCGGGCGCCGCCGCGCGCCGATCGTGAGCGAGGCCGAGTTCCTGGCCCGCCGCGAGTCGGTCGAGCGGGTCATGGCAGTCCGCCAGCGCAAGGACCTCACCCAGATCGCCGTGCTCGAGGACAAGGTGCTCGTCGAGCACTACGTCGCCCGCGAGTCGCAGACCTCGCTGATCGGCAACGTCTACCTCGGCCGGGTGCAGAACGTGCTGCCCTCGATGGAGGCCGCGTTCATCGACATCGGCAAGGGCAGGAACGCCGTCCTGTACGCCGGCGAGGTCAACTGGTCCGCGCTCGGCCACAAGGACGGCCAGCCCCGCAAGATCGAGTCGGTCCTGCAGTCCGGCCAGACCGTGCTGGTCCAGGTCACCAAGGACCCGATCGGCCACAAGGGTGCGCGCCTGACCAGCCAGATCAGCCTGGCCGGCCGCTTCCTCGTCTACGTCCCCGACGGCACCACGTCGGGCATCTCCCGCAAGCTGCCCGACACCGAGCGCTCGCGGCTCAAGACCCTGCTCAAGGAGATCGTCCCCGACACGGCCGGCGTGATCGTCCGCACCGCCGCGGAAGGTGCCTCCGAGGAGGAGCTGACCCGCGACGTCGAGCGGCTCAAGGCCCGCTGGGAGGACATCGAGTCCCGGGTCGCCAAGGGCAACGCCCCGCAGCTGCTCTACGGCGAGCCGGACCTGACCCTCAAGGTCGTCCGCGACCTGTTCACCGAGGACTTCGCCAGGCTCGTCGTCCAGGGCGACGAGGCGTGGACCACGGTCAAGGAGTACGTCGACCACGTCGCCCCCGACCTGGCCGACCGGCTCGAGCACTACGAGACCGGCGACGACAAGCCCGACGTCTTCGCGGCGTACCGGATCGACGAGCAGATCGCCAAGGGCCTCGACCGCAAGGTCTGGCTGCCCTCCGGTGGCTCGCTGATCATCGACCGCACCGAGGCGATGACCGTCGTCGACGTCAACACCGGCAAGTTCACCGGCTCCGGCGGCAACCTCGAGGAGACCGTCACCAAGAACAACCTCGAGGCGGCCGAGGAGATCGTTCGCCAGCTCCGGCTGCGCGACATCGGCGGCATCATCGTCGTCGACTTCATCGACATGGTCCTCGAGTCCAACCGCGACCTGGTGCTGCGCCGCCTCGTCGAGTGCCTGGGCCGTGACCGGACCCGCCACCAGGTCGCCGAGGTCACCTCGCTCGGCCTGGTCCAGATGACCCGCAAGCGGATCGGCACCGGTCTCCTGGAGGCGTTCAGCGAGACCTGCACGCACTGCCAGGGCCGTGGGCTGGTCGTCCACGACCTGCCGGTGGAGCCCAAGCGGGGCAACCAGGGCAGCGGCGACGGCGAGGAGCGCAAGGGCCGGCGCCGCAAGGGTCGCGGCCAGGGCGGCGGCGACAACGGCTCGGCCGAGGCACCCAAGCCGGTGCCCTCGCCCAAGGACGTCGCTGCGATGGCCAAGCACCACGACGAGTCCGACGAGAACGCCGACGAGAACGCCGACGAGGTGAAGCCGGCCGACGAGGTCAAGCCGGCCGAGGTCGACGCCGCGGCCACCGAGGCCGCCGGCACCGCCGAGGTCGAGGACACGGCTGCCGCGGACGAGGCTGCTGCGGAGGCCTCCGAGTCGCCCACCGCGCTGCCCGCGGAGCCTGCTGCGGAGCCTGCTGCGGAGGAGTCCGCGGACGAGCCCGTCGCTGCTGCCGCGGAGCAGGCCGTCGAGGTCGCCGCGCCCCTGGAGGAGCCCGAGGCGGTCACGCCGGAGCCCGAGCAGGCGCCCGAGCCGGAGCCCGAGGCGGAGCCGACCCCGGAGCCGGCTCCGGAGCCGGTCGCCACGACCACCGTCGTCACCCGGACCCGTCGTCGCGCGGCCAGCCGTCCGGCGGGCCCGCCGGCGGCCGAGCCGGCCGAGGCCGACGGGGGAGCGGGCGACGCCGACCAGGCGCCGGCGGAGCCCCACGTGGAGCACGTGCCGGTGAAGAAGAAGGGCGCCCGCAAGCGCTGAGCGGGCGCTGATTAGGCGGATGCGGGTGCCACCCGTAGTATTGATGGTCGGTGCGCCGCCGAGGTGTGCCGTTTCTGCTGGCACCCGGCACCCGACCGGACTGCTGTGCGTGCCGCAGCCGAGACTTTCGGACAGACGTTGACGAGTGAGGAGCCCGCGGTGGTGTACGCGATCGTGCGCGCAGGCGCGAAGCAGGAGAAGGTCGCTGTCGGCGACGTCATCGAGATCGACAAGGTCTCCACGCCGGTCGGCGACACCCTGACCCTGCCGGTCGTGCTCGCGGTGGACGGCGAGACCGTCACCAGCACCGGCCTGGACAAGGCGACGGTCACCGTCGAGGTCCTCGGCGCCACCAAGGGCCCGAAGATCATCATCCAGAAGTACAAGAACAAGACCGGCTACAAGAAGCGCCAGGGTCACCGCCAGAAGTACACCCAGGTCAAGGTCACCGACATCTCGCTCTGAGTCCACCCGGCTCGGCACACATTTCCGAAGGACTGAAACATGGCTCACAAGAAGGGCGCGGCGTCCACCAAGAACGGCCGCGACTCCAACGCCCAGCGCCTCGGCGTCAAGCGCTTCGGCGGCCAGCTGGTCAACGCCGGTGAGATCATCGTGCGCCAGCGTGGCACCCACTTCCACCCGGGCTCCGGCGTCGGTCGCGGCGGCGACGACACCCTGTTCGCGCTCGTCGCGGGCAGTGTCGAGTTCGGCAAGAAGCGCGGCCGCAAGGTCGTCAACATCGTCCCGGGCGACGTCAACTGACGCTCCCCTGACAACGGGCTTCATCGAAGGGCGTCCCTGATCGGGGCGCCCTTCGTCCATTTCACCCGACGGTTCTCCTGAAAGACTGGTCCCATGGCTGTGCCCACGTTCGTCGACCGCGTGACCCTGTTCGTGTCTGCGGGGCGAGGTGGCAACGGCGTGGCGTCCGTGCACCGCGAGAAGTTCAAGCCGCTCGGCGGCCCCGACGGCGGCAACGGTGGCCCCGGTGGCTCCGTGATCCTGCGCGTCGACCCCGACGTGACGACGCTGCTCGACTACCACCACAGCCCGCGTCGCCGTGCCGAGCACGGCGGGCACGGTGCCGGTGACCGTCGCAACGGCTCGCACGGCTCCGACCTGGTGCTGCCCGTGCCCGCCGGCACCGTCGTCAAGCACCGCAACGGTGAGGTGATCGCCGACCTGGTCGTGCCGGGCACGGAGATCGTCATCGCCCAGGGCGGTCGCGGTGGGCTCGGCAACGCGGCGCTGGCCTCCAAGTCCCGCAAGGCCCCGGGCTTCGCGCTGCTCGGCGAGCCGGGGGAGGAGCTCGAGGTCGTCCTCGAGCTCAAGGTCGTGGCCGACATCGGCCTCGTCGGGTTCCCCTCCGCCGGCAAGTCGAGCCTGATCGCCGCGATCTCCCGGGCCCGGCCCAAGATCGCCGACTACCCGTTCACCACCCTCGTGCCGAACCTCGGCGTGGTCACCGCCGGCGACACCACCTTCACCGTCGCCGACGTGCCCGGCCTGATCGAGGGCGCCGCCGAGGGCCGCGGCCTGGGCCACGACTTCCTGCGCCACATCGAGCGCTGCGCCGCGCTGGTCCACGTCCTCGACACCGCGACCCTCGAGCCCGGCCGCAACCCGGTCGACGACCTCGACGTGATCGAGGACGAGCTGCGCCGGTACGGCGGCCTCGAGGACCGCCCGCGCCTGGTGGCCCTCAACAAGGTCGACGTGCCCGACGGCCGCGGGATCGCCGAGATGGTCGTCGACGAGCTCCGCGAGCGCGGCCTGCGGGTCTTCGAGATCTCCGCCGTCTCCGGCGAGGGCACCCGCGAGCTGGTCTTCGCCATGGCCGAGCTCGTCGCCGAGGAGCGGCGGGCCCGGGCGGCCGAGATCCCCGCCCGGATCGTCGTACGCCCCAAGCCGGTCGACGACGACGGGTTCACCGTCAAGCGCACGGGCGCCGGCTGGCGGGTGCGCGGCACCAAGCCGGAGCGCTGGGTGCGCCAGACGGACTTCAGCAACGACGAGGCCGTGGGCTACCTCGCCGACCGGCTCAACCGGCTCGGCGTCGAGACCAGGCTGCTCGAGCTGGGTGCCGTCGAGGGCGACGCCGTGCTCATCGGCTCCGTCGACGACGCCGTGGTCTTCGACTTCAAGCCGGGCATCGACGCCGGTGCGGAGAACCTCTCGCGCCGCGGCGAGGACGACCGCTTCCACGAGGAGCGCCCGGCCGCTGCCCGCCGCCGCGAGATCCAGGAGCACCTGGGTGAGCGCGCCGAGGGCGAGACGCGTGCCGACGTGGCGCGTCGGATCGACCGGCCCGACGAGTACGGCCCGATGGCCTACGAGATCGGCTCGGAGGAGGACCCGGACGTCGCGCCGGCCACCGACGAGGACGCGTGGCAGGAGGACGACCCCGGTGAGTGATCGGGCGGCGGTGACCTCCGCCCACCGGATCGTCGTCAAGGTCGGTTCGTCCTCCCTGACGACCGCGTCCGGCGGGATCGACCCCGAGCGGATCAGCGCGCTGGTCGACGTCCTCGCAGGCGTGCGCGAGCGCGGGGCCGAGGTCGTGCTGGTCTCCTCCGGCGCCATCGCGGCCGGCCTGGCGCCGCTGCGAATGCGCAAGCGGCCGCGGGCGCTCGCCGCCCAGCAGGCCGCCGCGTCGGTCGGCCAGGGCCTGCTCGTGCACCGCTACACCGAGGAGCTGGCCCGCCACGGCCTCACCGCCGGGCAGGTGCTGCTCACCCTCGACGACGTCACCCGACGCTCGCACTACCGCAACGCCTCGCAGACCTTCACCAAGCTGCTCGAGCTCGGTGTCATCCCGATCGTCAACGAGAACGACACCGTCGCGACCAGCGAGATCCGCTTCGGCGACAACGACCGGCTCGCGGCCCTCGTCGCGCACCTGGTCCACGCCGACCTGCTGGTGCTGCTCTCCGACGTCGACGGCCTGTACGACGGACCGCCGTCGCGTCCCGGCACGCAGCTCATCCCGGACGTGCGCGGGCAGCAGGACCTCGTGGGCGTCACGGTCGGTTCCGTGGGCTCCGCCGGGGTCGGCACCGGCGGCATGGTCACCAAGGTCGAGGCGGCCTCGATCGCGACCGGCGCCGGCATCCCGGTGGTCCTGACCTCGGCCGACAACGCGGCCGGAGCGGTGGCGGGGGAGCAGGTCGGCACGCTCTTCCACGCGACCGGCAAGCGGCGCCCGACCCGCTTGCTGTGGTTGCGCCACGCCACCGAGGGCAAGGGCGCGCTCCTGCTCGACGACGGCGCCGTGCGTGCGGTCGTGGAGCGCCGCGCGTCGCTCCTCGCGGCCGGCGTGACCGGCGTGCGCGGCGACTTCACCGCCGGCGACCCGGTCGACGTGGTCGCCCCCGACGGCCGGGTGGTCGGCCGCGGCCTGGTGAACTTCGACGCCGCCGAGATCCCGGCCCTGCAGGGCCGGTCCTCCAAGGACCTCAAGCGCGAGCTCGGCGCGGGCTACGAGCGTGAGGTCATCCACCGCGACGACCTCGTCATCCTCTGACCTGGCGCGACCCGACCGGGCCGGGTCAGCCGTCGAGCAGCTGCTGCACGACCCGCCCGTAGCGCTCCCGCACCCCGTCCAGGTCCGCCACCGAGGCCGGCGTCTCGAACAGGCGCAGCGTCGCCGCGAGCCCGCCGAGCGCCGCGACGACGAGCTCGGCCCGCAGCCCGGCGTCGGGTCCGTCGAGGACGGCGACCATCGGCTCGACGTACCCGGCGAGGAACAGGGTGCGGACCTGCTCGGGGTCGGGCCCGGTCAGCTTCAGGTTGGCGGCGCGCACCAGGTGCTCCACCGTGTCCTGCTCCCGCCGGGCGACCACCTCGTCGACCAGCGCCCAGCCGAGTCGCTCCACCGGCACGTCGGGCAGCGGCGGCGGGGCGATGGTCGCCGACCGCCGGAACAGCTCCACCTTGCTGCCGCCGAGCTTCATCACCAGGGCGGCCGACGTGCCGGCCCGCGCGGCGATGTCGCGGATCGTGACAGCGTGGTAGGGGTGGGCGGTGAAGAGCTCGCGGGCAGCGGTGATGATCGCGTCCTGGGAGCTCATGACAGCGTGCCCGTCCGCTCCGATCCGGCCGGGGTGCCCAGCGGCGTGCCGAGCTGGAGGTCGACGCTGCGCGCGGCCTCCCACACGGCGACCGGGCGGGCGCCGATCGCCCCGTCCGGCGCGACCACGGTCAGCACGTAGCGGCCGTTGGGCGGGCGGTGCATCTCGTAGCTGCCGTCGTGCTCGGTGCGGACGGTGCCGGCGCACTCGCCCGAGGCCCGGGTGAGCACGACCAGGGCGTCGCCGACGGGGTCGCCCTCGGCGTCCAGCACCAGGCCGCGCAGCCGCAGCCGCTTGCGCAGCACGATCGGGGGCATCGGCTGGGCGCTGTCGAGGTGCATCACCCGTGAACGGGGCTGCCAGCCGTCGGCGCTGGTGACGACGAGGTAGTCGTCCGGCGCGGGGATCGCGGCGTTGAACCAGCCCTCGGAGTCGGCCTGGCCCCAGTCGATCGACTCCCCGGCGGGCGAGAGCACGCTGACGACCGCGTTGCGGATGGGGCGGGCCTCGGAGTCCACCACCCGTCCGCGCACCACCTGCACGCGCTGGCCCGCTCCGGAGGTCGCCGGCCGGTCGGCCCCCTCGGCGTAGTCGTCCATCCGCAGCGTGGGCAGCGCGACTGCGGCCGCGCCGAGAGAGCAACCGGCGGCCAGCCACACCAGCAGGTGCAGCGCCTGCGTGGAGGCGACGACCTGGCCGGCCACGGTCACCGTCAGGGCCGTCGTGGCGGCCGCCGTCGCCGCGCTCGCGGTGGAGGTGCCGAGCGAGCGCATCAGCACGTTGAGGCCGTTGGCCGACGCGGTCTCGGTCACCGGCACGGCCCGCATCAGCAGCGTCGGGAGTGCGCCGTACGCCATCGCGGTCCCGGAGCCCACCACGACCGAGCCGATGACGACCTCAGCGAGGGTGCCGTCGAAGTGCAGGCGGCCGAGGTAGGCCACGCCCATCAGCAGCGTGCCGCTGATCAGCGTCCACTGCGGGCCGACCCGGCGGGTGAGGGCGGCGGAGACCGGCGCCATCAGCCCGAAGGCCGCGGCGTTCGGGACCATCCACAGCCCGGTCTCGAGCGTCGAGAGGCCCAGCCCGTAGCCAGTGCCGGGGTCGTTCTGGAGGTACTGCGTCGTCACCAGCATGTTCGCGAACATCGCGAAGCCGGCGAGGACCGAGGTCGCGTTGACCAGCAGCACCGCCCTCCGGGCCGCGACCCGGAGGTCGACCAACGGGCTGGGCGTGCGCAGCTCCAGCGGTGCCCAGAGCGCGAGGACAGCGAGCCCGCCGGCGGCGAGGGCCAGCGTGGTCGGCGCGGTCCAGCCCCACTGCGCCCCCTTCGAGAGCGCGAGCAGGATCGCGGTCAGCGCGACCGTCAGCAGCACGGCGCCGCGCAGGTCGAAGGCGCCGCGGGTGCGCACCGGGGACTCCGGGAGCAGGGTGAGGGCGATGACCAGGAGCACGGCGCCGACGACACCGGTCAACCAGAAGTTGGCGTGCCAGTCGAGGTGCTCGGCGATCAGGCCCGACATGGGCAGCGCAGCACCGGCGCCGATGGCGAGGGTCGCGCTCATCATGGCCACGCCCAGCGGCACCTTCTCGCGGGGCAGCTCGTCGCGCATCATCGCGATGCCGATCGGGATCAGCGCCATCCCGATGCCCTGCAGCGCCCGGGCGCCGATGAGCAGCCACACCGAGTCGCCGAGGGCGGCCACCAGCGAGCCGAGGACGGAGACGGCCAGCGCGACGGCGATCATCCGCCGCTTGCCGTACATGTCGGCCAGGCGGGAGAGCGTGGGCGTCGCGATGGCCCCGGTGAGCAGGGTCGCGGTGACCATCCACGACGCGGTGTCGGCGCTGGTGTCGAGGTAGGTCGGCAGGTTCGGCAGCAGCGGCAGGATCACCGTCTGCTGCAGGGACACCACGATGCCGCACAGGCACAGCGTGGTGAGGACGACGCCCGGGCTGCGCCGCGGGCGGGGGGTGCGCGCCGCTGGGCTCGCGGTGCTGTCGGTGCTGGCGGTGCTGGCGGACGCGGGTGCTGCCACGGCGCTGGGACGCTCCTTCCGGCCGGGGTGAACACGCGTTCACCCCCGCCGCAGTGAAGCACGTCGCCGCCCCCGGCGCCAGTCCCTGGCCGGACGCCGGTGGGTGTGCCCGGGGCGCGCGCCGTAACCTTGGTGGTGCCATGGACGCCCCGACGGTCTACCTCGACCACGCCGCGACGACACCGATGACGGACGTCGCGCTCGAGGCCATGACCGCGCACCTGCGCGAGGTGGGCAACGCCAGCTCGTTGCACGCCTCCGGCCGCCGCGCCCGGCGCGTCGTCGAGGAGTCCCGCGAGGCCGTCGCGCACGCCATCGGCTGCCGACCCGGCGAGGTCGTGTTCACCTCCGGTGGCACTGAGGCCGACAACCTCGCGGTGAAGGGACTGTTCTGGTCGCGCCGCGACGCCGACCCCGCCCGCACCCGCGTGCTGGCCAGCGCCGTCGAGCACCACGCGGTGCTCGACCCGCTCGAGTGGCTCGAGGAGCACGAAGCCGCCCAGGTCGAGCTGCTGCCCGTCGACGAGCTCGGCCGCCTGCGCACCGACGCCCTCGCCGAGGTGCTCCAGCGCGACCCGGGCACCGTCGCGATGCTCACCGTGATGTGGGCCAACAACGAGGTCGGCACGCTCCAGCCGATCGACGAGGTCGTCCGGATCGCCGGCGCGCACGGCGTCCCCGTGCACACCGACGCGGTCCAGGCCGTGGGCGCCGTCCCGGTCGACTTCGCCGGGAGCGGCGTGGACGCGCTGTCCATCTCCGGGCACAAGGTCGGCGGCCCCCAGGGCGTCGGCGCCCTCGTCGTACGACGAGAGGTGGACCTGACCGCACTGCTGCACGGCGGCGGGCAGGAGCGCGACGTGCGCAGCGGCACCCTCGACGTGCCCGCCATCGCCGGGTTCGCCGCCGCGGTCGAGGTCGCGGTCAAGCAGCAGGCCGACCTCGCCGTGCGCCTGCAGACCCTGCGCGAGCGGCTGGTCGAGGGGGTGCGCCGCGAGGTGCCGGACGTCGTCCTCAACGGCGACCCGGTCGACCGGCTGCCGGGCAACGTGCACCTGAGCTTCCCCGGGTGCGAGGGCGACTCGCTGCTGATGCTGCTCGACGCCCGCGGCATCGAGTGCTCGACCGGCTCGGCCTGCTCGGCCGGTGTGCCGCAGCCCTCGCACGTCCTGCTCGCGATGGGTCGTGACGCCGCGGAGGCACGCAGCTCGCTGCGGTTCAGCCTCGGCCACACCAGCACCGAGGCCGACGTCGACGCGGTGGTCGCCGCCATCGCCCCGTGCGTGGAGCGGGCCCGTGCGGCCCGCGCCTGACCCGGGGGAGCGCCCGTGAAGGTCGTCGCCGCGATGTCCGGGGGAGTGGACTCCGCCGTCGCCGCCGCCCGCGCCGCCGAGGCCGGGCACGAGGTGATCGGCATCCACCTCGCGCTCTCCCGCAACCCGAAGTCCTACCGCTCCGGGGCTCGCGGCTGCTGCACGATCGAGGACGCCAACGACGCGCGTCGTGCCGCGGACGTCATCGGCATCCCGTTCTACGTCTGGGACCTGTCCGACCGCTTCCACACCGACGTGGTCGAGGACTTCATGGACACCTACGCCGCCGGGCAGACGCCGAACCCCTGCCTGCGCTGCAACGAGAAGATCAAGTTCGCCGCCGTCCTCGACCGGGCCCTGGCGCTGGGGTTCGACGCCGTCGCCACCGGCCACTACGCCACCGTGCGCACCGCGGCGGACGGCAGCATCGAGCTGCACCGGGCGGTCGACGGGGCCAAGGACCAGTCGTACGTGCTCGGCGTGCTCGACGAGCAGCAGCTGCGGCACTCGCTGTTCCCGCTCGGCGACACCACCAAGGACAAGGTCCGCGAGGAAGCGGCCGAGCGCGGTCTCCTCGTCGCCGACAAGCCCGACAGCCACGACATCTGCTTCGTCGCCGACGGCGACAACACCGGCTGGCTGCGGGAGAAGCTCGGCGACCGGGCGCCCAACCAGGGCGGCGAGATCCGCGACGAGGAGACCGGCGAGGTGCTCGGACACCACACCGGCACCTACGGCTTCACCATCGGCCAGCGCCGCGGCCTGCGCCTGGGCCGACCGGCCCCGGACGGTCGCCCGCGCTACGTCCTCGACATCGAGCCGGTCAGCGGCACCGTCACCGTGGGGCCCCGCGAGCGCCTCGCCGTGGAGCGGATCACCGGCGACCGGCTGCGCTGGTGCGGCACGCCGCTGCCGACAGGCAGCGTCCTCGACGGGCCTGACGTGACCGTCCAGCTGCGCGCCCACGGTGCCGAGCACCGCGCCGTCGTCCAGGTGGGGGAGGACCGCCTCGACGTACGGCTGCTCGACCACGCCCACGGCATCGCGCCCGGCCAGGCCGTCGTCGTGTACGACGGGACGCGGGTCGTCGGCTCGGCCACCATCACCGTCGCGGAGCGGGTCCCGGCATGACGGTCCTGGCCAGCGGGGTCGGCTCGTTCCCGGGCGACTCCCAGCACGACTTCGACGAGGCGCTGGCCGTCGTCCTCGGCGAGCTCGCGACCGGCGACGGGCTCCCGTTCCTGCCCGAGGTGCCCGGCCGCGGGGCGATCGCCGACCTGACCGGCCGCACCCTCGGCCTCGTCGGCGAGCTCGACGCCGACCTGCAGCCGGGTGGGTGGCGGCTGACCGGCACGTCCGGGGCACCGGCGGTCGACCAGCGGCGCGCCCGCAGCCTCGTCCACCAGGACCTCGACAGCCTCGAGGAGCGGATGGCCGCCTACGCCGGGCCGGTGAAGGTGCAGGTCGCCGGCCCCTGGACGCTGGCCGCGACCGTCGAGCGCCCGCGCGGCGACAAGCTGCTCGCCGACCACGGCGCCCGCCGCGACCTGGCCCAGGCGCTTGCCCTCGCCGTGGCCGAGCACGTCGCCGACGTCCGGCGCCGGGTCCCGGGAGCCACCGGCGTCGTGCTCCAGCTCGACGAGCCGGCCCTGCCCGCCGTCCTCGCGGGGGCGGTGCCGACCGCCTCCGGCTTCGGCAAGCACCGCACCGTCCACCCGCCCGAGGCGAGTGAGGCACTGGAGTGGGTCCTCGGCGCCGCCGCCGACGCGGGGGCGGTGCCGTGGGTGCACTGCTGCGCGGCCGACGTGCCCGTCGGGCTCCTGCGTGGCGCGGGCGCGCGAGGCGTGATGATCGACCTCTCCCTGCTCGACGCAGCCGGCCTCGACGCCGCGGCCGAGGCGCTCGAGGCCGGTGACACGGTCGCGGTGGGCGTCGTACCGACGGCCGGCACGCTGCCTGCCGCGAAGGCCGTCGTCGAACGGGTCCTGCGCTGGCTCGACGTGCTGGGCCTGGACCCCGAGCAGGTCGGTGACCGGGTCGTCGTGACCCCGGCGTGCGGGCTCGCGGGCTCGACGCCCGCCGGCGCCCGGGCGACCGTGGAGCTGGTGCGCTCCGCAGCGCGCTCCCTGTCCTGAGCCGATCGCTCCCGGGAGGGGTCACCGGATGCCGCCCACCACGGCGGGTAATGCCCGGGGTCCCGACCAGAAGGAGTGACCCATGCCCGACCTGACCGGCAAGCGCGTCGCCATCATCGCCGGCGACTACGTCGAGGAGCCCGAGCTCGTCGGGCCTCGTGACCGGCTGCGGGAGTCAGGTGCCGAGGTGCTGGTCCTGTCCGCCGACGGCTCCTCGATCCAGGCGGCCGAGGGCGACGTGAACCCCACCCGTGAGATCGAGGTCGACGGGTCCTTCGACGACGTCGACGTCGACTCGCTTGACGCCGTGGTCGTGCCCGGCGGCACCGTGAACGCCGACCAGCTGCGCAGCGACGCCCGGGCCCAGACCATCGTGCGCACCATCGATGCCGCGGGGAAGCCGCTGGCGTCGATCTGCCACGGTCCGTGGCTGCTCGTGTCCGCCGGCCTCGTCGAGGGCCGCCGGCTCACCAGCTGGTCGAGCCTGCAGGACGACGTCCGCAACGCGGGCGGCAGCTGGGTCGACGCGGAGGTGGTCGTCGACCGCAACCTGGTGACCAGCCGCAAGCCGGACGACGTCCCCGCCTTCGTGGAGGCGCTGGAGAAGCTGCTCGGCACCGCCTGACGTCGCGCCGCAGGCCAGGACGCAACAGGGCCCGCCGGGGGATCACCCCGGCGGGCCCTGTCGTGCGTGCGACGCGGGTGGGAGGTCAGCCCACGTGCACGCCCTCGGGTGCGTCGGTCGCCAGCTCGGTGTGCTTGACGTTGAGGAACGTCCAGATCACGGCGGATGCGAGCAGCATCAGCCCGGAAGCCACGAGGAAGGCGTTCACCGCGCCCTCCGGGAACGCCGAGCCGAAGACCGCGGCCTCGAGGAAGGACAGGTCCGTGCCCGGCACGACCGCGTTCGGGTCGCCACCGCCGGCCACGATCGCGTCCGCCATCGGTCCCGCGACCTCGCGCGCCTGTTCGTTGCTGAAGTGCAGCGCGACCGTGCTCAGCGTCGCGAGGCCCAGGGCACCGCCGACCTGCTGCATCGTGTTCAGCACGCCGGAGCCGATGCCGGAGTCCTCCCTGCGGACGTGGTGGACCGCGGTGAGGGTCATCGGCACGAACGTCAGGCCCATGCCGACGGCCATCAGGACCACGAACGGGAACACGTGCGCCCAGTAGCTGATGTCGGCCCCGCCGTCACCCAGCGCGGCGAGCACCGCGTCGGGGGAGCCGTCGATCGGGATCCGCGAGAACATGAACAGCGCGGTCGCGGCCAGCAGCGTGCCGACGCCGGCGAGGTAGCGGGCGTCGATCCGGGCGACCAGGTTGGACGCCAGCCCGGCGCCGATCACGATGCCGACCGAGAACGGCAGGAACGCGAAGCCGGCCTGGAGCGGGCTGAAGCCCATGATCTGCTGGATGAACAGGCTCAGGAAGTAGAACATGGCGAACATCGCGGCGGGCGCGATCATCATGGCCGCGAAGCTGGTGGCCCGGGTGCGGTTGGCGAAGATCCGCACGGGCAGCAGCGGGTGGGCGACGCGCGTCTCGATGACGGCGAACGCCACGAGGAGCACGGCGCCGGCGACCAGCGACGTGATGGTCTGGGCGTGGTCCCAGCCGTAGGCCTCCTCGCCGGCCCGGGTGAGGCCGAAGACGATGCCGAGCAGGCCGAGCGTGCCGGTGATGGCGCCCGGGACGTCCATCTCACCGGGGTGCGACTCGGACTCCTGCAGGAACCGCGGGGCAGCGGCGGCTGCGACCAGGCCGATCGGCACGTTGATGAGGAAGGTCATCCGCCAGCCGTCGATGTCGAGGCCGACGAAGGAGTCGAGGCCGGTGAGCCAGCCGCCGAGGATGAGGCCGATCGCGGCGCCGACCCCGGACATCGTGGCGTAGGCGGCCATCGCGCGGTTGCGCGCCGGACCGGCCGGGAACGTGGTGGTGATCAGCGCGAGCGCGGCGGGGGCGGCCATCGCGGCACCGACGCCCTGCAGGGCGCGGGAGCCGAGGAGCATGGCCTCGTTGGCGGCGACGCCGCCGAGCAGGGAGGCGACCGCGAAGGTCGCCAGCCCGGCCATGAAGAGGCGGCGGCGTCCGTACAGGTCGCCGAGGCGGCCGCCGAGCAGCAGCAGGCCGCCGAAGGCCAGGGCGTAGCCGGTGACGATCCAGGTCAGGTTGGCCTGGGAGATGTCGAGGTCGGTGCCGATGTAGGGCAGCGCGATGTTGGCGATCGTGGAGTCCAGCACCACCATCAGCTGGGCGGTGAGGATCAGCACGAGCGCGAGCCCGGCGTGCTTCGGGGCGGTGACCTCCGGCTCTGCGGCGGAGGTCGTCCGCGCAGGGTCGAGCGGTTCGACGTCGGTCATGGAGGGTTTCCTTCGGGTGGGTGGGGAGGGAGGTTGCGTCAGCCGCGGGTCACGGCGGGGAGGATGACCTGGTCGACGACGCGGGCGATCAGGTCGGGGGAGGGTTCGTCGCCCAGCAGGAAGATGCGGTGGAGGACGATGCCCGGCAGGGCGGCCGCGACGAGGTCGAGGTCCACGTCGTCGCGCACCTCACCCCGCTCCCGGCCGCGTTCGTAGAGCTCGCGCACGATCGCGACCTTGGGCGCGATGAAGCGCTCGCGGAACGCGGCGGCGAACTCGGGGTCCCGGCTGATCGCGGTGATCACGCTGCCGAGGACGGCGACCTGGTGGCCGTCGGCGAGGCCGCCGGCGCTGCAGAAGGTCGCGAGCAGGTCGCTGCGCAGGCTGCCGGTGTCACCGGGCGCCTGCAACGGGGTCTTCTCCGCCATCAGCGCGTCGATGACCAGGGCGGCCTTGCTCTCCCACTTGCGGTAGAGCGTCGCCTTCGACGCCTTCGCGCTGGTCGCGACCGCGTCCATCGTGAGGCGGTCGTAGCCGACGTCCGCGAGCACGTCGAGCGCTGCGTGCAGGATCTCCTGCTCGCGGTCGCCCTCGACGCGGGGACGGCTGGACGCCTCGTGGCGGTGGAGACGGGGGACCATGACACCTCTCGGGGTCGGGAGTGGGACGACACAGATGACACAGACGAAACGGATGAAACGGAACGGTTTCGTTCCACAACGATAGTACGGAACTGTTTCGTTTCGTCAACTCGATTTCCTGCTGATGTGTTCCCGACTCTTCCGCACACCACCGACATCGGTGCCGCGCCCGGGCAGCCGAGCGCCGGGATGTCGGTGCGGACCGGCAAGATGTCCTCCATGAGCGACGCCGCCCTCCCCGCCGTCCCGCCCGAGGCCCGCGACGAGCACGCGACGATCAGCGAGGAGGTCGAGGAGGCGCGCTACCGCTACTACGTCCTCGACGACCCGACGCTCTCCGACGCCGACTTCGACCAGCGGATGCGGCGGCTCGAGGCGCTGGAGGAGGAGTTCCCCGAGCTGCGCACGCCGGACTCGCCGACGCAGAAGGTCGGCGGCGCGGTGTCCACCGAGTTCACCGCGGTCGACCACCTGCAGCGGATGGAGAGCCTCGACAACGCCTTCTCGTTCGAGGAGCTGGCGTCCTGGCACGCCCGGCTCGCGCGCGAGGGCGCGGGCGACGCGGCCCTGCTGTGCGAGCTCAAGGTCGACGGCCTGGCCATCAACATCCTCTACGAGAAGGGCCGCATGGTCCGGGCGCTGACCCGCGGCGACGGCCGCACGGGCGAGGACGTGACCCCCAACGTCAAGACGATCTCCTCGGTGCCGCACCGGCTGACCGGGACCGACGAGTTCCCGGTGCCCGACCTGGTCGAGGTGCGCGGCGAGGTGTTCCTGCCCGTCGAGGCGTTCGAGGCGCTCAACGTGACGATGACCGAGGCCGGCAAGCCCGCGTTCGCCAACCCCCGCAACGCCGCGGCGGGCTCGCTGCGGCAGAAGGACCCGCGGGTCACCGCCACCCGCGCGCTCGGCATGGTCTGCCACGGCATCGGCGCCCGGAAGGGCTTCGAGCCGAAGGCGCAGTCGCAGGCCTACCAGGCGCTCGCGGCCTGGGGCCTGCCGGTGTCCGGGCAGGTCCGGGTGGTGCCGACGCTCTCCGACGTCGAGGGCTACATCACCCACGCCGGCGAGAACCGCCACTCGATCGTGCCCTACGAGATCGACGGCGTCGTGGTGAAGGTCGACGACGTGTCCCTGCAGCGCCGGCTCGGCTCCACCAGCCGTGCCCCGCGCTGGGCGATCGCCTACAAGTACCCCCCGGAGGAGGTCAACACCGAGCTGCTCCGGATCGAGGTCAACACCGGGCGCACCGGCCGGGTGACGCCGTACGGCGTGATGAAGCCGGTCAAGGTCGCCGGGTCCACCGTGGAGATGGCGACCCTGCACAACGGCTACGAGGTCAAGCGCAAGGACGTGCGCCCCGGGGACACCGTGATCCTGCGCAAGGCCGGCGACGTCATCCCCGAGATCGTCGGCCCCGTGCTCGCGCTGCGACCCGACGGCCTGCCCGAGTGGGAGATGCCGACCGAGTGCCCCGCCTGCGGCACCGCGCTGGTGGAGCAGAAGGAGGGCGACAAGGACCGCCGCTGCCCCAACCACGAGCACTGCCCCGCCCAGGTCCGCGAGCGGGTCTTCCACGTCGCCGGTCGCGGCGCCTTCGACATCGAGGGCCTCGGCTACGAGGCGGCGGTCGCGCTGCTCGACGCCGGCGCCATCGCCAACGAGGGCGACATCTTCGACCTCACCCCGGAGAAGCTGCTGACCGCGCCGCTGTTCACCCGCGCGCCCCGCAAGGACGAGGACGGCCCGCAGCTCACCGCCAACGGCGAGAAGCTGCTGGCCAACCTCGCCGAGCGCAAGCAGGTCCCGCTGTGGCGGGTGCTGGTCGCGTTGTCGATCCGTCACGTCGGCCCGACGGCCGCCCGTGCCCTCGCCGCCGAGTTCGGCTCGATGGAGGCCATCCGCGCCGCCACCGAGGAGCAGCTCGCGGCCGCCGAGGGCGTCGGGCCCACCATCGCCGCCGCGGTCATCCAGTGGTTCGGCGTCGACTGGCACACCGAGATCGTGGACAAGTGGACCGCCGCCGGCGTCGCGATGGCCGACGAGCGCGACGAGTCGGTCCCGCGCACCCTCGAGGGCCTCACCGTCGTGGTGACCGGCTCCCTGGTCGACTTCTCCCGCGACTCGGCCAAGGAGGCGATCCTCTCCCGCGGCGGCAAGGCAGCGGGCTCGGTGTCGAAGAAGACCGACTTCGTCGTGGTCGGCGAGAACGCCGGCTCCAAGGCCGACAAGGCCGAGCAGCTCGGCGTCCCCATCCTCGACGAGGACGGCTTCAAGAAGCTGCTGGAGTCCGGGCCGGACGCCGTGTCCTGACGCCCTGCTCCGGCGCAGGGCACACTGGTCGGGTGAGGTCGCCCGCACCGGCCGTCCCGGCCGCCACCCTCGTGGCGGTCCTCGTCGCCGTGCTGCTCGCCGGGTGCTCCGGCCCGACGGACGACGCGCCGCGCCCGGACGCCTCCAGCCCCGAAGCCTCCGCGACGACGACCCCGGACGCCCCGGCGGCAGCCGAGCCCTCGTCCCCGTCGTCTCCGTCGGCCTCGGCCACGCCGGTCCCGCACCGGGTCTCGCTGCCGGCCCTGGCGCAGAAGGACTTCAACGGCGGCCGGCTGCGGCTGGGCGCCGAGGTGCTGCGGACCGCCACCCAGCGGCAGTACGAGGTGACCTACCGCAGCGGTGACCTCACCGTCTCCGGACGCCTGGCGGTCCCCGCGGGCGACGGGCCGTTCCCCGCGCTGGTGCTGGCCCACGGCTACATCGACCCCGCGGTCTACGTGAACGGGCAGGGGATGACCCGCGAGCGGGCCTGGCTCGCCGACCGCGGCTACGTGGTGCTGCACGTCGACTACCGCGGCCACGCCGCGTCCGACCCCGACCGCAGCGACGGGATGGACATGCGGATGGGCTACACCGAGGACGTCATCAACGCCGTGCACGCCCTGCGCCGCTGGCGCGGCCCGGTCGACGACGAGCGGATGGCCGTGGTCGGCCGCTCCATGGGCGGCGGGGTCGTCTACAACGCCCTGGTCGCCCAGCCCGGCCTCGTCCGCGCCGGCGTCGTCTTCGCGCCGGTGAGCTCGGACGCGGTGGACAACTTCGACCGCTGGATCCGCAACGACCCCGGCCGCGACAGCCTGTCGTCGCGCATCCTGCGCCGGTACGACGAGCCGCGGCGCAACCCGGACTTCTGGGCCGGGATCAGCGCGCGCACCTACTTCGGCGACATCACCGAGCCGGTGCTGATCCACCACGGCACCCTGGACGACAGCTGCCCCCTGCGCTGGAGCCGGCAGACGGCACGGCTGATGCGGGCCGCCGGCGTCGACGTCACGCTGCGGACCTACCCCGGCGAGGGGCACGCCTTCGGTCCGCAGTTCGAGCTGTCCATGCAGCGGACGGAGCGCTTCCTGGCGCGGCACCTCGGCTGACCCGACCCGCTGCCGAACCGGCCGCGCGACACTACGCTGGGAGGCCCGGGTCCCCGCACGAAAGGCGCGACCGTGGCACGGTTCCTCGGCGTCGGCGACACCATCGGCCCCTACCGGATCACCTGGCAGCTCGGTGCCGGCGGGATGGGTGTCGTCTACGAGGCGGTCGAGGAGGGCCTGGGCCGGCGGGTCGCGCTGAAGGTGCTCGCCGTCCAGCTCGCCGAGGAGCCGGAGTTCCGGCAGCGCTTCCTGCGCGAGGCCACGGTGCTCGCCCGCAGCGACAGCCCGCACATCATCCAGGTCTACAGCCACGGTGAGCAGGACGGGGTGCTCTACCTCGCCACCCAGTTCGTCTCCGGCGGCGACCTCGCCGCCCGCATCGCGCGCGAGGGCGTCCCGTCCGTCGACACCGCCCTCGACCTCGCCGCACAGGTGGCCTCCGCGCTCGCCGACGCCCACGCCGTCGGGGTCGTGCACCGCGACGTGAAGCCGCACAACGTGCTGCTCCGCGCCGGTCAGGACCAGGTGCACGCCTACCTCTGCGACTTCGGCATCGCCCGCGACGACGAGTCCGCGCTCACCCACAGCGGCGTCGTCGCCGGCACCTACGCCTACCTCGCCCCGGAGCGCTTCCGCGGCGAGCCCGCGACCCCGGCCAGCGACGTCTACGCCCTCGGCTGCCTGCTCTGGTTCCTGCTCACCGGGCGGCCGCCGTACGACGGAGGGCCGGTCCAGCTCGCGACGCAGCACGAGCTCGCCCCGGTCCCGCAGCTGCCCGGTGCGCCGGCGCAGCTCAACGCGTTCCTGGCCCGGGCGATGGCCAAGGACCCCGCCGCCCGCCACCCCTCCGCCGCCGCGGCCGCGGCGCACCTGCGGGCGGTCCGCGCCGCAGGAGGGTTCCCGGCCGATGGAGGAGGGCCGGCCTACCGGCCCGCTCCGTCGACCTTCGAGGTGCCGCAGGTCGCGTCGTACCCCTCGCCGCTGCCGGCACCGACCCCGGTCCAGCCCGACTGGCCGCCGCGGCGTGGGCTGCTGGTCGTCACCCTCGTCGCACTGGCAGTCCTCGTCGGCGTCGGCGGCGGCCTGGCGTGGAGCCTGCTGCGCGACGGCGACCCGGGTGAGCCGACGGCGTCCGGCAGCACCGCGTCCGACAGCCCCGGGACGGGGGAGAGCGGCTCCCGTGCAGCCGGGCCGGTCGCCGTGGCGGACGTGGACGGCGACGGCCTCGACGACACCGTGCTGCTCGACGACGGCGCCGACGAGACCGTCGTGCTGCTCTCCGACGACCGGACGTCCAGCGGGTTCGGCCAGCAGCAGACCTGGGCGGGCACCGCGTGGGGCGACGCCCTGGTCGTGCGCGGGGACTACACGGGCGACGGCCGCGCCGACGTCGCGGCGGTCCGGCCCTCCCGGGTGCGGGTGGCCGCGTCGACCGGCGGCAGCTTCGACCCCGCGACCCGGTGGGCGCGACTGGCCCTGCCGGAGGAGTTCAAGGTGGTCTCGGGGGACTTCGACGCCGACGGCCGCGACGACCTCGCCCTCGCCCGCGACGTGGACGACGGGGTGCGGGTCGACGTCGCGCTCTCGGACGGCGAGCGGTTCGCGAAGCCCGTGCGCTGGGCCCGGGTGCCCGGCGTCCGGGTCGCCGAGGTCCGGCTCGGTGCCGGCGACGCCGACGGCGACGGGAACGTCGACCTCGTCGGCGTCGTGCCGGCGGACGGCGGCGGGATCGAGGTCGGCGTGCTGCGCTCCGAGGGCGATCGGTTCGCCGCGGACGAGGAGTGGTTCCGGGCCGACTGGTCGTTGCGCGACACCCGCCCGGTGGTCGGCGACGTGGACGGCGACGGGGACGCCGACGTCGTCGCGCTGCGCGCGGTCGACGGGGGCATCGAGGTGGTCACCCTCCTCGCCGCCGACGGCGGCCTCGCCGAGTCCGGCCGGCCCCAGGTCGTCGACCTGCGCCTGGACCGGACCCGTTCGGTCGGGGCCGACACCGACGGTGACGGCCGGATGGACCTGGTCCTCGTGGACCGCGACACGGCGGAGGCCCGCCGCCTGGTGCGGCGCGGGAAGGCGTTCACCGAGGACGGCCGGGTCGAGGTCGACGCCGAGGTCGACGAGCGGGGGTCGATCCTGGTCGCCGCGGGGCGCTGAGACCGCGCTGGGCGCGCTCCGGGACGGCTCAGTGCAGCGACGCGAGCCAGTGCTCGACGGCGTCGGCGCCTGCGAGCCGGACCACCTCGAGGTCGGGGTGCGAGAGCGGGAGCGCGTCGACCCAGGCCAGGTCCGGCTCCGCAGCGGCGTCCGCCCGCATCCGGCGGACGGTCCGCCGCACGAGGCTGCGCAGCGTGCCGGGCTCGTCCGCCGACACCACGACCACCAGGTCCGCCCGGTCGAGCAGGACCGACCGGACGTCGTACGTCTCGCCGGTGGTGACCCACCCGTCGAAGGCGGCCAGCAGCTCGAGTTCCTCGCGGGAGGTGAGGTCGCCCTGGGTCACCAGCGGCACGTCGAGCGTGGCGGCGAGGCGTTCCAGGAGCGACGTCAGCAGGGGGCTCTGCCCGCCCGCCACGACGACGCGCTGCGGGAGGCGCGGCGGTGTCGGGAGGGGGAGGTGCACCCGCCGGATTCTAGGGACTGCTCCGCCACCTAGAATCGCCGGCATGTCCCAACTGTCCCGCGACGAGGTGGCCCACCTGGCCGATCTCGCCCGGATCGACCTCGACGACGCCGAGCTGGACCACCTGGCTCCCCAGCTCAACGTGATCCTGGAGGCGGTCGCCTCGATCCAGGGCGTGGCCGGCGCCGACGTCGTGCCGACCTCCCACCCGATCCCCATGACCAACGTGTTCCGCGAGGACGTCGTGGTCCCCGGGCTGACGCCGGAGCAGGCGCTGTCCGGAGCACCCGCCTCGGAGGACCAGAAGTTCTCCGTCCCGCGCATCCTGGGGGACGAGCAGTGAGCAGCTGGATCCACAAGACCGCCGCGGAGCAGGCCGACGCCCTCGCCGCCGGCGAGGTCACCTCCGTCGAGCTGGTCCAGGCCCACCTCGACCAGATCGCCGCCACCAACGACGGCCCCGACGGCCTCAACTCCTTCCTGCACGTCGACGCCGAGGGCGCCCTCGTCCAGGCGAAGGCGTCCGACGAGCGCCGGGCCGAGGGCCAGCCGCTGCACCCGCTCGACGGCGTTCCGATCGCCATCAAGGACGTGCTCGCCACGAAGGGGCTGCCCACCACCGCGGGCTCGAAGATCCTCGAGGGCTGGGTCCCGCCGTACGACGGCACCGTGACCGCGAAGATCCGCGCCGCCGGCCTGCCGATCCTCGGCAAGACCAACATGGACGAGTTCGCGATGGGCTCGGCCAACGAGAACTCCGCCTACGGCCCGGTCAGGAACCCGTGGGACCGCACCCGGATCCCCGGCGGCTCCGGTGGCGGCTCGGCTGCCGCGGTGGCCGCCTTCCAGGCGCCGCTCGCGATCGGTTCCGACACCGGCGGCTCCATCCGCCAGCCCGGCGCGATGACCGGCACCGTCGGCGTGAAGCCGACCTACGGCTCGGTGTCGCGCTACGGCGTGATCGCCCTGGCCAACTCCCTCGACCAGCTCGGCCCCTGCACCCGCACCGTGCTCGACGCGGCGCTGCTGCAGGAGCTCATCGGCGGCCACGACCCGCTGGACTCCACCTCCGTCCCCGGCAAGCTCGAGGGCCTCGTCGAGGCCGCGCGCTCCGGCGCCGCGGGTGACCTCAGCGGCGTCCGGATCGGCATCGTCACCGAGCTGCAGGGCGACGCGTGGAGCGCACCCGTCGTGGAGCGCTTCGACGAGGCGATCGAGGTCCTCAGGGGGCTCGGCGCGGAGATCACCGAGGTCAGCCTGCCGAGCTTCGTGCACGCGATGGCGGCCTACTACCTGATCCTCCCGGCCGAGTGCTCCTCGAACCTCGCCAAGTTCGACGCCATGCGCTACGGCCTGCGGGTCACTCCCGACGGCTCGCCGTCGGCCGAGGAGGTCATGCGGGTCTCCCGCGACGCCGGCTTCGGCGACGAGGTCAAGCGCCGCATCCTCATCGGCACCTACGCCCTGTCGAGTGGCTACTACGACGCCTACTACGGCCAGGCGCAGAAGATCCGCACGCTGATCATCGAGGACTTCAAGAAGGCCTTCGAGTCGGTCGACCTGCTCGTCAGCCCGACCGCGCCGACCACCGCGTGGGCGCTGGGGGAGAAGACCGACGACCCGCTGGCCAACTACCTGCAGGACCTTGCCACCATCCCGGCGAACCTCGCAGGCGTCCCCGGCATCTCCGTCCCGTCCGGCACCAGCAGCGCCGACGGCCTGCCGACCGGCATCCAGTTCCTCGCGCCGGTGCTCGAGGACGCCCGCCTCTACCGGGTCGGCGCCGCCCTCGAGGCCGCGCTGACCGAGCGGTGGGGCGGCCGGATCGTGCCCTCGTCGTACGCCCAGGAAGGTGAGTGACATGAGCACCAGGGAGCTCGTGGACTTCGACGAGGTCGTCGAGAAGTTCGATCCGGCGATGGGTCTGGAGATCCACGTCGAGCTGAACACCAACACCAAGATGTTCTGCGGTTGCCCGACGGCGTTCGGCGCGGAGCCCAACACGCAGGTCTGCCCGACCTGCCTGGGCCTGCCCGGCGCGATGCCGGTGGTCAACGGCAAGGCTGTGGAGTCGGCGATCCGCATCGGGCTGGCGCTCAACTGCGAGATCGCGGAGTGGTGCCGGTTCGCCCGGAAGAACTACTTCTACCCGGACATGCCGAAGAACTTCCAGACGTCGCAGTACGACGAGCCGATCGCCTTCGACGGCTACCTCGACGTCGACGTGGAGGGCGAGACCTTCCGCATCGGCATCGAGCGCGCCCACATGGAGGAGGACACCGGCAAGTCCACCCACGTCGGTGGCTCGGACGGCCGCATCCACGGCGCCGACTACTCGCTGGTCGACTACAACCGCGCCGGCATCCCGCTGATCGAGATCGTCACCAAGCCGATCCTCGGCACCGGCGACAAGGCCCCGCTCGTCGCGAAGGCGTACGTCGCCGCGATCCGTGACCTCATCGTCGCCCTCGGCGTCTCCGACGCCCGGATGGACCAGGGCTCGATCCGCGCCGACGTGAACCTGTCGCTGGCCCCGAAGGGCTCCGACGTCCTCGGCACCCGTTCGGAGACCAAGAACGTCAACTCGCTGCGCTCGGTCGAGCGGGCGGTGCGCTACGAGATGTCGCGGCACGCCGGCATCCTGCTCTCCGGCGGCTCGGTGCTGCAGGAGACGCGACACTTCCACGAGAACGACGGCACCACCTCCTCCGGACGCGAGAAGTCGGACGCCGAGGACTACCGCTACTTCCCGGAGCCCGACCTCGTCCCGGTCGCCCCGAGCCGCGAGTGGGTCGAGCAGCTGCGCGCCACCCTCCCGGAGAACCCGGCGAAGAAGCGGGCCCGCCTCCAGCAGGAGTGGGGCTTCAGCGACCTCGAGATGCGCGACACCGTCGGTGCCGGCGCCCTCGACCTCGTCGAGCAGACCGTCGCCGCCGGCGCCGCGCCTCAGGCCGCCCGCAAGTGGTGGCTCACCGAGCTCGCCCGTCGCGCCAACGACGCCGGCGTCGAGCTCGCGGAGCTGAGCGTCACTCCGGCGCAGGTTGCCGAGGTCCAGGCGCTCGTCGACGCGAAGACGATCAACGACAAGCTGGCCCGCCAGGTCTTCGACGGCCTGCTCGCCGGCGAGGGCACGCCCGAGGAGATCGTCGCCGCCCGCGGCCTCGCCGTCGTCTCCGACGACGGCGCCCTGTCCGCCGCCGTCGACAAGGCCATCGCCGAGAACCCCGACGTCGCCGACAAGATCCGCGACGGCAAGGTCGCCGCCGCCGGCGCCCTCATCGGCTCGGTGATGAAGGAGATGCGTGGCCAGGCCGACGCCGCCCGCGTGCGCGAGCTGATCCTGGAGAAGCTCGCCTGAGGCTGGTGGGTCGGGAATCACCGCCTGGGCGGTGATTCCCGGACTTGGTGGCTGCTGCAGCGGCCACTAGGTCCGGGAAGTGGCCAACAAGTACGGGCGTCAGTGGGTCTGACGGCCGTGTGCTGCTGGGCCTTCGTGGTTCGTCTCGGCGGCCGCGCACCGTAGCCGACCGGCCTCCGGTGTGCTGTCTGGCGCGAGCGCGTCGCCTGTCGAGCGGAAGCCGCACGGGCCTGCGAGGCGGGCTGTTCTCGGCACGGTCCGGTGAGCCGGGCCGGAGGGTTCGAGGGTCGGCGCTGGGGCGCCTCGCACCTCAACCGGCGGCGTCAGTGTTGCTTCGTGGTTGGTGTTGGCGGCCGCGCACCGTAGCCGACCGGCCCCCGGCGTCAAGGACGTCGCTGCGCTCCGCCGCTGCGCGGTCGCTTCGCGATCCTTGACCCCGGGGCCCTGCCGGTCGGCTTTCCGGCGCGGTTGCCGGCACGGACTTCGTCCGCGCCGCCGGCGCGCGGCCGCCGTCCTCGGGACGTCATACGGATCGTGGGCTCCATGCCACGATTCGCATGACGTCCCCGTGCTCTGTCTCCCGGTGGTTGAGGTGCGACGAGCGCCAGCGAGGAGCCTCGAAACCTCCGGGCCTGCGAGGCGGACTGTGGCCGGCAGAGTCCGGTGCACCGGTGCCACTGGTTTCGAGGCTCGGCGCTAGGGCGCCTCGCACCTCAACCAGCGGCAGCGGGTCTGGTGCTTCGTGGTTGGTGTCGGCGGCCGCGCACCGTAGCCGACCGGCCCCCGCCGTCAAGGAGCTCGCTTCGCTCGCCCGCTGCGCGGCGCCTTCGGCGTCCTTGACTGCGGGGCCCTGCCGGTCGGCTGGACGGCGCGGTTGCCGGCACGGACTGCGTCCGCGCCGCCGGCGCGCGGCCGCCGTCTTGGTGGGAGGTCATACGGATCGTGGGCTCAAGGCCACGGTTCGTATGACGTCTTCGGACCCAAGCCCCCGGTGGTTGAGGTGCGACGAGCGCCAGCGAGGAGCCTCGAAACCTCCGGGCCTGTCGGGCGGGCTGTGCCCGGCACAGTCCGGTGCACCGGTGCCACTGGTTTCGAGGCTCGGCGCTGGGGCGCCTCGCACCTCAACCAGCGGCAGTTGGGGCGTTGAGCATGCCGTTGACCCCGCCGTCCGGCGGGGTGTGGGGCGGGGTCAAGGTCGTTCGGGTTCGGGGGTGCTGATGGTGTCGGTGCCGACCGGGGTGACCAGGAAGTGGGCGCCGTTGGGGCTGGTCCACAGGTAGTGGCCCGGTCGCAGCACCTGGTAGCCCCAGGTGCTGTGGGTCTTGGCGCGGTGGTGGCGGCGGCGGAGGGGGACGAGGTTGCAGGGGCAGGTGGGACCGCCCTTGTTGTGCTCGATCGCGTGGTCGAGGTCGCACCTGGTGGCGGGGGTGGTGCAGCTGGGGAACCTGCAGGTGTGGTCGCGCAGCTGCACGCGGATGCGGTGGCGGTCGGGGATCTCGTAGGAGTCGACCGGCGTGCAGTCGGCCGGGTCGATGACGGGTCGGACGATGATCGTGGAGCCGGGAAGTGACAGCCACTCCCTGATCTGGCTGGCGAGGACCGGTCCACGGGTTTCCTCGCAGCGTCCGACGGGGTTGTCGCCGGTGAGGGTGGTGTCGGTGATGTGAAGGTTGAGCACGCTGCGGCGGCCGGGGGACTTGGCGATGACCTCGCCGGTGTGAACCGCCCCGGCATGTCCGGAGAGTCGATTCGTTGGAAGGATCACTCTCATGGCACGACCCAGCAGGTACCCGACCGAGCTGCGTGAGCGCGCTGTCCGCCTCGTGATCGAGGTGCGCGGCGATCACCCCTCCGAGGCCGCAGCGATCAAGTCCGTGGCCAGCAAGCTCGGCATTACCTCCCACGAGCAGCTGCGGCGCTGGGTGCGCCAGGCCGAGATCGACAGCGGTTCCCGACCGGGCAAGACCACCGAGGAGCTCGCTGAGATCAAGGCATTGAAGGCCGAGGTCGCCGAGCTGCGGCGGGCGAACGCGATCTTGAAGTCCTCGGCGGCTTTTTTCGCGGCGGAGCTCGACCGCCCCTCCCGGTACTGATCGACTACATCCGCCTGCACAAGGATGAGTTCGGGGTCGAGCCGATCTGTCGCGTGCTGTCCGAGCACGGGGTCAAGATCGCCCCATCCACCTACTACGAGAACGTCGCGCGCCAGCCGTCGAAGCGGGCGCTGCGCGACGCGGAGATCGTTGCGCTGATCGCGGCTGAGCGCGCCCGGCAGAAGCTGTTCGCGAGGTTCGGCGCCCGCAAGATGTGAGCTTGTCAAGATTCCTGTGTAAGCGATCGGTCCCTCGTGGTTGGTTTCTCTCTTACAGGTAGGGGTTGATGCGGTCGGGGTAGGCGATCGCGAGCTGGCCGAGTGCCTGCTTCCAGTTCGTCACGACCTGACCCTCGACGAGCCGCCCGGGCGCCTTGCGGTCCGCGGATGGCCTTCCGCGTTCCTTGGCCCGTTCACGGGCTCGCTTGTCCTCGATGTTGCAGATCGCCAGCCACAGCAACTTCA
>NZ_JAER01000044.1 GCF_000519005.1 Nocardioides sp. J54 | reverse complement strand
GGCAGGACCGGACTCCCGGTGGCCGGCGGCGCCGGACTCCCGGTGGTTGAGGTGCGACGAGCGCCAGCGAGGAGCCTCGAAACCACCGGGCCTGCGGGGCGGACTGTGCCCACCACAGCCCGGCGCGATGGGCCGGAGGTTTCGAGGCTCGGCCGCGGGCGGCCTCGCACCTCAACCACCGGCGGCTGGCAGCACCGGACCGGCGGGACGCGACGAGCGGGCGCAAAGTGCTGGGCGGCGGCCTGCCGGTCGGCGTACCGTCGTGTCACAGGAAGGGAGGAAAGGAGCTCGCGATGACCACCGTCACCCTGCTCAACGCCTCCTACGAGCCGCTCGGGACGGTGACCTTCCAGCACGCGGTGCGGATGCTCTTCCGCGAGGTCGCGACGGTCGAGGAGGCGCACGAGGACCGGATGATCGGGCCGCACCCGTGGCCGCGGGTGATCCGGCTGGTGCGCTACGTCGCGGCGAAGTGGATGTACCGACCCGCGGGCTTCTCGCGCTCCGGGGTGCTGGTGCGCGACCGGCACGTGTGCGCCTACTGCGGGCGGCACGCGACGACGGTCGACCACGTCCTCCCGCAGAGCCGCGGCGGCACCTGGTCGTGGCTCAACACGGTCGCGGCGTGCGGGCCGTGCAACGGCCGCAAGGGCAACCGGACGCCGGCGGAGGCGGGGATGCGGCTGCGGGTCGACCCGTTCGTGCCGACGCGCGCCCAGCTCGCTGCCTCGCTGGCCCGCTGACCCAGTTCGCCCACTGGAGGGCTGGTCCCGGCGCTACATTGCGCGGATGCGTACGACGACCCGGCTCAAGCTGGCCTACGGCGCCCTCGCCGCTGCCGACACCCTGCTGGCGGGATCGCGCAGCCGGTGGGCCCACCGTGCCCGGCTGGTCACCAAGCCGATGCTGATGCCGGTCCTGGCCGCGTCGCTGGCGACCGACGAGCGGGCGCGGGGTGCCCGGCTGCGGTCCACCGCCCTCACCGGCCAGGCGTTCGGCTGGGGCGGCGACGTCCTGCTGCTGGGCGAGGGACCGCGCGCCTTCTCCGCCGGTGCTCGGTCGTTCGGCGTCGGCCACGTCGCCTACATCAGCGGCTTCCTGCGCCACCGTGAGCGCTCGGCGAGCCCGCTGCAGAACCAGGCGGTCCGCGGCGCGGCCGCGGCGTGGCTCGTGACCGCTCCGGCGGTCGCGCTCGCGGCGGGTCGGCAGGAGCGCGCGCTGGGTGCGACCGTGCTGGGCTACTCCGCGGTGCTGACCTCGATGGTCGCGGCCGCGAGCCACCTCGGCCCGGAGGTCCCGCGCGACGCCTGCCTGATGACGGCCGCCGGCGCGGGACTCTTCCTGCTGTCGGACTCGGTGCTCGGTGCGCGGACCTTCCTCCTCCAGGACCCGCCGCAGCGGCTGGAGGCGGTGGTCATGGCGACGTACACCGCCGGTCAGCTGCTGATCAGCGAGGGCGCCGCGCGGTCCTGAGGGCCGGTCAGCCCGGCAGGTTGGTGCGGTGGCCGTCGTTGGTGCGGCCGAGGAAGACGCCCAGGCCGATCATGCCGAGGCCGAGCACGAGGTGCAGCCAGTTGTCGGCGTTGTCGACCGGGACGAAGTTGGCGTCGGCGTGGCGGTCGACGACGAAGCCGTAGACGGTGAGCACGAGGTAGATCGCGCCGCCACCGATCAGGTACGCCTTCGCGCCCGACCACGAGCGCGCCATCAGGAAGCCGACGACGCCGAAGAGCAGGTGCACGATGTTGTGGAGCACGGAGACGCCGAAGATGCCGAGCAGCTGGGCGTTCGAGTGGTGCCCGGCGAAGGTCATGTCGTCGTAGTTGGTCGTGATCCCGGGGATGAAGCCGAGGATGCCGACGACCAGGAAGGTCGCAGCGACGGTCGCTGTCGCCTTCTGCAGGGGGGTGCTGGTCATGGACTGTGTCGTCGTGGTCATGGCCGCGCGATACCCCGCCCCCGGCGCGTGAGTCCCGCAGCGGACCGACCGGACCATCGGATCCGATTGTTCCTCGCGAAAATCGCCCACGGCGAGCGGCCGGCGTGCCCACCATGGAGGACGACGTCGGTCGCTCGCTCACATGGGGAGCGAGCGCCCGGGACCTCCGGTCGGCCCGCGGTCAGGGCCGCGGGCCGGCCGGCCTTCCGGTACGACGAGCGCCGGCTCGTCGTACGGACCGGATCGGGGTGGGCTGGCGGTGGGCTCAGTCGACCAGCGCCGCGTAGCGCTCGAGGTAGAGCGGCCAGCCGCCCTGGTCGGCGACGCCGTCGCGCAGCGACTCCCAGCCCGCGCCGTGGCGGGCCAGGTGCCGGTGCACGAGCTCCACGCGGGTGCGGCCCGGTCCGGCCTCGGTGAAGCTCACCTCGACCTCGCTCGCCTCGGCCGGGTCGGTGACCAGCTGCCACGTGGGCGAGATGTCCCACGAGAAGACCAGGCGGTGGGGTGGCTCGAACGCGAGCACCCTCCCCCAGCGGCAGGTGCCGCCGTCCGCACCGCGGTCGTAGACGTCGCCGCCCACCCGGGGCTCGAGGACGGTCTCCACGACCTCCTCGGGCGCCAGCAGGTTGTGCTCGCGCGGCTTGACCTGGTCGAACTGCTCGGTGAAGACCTGGAAGGCCCGCTCCACCGTCGCCTCGACGGTCACGTCGAGCCGTACGTCCTCGTCCCCTGTCGTGCTCATCCGTCCTCCTCGGCCGGTGGCCCGTCCTCGACGAGCCGCTTGAAGTTCGCCAGCGTCGCGCTCCAGAAGCCCTCGAGCTCCTGCCGCATCTCGCGCAGGCCCGCGGGGTCGGCGCTGTAGATGCGGCGGGTGCCCTCGGCCCGCACCCGCACCAGGTCGGCGTCCTTGAGCACCTTGAGGTGCTGCGACACCGCCGGGCGGCTGACCGGCAGCTCACTGGCCAGGTCGGTGACCGACCGCGGGCGCACCGAGAGGCGTGCGAAGATCTCCCGCCTCGTCGGGTCGGCGAGCGCGGACCACGCGTCCACGGCGTGAGTGGTCACCTTCCGTAAGTTACCGCTTACGGATCGATTCCGACACCCCTCGGAGCGCGGCTGGCATGGAGCCCGCCGCCCCGGGCACCGCCCGTCCATGGCCGACCTGCTTGACACCTACCGGCGCAAGCGCGACTTCTCGCGCACCCCGGAGCCCAGCGGCGACGACGGCGGCGGCAGCGACCGGCCGCGCTTCGTGGTCCAGCGGCACCGGGCGAGCAGCCTGCACTACGACCTGCGCTTCGAGATCGACGGGGTGCTGGTCAGCTGGGCGGTGCCGAAGGGACCCACCCTGGACCCGGAGGTGCGTCGCCTCGCGATGCACGTCGAGGACCACCCGGTCGAGTACCTCCACTTCGAGGGCGTGATCCCGTCGGGCGAGTACGGCGGCGGCGACGTCATCGTCTGGGACACCGGCACGTGGGAGCCGGTGCGCACGAAGGACCCCGGCCGCGCCGTACGCGACGGGGAGCTGCACGCCGAGGTGCACGGGCAGAAGCTGCGCGGGCGGCTGGTGCTGGTGCGCACCAAGGACGACGGCGGCAAGGAGTCGTGGATGCTGCTGCACAAGCACGACGACCACGCCGTCGAGGGCTGGGACCCCGAGGACCACCCGCGCTCGGTGCTCAGCGGGCGCACCAACGACGAGGTCGCCGAGGACCCCGACCGCACGTGGAGCTCCGGCGCCGACGCCGCGGAGGCCGAGCAGCTGCTCGTGCCGGACCCGTTGCCGGCCGAGGCGATCGACGCGCTCGCCGACCTCGGGAAGTCCGGCACGTGGGAGGTCCACGGCCGCAGCCTGAAGGTCACCAACCTCGACAAGGTGCTCTTCCCCGGCGACCCGCCGGTCACCAAGCGCGAGCTCCTCGCCTACACCGCACGGATCGCCCCCGTCGTGCTGCCGTACGTGGAGGGGCGCGCCCTCAACCTGCACCGCTACCCCGACGGGGCGGACGCCAAGGGCTTCTGGCACAAGGCACGCCCCGACCACGCCCCCGACTGGGTGGGCGCGTGGGACAACCCGGCCGCGGACCCGGGCGAGACGTCGACCTACGTCGTGGTCGACGAGCCCGCGGCGCTGGTGTGGGCCGCGAACTTCGGCGCGCTGGAGTGGCACCCGTGGACCTCGCGCACCGACGAGCCCGACGAGCCGACCTACGCGCTGGTCGACATCGACCCCGGTGAGGGGACCGGGTGGGACGAGGTGCTCACCCTGGCCCGCCTGCACCGCACCGCGCTCGAGCACCTCGGCGTCACCGCGCGGGCGAAGGTGACCGGAAGCCGCGGGATCCAGATCTGGATCCCGGTGGTGGCGGGCTACACCTTCGACGACACCCGGGCGTGGGTGGAGAAGCTGTCGCGCACGGTCGGCAAGGTCGTGCCGGAGCTGGTCAGCTGGAAGTGGGAGGTCAAGGCCCGCGGCGGGAAGGCGCGCCTGGACTTCACGCAGAACGCGATCAACAAGACCCTCGTGGCGCCGTACTCCCCCAGGCCGCGGGCCGGTGCGCCGGTGTCGGTGCCGATCTCGTGGTCCGAGCTCGACGACCCCGACCTGCGCCCCGACCGCTGGACGATCCGCACCGTCCTGGACCGGATCGCCGAGCGCGGCGACCCCTTCCGCGCCCTGCTCGGCAGCGCGCAGGAGCTGCCGGAGATCACCTGACGCTGCTGCCCCGGTCCGGCTGGCCCCGCCCGAAAACCCGGACAGCCACCCTGACCGGGGCTTACCCGGCGGGTGGCTGCACGGTGATGCTCGCTGGTCCGTCAGCCGCCTCTCGGCGAGTGGCCGCTCGTAGCGGCAAGTGGTGAGGCCCGGGGGCATGAGTCAGACCAGCTGACGGGCACAACCAGCCCCGCCCCCGCGACTATTCCCCGACCGGCGTGACGGTCCGCACAGGCGGTCAGCGCGGGACGTCGGCCCCGCGCACCCGCTCGAGGCCCGCCATCAGGTGGTAGAGCACGAGGATCGCGGCGGTCGCCACGGCGATGCCGCCGAGGGTGAAGTCGCCGAAGCCGATCACGTCGTTGCCCATGCCCATCGCCAGGATCAGCGCGGCGGCGACCGGGAAGAGGTTCTTCTGCTGGCCGAAGTCGACCCGCGCGTCGATCCACATCCGCACGCCGATGAGCCCGATCACGCCGTACAGCACGAGGGTGGCGCCGCCGATGACGCCGTTGGGGATGGTGAACAGCAGCGCGCCGAACTTCGGCGACAGCGACAGCAGGATCGCCACGACGCCGGCCACCCAGTAGGCCGCCGTGGAGAAGACGCGGGTGGCGGACATGACGCCGATGTTCTCGCCGTACGTCGTGGTGGCGGAGCCGCCGCCGAGCCCGGCCACGACCGTGGCGGCGCCGTCGGCGAGCAGGGCACGACCGGTGAGGTCGTTGAGCGAGTCGTCGCCGACGAGGTGGGCGACGGAGCGGACGTGGCCCACGTTCTCCGCGACGAGCACGAAGACGACGGGGAGGAACATCGGCAGGACGCTCCAGTCGACGTCGGGGCTGGTGAGCTGCGGCAGGCCGACCCAGTCGGCGGCCCGGACGGCGTCGAAGCTGACCACGCCCATCGGGATGGCGACCAGGTAGGCGACGACGAAGCCGAGGAGAACCGCGATCCGACCCATGATCCCGCGGAAGAGCGAGGCGATGACGACGATCGCGAGCACCGTGATCGTGGCGAGCAGCAGGTGCTCGTCGTCGACCGGCTTCTGCCCGGGCGCGAAGCTGCCGCCGGCGTCGAGGTTGATGACGTTGTTCCACGACGCGTGCGCGAGGTTGAAGCCGATCAGCGCGACCACGCCGCCCATGACGACCGGCGGCATCAGCGCGTGGATCCAGCCGGTGCCGACCTTGATGACCAGCAGGCCGACGAGCGCGAGCGCGGCGCCGGTGGCGACGATCGCGAAGAGCGCCGTACCGATGTCACCACCGCTCTTCGCCGCCAGCACCGGGCTGATGAACGCGAACGACGAGCCGAGGTAGCTCGGCATCCGGTTGCCGGTGATCAGCAGGAAGAGCAGGGTGCCGAAGCCCGAGAAGAGCAGGGTGGTGCTCGGGTCGAAGCCCGTGATGATCGGCACCAGGAAGGTCGCGCCGAACATCGCCACGACGTGCTGGCCACCGAGCCCGAGGGTGCGCGGCCACGACAGCCGCTCCCCCGGCTTGACGACCTCTCCGTCGACGACCGACCGGCCGTCCCCGTGGATGGACCAGGACATCGTGCCTCCTGCTGCTGAGCGACACCCGCACACACGTCCGGGCCGCCCGGAAGCCTAGGAGTCCCCACCTCTCGGGTCGCACCGGGGTGCCGCGAGGTGTGAGGCTTCGCACCGCGAGGTGTGAGGCTTCGCGGCACGAGGTGCGTGGGTACGACGCGCGCCCGACCCTCGCGGCGCAGAGGGGCGCACCTCGTGGTGGGGCACCCCCTAGGCTGCTGCCTCGTGTCCGACCGCACCCAGGCCCTCGTCGTCGCCGTGCTGACCACGTTGCTCGCGGTCACCGGCGTGGCGGGCAGCTCTGCGCTGTCGGGGCCGGTGCTGTGGGAGTTCTCCGAGACCCACGGCGTGCACCTCGAGGACGCCGTCATCGTCCCCGCGTGGTTGATCTGCCTGCTGTGCTGCTGGAGCCAGTGGCGGCGCGGCGACCGCCGCGACCGCTGAGCCGCCAGAGCCCCTAAGCTGGGGCGGCGCCGCCGAGGGGCGGAAGGTGGACGACGACACGGGTGCCGCGCGCGCCGGGCGAGGTGGTCGCGACGCTGCCGCCGAGCTCCTCGGCGCGCTCGCGCATGGACCGCAGGCCGATGCCCTGGGCCGCCTGCTCGTCGAGGCCGACGCCGTCGTCGGTCACCACGAGCACGACCCCGCCGTCCTCCCCCGGCCGGACCACGACCTCGCACCGGGTCGCCATCGCGTGCCGGTGCACGTTGAGCAGCGCCTCCGACGCGACGTGGTAGAGCGCAGTCTGCGCGACCGGACCGGGCTGCACCTGCGGCGACACGTCCACCTGGACGATGAGGTCCGCGCCGGCGAAGCGGTCCGCCAGCGCACGCAGGGCCGCCGCCAGGTCGCCCTCGTCGAGGGCCGGCGGGAGGAGCCCGCGGCTCATCCGTCGTACCTCCTCGCTGCGCAGCTGCAGCTCCTCGCCGAGCTGGTCGAGCATCCGGTCGGCCGCCTCCGGGTCCCGCTCGCGCAGGTTGCGGGCGGCGGTGAGGCCGAGGCGGATGCCGGCGATCGCCGGCCCGAGGCCGTCGTGCAGGTCACGGCGCAGCACGCGCCGCTCCTCGTTGCGGATGCCGACCAGGCGGCTGCGGGCCGCGACCAGCGCCTCGTTGGCGCGGGCGAGGTCGAGCACCGTCGCAAGCAGGCCGGCGACCTGGTCCAGCAGCGCGGAGGTACGACGGTCGAGCCGCTCACCCGTTCGCGGCGTGACCACCAGCAGGCCGACCTCGCGCCCGCGACTGCTGAGCGTGCGCACCACGTCGCTGCTGCGTCCCCCCGGTGCGGCAGGCAGGGTGCCGTCCGGGCCGACGGGCAGGATCCGCACGGCGCCGACCCGCAGGCCGCGGCGCAGCCGGTCGGCGAGCTCGTCGAGGTCGTGCTCGCTGGAGACGTCGATCGCCGACCACAGCTCGTCGGGTCGCGACCCGGTGCCGTAGACGAGGGTGTCGACGCGGCGCTGCACGGCCCGCTGGGCGGGCAGAAAGCTGACGGCGAGCACGGGCACGGCGAGGCCCTGCGCGAGGCCGGACCCGTCGGGTAGCACGCGCGCGAGCCCGGAGACCAGCACCAGGTAGGCCGCCACCGCGGCGGCGGTCAGCGAGGTCCACACGGTGGCCCGGTCGACCGTGGCCTCGATCCCCCACAGCCGCTGGCCGAGCACCAGCACGAGCAGGGCGGCGGGCAGGAACACCTGCGCCAGCAGCAGGGTCACGCCGCTGACCTCGGCCGCGAGCCGGGCCTGGTTGTCCGGCCACGGCAGCAGGAAGACGACCATCGCGACCACGAGCAGCACCTGGCCGGTGGCCAGCCACAGCACGCCCTGCCGCTGCCGTGCCCGCAGCGACCGCGCGTGCACGAACAGCCACACCGCGGCGAACGCGCCCATCGCCGTCACGGAGCGGTCGAGCCACAGCGTGGAGTCGCGGATCCACTCCTGCCAGCCGGCGTGGTCGATGCCCAGCGGGTTGTGCGGGAGGCCGGGCGCGACGACGGTCATGCCGGGCAGGGTCCCCGCGACGGCCAGCACGGCGCCGGCCGCTGCGGCCGCCGTGCGCCACCGCGGCACCGGGCCGACCACGATGAACGGCAGGACCGCGACGACGGCGTACAGGCCGGGCGTCCAGGTCCAGTACTGGAGGTAGAGCGCCGCGCCCTGCCCCGGCGTGCCGGCCTCGAGCGTCACCCAGGAGGTCGCCAGCCCGGCCACGCCGCAGCCGACACCGGTCAGCGCGATGATCCAGACCGCGAGCCGCCGGGTGCGGGGCAGCAGGACCACGACGACGACCGAGTAGAGCGTGGCGACGACGAGGTCCATCGCCCAGTTGGCGACCTCGTCGGGGATCCGGCCGGCGACGAGGCTGGTGCCCAGCGCGGCGACGACCGTGCCCCAGCCGAGCGCCCCCAGCAGCCAGGCGAGGACCCGCCAGCCGCGGGCGCCGGTCACGGGCGACCCCGGTGCGCGCCGCCGAGGTGCGAGCGCGCGGCGCGGGCGACCTGGGCGCCGACGACCAGCTCGCCGGCGGCGACCGCACGGATGGCGCGGTGCACGTCGTCGGGCTCCGCGGACTTCACGAGGTAGCCCGCCGCCCCCGCGGCCAGTGCCGCACGGACGAAGGAGTCCTCGTCGTGCATCGTCATCACCAGCACCTGCAGGTCCGGGTACTGCGCCGTGAGCTCGGCGGTGAGGTCGATGCCGGAGTCGCCGCCCAGGTCCAGGTCCATGAGCACGACGTCGACGGACTCGTCGACGGCAGCCCGCGCCGCGTCCGCGTCGCCCACGACGGCGGCCACCTCGAGGCCTTCCAGCGAGGACAACAGGCCGCTCATGCCCATCCGGAACACGGGGTGGTCGTCGACGAGGACGACGCGCACGTCGGCGCTCGGGCGCGGCCGACCTCCCTCGAGCCGGCCCTGCAGGACGGCCGTCTCGAGGGCGGCGACCGCGGGTCCGGGGTCGATGCCGAGGTCCTCGCGCAGGGTCGTTCGGAGCTGGCGCAGCAGCGCCATCGCCTCGACCTGGCGGCCCGCCTGCACCAGCGCGACCGCCTGGAGCAGGTGCAGCCGCTCCCGGTAGGGCTCCTCGAGGACCAGCGGCTCCAGCCGGCGCGACGCCTCGACGGCGTCGCCGAGGTGCAGCCGGATCGCCTCGCGCAGCTCGATCGCGGTCGTGCGCGTCTCGTGCAGCCGGGCGCGCTCGGCCCGGGCGACCTCGTCCGGCAGGTCGGCGTACGGCTCGCCGCGCCAGCCGGCCAGCGCCAGG
This sequence comes from Nocardioides sp. J54, assembly GCF_000519005.1. Taxonomy (GTDB): domain Bacteria; phylum Actinomycetota; class Actinomycetes; order Propionibacteriales; family Nocardioidaceae; genus Nocardioides. Next base: position 26,601 of record NZ_JAER01000044.1, on the reverse strand, counting down.
TCCAGGCCCTCGGCCGCCTGGACCAGCCGGTCCGGGTCGGGCTCGCGCAGCGGGCGCCACGGCTCGTCCGCCGACCGCGGGAAGGCCTCCGACGCCGCCCGCAGCGCGTCGTCGAGGCGCACGGTGTCGAACGCCTCGGGCGGGATCGCGAGCTGGTAGCCCGTCGGCGTCGTCAGCACGACGGTCGCCGCGCTGCGCGGCGCGCGGGTCGGCTCGAGAACCTTGCGCAGGTCGGAGACGTAGCCCTGCAGCGTGACGGCGTGGCTGGCGGGCGGCTCGTCGCCCCACAGCGCCTCGGCGATGGCGCCGACGCTGACCGGCCGGCCGCGGTGCAGGCACAGCACGGCCAGCAGGCTGCGCTGCTTGCGCGCTCCGAGATCGAGCAGCCGGCCGTCGACCTCGACCTCGACCGGGCCCAGGACGCTGACCCTCACGGCCGGGAGACTATCCAGCGACGGCGCCTCCCGGGCCGTTTCGCCCGCAACGGCCAGGCTCACCGCGGGCCCGCGAACAGCCCTGCCGGGTCGAGCTCCGCGCGTACGGCGTCGAGCGCGTCGCGCACGTCGGCCGGCCAGGCGCGCACCCAGGGGTTCGGGCCGCTGAGCGCACCGACGAAGTTCGGCTGCACGACGCCGGTCGACCACGCGCCCACGGCCCCCACGAGCGCCTGCGCAACGGCGGGGACCGCCGTGGTGAACAGGTCCGGTGCCGGCGCGCTGACCACGAACAGCTGCGCGGCGGCGTCGCGGCCGACCACCGCGTCAGGACCGGCCGTCGGCCGGGCCAGGGCACCACCGAGGAGCCGGACCTCGGCGACGGCGAAGGGCACGTGCTGCTCGGGGCCCATGACGCTGAGCAGGGCGTCGACGAACCCGTGCTCGAGGTCGCGGAGCAGGACGCCGCCGTCCATCACCGGCATCGGCTCCTCGGGGTCGGCGTGCACGGCGCCGATCGCCGCGTAGGGCATCGGGCCGACCAGGTCGACCAGCGGGGTCGCGAGCGCGCGCAGCGGCGCCACAGTGGCGGCACCGGCCTCGGCGTCCCCGTCGGCGACGACGACCCGGACGTGCACGACGCACCGACCCCGCAGCGGCTCCGGGACCTGCGGGAGGTCCGGCAGCCGCAGGATCGCGAACGACGGAGTGACCGTCTCCGGCAGGTCGCGGCTCCAGTCGACGAAGCCGTGCAGCACACGTCCGGCGTCCTCGGCGGCGAAGAACAGGCCGCCGCCGTACACCTCGGCCATCGGAACGAGGCCGATCTCGACCTCGGTGACGACACCGGGCAGGTGCTTGCCGCCGCGGGCGGCGCGGAACACCTCGGGGTGCGAGTCCGCGGTGACGCTGAGCTGCTCACCGGTGGCGGTGACCAGCTCGAGGCGGCGGAGGTGGTCGCTGGCCCAGCCGAGCGTGCGCCCGGCCGGCCCCAGGCCGCCGCCCAGCAGCAGGCCGACGACGCCGACCGTGGGCGAGGAGCCGCAGACGGGGGCGAGGCCGTACGGCGCAGCCGCCTCGAGCACCTGGCCCCAGCGGGCGCCGCCACCGACGCGGGCGGTGCGCGCCTCCGGGTCGACGTGGACGTCGGCCAGGGCGGCGGTCGAGACGACCGTGCCGCCCTCGACGGGCGCGAGCAGTCCGTGGCCGGTGGCCACGACGTGGACGCGGTCGCCGCGGACCGCCGCCTCCCGCACGGCGTCGGCCACGCCGGCCGCGGTCGTCGGCGTGACGACCCGGCCGGGGCGGTGCTGGTGGGCGAGGTTGAACGCGGCGATGCGGGCGTCGCTCGACTGGTCGATGGTCATCGGTCTTCCTTCGGTTCGGTGGTGGGTCGCGACAGTTCTCCCGCACTGCGCTGGGGTCCGGCTGGAGCCCGGGGGCCGCTCGGCTCCAGCGGGGCTCCAGTCGCTGCCCACCCGCACCGCAGCGGTCGCCGCGAGCGTGGCCGGGTCAGATCCCCAACCCCCCACGAGGACCACATGTTCAGCTCTCGCAGACCCCGCCTCCGCGGCGCCCTGTCCGCCCTGGCGGCGACGCTGGCGCTCGCTGCCTTCGCCACCCCCGCGGTGGCCGAGGTGCCCACCGACCCCCGCGACCCCGGCGGCGGGGGTGGCGGTGGTGGCGGCGGCGGTACGTCGACCCCAGTGATGACCGGGACCGTCCCGTCGATCAGCGGCACGCCGCGCGTCGGGCAGACCCTGTTCGCCTACAACACCTTCACTCCCACGCCGGACCGGGTGCAGTACGACTGGCTCGTCGACGGCACGTTCTCCCTGGCCACGGCGACCAACCAGTTCAAGGTGCGCCCCGAGGACCTCGGCAAGCGGATCTCGGTCAGCGTCGCGGCGTTCAAGGAGGGGTACCCGACCGCGTTCAGCGGCCTGTCGCCGGAGACCGCGGTCGTCCAGGGGCCCGTCGAGATGCGGGTGACCGCCTCGCCGGGCGTCTCCGGCACCTTCCGCGTGGGCGAGACGCTGCGGGTCACCTCCGCGCCCAGGACCGACCCGGTCTTCGAGACCGTGACCTACCAGTGGTTCCGGAGCATCAACCCGATCCCGGGAGCCACCGGGACGTCGTACACGCTCGGGCCGTCGGACGCCGCGCAGCCGGTCTGGGTGCAGGCGACGCTGAAGCGCACCGACTACGCGACGGCGTACTCCGGCTCCCAGGGCAGCTACGTCGGGCTCGGCGAGATCGTGGCGACCTCGGAGCCGCTCATCACCGGCACGCCCCGGGTCGGCAGCCGGCTCGCGGCGGCCCCGCCGACCACGGACCACCGGGACTACGCCTACTTCCGCTGGACACGGGACGGCGTCGTGATCGCCGGCGCGACGGGGGCGACCTACACGCCCGTCGCCGCCGACGTCGGGCACCGCATCGGCGTCGACGTCCGGGTCACCGCGGCCGGCTACGCCGACCACCACGCGTCGGCTCGCCCGGTCACCGTCGAGCCGGCCCTGCGCAAGCCCAGGCTCCGCGCCACGGCGACGACCGCCTCGCGCACGGCGAGGAAGGCCCGGCTGGTGGTCCTGGCCAGCGCACCGGCGGCCCCGCCGCTGGCGGCGAAGGTCACCGTCCGCCGCGGCGGCAAGTTGCTGCGCGCCGCGAAGCTGTCGAAGGGCCGCCTGGTCACCACGGTGAAGGCGAAGCGCGGGCAGAAGCTGCGGATCACCATCGCCGCCACCTCGCGCACCAAGGCCCGCACGATCACGGTGCGGGTGCGGTGACCGACCACCGGTGACGATCTGCCTGTGACGATCTGCCGCGGGATGCAGCGGGCCGGGTGCCCGGCTGCATCCCGTGGCGGATCCGCGCCGGCCCGCCCGCGGCACCGCCCACCCGGATGCCGGTCACAGCGCCGGGTACCAGCCCGTCATGGAGCTCAGCGACCTGCTCACCTGCCTCGGCGAGGACCATCTCGACCGCGAGCAGCTGCCGGTCGAGCTGCGCGAGCTCGTCGACGAGGCGCTGCTCCGCGGCCTGGTCCTCGAAGACTGCCGGGGCCAGCTGACCTCGCTCGCCTGACCCGCTCCCTGACCTGCTCGGCGCGCTCGACGCCGGACTCAGCCGAACATCGGCCGGTGCTCGCCGCCCGGCCGGCCCAGCAGGTGCAGGAAGAGCGCGTGGCCGTCGCCGAGCCGCGCCATCGCCGCCACCGCGGTCTGCAGGGCGGACTCCGCCACCTCTGGCGGTACGACGAGCGCCGCTCCCGTCGCGGCGGCGAGGTCGTTGCTGTGCGCGAGCAGCTCGAAGGTGCGGGTGGGCAGGTAGTCGCTGAGGCGCATCCCGCCGGCCACCGTCGGCAGGACCGGGTCGGCATCCTCCAGCTGTGCCAGCCGATCCCTGGCCCGGGCGATGCCGGCACGCACGGTCGCGAGCGGGTCGGGCCCGAGGTCCCGGCCGGCCTGGTGGCCGCGGTCGGCGACGGCGCGGTCGTCGGCGGCAGGCAGGGTCCGCACGCGCACGAAGTACTCCCCCGCGCTCCCGCACTCGACCGAGTCCGGTGCCGGCTGGGCGAGGTAGGAGGACACGGTCGTCACCGCCCGCAGCGTGTGCCCGACGAGCGCGCGCACGTCCCACTCGCCCAAGCCGGGCTGGTCCCACTGGTCGTCACGGACCTGCTCGACGGCGCCGGCGAACATCTCCGCTGCCTGCAGGAACACGGTTGCCGTCATCTGATCCCCTCCATGATGCTCACGACAGCAGCGGCAGGTGCGGGTCGTCGCTCGGCGTGCGGCCGGTCGCGAGCCGCACCAGCTCCAGCCCGGTCCAGGCTGGCCGCGCACCGGCGACCTGCTCGTAACCCTCGGCCAGGGCCGCAGCGACGAGGTCGACTGCGGCGGGCAGCAGCGGCGTGGGCCGATCGGCGCCGGTGTGCTGGAGCAGGCAGCGGTGCAGGTCGTCGCCGTGGGTGACGAGCTCGAGCAGCCTCGTGAGCAGGAAGTCCTCCCCGCGCAACGGACCCCGCCGGCCGAGCACGACGTCCGGCAGGCCTGCGTCGATCGCCGCCCATGCCGGCGCCGCGAGCGAGTCGATGCCGGCGAGCTCCCACCCCCGGTGCCGGTCGGCCACCTCATGGGTGTCGGCGGCGATCTGGTCGTGCGCCGGGGCGTAGCCGCCGACGTACTCGACGAGCGTCAGGGGCTCGCGCTCGCTCGGCGTCACCTCAGCGACCATCCGGAGCGCGAAGCCGAGGTGAACGACGAGGTCGCTGACCGTCCACGCGCCCAGCCCGGAGGGCGCACCGGCGTGGTCGAGCACCCGCTCGTCCTCGAGCCAGCCGCGCAGCAGGTCCCACTGGGCGCGCAGCAGCTCGGCAGCCCCACCTCGACGTTCCACGGGTGAAGCGTGGCGGCCGTCGGGCGAGCGCGCCAGCGAAAAGCCGCCAGCGACCGTCGGCATCCTGCCGAGGTGCACTAGCGACCCGGGCCGGGAAGCGACGACGAGGACACGCGGTCCGCTGTCCGACGCGGAGGCGCCTACGGCACCGGCCCTGGAGTCGGGCCCGCGGCTACACCCCCCACAAGGTGACAGCCACCTCCGCGTCGGACATGTGGTTCCCCCATCCCCCGGCGGACGACCGGCCTCGCCGCCGGCGGGCCTGGCGCCCCGTCCTCCGGGGTAGCAGAACCGTGCCAGCCCGGGTCGGGCGCCGGGAAGCCCGGGTAGCCCCGGTTTTTCGCCGACCACCCCCGGGGAATTTATTTCGGAGAGGCCTGCACAAAACTCCCGCGGAGGGGGCCGCGCACTGCCTAAGGTCGATACGTGCCCCTCCTGAGTGCTGCTGGCGAGCGCGCCGCGCTGGCCAGCATGCTCCGCGACGTCGCCCGCGGCGGAGGGGGTGTCGCGGTGGTGCAGGGCGACGCCGGCACCGGCCGCTCCACGACCGCGCAGCTCGCGGGCGACCTCGCGAAGGAGGCCGGGCTGCGGGTGGCCGCGGCTCGCGCCGTACCGATGGACTCCTCCGTCCCGTTCGCCGCGATCGAGGCGTGGGGCGACGAGCTGCGCATCAAGCTGGCTCCCCCGGGAACCCCGGACGGTGCAGCCGTCGCCGCCGCGGCCGGTCGACTGCTGGAGGCCGCGGCGCGGGGCGGCCACGAGCCGGGCACCTGCCTGGTCCTCGACGACGCGCACTGGGCCGACGAGGGGTCGCTGCGGGTCCTCGTCGACGTCGCCCGCCGCCTGCACGACCAGGCCGTCGCCGTCGTCCTGACCGTCGGTCCCGAGCCGGTGGGCCGGGACGCCGCACACCTGCTCGACGAGCTGCGCGCCTCCCCCGGCGCCGTCCTCGTGCAGCTGGGCGCGTGGGACGAGGACCTCGTGCGCGAGCTGGTGGCTGCCGAGCTGGACGCCCCCGCCTCCGGCGACCCCGTGCCCGACCTGCTGCACCGCGCGGCGGGCAACCCGTTCCTCACCTCCGCCCTCGTCGACCACCTCAAGCAGGGGTACGACGGCGTGGACGTCGCCGTGCCCGAGCGGGTCCGCGCGCACGTCGGCCTGCGCCTGTCGCGGCTCGGGCCGGAGGCCTCCGCGCTGGCCGAGGCGGTGCAGGTGCTCGGGGCGCGGGCGACCCTGGCCCGCGCCACCCACCTCGCCGAGCTCGACCGCCGCGCCGCGGAGGACGCCGCCGACCGGCTCGTCCGCAGCGGCCTGCTCGAGGTGGCGCAGGGACTGCGCTACCCGCAGCCGGTCGTAGCCGACGCGGTCGGGCAGGAGCTCGGGCCGTTCGCGACCGACCGCCTGCACCGTCGCGCCGCCGAGCTCCTGCTGGCCGAGGACGCCGACGCCGCCGAGGTCGCCGACCACCTGCTGCGCACCACCCCCGCCGGCCTGCCGTGGATCGTCGAGAGCCTGCGCCGCGCGGCCGACGAGGCCACCTGCAAGGGCGACTGCGCGACGGCCGCCGTGCTGCTGCGCCGCGCCGTCGAGGAGCCGCCGGCCGCCGAGCACCGCTCCGCCGTGCTCGCCGAGCTCGCGTTCGCCGCCAGCCGCGCCGGCACCCCCGACGCCGAGGACCGCCTCGCCGACGCCCTCGCGGTGGCGAACGGGCGCGACGAACGGCTGATGCTGCTGCGCGAGCGGACCCGGCTGATGTGGCTGACCGGCCGGCTGCCGGAGGCCGTCGAGGCCAGCGAGACCGCGCTCGCCGAGACCGAGCCGGAGACCGACCTGCACCAGCAGCTGCTCGCCGAGCTGCTGGCGGTCGCCTCGATGCACGACCTCTCCCCGATCTACGCCCGCCCCCAGCTGGTCGAGCTGCTCGACCGCGCCAGCACCGGCTGGATCCCGGAGGTCCCCGCGCTGGCCGCGACGCTGGCCACCGTGCTGCCGTTCGTCCTCGGTGACCTGCAGCTGGTGAACCCCCTCGTCGACCAGGCGCTCACCGAGGAGCTGTGGCGCGTCGACGCCCCACCGTTCGGCCTGCGTCCCGACTTCGTGATGGGCTCGCTGTGGCTGTCGGAGAACCTCGAGCGCGGCACCCAGGTGGTCCACGAGGGCCTCGAGGTCGTCGACCCGGACAACCTCTTCCGCCACGGCCTGCTGCACTACTGGATGGGTGAGATCCGGTACGCCGCCGGCGACCTGCACGGCGCGCGCAGTGCCGCCACCACCGCGCTCGACCCGCGATGGGGTCCGTGGGTGAGCTGGTTCGGCTTCTCCAGCGCCACGCTCGCGCACGTCCACATGGACCTCGACGACCACCACCGCGCCCGCGCCGTGCTCGGGGCCGCCGACGACAAGGTCGACCCGCACCAGATGACCGGCATCTCGGTCGACCTCGCGCGCGCCCGGCTGCTGCTGCGCACCGGCGAGCCCGCCGAGGCGGCTGCCCTCGTCGACCTGGTCCAGGAGCGGCTCGAGGTGCTGGGCCACCGCGGCAGCCCGCAGATCGTGTGGCGCCCGCTCGCCGCGACCGCCGCGCACGCGCTCGGCGACACCGACCACGCCCGCGCGCTCCTCGAGGAGGAGGTCGAGCTCGCCCGTCGCACCAGCGCGCTCGGCCGCGAGGGTCGCGCGCTGCGCACGGCGGCCGCGCTGGCCGAGGGCGACGAGCGCCTGTCCCTGCTGCGGCAGGCCGCCGACGTGCTGTGCCGCTCCGAGCGCCGGCTGGAGCGGGCCCGCGCCATGCACGACCTCGGGGTGGAGCTGCACAGCCGCGGCGACGTCCCCGGGGCGCGCACGGCGCTCGCCGAGTCGCGCGAGCTCGCCGAGACCTGCGGATCCGGCGCGCTGGCCGCGCGGGCGCTCAACGCCCTGCACGCGACGGGAGCCCGGCCCCGTCGTACCGCCCGGACCGGGCTCGACTCCCTCACCCGGGCCGAACGACGCACTGTCGAGCTCGCCGCGGAGGGGATGACGAACCGCGAGATCGCCGCGGAGCTGGTGATCGCGCCACGCACCGTGGAGTGGCACCTCGGGCGGGCGTTCGCCAAGCTCGGCGTCACCTCGCGGCGCGAGCTGCGGGACGCGCTGGAGCGCCGCGACCTGTCCTGACCGGACCACGACCCACGGGCTCTTCAGCCCCGCACCCCGGGCCGTTCCTGCCCCCTCCCCCGGGTTTTCACCGCCCCCACCCCGGTCTTTGAGGGGCTTCGCCGAAACTGCCCCGTACGGCGCCGAGCCGTTCCTACGCTGACCGCGACTCACTGCTCCCTCCCTCCCGGAGTCACCGATGAAGCGTCTTGCCTGCACCGCCCTGTCCGCGCTGCTTCCCGTCGCGGCCCTGGTCGCCGTCAGCACCGCAACGCCGGCCTCCTCGGCCCCGGCACTTCCCGACGAGTGCTCGGCCGAGGGCAACCAGGTCACCTGTGTCTTCACCGAGGACGCCACCTTCACCGTCCCCGCCTGGGTGACGGCGGTCGAGGTGGTCGCGGTGGGCGGCAACGGCGGCAGCGGGCGCGGGGAAGGCGTCCGCGTGCTTGGCGGTCGCGGCGGCCACGTGGAGCACACGATCCCCACCCGGCCGGGCTCCCTGCCCGCGCCCCGGACCCTGGTCCTCCACGTCGGCGGCAACGGCGGCGAAGGCCAGGCCGACGGCTACGGCTCGAGCGGTGGAGCCCACGGCGGCGGCGCCGGCGGCGAGTGGGCCGGCGGGGGTGGCGGAGCCACCACCGTGTTCAGCAGCCCTGCCCTGACCGAGCGACTCGTCGTCGCACCGGGCGGCGGCGGTGGCGGTGGCAAGTGCTACGTCGAGTACACCCCGTGCGGCACCGGTGGTGATGCCGGCACCAACGGCAGCACGGCCTACGACCTGGGGACGTGGCCGACCGGCGGCCGCCCGGACGGCACCCCCGGAACCGGCGGGCAGGGCGACATCGGCGCCGGCACCGACGGCTGGCCCGGGACGGCCGACGGCCAGGGCGGGAACGGCGCGAACAACCACCAGGGCGGCGGCGGGGGCGGAGGTGGCGGTGGCTACCACGGCGGGGGTGGCGGCGGCTCTGCTGCGACCTTCCACGGTGCTGGCGGGGGTGGCGGCACGCCGTACCCGCCCTCCGCGCCGATGACCCTCGGCGACGGCAACCCCCGCGTCGAGCTGCGGTACGTCGACCGCACCATCGGCGACGAGACCGCGCCGACCGTCTCCGTCGACGCCGGCCCGTCGCCCCGGATGGCCGCGACCGCGAAGGTCTCGTGGTCGGGCAGCGACAACCAGGCGGGCGTCGCGGGCTACGACGTGCAGATGACCAAGGCCGCGTGGCACGGCGCAGTCAGCGCCCCGAAGATGCTGCGCACCGCGACAACGGCCAGGTCGCTGCCGATGAACCTCGCGAGGGGCAGCCAGTACTGCTTCCGCGTCCGGGCCCACGACCACGCCGGCAACACCTCGGACTGGAGCACCGAACGGTGCACCACCCGCCCGCTCGACGACCGCGCGCTCACCGGCACCGGTTGGAAGCGGGTGTCCGGCGGCGGCTACCTCGACCGCACGGCCACCACCACGAGCCGCAAGGGCCGCGTCCTCGCGCTCCAGCGCGTCCCCGCCGGCCGCGTCGCGCTGGTCGTCAGCAAGGGCCGCAATCACGGCCGGCTGGAGGTCCGGTACGGCACCAGGGTCGTCAAGCGGCTGTCGCTGGCCGGCCCTGCCCGAAACCGCGTCGTCGTCCGCCTGCCGGACCTGAAGAAGCGCACCACGATCAGGCTGCGCACCACCACCGACAAGCCGGTGCAGGTCGACGGCATCGTCGTCACCCGCCGCTGAACCACCCGCACCACCGAGGAGAGACCCATGAGACGCATCGCCCTGATCGCCGCGAGCGGCATCCTCCCTGCGGCCCGAAGCCCACCGTCCGGTTGAATGCAGCCCCGGCCACCACGCTCGCGCCCACGGTCAAGCCTTCCTGGACGGCGGCGGACACCGGCGGCTCCGGCATCCGGGACTACGAGGTCCGGGTCCGCAAGGCGGCATGGAACGGCAGCCTCGGCGCGTGGACCACGCGGACCACGACGAGCACGTCGTTGACGCTGAACCTCGCCAGGGGCAGCCAGCACTTCTACCAGGTGCGCTCGCGTGACGCTGCGCTGAACGTCTCCGAGTGGAGCCCCCAGAAGTGCACCGCCCTCCCCCTCGACGACCGCAAGCTGAAGGCGAGCGCGGGGTGGAGGCGGGCCACCGGCGGCGGCTACCTCGACAAGACCGTGACCTCCACGAGCAAGCAGGGCAAGTCCCTGACCCTCGAGGGCGTGCCGAAGGGTCGCGCCGCGCTCGTCGTGTCGAAGGGCCGGAACAACGGCGCCCTCGAGGTCCGCTACGGCGCCAGGGTGGTCAAGCGGATCTCCCTCAACGGCGCTCTTCGCCACAAGGTCGTCGTCAAACTGCCGGACCTGGCCCGGAAGTCCGACATCACGATCCGCACCACGACGAAGCGACCGGTGCGGGTCGACGGGATCGTCGTCGCCCGCCGCTGACCCGGCAGGCGACGTACGCCGCTCGTGCCCGTCCGGTGTGGGACTCCGGGCGGGCCCGTGTGCGCGCGATCACTGTCCACCCGGGATCGCCACCTGGCGTGTCGTGCCGGAGCACGACTGACCAGGCAAGCGCCGCGTCCGCCTCACCTGCCCGCGCTGTCTCCTTCCGGCGCCCCGGAGCAGACGTACTCCACGGCCTCGCTCCTGCCGCACAGCGTCATCTCCCACGGCACCGGACCGGTCGTGAACTCCTCACCGTCCACCTCGTAGAGCACCTCCATCGCAAACAGGGTCCCGCCGGCCCTCCCGGTCTCGAACGTGATGACCAGGACGGGGTCGTCCGCTCGCAGCTCGTCCTTGCACTGCCGATCGATCGGCACCGACGACAGGTCGTCCTCGAACTCGTACCAGTTCGCGTACCTCGCGTTCTGCTTGGCGTACGGCTGGTCGAAGGCCGGAGGCGCTCCCTCCGCGGAGAGGAACATCAGCGTGCCGTCCGGCTTCTTCGCAGCGCCGATACGAGCCGTGACGGACCTGACCTGACCGACCGACTCGACGACCCGAACATCCGTCACCCTCGCCGCTGGCCCCTCCTCGTCGAGGCACAGCCGGAAGCCCGAGAACGAGCCGACCCAGCGGGCCGGTCCCTCCTCCGGGCGGTAGATGCTCACGCCGCCGCCGTCGGACAACGCGCCCAGGGGCCCGTCCGTCGCCGGCCCGTCGCTGCCGCAGCTGCTCGCGAGGACCGCGAGGCCGACGATGGCTGCAGCAGCCCCGACCTTCCCCATCGGCTCAGAGGTTCCGCCGCGCTTCGCGGATCTTCCCCGCGCGCGCCGGGTAGGCGTTGTTGCCACAGAGCCACCTGACCTTCGGGTTGTCGTAGTAGAGCCGGGCGCCGTTCGAGTACGAGCGACTGCTGAACAGGTCGATTCCGATCATGCTCTTGAACTTCACCCCGTAGCTCAGGGTGTAGTCCTTGCCTCGCACGCGACCGCGGCTCCAGGCCCCACGTGCGACCTTCACGCACAACCGAAACGCCGGCTTCCCTGCGAGGCGATGTGTCGCCGTGCCTCCCGTCTGGAACCACGGCTTCCACGACCGGGAGGTCTCGTACCTGAACTTCCCTGCGTAGTAGTAGGCGCAGCGGAACTGCCGGTAGAGGACCTGCACGCGGAAGGAGCGGTCGTAGTTTCGGGGGACGAAGTCGTGTCCCCAGTCGTCGCTCGTCGACCGGGTGCCGGTGCCGCTGAACGACACCCCCTTGTCGAAGCTGGTCGCCACGCCGAACGTGCTGGTCGAGCCTCCCGAGTAGGTCAGCCACGACCTCGACGTGCGCAGCGGGTACGACGTCCCGATGGTCGCCCACCGCTTCGTCGTCCGGCCGGTCGCCTTGCAGCGCCGGTAGCCGAGACCACCGATCGGGTCTGCCTGCACCGTCCGCCCCAGCGCCGACAGGCGTGTCGCCAGGCGGTCGCCGCCCGTCCGCCCCAGCACGATCCCGGCAGGCGCCCGCACGGTCCGCACCTTCGCCACGGGGACGGCGTCAGCCAGGCTGGCCGGTGTCACCACGGCGGTCCGCGCCGACCCGGCAGATCGCAGCGCTGCCGGGCTCAGGACCGGGAGCCGCGTCGACGGGTTCCGCGTCAGCGACGGCACCGGCTCCGCGACGTCCAGCCACACCGGCCTCCCCTCCAGCCGCGCGGCGCGGACGGTCACCGTGTGCTCCCCGAGAACGCGCAGGTCGGCGTTCTCCACGCGGATGTTGACCGTCACCAGCCCACCGGGCTCGACGAAGGCCTTCGGCACCGTCGTCGGGTCGAGCCGGAGCTCCACGCTGCCGTTCCGGGTGACGAATGACCCCGTCGGCACCGGGCGCCACGCCATCGACGGGGTCCGCCTCAGTGCGGCGGGGGTCGGGAGCAGCGCAGCGCTGAGCACTGCTCCGGGGACAGCCGCGGCCGGCAGCTCCACCCTGACCGCAACCGGTGGGCCGGACGCCCGATCGGCAGCCGTCGTGGGTTCGCCGGGCCACAGCGACAGGCCCGAGGCGACCAGCAGGGCCACGATGGCGGCGGCGAACCGGCCGCGGAGGCCAAGGCATGAACATTCCATGGAGAGCTCCCGAGAGATGGGTCGTGCATGAGGCACCGCCCTCCGCACCATGCACGACTGCTCCATCCTGCCGTCCGCGGTCGAAGGACCGGTGCAGGCACGCTAGCCGCGCCGTCGCTCGCTCATGTCCGCTCTCCACAGACCCCTGCGCCGGCCGCCCGGAAGGAGTCACCGGATATCGCCGAGACGCGCTGCGCACCACCGCAGCCATTCCGACAGCATCGCCGGCGTACGCAGTCGCCAGCGCCTGAACCACTCGATGGACGGAGCGATGGGCACCTCACCGAAGACCGGGACCTCGAGCTCGGCCGGAAGATCGCCGCACGCCGTGAGGAGCTCCGGTTGAGCCGCAAGGCCGTGACATCGAGCTGCGAATCCCCAAGCTCTGCAAGGGCTCCTACTACCCTCCATCCTCGAGGCCCGGCATCGGATCGACCAAGCGCTCTACGCGGTCGTGATGGAGCCCTACGTCCACGGCATCTCAACCATGAGTATGGACGACCTGGTGGTCGGGCACGGCGCCGGAAATTGAGGCCACTCCGCCCAGGCTGTCACCACGCCGGTTCATCGTCGTCTCCGAGGCCGGGTCCTACCGCGTGCCGAAGACCGGCGCCCTGCGCGCCACTGGGACCGCGAGTGCAAGTATTCGAATCCGGTCGGTCAACCGCGCTTGTCGGACCATGGGCGGAGGTGTTGCACGACGTCGGCGTAGAAGTTGGTCGTGACGTCCTTGACCGAGCCGATCAACGTGCCGGCGCCAGCCGCACGCTTGGGTCCGAGCTGCTGCTCCAGGGAGACGGTGAAGGCCTTGATCTCCCGCTGCTCCTCGGGAAGCAGGATGGTTGGGTCCTGCCGGGCCTTGCCCAGGAGGGCGGCGGTGGACGTCGCCCGTGGCCCTGCGAGATGCGCCTCGACGCGGATCGAATCCCTCGCCTCCCCCGGGATCTGCCTCAGCAGCCAGTTGATCCGTGTCTGGGCACGCGTCTCGCCACGAGGTGCAGCGACCTTGACGGAGGCACTCACCTTGTCGGCGCGGACGTCGGCGCCCACCACGACGACATCGACCGCGCCGGGCACCTTGAGCCGCCCGAACATCAACCCGGAGTCGGCGAGCTGTTGTCGGCGGCTGGCGTGATCGGGCGTGTCACGCGGCGGCAACGCCAGCACCTCGACGCCGAGGAGACCGGTGAGATGGTGCGCGAGGTGCTGGACCAGCTCGTCGTACCTGGCGCTGACCTCCCCGATGGCCTTGTCGGTCGCCCTCGCGGTCTTCGCCTTGACTGCGTCCCGGACCCTGACCCAGCTGCTGCCCATGTCGCCGAGGCCGCCGGCGTTCACGATCACCGCAGGCTCCGGCGGCGCCCATGCCCGAGCGGGGGTGGTTCATGTAGCGGAGGAATTCGTGCAGCACCTTGCTCTGGGTCGCGTCCGCCACTCCGCGGTGACGGGCAGCGAGGACAGCCTCAGCCCGGATCTGGTCCCAGGCCAGGTGGTGGAGCCCGACCTTGCGGAGCTTCCGACGATCGATCGCGACGGGATGCTCGGCATCCCCTCCGGCGAGCTCGTTGCCGATGGTGATGACGGCGTCGAACCCCTTGCTCCGGGCGATGTTGACGTAGTTGTCGATCTGGGTGGCATCGAGCTTCCCGTTGGACGTCTTGACCTCGACCAGTGCCGTCCAGGTCTTCTGCCCGCGGGTCACCCGCACGACACCATCCGGCCGCGAAAGCCGTCAGCCAGGCTGATTGCGACCGGCCGACGCCAACGATGCTGTGAACGATCGTGCGCACAGCCGACTGCCGTAGCGGCCGGACGTGGCGGCGCCGCCCGACCTCGGCTCAGGCGCCAGCGCGCGACTGAGCCGCTCCAGCGCACCGTCGACGAGGCGGTAGAAGGCCCAGCGTCCGCGCTGTTCCCGGACCACCAGCCCGGCGTCGACGAGCTGCTTCATGTGGTGCGACACCGTGGGCTGCGAGAGTCCGACGGGATCGGTGAGGTCGCAGACGCACGCCTCCCGCTCGGGCTGCGCAGCGATCATCGACAGCAGCCGGACCCGTGTCGGGTCGCCGAGGGCCTTGAACGCCTTCGCCAGCTGCTGCGCCTGCTCGGTGTCCAGCACCCCACCGGTGACGGCGGAGCAGCACGCGGCGGTCGCGTCGGCGAGGGGCAGCTCGGAGGTGGTCACGACATCCAGTCTGCCAGACCTATTGACATCCGTCGATGTATCGACGATCCTCGATGCATCGACAACCGTCAATGCAAGCACGTTCCCGGAGGAGCACCACCATGAGCACCACTGACCCGACCGCCACCAGCCAGTCCAGCGACGAGGTCCGCGAGGAGGTCCGCAACCGCTACGCCCAGGCTGCTCTCGCCGTCGGCCGCGGAGCGGGCAACACCGAGCTCAACGACGCGCTGCAGGTCGTCGACTCCTGCGGCAGCTCGGACACCTCGTGCTGTGGCGGCGCCACCGGGGCGATCGACGACGCCTTCGGTGCGGCGCTCTACGCCGCCGACGACCAGGACACGCTGCCCGCCGAGGCCGTCGCGGCCAGCCTGGGCTGCGGCAACCCCACCGCGGTCGCCGACCTCCGCGCCGGCGACCGGGTCCTCGACCTGGGCTCCGGCGGTGGCATCGACGTCCTCCTCTCCGCCCGCCGTGTCGGGGAGACCGGGTTCGCCTACGGCGTGGACATGACCGACGAGATGCTCGACCTCGCCCGCGCCAACGCCGCCAGGGCCGGCGCGCAGAACGTCGAGTTCCTCAAGGGCACCATCGAGGACGTCCCCCTGCCCGATGGTTCGGTCGACGCCGTCATCTCCAACTGCGTCATCAACCTCTCGACCGACAAGGCGAAGGTCATCGCCGAGATGTTCCGCGTGCTCACCCCCGGCGGACGGATCGGGATCTCCGACGTCGTCGCCGAGGACCACCTCACCCCAGCCGACCGCGCCGAGCGCGGCTCGTACGTCGGCTGCATCGCCGGCGCCCTCTCCCGCTCGGAGTACCTCGACGGCCTCGCCGCCGCCGGGTTCATCGACGCCGAGGTCGAGTTCACCCACGAAGCCGTCCCCGGCATGCACGGCGCGATCATCCGCGCCACCAAGCCGGCCCAGTGACCCAGAAGGCGCGCCCGGCGGCTCCGCAGACGGTCCCCGCGCCGGTAGCCCGGCGGTTGTCCACCCTCGACCGGTACCTGCCGGTGTGGATCGGGGTGGCGATGGGCGCCGGGCTCCTGGCCGGGCGCTGGATACCTGGCATCGCTGACGCCCTGGACGCGATCACGGTCGGCTCCATCTCGCTGCCGATCGCCCTTGGGCTGCTGGTGATGATGTATCCGGTGCTGGCCAAGGTCCGCTACGACGAGGTCGGCCACGTCGCCCGCGACAGGCGGATGATGGCGCTGTCCCTGGTGCTGAACTGGGTCCTCGGGCCCGCGCTGATGTTCGCCCTGGCGTGGCTGCTGCTCCCGGACCTCCCCGAGTACCGCACCGGCCTGATCATCGTCGGCCTGGCTCGCTGCATCGCGATGGTCATCATCTGGAACGACCTGGCCTGCGGCGACCGCGAGGCCGCTGCCCTGCTGGTAGCGGTCAACTCCGTCTTCCAGGTCCTCGCCTTCGCCCTGCTCGGCTGGTTCTACCTCGACCTGCTGCCCGGCTGGCTCGGCCTGTCCACCACGGGACTGGACGTCTCCCCGTGGTCGATCGCCGGCAGCGTGCTGGTCTTCCTCGGCGTCCCGCTCGTAGCCGGTTACCTCACCCGTCGTACCGGCGAGGCCCGCCGCGGCCGCGACTGGTACGAACAGACCGTGCTGCCCCGCCTCGGCCCGTGGGCGCTGTACGGCCTGCTGTTCACCATCGTGGTGCTCTTCGCTCTCCAGGGAGAGACCATCACCGACCAGCCCGTCGACGTCGCTCGCATCGCGGTCCCGCTGGTCATCTACTTCGCGACCATGTGGGCCGGCTCCCTGGCTCTCGCACGGTCGATCGGGCTCGGCTACGCCCGCTCCACCACGGTCGCCTTCACCGCGGCAGGCAACAACTTCGAGCTCGCCATCGCCGTCGCGATCGCCGTCTTCGGCGTCGCCAGCGGCCAGGCACTCGCCGGCGTCGTCGGGCCCCTCATCGAGGTGCCCGTCCTCGTCGGACTGGTCTACGTCAGTCTCTGGACCCGCCGCTTCTTCCCCGACACCCGAACCGGAGCCGCGCCGTGACCCAGCACCCCACTCCCGAGGACCGTCCAGTCCCCCAGGTCGTCTTCGCCTGCGTGCGCAACGGAGGCCGCTCCGTCATCGCCCGCGTACTGACCGAGCACTACGCCAAAGGCCACATCGTGGCCGTCTCGGCCGGGACCCAGCCCGGGGAACACATCCACCCCGAGGTCGCCACCGCGCTCGAGAGCCTCGGCCTCGACACCTCACGCGAGCATCCCCGGCACCTCACGCGCGAGATGGTCGCCGCCAGCGACCTCGCCATCACCCTCGGCTGCGGGGAGGAGTGCCCCTACGTCCCCGGCGTCACCTACCGCGACTGGCCCGTCGACGACCCCGGCGGCCAGGACCCGGCCACGGTCCACCGCATCATCGCCGACCTCGACGTCCTCGTCCGCGATCTCGTCGCTGAGCTCGCACCCAGCCTCACCCTGCGCGAGAGCGCTCTCGATCGAGGCTGAGGATCGTTGCGACCGGGGCCGTGCGGCAGGCGCGAGGCTCAGGAGACGCGCCGCCGCCGAAGCCATGGGACGGCTCCTGCCGCTGCAAGGACGGCAGCAGCAACGCCGAACCACCACCCAGGTCGAGGCGCCCCCTGCTCCGTCATCAACCCGCGGGCCCGCTGCCCCCGGCCCAGTGGTGATGCCCGCGATCGACGGCGCTGCGCTCGCGGCCCCTGACCTGCTGACCGCCAGCTGGCCTCCGGACCAGACCTCAGGAGCCCTGACCTGACGGACGTGGCAGCTGTCACCACCTGTAGCATTCGATTCGCTGTTGCCAATCGCTTGCAATAAGGGGGTCACATGGGTCTGCCGGTCCACGAGCTGGCGTCCGGGGAGACCCCTGTCGACCTGCTGGGTCTGGCGGCGCGGCGCAGCCGCAACTCACTCGTCGTCACCCTGCTCGGCGTAATGCTCGCAGCCTCCACCGTGCTCTGCACTGCCGTCGGACCGGTCTGGACCGGCCCCGACGACGTGCTCGACGTCCTGCGCACGAAGCTCCTCGGCACGGCGGTGGAGGTCGACCAGACCGTGGAGGTCATCGTGTGGGACGTCCGCCTGCCCCGCGTCCTCATGGCGACCGCGGTCGGTGCCGGGCTCGCCGTCTGTGGCGCTGCCCTCCAGGCGATGGTCCGGAACATGCTGGCCGATCCCTACCTCCTGGGGATCAACTCGGGAGCCTCCAGCGGCGCCGCGGCGACCATCCTGTTCGGCGTGACGCTCGGCCTGGGCGAGCACGCCCTGTCGGCCAGCGCCTTCCTCGGCGCCCTCGCCGCCTCCCTGCTGGTGTTCGTCGTCGCCCGCGCGTCCGGACGCATCACGTCGATCCGCCTGCTGCTCGCCGGCGTCGCCGTTGGCTACGCCCTGTCCGCACTCACCAGCTTCCTGATCTTCGCCTCCGGGTCCGCCGAGGGCGCGCGTTCGGTGATGTTCTGGCTCCTGGGCTCTCTCGGCCTGGCCCAGTGGGGCGCACCGCTCCTCGCCCTGGGGCTGGTCGTGGCCGCCACCGTCGTGCTGCTGACGGCGTGGGGGCGACACCTCGACGCGCTGGCCATCGGGGACGAGACAGCGCTCGTCCTGGGCGTCTCCCCCGCGCGCTTCCGGACCCGGCTCCTGGCCGTGGTGTCCCTGTGCATCGGGTTCGTGGTCGCCGCGTCCGGCTCGATCGGGTTCGTCGGCCTCGTGGTCCCGCACCTGGCCCGCCGCCTCGTCGGGGCTGCCCATGCCTGGGCGATCCCGGTCTCCGCGCTGCTGGGAGCGCTGTTCCTGCTCTGGGCCGACCTGTTCTCCCGCATGCTCCTGCAGCCGCGCGAGCTGCCCATCGGCATCGTCACCGCGATGGTCGGCGCACCCTTCCTCCTGCTGCTCATCCGTCGACTGCACCCCGGCGCGTGACCGCCCACCACCTCCCCCGAGAACCAGGAGAAGACAGAACCGATGACCCTCCGCAGCCTGCCCACCCTCATCGCCGGCGTCACCGGCGTCGCTCTCGTCGCCACGCTGGCGGCCTGCGGCACCGACGGTGGCCCAGCAACTGGACGATCGGGCGAGAGCTACCCGCTCACCGTCGAGAACTGCGGCGCCGAGGTGACGTTCGACGCGGCACCCACCCGCGGCGTACTGCTCAAGCCCGCCGCGGTCCCCTACCTCCACGAGCTCGGGGTGCTCGACGAGGTGGTCACCGCGCGTGCCGGGGCCTACGCCCGCGAGTACTACGACGACGACACGTGGGCCGAGCTGGAGAGCATCCCGATGCTCTCCGACGACCTCGACGCCTCCGGCCACCTGCAGATCTCCAAGGAGGTCGTGCTGGCCCAGCGTCCCGACATCGTCTTCGGCGAGGCCGACAACCTGGTCCGCGACACCCTTGGCGCAGCAGGGGTCGCCTTGATCGAGGAGCCGGCGCTGTGCCCGGAGCCGCCCGCCGACCCCTCGTTCGAGGCCATCTACGAGCAGATGCGGCTCTACGGCAAGGTCTTCGACAAGAGAGCCGAGGCCGATGACGCCATCACGCGGCTCGAGGATCGCCTGGACCAGGTCCTGACCGAGGTGGACAAGACAGAGAATCGCACCGCCGCGGTCCTCTACCCCACCGTGGGCGGCGGCGCTCCCTACGCCTACGGCACCTCCTCCATGGCGCACCCCCAGCTCGAGGCCGCCGGCTTCACCAACGTCTTCGCCGACACCAGCGAACGCGTCTTCGAGGTCACGCTGGAGGAGCTGGTCGCCCGCGACCCCGACGTCCTGATCCTGCTCCACTCCGACGGCGACCCCGACGACGCCAGGGACGCCATCACCAGCATGAACGGGGCACAGGCGCTCACCGCGGTCAAGGACGACGCGATCCTCACGCAGCTCTTCAACTTCACCGAGCCGCCCACCCCCCTGGTGATCGACGGCCTCGAAAACATCGTCGACCACTTCCAGCGATGATCACTGCCGACGCGATCCACTTCGCCTACGGGGACCGCACGGTCCTCGACTCGGTGGACCTCGCGGCGCCGCACGGCGAAGTGCTCGGCCTGGTCGGCCCGAACGGATCCGGCAAGACCACCTTGCTGCGCACGCTCCACGCCTCGCTCAGGCCCCGGGCCGGCACGGTGCTCATCGACAGCGAGCAGCTCACCACGCTCTCGGCCCGCGAGATCGCCCGACGCGTCGCCGTCGTCGTCCAGGAGACCGCAGGCGACCTGCCCCTGCTGGTCTCCGACATGGTGCTCCTCGGACGGACCCCCCACCGCTCGGGCTTCGCCCGGCGAGGGCGGGAGGACGAGCAGATCGCGGCCGCGGCGCTCACGCAGGTCGGTGCCCTGCACCTCGCCGGCCAGCCGTTCGACGGGCTCTCCGGCGGTGAGCGCCAGCGGGTGCTGATCGCGCGCGCCCTCGCCCAAGGATCCAGCCACCTGCTGCTCGACGAACCCACGAACCACCTGGACGTGCGCTACCAGCACGAGATCCTCGACCTCGCCCGCGACCTGGCCCTGACGAGCGACCACACCGTCGTCGTCGTGCTCCACGACCTCAACCTCGCCGCGACCTATTGCGACCGGGTGCTCCTGCTCGACCGTGGCACCGTCGTGGCCGCGGGCACCCCCGACGAGGTCCTCACCCCGCCCCTCCTCGAACCCGTCTACCAGGTCGCCGTACGACGGCTCGAGCTCGACGACGGCTTCCAGCTCGCCTTCCGCCCCCTCATCACCCGAACGCCGCAGAGGAACAGCCGATGACCACTTCCACCCCGTCCGACGTCCAGGCCGCGCTCAACGCCTACTGGTCGGAGCGGTCCGTCCCCTACGACGAGTACCAGCAACGCGCCGACCGCAAGGCCCTCGACCTCGCCGCCTGGCAGGACGCCTTCACCGACGCGCTCGGCACCGAGCCGCTCGACGTCCTCGACGTCGGCACCGGGTCGGGCTACGTCGCCTGCACGCTGGCCGAGCTCGGCCATCGCGTCACCGGCATCGACCTCGCCGACGGGATGCTGGACCGCGCCCGCCTGCACGCATCGGGGATGAGCAACCCGCCGACCTTCCTCCACGGCGACGCCGTCGCCCCCGACTTCGCCCCGGGCACCTTCGACGCCGTCGTCAACCGCTACGTCACCTGGACGCTGCGCGAGCCCGACGTCGCGCTGCGCAACTGGTTCGACCTGCTGCGCCCCGGCGGAACCCTCGCTGTCGTCGACGCGGCCTGGTTCGCCAGGGGCCTCCACGTCGGCGCCAGCGAGCAGTTCAAGGCCTACTACGACGAGACCGTGCGCCAGGCCCTGCCGCTCGCCGAGTCCACGAGCATCGAGCCCTTCGTCGACCGCGTCCGGGCGGCCGGCTTCGTCGACGTCGAGGTCGTCGAGCTCACCCGGCTCCACGAGCTGGACCGCGAGCACGGCGTCGCGCCGAACCACGAGGTGCTCATGCAGTATGTCATCCGCGGCACGAGGCTGTGACCGCGGCGCCGTGTTCCCGGTCTCGTCCTGCCCGGTGTCGGGCCAGCGTCAGTCGCCCTTGCCGGCCGCAGCGGAACGGACGACCAGGGCCGGCACGACCCGCCGGCCGCTGACTCCTCGCTTCCAACCCGTGAGGGCGTCATCGCCCGCATGTCGCTGACCCACCGGGCCGGCAGCGGAACACCGCCACGCGTCACGGCGCAGCGCCGACCGAGCGGATCGAAGGGGGGCCGCCGCGAGAATCGGAGCGGTGGTGGTGGGAGCCCGAGGCTGGGTGCGACGAGGCAGGTCAGAGAAGCCGGCGTGCAGAATGAGCGCGTGACCTCACTGGCCGACGCCGTACTGCCCCTGATCCGCACGCGCTCGGACCTCCACCGCTACAGCGCTGCCAACGCGCACGGCCGGGACATGCACGAGGCGATCGACATGCTCGAAGCGGCCATCCCGACCACGGACCCGGCCGAGATCTACACGGTGACGCACAAGGCCCTCGCCTCGTCGCTGAAGGTGATCGCGCGTGCGGATGACTCCGCGGGGATCATCGGCGACGCCTGCCGCCGGCTCCTCGAGCTCCACCCGCGCGCAGCGGCCTCAGCCAGGACACCGGTCGGCAAGCTGATCGACTGGATGATCAGGTTCCAGTTCGACGACAACGAGGTGGACTACTTCGAGCTCGACCCGGTGGCCTATGCGCCGGCGCTCGGTGACGTCGGCATGGCCGCCTACCGGAAGCGCCTGGCGGAGGTCGAGGCGAAGCTCGGACCGCGCCCCTCGGAGGACGAGCGATGGTCGTCAGGTCACTCACACGCGTGGTTCACACTCGACTGGAACGCGCAGCGGCTCGCCGTCCTCGACCACGACATCGACGCGATCATCCGCACCCACGCGAAGGACCGGAAGGCCGCGGCGTGGCTGCAGGAGACAGCCGAGGCCTTCGAGGAGATCGGCGAGATCGATCTCGCCATCGACTGGGCGAAACAAGCCACGGACTTCGACCGCGGGCACCAGTCGCGCAAGGCCGCGGACTACTGGTGCGGCCTGCTGGAGGCGCACCGACCGGCCGAGGCACTGGATGCCCGGCTCTCGGTCTTCCGCAAGTGGCCTTCCTCGACATCGGCGGCACGGCTGCACAAGGCCTCCGGCAAGGCGTGGCTCGACCATCGCGACGAGGTGATGGCCACGCTCGCGTCGAGCCCGAGCGACGCAGTGCTGTTCGCGCTCCTGACGCTGAAGGACCCCGAGCTCGGCTGGAACCTCGCACACTCGCTCGCGCTCGACAGCGACCACACGTGGAGCGAGCTGGTGAAGGCCTACGAGAAGGTCGACCCGATCGCCGTGCTCCCTGTGCACCAGCGCCTTGTCGAGAACGAGCTGGTCGAGGCGGGCGCGCAGCACTACCGGCTCGCGGCACGCCGTCTGGCCAAGATGCGGAAGCTCGCTGCGGGATCCGAGCACGCTGACAGGATCGACGAGTTGATCGCCGAACTTCGGGAGACGCATCGTCGCCGGCCGCGACTTCAGCAGGAGTTCGACCGAGCCGGATTGCCCTGACGGCAAGCTCTGTCCGGCGCTACCGAGGACCCGGGCGTCGGGTGTCGCCAGACTTTGCGGCAGGAGCCTCGTGGACCATCCGGCTCGTCCGTTCCGAGTCCCTGCCTGAGCGCCTTGGCGCGTAGCCGCTGCCCCGGCGGATGAGCCCGCTCGTGCCGCGCCCGCGCCCGCCTCTCCGCGCGAGCCGGCTTGGTCCTTCCCAAGCAGGTCGACCCGGGTCCTGACCGTACGGGCGGGTCCGACATCGACGAGCCGACGTGGTCGTCCCTGTGGGCGAACGCCTGGTCGATGAGCTCGGCGGTCAGCGGGTTCACCTCACCCGCTCGAGCGGGTTCCTCGGCCAGGCTGCACTCGCTGACCCGGGTCCTGTCCACCACCGTCGCCCCCGCGGTCGTCCGACGCGTCTACACGACCGTGGCTGTGGTCCCCGGCGCCCGGAACCGAGTGATGGGCACGGAGTACTCGAACCGGGACCAAGGACCCATGCCGCGACTGCCGCTCGACCCTGCAGCGCTCTGTCGCCGACAGCGAGGCTGGGAGCACCAGGACCCGCAGGGGTTCGACCAGCGGGGCCTCGCCCCACGACCAGGAGGCCACAGATGACCGCCGTGCAGCACCATCCTCACGTCGACGTACTCGTCGAACGAGACATCGTCACCCACCAGAACGCCCGTCGCGGACTCTCCGTGCTTCGGATCGGCTTCGGCCTGACCTTCCTGTGGGCGTTCCTGGACAAGACGCTCGCCCTCGGCTTCGCCACCGGCAAGAACGCCGAGACCGGCGCGGTGGACTACTTCGGTCCCGATGCGTGGATCAACGGCGGCAGCCCGACCTTCGGGTTCCTGAGCTTCGGCGTTCCCGAGGACAACCCGTTCCACGAGCTCTTCGGCAGCATCGCCGGCGATGGCTGGGCCAACTGGCTGTTCATGGTCGGCCTGCTCGGCATCGGCATCGCGCTCACGCTCGGCGTGGGCATCCGCATCGCCGCCGTCACCGGGGCTGCGCTCTACGTGATGATGTGGATCGCGTCGATGCCGCTGGAGAACAACCCCGTGGTCGACGACCACCTGCTCGGCGCCATCACGGTGGTCGTGCTCGCCGTCACCCTGGCGGGCGACACCTGGGGTCTTGGCAAGCAGTGGGCCCAGACCCAGCTCGTGCGCCGGTTTCCCTTCCTGCGGTGACCATCCACGACAACCCGGTTCGGAGCCCGTGAGCGTCGCTCACGGGCTCCGTCCTTGCTCCATCGGCTGGATGACCATCGCCGAACGTCCCCGCAAGAGGTCCGCCGAGCGCTCATTGCTCCTGATCGACGTCGACGGCTGCCTCTCGCCGCACCACCTGGACGGGGTTTCACGACGCGTGGCAAGTCCAGCTCATCCTTGATCGCCACCCGCGCTTCCACCGTGGCCATCCGCGGGCGGACCGTCAGGTGGAGCCGGCGGCGGAGGCGCCGCAGCGGATGGCGCCTCCGGAGGTGCTGCGGCGGCGGGCGGTGCAGTTGCCGCCGGAGTCGTGGTCGCGGAGGAGGCAGCAGCGGCCGGTCCTCGGCTCGGCAACCTCGTCGCCGCCCAAGCGACAGGCCAGGCAGCGGCACACGAGTCCGCAGCTCCTCCGACCGTCCCACCCCCCAGTCGCGGACTCGACGCTGGTCGACACCGCGGGGAAGAAGTGGTCGGTCGTGGCCACGACGACTAGCGAGCAGGAGCTCCGGGTCGTCTCGTGGGGCCGGGTCCTTGCGACGGCGTGCCGATCCGGACGAATCGCCTCCGTCCAGGTCATGGAGCGGACGCTCCCTGACTCCGGCAAGGGCATGGCGGACTGGTGGGAGCAGCACGGCAACCGCTCAGGCTCGTGGGCGTCGACGACGTACGGCGAACTGGTCGACCGCGCAGGCTCCGCAGGCGAGCGCCACGCGTCGACCGTCTCGATCTCACTCGACATGAAGGTGGCCGGGCGAGCGATCCGGGCTGCCGGCGGAGGCATGCGAGGGGCGGCCGCCGTACTCCGGCAGGAGATGTCGACCATCCTGGCCGCCCTTCGGTCCGCCGACCTCTCCCCCGGCGAATGGCTGACACCCGGCGGCCTCGCACTGATCCTGCGGTCGGCGGACGACCCCGCCGTCGCGGGCGCGCTCGAGCGGCAGGGCGACATCGGCCGGGACCTCGCCCTCGCCACCGCGGGCCCCGTCGCGGTCACCGAGTCGTGGGGCTCCCTGCGCAGCGACTCCACGCACCACTGCGTCCTCTGGATCAGCGAGTGGCCACGGTCGCTCGCTTGTCCCGGCTTTCTCGCGCCGCTGCTGCAATCGAGCGGGCCGCGATCCAGGCGTCCTGCGAGACCCGGCGTCTCTGGGCAGGAAGCACAATCGTTCACAGTGGCCGCACTTCCGCTCTCACGCTCGGGATAGATGGCACCGACGCGCTGGAGGTCGGGCGCAGCGCTCGCCGCAGGAGAGTCCGATCAGATTCGGGCCCGGCGGCTTGGTCGCGCGTCATAGGCCGCTCCGCCTCGGACACAGAGGATGTGGCTTCGCGCGTCGTTGGGAGTGCGGCGTACTGTGGGAAGTGAAGCGCCGGTGATCAGGCTCCAGTCGGAGTCCCAGCCCGGCCGAGAGGCGGACGTCATGACGACGTCGAACAGCACAAACCCGACCAACCCTGCAGGACGTGCGCCGGCCAGACTTCGGATGGCGCCGGTCGCGGGCCAGAATCGCCTGGACGGCGGGTGGTGGCCACGCAGCCGTGACCTCGCGACCGAACTGGCCGACCTGCTGGTCCAGATGCCCGCGGAGTCGGGTCACATCATCCGAGCGCTGTTCTCGCCGCCGGACTGGGATCCCGCACCTCGCCGCATCCCGATCGGCGCCGGCTACCTGAAGGTCGGCTCCTTTCCCCGAGACGACACCCACCTGATGCTGCTCACCACCTCGAACCGCACCATCCTCCGCATGCTCGTCGTGCCGCCCGAGTTCACCAAGGACCAGGGCGAGGAGGCGCTCCTGGCGGCGAGTACGACGGGCAACGCCCACACGGCCTCTGAGCTCCTTGACGAGGTGCTCGCTCACCCCGCGACCGACGCGAGGGATGTCTGGAGCGACGATGGCGGCACCTGAGGAACCTGCGACCGCGGCGCAACGGCGAAATGTGCTGCCCGACCTGCTGGCCAAGGTGATGTGGGCGCGCGACCACGAGGACGCGCTCGGCCGTGGTCGTCCCTGTTGGCGTGATCAGGCCGCCCTCGACGATGCCCGCCTGAACACGCTCGATGCGCTCGTGGACTACGCGGGCGCGATCGAGGCGCTGTCGTGGCCGGTACCCCGCAGCATCCTCCAGGAGATCCGCATGCACCGAATCCTGTGTGACCCGCGCCGGCCGTAGGGACCCCGTCTCGGATGGGTTCAACGAGGCGCCGCCTCATCCGTGTATGCGAACCACCAGCCCGCTCTTTGTGCGGGCGGCGAAGCCAGCGACGCCTTCGATCATGGACCCGAGACGCCGCGGGCCTATATCGATGCTGTCGTCCAATTCGCAGGTACCAACCGACGCCGCGCCGAGGTGAGAGACAGAGCCCCGTGGGGTGGTGGGTTTTGAGGTGGTCCTCGGTGCCTACTCGTCGCTTCTCTCGATGGCGGCGACGGGATCAGTATTGCTGGTCTCGTAGAGCTTGGCCATGGAGCCTTCGGACAGGTAGCGGCGGTCGCCGGCGATCCATTCGTCGTGCATGTCGATGAGCACCGCGCCGACGAGTCGGATCACGGCGGCGGCGTTGGGGAAGATCCCCACGACCCGGGCGCGGCGCTTGATCTCCTTGTTGACCCGCTCGAGCGGATTGGTCGACCAGATCTTGCGCCAATGCTCGCGCGGAAAGCCGGT
>NZ_JAER01000043.1 GCF_000519005.1 Nocardioides sp. J54 | reverse complement strand
CCAGCCGACCGGCAGGGCCCCGCAGTCAAGGACACCGAAGGCGCCGCGCAGCGGGCGAGCGCAGCGAGCTCCTTGACGGCGGGGGCCGGTCGGCTACGGTGCGCGGCCGCCGACACCAACCACGAAGCAACACTCACGCCGCTGGTTGAGGTGCGAGGCGCCCCAGCGCCGAGCCTCGAAACCAGCGGCCCGCGCACTCCGGACCCGACCGGGCACAGCCCGCCTCGCAGGCCCGGAGGTTTGGCGGCTCGGCCGCGGGCGGCCTCACACCTCAACCACCGGGAGACACAGCCCAGGGACGTCATGCGAAACGCGGCCTGGAGCCCACGATCCGCATGACGTCCCGAGGAAGGCGGCCGCGCAGCGGCGGCGCGGACGCAGTCCGTGCCGGCAACCGCGCCGTCCAGCCGACCGGCAGGGCCCCGCAGTCAAGGACGCCGAAGGCGCCGCGCAGCGGGCGAGCGCAGCGAGCTCCTTGACGGCGGGGGCCGGTCGGCTACGGTGCGCGGCCGCCGACCAGCCACGCCGCCGTACCAACGCGCGCCGCAAGACCACTCGCCGCTGGTTGAGGTGCGAGGCGCCCCAGCGCCGAGCCTCGAAACCAGCGGCCACGGTCCACCGGACTCTGCCGGGCACAGTCCGCCTCGCAGGCCCGGAGGTTTCGAGGCTCGGCCGCAGGCGGCCTCGCACCTCAACCACCGGGAGAAGGCTTGCCGCCAGACGGACTGCCACCTACCGGAGCCAACTGCGCGCGCTCGCGCCATCAGGACACGCTGCCGGTCCCCTGGTCGTAGGCCGCGGAGTTGCCGCCGACGGTCGTCCGGATCGAGGCGAAGTTGAGCGACAGGCTCTCGGTGAAGTTCTCGTCGCCTGCCGCGGATGCCTGGCTGGAGAGGAAGACGTCGCCCAGCTCGTACTCGAACGGCGTGCCGTCGGGAAGGGTGCCGGCCAGCTCGACCTCGGGCAGCAGGGTGCCGGTGGTGATGTAGCCGAAGAGCACCGGGGAGGTGCTGTCGGTCGACCGGGTCACGTTCATCTCCGTCAGGGAGGGGCGGCTGGCCTCGCGCTGGCCGGAGGCCGCGGAGCCGGAGACGCTGACGCCGACGCCGGTCTGGAGCGAGGTGACCTCGACCTCGATCGGGTCGCCGCTGGAGGGGTGGATGGTCATGGTCGCGACGGCGCTGGTGCCCGGCTCGGGCTTGGGCGGCTTGCCGCCCTTGTCGGCGTCAGCGGTGCCGACGCTGGTGAGGCCGATGGAGACGGCACCGATGGCGCCGACGGCCAGCACGGCCGCCAGCCGGGCACGGGTGCGTGAAGTGGTCACTGTGTCCTCGCAGGGGGGTAGCGCGGACCGGGCTCCCCCAGCCCGCTGGGGCCGGTACGGCGGGGCACCGGTCCAGCGACCGTAGCCACATCTGGTGACACCCCACCAGAGGCGCGCGTGTCCTCCGAAACGATGGTCAGACGACGGAGAGCGGCAGCAGCTTCTGGCCGGTGGGGCCGATCTGGATCTCGGTGCCCATCTCCGGGCACACCCCGCAGTCGTAGCAGGGCGTCCAGCGGCAGTCCTCGACCTCGATGTCGGCACCGTCGGCGGCGGCGAGGGCGTCCTCCCAGTCGGCCCACAGCCAGTCCTTGTCGAGGCCGGAGTCGAGGTGGTCCCAGGGCAGGACCTCGTCGTACTCCCGCTCGCGGGTGGTGAACCAGTCGACGTCGACGCCCGTGCCGGCCAGCGCCTTCTCGGCGGACGCCATCCAGCGCTCGAAGGAGAAGTGCTCGCTCCAGCCGTCGAAGCGGCCGCCGTCGCGCCAGACCTCCTCGATGATCCGGCCGACGCGACGGTCGCCGCGGGACAGCAGCCCCTCGACGATGCCGGGCTGGCCGTCGTGGTAGCGGAAGCCGATGGCGCGGCCGAAGCGCTTGTCGGAGCGCACCGAGTCGCGCAGCTTGCGCAGCCGCTCGTCGGTGGTCTCGGCGTCGAGCTGCGCGGCCCACTGGAAGGGGGTGTGCGGCTTGGGGACGAAACCGCCGATGGAGACGGTGCAGCGGATGTCGTTGCGGCCGGAGACCTCGCGGCCGGTCGCGATCACGCGCTTGGCGAGCTCGGCGATCTGCAGGACGTCCTCGTCGGTCTCGGTCGGCAGGCCGCACATGAAGTAGAGCTTCACCTGCCGCCAGCCGTGGGAGTACGCCGTGGCGACGGTCCGGATCAGGTCGTCCTCGGTGACCATCTTGTTGATCACCTTGCGCATCCGCTCGCTGCCGCCCTCGGGCGCGAAGGTCAGCCCGGAGCGGCGGCCGTTGCGCGAGAACTCGTTGGCGAGGGTGATGTTGAAGGCGTCGACGCGGGTCGAGGGCAGCGACAGCGAGACGTTCGAACCCTCGTAGCGGTCGGCCAGGCCCTTGGCGACGTCGCCGATCTCGGTGTGGTCGGCGGAGCTGAGCGAGAGCAGGCCGACCTCCTCGAAGCCGGTCTTGCGCACGCCGTTCTCCACCATCGCGCCGATCGTCTCGATCGAGCGCTCGCGCACCGGGCGGGTGATCATGCCCGCCTGGCAGAAGCGGCAGCCGCGGGTGCAGCCGCGGAAGATCTCGACGCTGAACCGCTCGTGGACGGTCTCGGCGAGCGGCACCAGCGGGTTGCGCGGGTAGGGCCACTGGTCGAGGTCCATCAGCGTGTGCTTGCGCACCCGCTCGGGAGCCTCCGGGTGGTTCGGAACGACGGCGGCGATGGTGCCGTCGGCGCCGTAGTGCACGTCGTAGAGCTGCGGCACGTAGACCGTGCCCGAGACGGCGAGCCGGCGCAGCAGCTCCTGGCGGCCACCGGGACGGCCCTCGCCCTTCCACTCGCGGACGAGCTCGGAGATCTTGAGCACGACCTCCTCGCCGTCGCCGAGGACGGCGGCGTCGATGAAGTCGGCGATCGGCTCGGGGTTGAAGGCGGCGTGGCCGCCGGCGATGACGACGGGGTGGTCGTCGGTGCGGTCGACGGCGTGCAGCGGGATGCCGGCCAGGTCGAGCGCGTTGAGCAGGTTCGTGTAGCCGAGCTCGGTGGAGAAGCTCACGCCGAACAGGTCGAAGGCACCGACGGGGCGGTGGCTGTCGACGGTGAACTGCGGGATCTGCTGCTCGCGCAGCACCTTCTCCATGTCGGGCCACACGGCGTAGGTGCGCTCGGCGAGGATCCACTCGCGCTCGTTGAGCACCTCGTAGAGGATCTGGACGCCCTGGTTGGGCAGGCCGACCTCGTAGGCGTCGGGGTACATGAGCACCCAGCGGACCTCGGCGGCGTCCCAGTCCTTCGCGACCATGTTGAGCTCGCCGCCGACGTACTGGATCGGCTTGGACACCGACAGCAGGTGCGGCTCCAGCCGGGGGAAGACGGACTCGACGGACATGGCCCCGATTCTACGAGGGGAGCCCGGTCCGACCGGCATCCGCGAGCCCCCGCCCCTGCGGCCGCGCTGGGTCGTCCCCGTAGGATTCCGGCCCATGAGCGCCTCCACCTCGGGACGACTGGGGTGGACCGTCTTCACCCCGCCCCTCGCCGCCGCGGTCCTCGCCGTGAGCTGGGGGTCGCACCCCCGACCGCTCGCCGCGAGCCTGATCGGGCTGGCGCTCGTCGGCGCCGTGGTGAGCGGCGTCCACCACGCCGAGGTCGTCGCGCACAAGGTCGGCGAGCCCTTCGGCTCCCTGCTCCTCGCGGTCGCGGTGACGGTCATCGAGGTCGGCCTGATCGTGATGCTGATGGTGTCCGGCAACGGTGACACCGCCACCCTGGCGCGCGACACGGTCTTCGCCGCGGTGATGATCACGCTCAACGGCATCGTCGGCCTGGCGCTCGTCGTCGCGGCGATCCGGCACCACCTCGCGGTGTTCAACCCGGAGGGCACCGGGTCGGCGCTCGCCACGGTGATCACCCTCGCGGGGCTGACCCTCGTGGTCCCGGCGTTCACCACCAGCGAGGCCGGTCCGGTGCTGACCGGGTCGCAGCTCACCTTCGCCGCGCTCGCGTCGCTGGTCCTCTACGCGTCCTTCGTCTTCACCCAGACCGTGCGGCACCGCGACTTCTTCCTGTCGAACACCACGTCGACGCCGGGCGGCTGGGCGAGCGCCGACGACGCGGACGGCGACGGCCACGCCGACCCGCCGACCGACCGCGAGGCGTGGACCAGCGCCTTCCTCCTCGTGCTCTCGCTGGTGACCGTCGTCGGTCTGGCGAAGGTCGAGTCGTACTCGATCGAGGACGCCGTCGACTGGCTCGGTTTCCCGCACGCCGTGGTCGGCGTCGTGATCGCCATGCTCGTGCTCGCGCCGGAGACCATCGCCGCCGTGCGCGCCGCGCTGCTCGACCGGGTGCAGACCAGCCTCAACCTCGCCTACGGCTCGGCGATGGCGTCGATCGGCCTCACCATCCCGGCCATCGCGGTCGCGTCGGTCTGGCTCGACGGCGACCTCGCCCTCGGCCTCGAGCCGCTGCAGCTGGTGCTGCTGGTGATCTCGGCGGTCGTGAGCGTGCTGACCGTCGTCCCGGGCCGCTCGAAGCCGATGAACGGCGTGGTGCACCTGGTCCTGCTCGCCGCCTTCCTCCTGCTTACGGTGGCGCCATGACCCCCACCCGCTCGATGAGGAGGTACGCCGCCGCGTCGGTCGCCGCCGTCGTGGCGCTCGGCCTCGCTGCGTGCTCCGAGGAGCCCGACCGCGACGACGACCGGATCGTCGTCACCCCCGCCGGCGACGGCGAGCAGCCGCTCGGCGACCCCGTCGGCGACGGGACCCGGGCGAGCGTCGAGGGCTACACGATGACCGACGTCGTCCTGCCTGGACCGGACCGGCCCGGCGAGGTCGCGTTCCGCATCGTCGACGCGTCGGGCGAGCCGCTGAAGGACTACGTGCCCGAGCAGACCAAGCTGCTGCACGCCTACGTCGTGCGCGACGACCTCGGCGCCTTCCGCCACGTCCACCCCGAGCTCGAGGACGACGGGACCTGGCGTGGCCGCGTCGACCTCGGCACGCCCGGCCGGTGGCGGGTCGTCGCCGAGTTCGTGCCGCAGGGCGCCGACCGGCCGCTGGTGCTCGGCGCGACCCTGCGGGTGCCCGGGGCGTGGGACCCGGCCGAGGTCCCGGTCGGCGACGACGCGGCGACGGCCGACGACGGCGTGGTCCGCGTCAGCCTGCTCGGCCGCAGCGAGGCCGGACGCAGCGGCAAGCTGCAGATGGCCGTGACCGACGTCGACGGGGAGCCGCTCCAGCTCGGCAGCTACCTCGGCGCGACCGCCCACCTCACCGGCTTCGCGGTCGACAGCCGCGGCTTCGTCCACGTGCACCCGCTCGGTGCGCCCGAGGTGACCGACGACGGCACCGTGCTGACCTTCCACACCACCTTCAGCGAGCCCGGCGACTACCGGATGTTCGTCCAGGTCCGCGTCGACGGACTGCTCCACCAGGTCGCGGTGACCGCGGCCGTGGACCCCGAAGCCTGACCACCAACCCTCAGGAGAACGCATGTCCCGCAAGCCCCTGTCCGCCTCCATCGCCGCACTGGCTGCCGCCTCGCTGCTGCTCGCCGGTTGCAGCGGCGACGACTCGTCCGGCGGTGACGCCGGCGCGAGCAAGGAGCCGAGCGCGTCGGGCAGCGCGTCCGAGCCCACCGGTACGCCGGACGGCGGCTCGACCGGCGAGCTCACCCCGGCGAACTTCCAGCAGGCGATCCTCGACGC
Organism: Nocardioides sp. J54; assembly: GCF_000519005.1. Lineage (GTDB taxonomy): Bacteria > Actinomycetota > Actinomycetes > Propionibacteriales > Nocardioidaceae > Nocardioides. The sequence continues at coordinate 30,662 of NZ_JAER01000043.1, read as the reverse complement.
CCAGCGCGCCGCCGGGTCCTACCGCGGCAAGGCCACCACCGCGACCGGACCGGTGACCTCCGAGCTCGAGGCCGAGGTCGTCTTCGAGGGCGACAAGCCGCTCGCCCACGCGAAGACCACCGCGAACAGCCCGCAGGCCATCGAGACGGTGACCGCCGCCGGCGTCGTCTACCTCAAGTCCGACGGCCTGGGCATCCCGGCCGACAAGTGGCTGAAGATCGACCCCGCGGACCCGGCCAACGAGGGCAACCCGCTCGCCGCCCTCGCCGCCGCCTCCGACCCGGAGACCGCGGTGCGCGCGATGGGCGACCTGCAGTCGCTCGACGTCGTCGGTGAGGAGAAGGTCGAGGGCGTCGACACCACGCACTACCGCGCGGTCGCCGGCACCGAGAACTTCGCCGAGGCACTCGGCCTGCCCGCCGAGGCCACCGCCTCGCTTCCGGAGACCATCCCGTTCGACGTGTGGCTGGACGAGGACAACCGCCCGGTCAAGTACGAGTACGAGGTCGCCGCGGCCGGCACCACCAGCAAGGCGACGCAGACCTACTACGACTACGGCGCCGACGTCGAGGTCACCGTGCCCGACGACGCCGACACCGTCCCGCTATCGGACGTCAAGCTCGGCGGCTGACGCCGCTCAATCGGTGACCGGCAGCTCCACGGTCGTCACCGGGCTGGTGAACTCGTCGGCCCGGATGCTGACCTGGAGCTGCCAGGTCCCGGTGCGCGGGAAGACCACCTCCGCCTCGTAGGTCCCCGCACCGACCGGCTCGACGGGGACCTCGCCGAGGTCGACGCCCTCGGTGCGCAGCGCGACCGCCGGGGCGTCGTACAGGTCGAGCGGCTCGCCGGCCAGGTCCTGCACCTGCACGATCAGCCGACGTCGCAGGCCGGGGCCGGGCTCGACGACCGCGACCACCTTGAGGTCGTCGCTCGCGACGCCGGTGACCGCGCCCGTGCCGGCCGTCGCCGGCTGCGTCGGGGCAGGGCCGCCCGGCGGCTTCTGGGTGAGGAACCCGGTCACGCCGAGCACCGCGACGAGCACCGCCGCCTCCGCAGCGACCGTGCGGCGGACCAGGCCGGTGGCGGTGCGCCGGTCGTCGTGCCCGACGCCGTCCGTCACGCGCGGGAGGAGGCGCCAGCGGTTCCACGCGGCGAGCGCCACGACGACCAGCACCAGCGCCACCTTCACCAGCAGCAGCCGGCCCCACGTCTCCCCCACCAGGCGGGACCACGAGCCGACGATCCGCCAGCCGAGCAGCACACCGGTCAGCGCGAGCGCGGCGAGCAGCGCCGCGGCCACCGTCGAGAACCGGCTGAGCAGCAGCGCCCCGTCGCGAGGTCGTCCGGCAACCGAGGGCAGGACCAGCGCGAGTCCGACCAGGCCGCCGAGCCAGGTCGCGCCGGCGGTGAGGTGCAGCGCGTCGGTGACCACGAGCAGCGCGGTCGGCTCGTAGGCACGGGTGTGGCCGACCAGTGCGGGCGACCAGACGGCCAGCGCGGTGACCAGGTCGGCGAGCAGCGACGACTGCTGTTCCCTGGCGGCCCACACCGCCACGCTGAGGCCAGCCACCTGCAGCACGAGCACCAGCAGGTCGTCCTGCACCAGCGCCGGGTCGATGGCGTCGAGGTCGAGCACCCCACCGACACCGCTGCCGAGCTGGTAGGCACCGGCCAGCGGGATGGCGGCAGCCGCGGCCACCACCGCCACGACCGCGGACACCCGCAGCACGCGGACCAGGCGTCGTCGTACGTCGTCGGCCAGGCGGACGCCGCGCGCCGTCCAGGCCAGGAAGACCGCGAGTCCGCCCGCCAGCAGCAGCGCGACGTAGTCGACGCCGTGCACCACTGCCTGCAGGGTGGGTACGGCGCCGGGGTCGTCGGGCCCGAGCTGCGGCGCCTCGACCTTCGGGCTCGGCGCGCCGACGTGGAAGGTCAGGGACCCGGCGATCGGGTGGCCGTCGGCCGAGACCACCCGCCAGGTGATGACGTAGGTGCCGTTGTCGAGGTCGCCGGGCAGGCCGCCGCGGACCTCGGTGCCGCTGGCGGACGCCTCGACGTCGACCTGCTCCCCCGCGGCGTCGAAGGCGAGCAGCCCGTCAGGCACCAGCGAGACCGGCTCGTCGAAGGTGAAGGTCACCTCCTCCGGGGCGGCGTCGAGCACCTCGCCCTCGGCGGGGTCGGAGGACACCAGCGTGGCGTGCGCCGACGCGGGCGCCGCCAGCCCGAGCACCGCGGTAGCGGCGACGAGCAGGGCGGCGAACCAGGCCGGCACACGCCACGTCATGGGGTGGTCAGGCCTTCCGGCCGGAGCGGGCCAGGGCGGCACCGCCGAGCAGCAGTCCGCCGACACCGGCGACCAGGCCGGTGATCGCGAGGCCGTTGCCGCCGTCGTCGTCGGACGCCTCGGCCTCCTGCTCGCCCGCGTCGTTGCCCGACTCCGTGTCGGCCTCGTCGGTGGCACCGTGGCCGCCGCCCGAGCCCGCGGTGATCGTGAATGCCGGTGCCGGGCTCTCGAGCTCGTCCGCGTCCTGGCCGTCGGCCGGGGTCTCGATCCAGCCGGTCTCGCCCTTCACGCAGGTCTGCACGACGGGGAAGGTGAGCGTCTCGCCCTCGGCGTCCGGCAGCTGCACCTGCAGCTCGAAGCTGTCGCGGAAGCCGTCCTCGAGCGGCGTGCGCGCCGTGTAGACGACCTCGCTGACCCGCTCGGTGAGCTGGTTGCCGTGCGCGTCCTCGAGCGGCTCGGCCAGCTTCTCGGTGTTCTTCACGACCTTCCAGCCCGGGTTGACCGTCGGCGTCACCGACGGGATCGACTCGGGCATCCGGATGGTGATCCCGGTCGTCGGCGAGCCCTCGCAGCCGTGGCCGAGGCTGAAGGTGAGCACGGTGTACTCGCCGGCGCCGGTGCTGGACGGCGAGACGGTCACGTGCGCGCTGGCGGTGCCTGCGCTGAGCGCGACGATGCCGAGGGCGGCGGCGCCGGCAGCAGCGGTGCGGGCGGCAGTGCGGGTGGCGGTGTGACGGGTGGGCAGGGTGGAGCGTCGGTTCATGGGTTTCGTCCCTCTGTGATGGTTCGGGTGTGGCAGCAGGCAGCGACGGCCGCCCCGCACCCGTCCGGGACGGGTCAGGCGGTCGCCGGCAGCAGGGCCGGTGGCCCGCGCGTCGGCCGGGCCGCCGCGAACCAGCGTGCAGCAGGGACGGCGTGGGTCGGTACGGCGGAGCGGAGCGTCACGAGCACCGGGCCGCGGTGCGGCTCGGTCCACTGCAGGAGCACCTCCACCGCACGGCGGCGCAGCGCCCACATCACGCCGGTCACGGCCGCCGCGACCACGTGCGCGGCCAGCATCGCCGGAGTCAGCCCGAGCAGCGCCCCGCCGCCCAGGTCACCGGCGTGCCCGTGCCCGCCATGGCCCGACGGGGCCAGGGCGACCAGCCACGCGTGCCCGAGCACCTGCGCCGCCAGCAGCGCCGGCAGGACCACGCCGATCCGCGCCCGCCCACGCAGCACGACGCGCCCGGCGCCGTACACGAGGACGCCGAAGGCAAGCAGCCACCACGACTGCGGCGCCTCTCCCCCCGCCGCCGCGTGCGCCACCACCAACGCCGTCACGCTCTCCGCGCTGCCCAGCAGCGCCGGCACAGCCACGCGCTCGCGTGGGGCACGGCGGACGGTCAGCACGGGTTCATTGTGCCGGAGGGGGTGAGGGGGCGAGGCACGGTGGTGGGATGCGCGGGGGCCGGGGTGCGGTGCCGTTCACGACGCGGCCGGGAGGTGGCGAGCCCGCGCAGCTCCCGGTGGGCTGCGGTTGGGTGGCCGGCACAGTGCCGAAACCCGACGGTCGGGTTGCGGTTGCGGAGGCGGAGCGTGGGTCGGTCCCCGCAGGCTGCGGTCGCATAGCCGGTACAGCTCCGAAAGGCAGCGACGAGGAGGCTGGGTGGGTGGTCGGGTCCGGCGGTCGGCTTGCGGTTGCGTAGCGCCCGACGCCCGGTGGTTGAGGTGCGAGGCGCCCCGGCGCCGAGCCTCGAAACCACCGGGCCGCGAAGGCGGACTGTGGAGGGAGATTTCCCAGTCCACAGGCGGGCTTTCGGCGAAGTGAAGAGTCGGTGGTCTCTGGAAGAATCCAGTCATGGAGCTCGGAACCGGCACCCCGTCGACAGCATCGCTGCTGTCGCGGATCGCTGATGAGTCCGAGGCCCGCAACCAGCTCGAGGTCAGCGAGTGGCGCAACATCGTCACCTGGGCCGACGCCAACACCGTCGACCAGCCCGACGACGCGGCGACGGTGCGGGACGGGTACCTCGACACCGGCGTCCCCATCGCCGGCCCCGGCGCACCGCTGGTCAGTGAGTTCGCGTTGATGGAGCTCATCGCCGTCCTCGACCGCACCCCCGACGGCGGCCGGCTCTACGTCGGCAAGATCCTCGAGTGCGCCTGGCGACTCCCCGAGCTCTACGCCGCCGTCCTCGACGGCAACCTCGCCCCGTGGCGGGCCATGCGGATCGCCGAGCTCACCCACCCCCTCACCCAGCGCGCAGCAGCCTGGGTGGACCACCAGCTCGCCATCGCCGTCGAATCCGTGACCTGGGCGCAGATCGACCGCTTGGTTGCGGAGGCGATTGCGCGCTTCGACCCCGGGCGGGCGGAGCTGGAACGGCAGAGGGCGGCGGACCGCCGCAGGTTCACCATCTCCGACGTCGACGAGCACGGTCTCGTCTACGTCGACGCGTTGATGGACGCCGCCGACGGCCACGACCTCGACCAGACCATCACCCGACGCGCGCACCTCCTCGGCCAGCTCGGCGACACCGACTCCCTCGACGTCCGCAGGTCCAAGGCCGCCGGCGAGCTCGCCCGCCAGGACCTCTCCCTCGACCTCATCGTGAGCGACCCCGACACCGGCGAGGTCATCGCCACGTCCCCCGGCCGCCGCAGCGTCCTCAACCTCCACATCACCGACACCACCCTCACCGGCGACAACCCCGTCGGACGCTGCGAGGAAACCCGGGGACCGGTCCTCGCCAGCCAGATCAAGGAGTGGCTGTCACTTCCCGGCTCCACGATCATCGTCCGACCCGTCATCGACGTCGCCGACTGCACGCCGGTCGACTCCTACGAGATCCCCGACCGCCACCGCACCCGCGTCCAGCTGCGCGACCACACCTGCAGGTTCCCCAGCTGCACCACCCCCGCCACCAGGTGCGACCTCGACCATGCCATCGAGCACAGTCGCGGTGGTCCAACGTGCCCGTGCAACCTCGTCCCCCTCTGCCGCCGCCACCACCGCGCCAAGACCCACAGCACCTGGAGCTACCGCGTCCTCCGCCCCGGCCACTACCTGTGGACCGCCCCCACCGGCGCACGCTTCCTCATCACCCCGGCAGGAACGGACGTGATCGACCCCGTCGACTCCCCCGAACCCGAACGACCTTGACCCCGCCCCACACCCCGCCACACGGCGGGGTCAACGGCATGCCCGGAGGTCGCGAACCCCGGTGGTTGAGGTGCGAGGCGCCCCAGCGCCGAGCCTCGAAACCAGCGGCCACGGTGCANCGGTCCTCGACGGCAACCTCGCCCCGTGGCGGGCGCTGCGGATCGCCGAGCTCACCCACCCCCTCACCCAACGGGCTGCGGCCTGGGTGGACCACCAGCTCGCCGTCGCCGTGGAGTCCGTGACCTGGGCGCAGATCGACCGTTTGGTTGCGGAGGCGATTGCTCGCTTCGACCCCGNGCNGGCGGAGCTGGAACGGCNGAGGGCGGCGGACCGCCGCCGGTTCACCATCTCCGACGTCGACGAGCACGGTCTCGTCTACGTCGACGCGTTGATGGACGCCGCCGACGGCCACGACCTCAACCAGACCATCACGCGACGTGCCCACCTCCTCGGTCAGCTCGGTGACGACTCGTCGCTCGACGTGCGGCGGTCGAAGGCCGCTGGCGAGCTCGCCCGCCAGGACCTGTCGCTGGACCTCATCGTGAGTGATCCCGACACGGGCGAGGTCATCGCGAAGTCTCCCGGCCGGCGNAGCGTCCTGAACCTGCACATCACCGACACCACGCTGACCGGTGACAACCCCGTCGGACGCTGTGAAGAGACCCGCGGCCCGGTCCTCGCAGGCCAGATCAGGGAGTGGCTCTCCCTCCCGGGCTCGACGATCATCGTCCGNCCCGTCATNGACCNGGCCGACTGNNNNCCGGTNGACTCCTACGAGATCCCCGACCGCCACCGGGTGCGCGTGCAGCTGCGCGACCACACCTGCCGCTTCCCCAGCTGCACCACCCCCGCCACCAGGTGCGACCTCGACCACGCGACCGAGCACAACAAGGGCGGCCCCACCTGCCCCTGCAACCTCGTCCCCCTCTGCCGCAGGCACCACCGCGCCAAGACCCACAGCACCTGGAGCTACCGCGTGCTGCGCCCCGGCCACTACCAGTGGACCAGCCCCACCGGCGCGCACTTCATCGTCACCCCCGCCGGCACCGCCACCGTCAGCACCCCCGAACCCGACCGACCTTGACCCCGCCCCACACCCCGCGACACGGCGGGGTCATCACCATGCCCGCGGCCCTTTCTGCCGGCGGTTGATCGGCCAAGCGCCGCCTACGGCCCGCCGGTGGTTGAGGTGCGAGGCGCCCCAGCGCCGAGCCTCGAAACCAGCGGCACCGGTGCACCAGACTGTGCCGGGCACAGCCCGCCTGACAGGCCCGGAGGTTTCGAGGCTCCTCGCTAGCGCTCGTCGCACCTCAACCACCGGGAGAAGGCTTGCCGCCAGGCTGACTCAGCCACCTACCGGAGCCGACTGCGCGCGCGGCAGCGCGGCGCCCGCGCCGAAGGCGCGTCGAGGGCAAGTGCGGGCCGAGCGCAGCGAGTGCCTGCGCGCAGCCCTCGACAGGCGACGCGCTCGCGCCAAACAAACACAGGGCGGCGCGGACGCAGTCCGTGCCGGCAACCGCGCCGTCCAGCCGACCGGCAGGGCCCCGGGGTCAAGGATCGCGAAGCGACCGCGCAGCGGCGGAGCGAAGCGACGTCCTTGACGGCGGGGGCCGGTCGGCTACGGTGCGCGGCCGCCGACACCAACCACACAGCAGCACTCAGGCCGGTGGTTGAGGTGCGAGGCGCCCCAGCGCCGAGCCTCGAAACCAGTGGCCCCGGTGCACCCAACTGTGCCCTACACAGCCCGCCTGACAGGCCCAGAGGTTTCGAGGCTCCTCGCTGGCGCTCGTCGCACCTCAACCACCGGGAGAAGGCTTGCCGCCAGGCAAACTCAGCCAGGCGACGCGCTCGCGCCATTCAGCACAACGACAGCACCGCGTCCAGGTCGAGGTGCTCCTCCACCAGGTCACCGAGCAGGTCCAGCCGGGCGGCGCGGGCGGTGGGGAAGGAGGCGGAGGAGGTGACGCCGAGGGTGTCGGCGAGGTAGGCGGCGCGGGTGGTGTCGTCCTCGAGGCTGCCGTGGACCATGGTGCCGGTCACCGCTCCCCTGCGCGTCTCGCCGGTCACCCGGCCGTGGTGGATCTCGTAGCCCGCGGGCTCGTGCAGCACCAGCCGCTTCTCCGGGGAGAACCGGGTCGTCAGGTCGAGCAGGCCGAGCCCGTCGACGACCACGCCCGCCGGGCCCTCGACGCCGTCCGGGTCCTCGATCCGCCGGCCGAGCAGCTGGCAGCCGCCGCAGATGCCCAGGACCGGGCGGCCGGCGGCGGCGTGCCGCTGGATCGCGAGGTCGAGGCCGCGGGAGCGCAGCCAGGCCAGGTCGGCGATCGTGGCTCGCGTGCCCGGCACCACGACGAGGTCGGCGTCTGCGAGCCGCGCGGGGTCGGAGACGAGCTCGACGTCCAGCGCGGGCTCGAGACCGAGGGCGTCGACGTCGGTGAAGTTGCTGATCCGCGGCAGCCGGACGACCGCGACCTTCCGGCTGCCGGCCCGGTCGGCGGCGCGGCGCCCGTCGAGGTCGAGCGAGTCCTCGGAGTCCAGCCAGAGGTCGGGGTGCCACGGCAGCGCGCCGTACGTCGGCCGGCCGGTGCGTTGCTCGAGGTCGGCCAGGCCGGGGCGGAGCAGGTCGACGTCGCCGCGGAACTTGTTGACGACGTACCCCTTCACCAGTGCCCGGTCCGCCTCGTCGAGCAGCATGAGCGTGCCGTAGGCAGCGGCGAACCAGCCGCCGCGGTCGATGTCGCCGACCACGATGGTCGGCACGTCGCCGTGCCGGGCCAGCCCCATGTTCACGTAGTCCGTCGCGCGCAGGTTGATCTCCGCCGGGCTGCCGGCGCCCTCGGCCACGACGAGGTCGAACCTGGCGCGCAGGTCGTCGAAGGCAGCGAACGCGGTCTCGGCGAGCCGGGCCCGGCCGTCGTGCCAGCTGCCCGCCGACACCTCGCCGTCGGGCTGTCCCATCAGCACGACGTGGCTGCGGCGGTCGCTGCCGGGCTTCAGCAGCACCGGGTTCATCGCGACCTCGGGCTCGACGCCGGCGGCCAGCGCCTGCACCCACTGCGCGCGCCCGACCTCACCCGGCACGGCGCCCGGGCCGCGCACGACCATCGAGTTGTTCGACATGTTCTGCGCCTTGAACGGCGCCACCCGGATCCCCCGCCGGGCGAACGCCCGGCACAACCCGGTCGTCAGCACGCTCTTGCCGGCGTCGGAGGCCGTCCCCGCGACGAGCAGCGCCCCGCCGACGGGTCGTGGTGCGGTCGACACAGGTCCTCCTCGGGGGTCGTCGCCGGTCGCACCCTACGGTGGTCCCATGCAGCAACAGCAGGACGGTCTCCAGGTCGCGGTGCACGGCCACCCCAACGCCGACACCCTGCTCCTGTGGCACCCCGCCGGAGCCACGGACCGCGACGGCGTGGCCGCCCTCGCCAGCCGGATCGCGACGCGCAGCCACGTCCGGGTCGTCGTCCCCACGTGGACCACGGACTCCGCGGGCCGCGACCTCCTGCGGTCGGTCCGCTACGCCCGGGAATCGGCGGTGCACCCACCCGACCAGCTCTCGGTCGTCGGGTACGGCGCCGCCGGGATCGCCGCGCTCGGCCTGGCGCTCAACCAGCGCCGGCTCGGGATCGGGCTGGCGCGGGTGACCTGCGTCGACGGCGCGGCGGGGATCGCCGACCCGATCAGCGGGCAGGCGCTCCCGGAGCCGACCGCCACCGAGGCGCAGACCGCCGTCGACGTGGTCGAGCCCGACACCGCGACCGGCGCGGAGTGGGCGCGCGCGACCGTCGAGGCGTGGCGGGCCGCCGGCTGGGCGGCCACGCTCGTCCCCCGCGATCAGTTCACCTGGCGGGTGAACCCCTCCCAGTAGGGCGCCCGCAGCTTGAACTTCTGCAGCTTGCCGGTCGCCGTGCGGGCCAGCTCGTCGCGGAACTCCACGGACGTCGGGGCCTTGTAGCCGGCCAGCCGGTCCTTGCACCAGCGGATCAGCTCGGCCTCCATCTCCTCGCCCGGCGTGGCGTCCGCGGTGAGCACGACGAGCGCCTTGATGGTCTCGCCCCACTTCTCGCTCGGGACGCCGATGACGGCCACCTCGGCCACGGCCGGGTGCGAGAAGAGGGTGTCCTCGACCTCGATCGAGGTGACGTTCTCGCCACCGGTGATGATGACGTCCTTCTTGCGGTCAGCGATCGTCAGGTAGCCGTCGTCACCGATGAAGCCGCCGTCGCCGGTGTGGAACCAGCCGTCGGCCAGCGCCGCCGCGGTCTCCTCCGGCTTCTCCCAGTAGCCCTCGAGCACGACGTTCGAGCGGGCGAGCACCTCGCCGGTGCCCTCCTCGGACTCGTCGATCTTGAGGGTGACGCCGATGGCGGGGGCACCCGCGCGGGTCAGCCTCGTCGCCCGCTCCTCCGCGCTGAGGTCGTCCCACTCCGCCCGGGTGCGGTTGAAGGTCAGCAGCGGCGAGGTCTCGGTGAGGCCGTAGATCTGGATGAACTCCCAGCCGAGCTCCTCCTGGACGCGGATGACGGTCTTGGTCGGCGGCGGGGCGCCGGCCATGATGATCCGCACGCGGTCGCGGCCGGGGATCTCGCCCTCCCAGGTCTGCGCGGCCTCGAGCACCGCAGCGGCCACGGCGGGGGCCGCGCACATCACGGTGACCCCGTGGTCGCGCACCCGGCGCAGGATCTCGGCGCCGTCGATCTTGCGGATCACGACGTGCTTGGCGCCGACGCCGGTCGCGAGGAAGGGCCAGCCCCAGCCGTTGGCGTGGAACATCGGAAGGGTGTGCAGGTAGACGTCGCGGTCGTTGGCCTGCGCGTGCAGGCCGAAGGTGAGGGCGTTGGTCCAGATGTTGCGGTGCGTGATCTGCACGCCCTTGGGCCGCGCGGTCGTGCCCGAGGTGTAGTTGATGGTCGCGGTGGCGTTCTCGTCGTGCTCCCACGGCTTCGGCTCGGCACCGGCCGGGGCGTAGAGGGCCTCGTCGTCGCCGATGACGAACTTGTGCTCGCAGGTGACGCCGGCGAGGTGCTCCTCGACCTCCGGGTCGACGTAGAGCACCCGCGAGCCGGACTGGTCGACGATGTACTGCACCTCGTCGGGGCTGAGCCGGAAGTTCACCGGCACCAGCACGCGGCCCCAGCCGGCCACGCCGTAGAAGGAGGTCAGCAGGCGGCTGCTGTTGTGGCTCACGATCGCGACCCGCTCGCCCACGCCGATGCCGAGCTCGTCGAGCTTCGCGGCCTGGCGGCGGGCGAGCTCGCCGACCTCCCGGTAGGTCAGCTCGCCCTGGCTCGGGGCCGGCTGGTTCGGCTCGTCGACGATCCCGACCCGCTCGCCGTACACCTGGACGGCGCGGTCGAGGAAGTCATTGACGCTGAACGGCACGAACACGGTGATCCTCCTGGGCATGGCGGTGTGCTACACGCCACCCTAAGCGCGCCCCCTCGACGCGCGACCCCCTCGAAAGTGGGCACCGTCACCGGCCGCCCCGCGGTGGCGGCGATGAGAGTCCTCTCATCGTGCTCTCACCCCGCCCCCACGATCGGGCAGGATGATCGTCGTCATGGGACAGCTCTGGAAGACCCTGCTGCCGGTCGGCCTGCTGCTCGTCGTGGCCGGCTTCGTCGCGGGCGCGCTCGCGGCGGCCGGGTCCGACGAGCCGCCGGCCCGCACGCCGGTCGAGATGGTCACCGCGCCGACCTCGACGACGACCGGCACCCCCTCGCCGAGCACGGACCCGGCATCGCCTGCCACGACCAGCCGGCCGACGCGGTCCACCGGCGTCCCCGTGGTGACGCCCCGTCCTGGCGACCACGACGATGACGACCGCGACGACCGCGACGACCGGGACGACCGGGACGACCGGGACGACCGGGACGACCGGGACGACCGGGACGACCGGGACGACCGCGACGACAGCGACCACGAGCGGGATGACGACGACTGATGCCGGCGGCCGCGGCGGGCTCTCGGTCCGCACCCGCATCACGGCCGCCGTCGCCCTGCTGTCGGTCCTCGCGCTGTCGGCCGCCGGCGTGGTGGTCCAGCTGATCGAGAGCCGCTCGATCCTGGCCGACACCCAGCGCGAGGTGGAGCAGGAGCTCGACGAGTTCGTGGCCCTGCAGGCGACCGGTGACTTCGCGACCATCCCCGAGCTGCTCGAGGGCTTCCTGCTGCGCAACGTCCCCGACGACGACGAGCTGCTGGTCGGCTGGGTGGGCGAGGAACCGATCGCCCGCTTCCCCGGTGACGACCTCGTCGAGGACCCTGCCTTCCGCGAGGCGACCCTCCCGCTGGTCACGGAGGGCGGCACGACCTACCTCGACACCGCCGACGGCGAGGTCCGGATCACCAGCCAGCCGGTGCGGCAGGACCGCGAGGCCGGGGCGCTGGTGGTGGTGACCTACCTGGCCGAGGACCGCGGCGAGCTCGCGCGCACGATGCGCACGTACGCCGCGGTCGCGCTCGCCACCGCGCTGCTGGTGACCGGCGCTGCGGCCTGGCAGTCGGGCCGGCTGCTGCGCCCGCTGCGCACCCTGCGGGTCGGTGCCGACGCCATCAGCGCCACCGACCTGTCGCGTCGGCTCCCCGAGACCGGCAACGACGACATCACCGCCCTCACCCGCACGGTCAACGGGATGCTGGACCGGCTGGAGCGGTCCTTCTCGGACCAGCGGCAGTTCCTCGACGACGCGGGGCACGAGCTGCGCACGCCACTGACCGTGCTGCGCGGCCACCTCGAGCTGCTCGACGTCGGCGACCCGGTCGAGGTCGACGCGACCCGGGCGCTGCTGCTCGACGAGGTCGACCGGATGGCGCGCCTGGTCGGCGACCTCATCCTGCTCGCCAAGAGCGACCGGCCGGACTTCCTCGATGCCCGGCCGACCGACGTCGCCGACCTGCTGACCTCGGTGATCGGCAAGGCGCGGGTCCTGGGCGAGCGGGAGTGGGTGCTGGAGCTCTCCCCCGCCCTGCCCGAGCAGGTCGTCGTCGACGGGCAGCGGATCACGCAGGCCCTGCTGGCGCTGGCCGACAACGCCGTCAAGCACACCGCACCCGGCGGACGGATCGCCGTCGGCGCCGCGCTGCACGACAGCGCGCTGCGCTGCTGGGTGCAGGACGACGGCGCCGGGGTCGCGCCGGAGGACCGCGAGCGGATCTTCGGGCGGTTCGGCCGCGCCCGCGTGCCCGACGGCGACGAGGGCTTCGGGCTGGGCCTGTCCATCGTCGCCGCGATCGCCCACGCCCACGGCGGGAGCGCGTACGTCGACCCGCACACCCGCGCAGGTGCGCGCTTCGTCGTCGAGGTGCCGGTCGTCGTACCGGCGCCGGACCGGGAGGAGGACCCGTGGCCCGCATCCTGATCGTCGAGGACGAGCAGCGGATCGCGTCGTTCGTCGCGAAGGGCCTGCGTGCCGAGGGGCACCAGGCGACGATCGCGGCCGACGGCCCGACCGGCCTCGACCTGGCCCTCTCCGGTGACGTCGACCTCGTCGTGCTCGACATCGGGCTGCCGGGCCTCGACGGCTTCGACCTGCTCGACCAGCTGCGCGCGCAGGGCTCGCGGGTCCCGGTCATCGTGCTCACCGCGCGCGACTCGGTCACCGACACGGTCAGCGCGCTCGAGGGCGGGGCCGACGACTACATGGCCAAGCCGTTCCGCTACGCCGAGCTGAGCGCGCGGATCCGGCTGCGCCTGCGCCAGCACCCGCCGTCGGGGGACGCCGAGCCCGGGAGCCTCGCCGCCGGCGGCATCCACCTCGACCTGCGCACCCGCCGCGCCACGCTGGGTGGCCGCGAGGTCGAGCTCTCCGCCCGCGAGTTCGCGCTGGCCGAGGTCTTCCTCCGCAACGCCGGACAGGTGCTGTCCCGCGAGCAGCTCCTCGACCACGTCTGGGGCCTCGACTTCGACCCCGGCTCCAACGTCGTCGACGTCTACGTCGGCTACCTGCGCCGCAAGCTCGGCTCGGCCACCATCACCACGGTCCGCGGCATGGGCTACCGGCTCGAGCGCTGAGACGTCGCTCAGCCCTTCCAGCTGAGCTTCGGGGCCAGGAGGGCGGCGACCTCGGGCTCGAGGGCGTCGGCGACCTCGTGGGGCAGCGGACGGTCCTCCGGGGTGGGCTCGAGCATGGCGTGGACGAGCTTCTCCACCGTGGGCGGTACGTCGCCGGGCAGCTCGGCGGGGGCCTCGCGCAGCTGCGGGAAGCGCTCCCCCGGCTCGGCCGCCTCCGGGTCTCCCTCACGGAACGGCCGGTAGCCGGCGACCGCGTGGAAGAGGGTCGCGCCCAGGCCCCAGACGTCGCTGGCGTAGCCGGGCACGCCGTAGGGGCCGGGGGCGGCCTGCTCGGGCGCCATGTAGGCGTCGGTGCCGATGAGGCCGTCGATCTCGGCGGCCCGGTCGGCGGGCCGGGCGACGGACAGGTCGATCAGCCGCGCCGGCGAGCCCATGATGACGTTGCTGGGCTTGATGTCGAGGTGGCAGACGTCGGCGCGGCGGAAGAAGTGCAGCGCGGAGGCGACGTCGATCGCCAGCGGCAGGTACTGCTGCGGCGAGAGCCGGCGGTGGCGCCGGATCAGCCGCGACAGGCTGGGGCCCTCGACGTGCTCGAGCACCAGGTGCGGGCGGGGCCCCTCGTCGTCGTACCGCAGCCCGCGGACGACGACCGGGTGGTGCGCGACGTCGAGCGCGGTCGCCTCGCGCACCATGCTCCGCAGCGTGTGCTCGTCGTCGGCCTCGGCGGGCCGGACGACCTTGACGACGACCGGGCCGTAGGTGACCTCGTCGAACGCGAGCCAGGCCTCGTAGGCCGAGCCACCCCCGAGCGGCCGCACGGCGGTCAGCTCGGGGGTGATCGCGTCCCCTTCGGCGAAGCCCCAGGTGGACAGCTCCTCGGCCATGGTCAGCGGCGGGTGTTGTTGCGGCTGCGGTCGTTGGTCCGGTTCGCGGACCAGTCGCGCTTGAGCTTGTTGTTCTTGCCGTCGCGCGTCCAGTCCCGCACCGCGCGGCCGGAGCGGCTGTCGTCGCGACCGCTCCGCGCACCGGTCCGGCTGCGGTCGCCACGGGTGTTGCGGCTGTGGCTGACCCGGCTGCGGGTGGTGTCGACCGCGGCCCGGGCGCGGACGTCGTCGTCGCCGTTGTCGTCGTCGTTGTTGTCGTCGTCCTCGTTGACGAGCACGATGTCCGGGGTGTCCTCCTCGCGCTTGACCGCGAGGTCGGAGGCGCCGGCCTGCGAGGGCCACGCCAGCATGCTGATGGTGAGGCCGGCGGTCATCATCCCGACCAGGCCGGTCGCGGCGAGCGCGATGGGCTTCTTCTTCATGGTTCCTCCTCGTTGCGTACGCCGGCCGCTCGGCCGACGAGGAGGACTGTTCCGGCCCGGCGTGAGCCGTCGATGAGCCGACGATGAGAGTCGTCTCATCGACGGCCGCAGGGCAACGCGTGGGTGGGCGCAGAGGGGATCGAACCCCCGACCACTTCGTTGTAAGCGAAGCGCTCTACCGCTGAGCTATACGCCCCAGGAGCCGGGTCAGCCTAGCGGAGCCGTCCGCCGGCGGCCCAACTCCACCCGCCGGTCGCGCGGGTGACCGGATCCGGGAAGGAGCGGTAGTCCGCAGGCCCCGGTCCGGTAGTTCCTTTGGGTCATTTTTCAACCAAATCGCTTCCAGCCCTTGGACGACCCCGGGGCGGCCGCTAGAGTTCTACTCGTTGAACCGCTGGTGACCCGAGACGCCGGCGGTTCAACTCATTTTTCCCTCAGTCGGCGTCGCCGGCCGCACGGAGGGCCTCGAGCATGTCCTCGAGGCTGCGTGCAGCGGGCTTGGGGTGGTGCACGGCCCAGGAGATGCGCCCGTCCTTGCCGATGACGTAGGTCGACCGCTCCGGGCAGCCGGCCACCTCGTCGAAGACGCCGTACGCGCTGGACACCGCGCCGTGCGGCCAGAAGTCGCTGAGCAGGGTGAAGTTGAGGCCGTCGGCGTCGCTGAACGCCCGCAGCGAGTAGACCGGGTCGCAGGAGATGCCGAGGACCTCGGTGTCGAAGGTCAGGAACTGGTCGAGCCGGCTGCGGATGCCACCCATCTCGCCGGTGCACACACCGCTGAACGCGTACGGGTAGAAGACGAGCGCGACTGCCTTCCTCCCCCGGTACGACGACAGCGAGACGTCCTGGCCGAACTGGTCGCGCAGGGTGAAGTCGGGGGCGACCTCGCCGACCTGGAGGCCGGTCGCGCCGCTGGCGCTCACGCCCCGGACCCGGCATCGTCGTGGGTGGCGAGCTCGCGCTTGAGGACCTTGCCGGTGGCGTTGCGGGGCAGCTCGTCAAGGAAGACGACCTCGCGCGGCACCTTGTAGCGGGCGAGGTTGGCTCGCACGTGCGCCTTGACGTCGTCCTCGGTGAGCTCGGCGCCGGGCACCGGGACCACGAACGCACGGAGCCGCTGGCCGAAGTCGTCGTCATCGACGCCGAGGGCGGCGACCTCGGCGACCTGGTCGTGGCTGGCGATGCAGTCCTCGACCTCCTTGGGGAAGACGTTCTCGCCGCCGGAGACGATCATCTCGTCGTCGCGGCCCTCGACGTAGAGGCGCCCCTCCTCGTCGAGGCGGCCGACGTCGCCGGAGGACATGAGGCCGTCGACGACCTCCTTGCCGCCCCCGCCGGTGTAGCCCTCGATCTGCAGGGAGTTGCCGACGAAGATCCGGCCGGACTCGCCGGTGGGGAGCTCGCGGCCGTCGGCGTCGAGGATCTTCACGACCGTCTGGTGCGGGAGGCGACCGGCGCAGCCGGGGGCCTCGCGGAGGTCCTGCGGGGACGCGATCGACGCCCAGGCGACCTCGGTGGACCCGTAGACGGAGTAGAGGTTGTCGCCGTACCGGTCCATCCAGCGGGTCGGCAGGTCGCCGGGCAACGCGGAGCCGGACGAGGCGACGGCCTTGAGGTTCGGCAGCGGGTACTTGTCGAGCGTCTCCTCGGGCAGCGCCAGGATCCGCTGGAGCATGACGGGGATGACCGCGAAGGAGTCGCACTGCTCCTCGTGCAGGATGCGCAGCGCGTCCTCGGGGTCGAACTTGCGGGTCAGCACGAGGGTGGTGCCGAGCACCATCGCGAGCTGGTAGTGCGCGAAGCCCCAGGTGTGGAAGAGCGGCGCGGCGACGTGGGACTTCCACCCGCTCCTGAGCGGCATCCGCGACAGCAGCGAGATCGCGGCGGGCAGGCCGCCCTGGGGGCGGGGGGCACCCTTCGGCGTCCCGGTCGTGCCGGAGGTCAGGATGATGGTGCGGCCCTTGCGGCCGGCCGGCTCGAGGTCGCCGGTGTTCCCGGCGCGCAGCTGCGCGGCGATGATCCCCTCGAGGCTCTCCTCACCGGCGTCGTCGTCGGTCCAGCCGAGCACGCGGTCGGCGATGGCGGCGCGCGAGAGCAGCTCGGTGAACTCCTCGTCGTGCACGACGACGCGCGGCGCCTCGCGCTCGAGCACGTCGGCCAGCTGGGGGCCGGCGAACGCGGTGTTGAGGTAGAGCACGTCCGCGCCGAGCTTGCTGATGGCGATGGATGCCTCGACGAAGCCGCGGTGGTTGCGGCACATGACGGCGACGCCGTCACCGGCCCTGACGCCGCGGGCGCGCAGGCCGTGGGCCAGCGCGTTGGTGCGCTCCTGCAGCTCGGAGAAGGTGATCGAGCCGCGCTCGTCGATGATCGCCACCTGCTGCGGCATCCGCAGCGCGATGGTCTTGAAGCCGCCGGCCGGGGTGGTGCTCCACTTCAGGAGCGCGTTGACCATGCCGCCGAGCACCCTCGGCGAGTAGGGGCGGACGATGCCGGCCTCGGTCAGGATCTTCAGGCTCGTGCCCGCGTCGGTGACGCGGCTGGCGATCTTCCCCATGCGGATCAGGGTATGGGACGCGGTGTCGCAGTGACTCAGGAGACCGACTTGGGGGCGACCAGCTTCGTCGCGGCCCAGTCCTTGCTCACCGTGACCGCCGTGGTCTGCGCGAGACCGGCGATCGGCGCGGCCTCGGCGATGTCGGCCGCGTCCACCGCCCCGGGGCGCCCGATCTTGGGCGTCAGCAGCCAGATCACGCCGCCGCCGACGAGGTCGGTCAGCGAGTCGACGAGCCCGTCGACCAGGTCACCGTCGTCGTCGCGCCACCACAGCACGACCGCGTCGACCACGTTGCCGTAGTCGCCGTCGACCATGTCCCCGTCGATCGCGTCCTCGATCGCGATCCGGAGCTCGTCGTCGGTGTCGTTGTCCCAGCCGAGTTCCTGGACCACCATCCCGGGCTTGAGACCCATCCGATCGGCAGGTCCGGTCGGGGTGGTGCCGCCAGGGGCGGTCGAAGTCACGGTGCTTCCTCCAGGCTTTTTCGGGTACGACGAAGCCCCGACTGCTGCGGGACGGGCCCTAGTCCAGCGGAGTCGGGGCGGCGCGCGCAACCCTCGCGGCGGGTCGGCTCGCTCTCCGGACCCCCGGAGGCGGCCGCGGAGACCCCCGCAGGAGGCCCGCAGGACGTGTGCTGGGCACCGGCCGGAGGGCCACCGGGGCTACTCCCGGGTAGATTCCGCGGCTGGCCTCCGGGTGGAAGGATGGGGACGTGACCTCCGACACCCCCGACGCCACAGCCCCCGGCCACACCCCGGCCACCCGCCCCGCCTCGGTCATCCACGAGGGTCTGCCCACCCAGCTGCCGGACATCGATCCGGACGAGACCCAGGACTGGATCGACTCCTTCACCGCCATGGTCGAGGAGCGGGGCCGTGAGCGCGCCCGGTACGTCATGCTCCGCCTGCTCGAGAGTGCGCGGCAGAAGCAGGTCGGCGTCCCGGCGCTGCGCAGCACCGACTACATCAACACGATCCCGCCGGAGCGCGAGCCGTGGTTCCCCGGTGACGAGGACGTCGAGCGCCGGATCCGCGCGTTCATCCGGTGGAACGCCGCGGTCATGGTGTCGAGCGCGAACCGCAAGGGCCTCGAGGTCGGCGGCCACATCGCCACGTACCAGTCGAGCGCCTCGCTGTACGAGGTCGGCTTCAACCACTTCTTCCGCGGCAAGGACCACCCGGGCGGCGGCGACCAGCTGTTCATCCAGGGCCACGCCTCCCCCGGCATCTACGCCCGCGCGTTCCTCGAGGGCCGGCTGACCGAGGAGCAGCTGTTCCGGTTCCGCCAGGAGGTCCAGCACGGTCCCGGCGCCGGCCTGCCGTCGTACCCGCACCCGCGGCTGATGCCGGACTTCTGGGAGTTCCCGACGGTCTCGATGGGCCTGACCGGCATCAACTCGATCTACCAGGCGCGGTTCAACCGCTACCTGCACAACCGCGGCATCAAGGACACCAGCCAGCAGCACGTGTGGGCTTTCCTCGGTGACGGCGAGATGGCCGAGCCCGAGTCGCTGGGCGCGATCCGGGTCGCCGCGCGCGAGGAGCTCGACAACCTCACCTGGGTCATCAACTGCAACCTGCAGCAGCTCGACGGCCCGGTCACCGGCAACGGCAAGATCATCCAGGAGCTGGAGGCCTACTTCCGCGGCGCCGGCTGGAACGTCATCAAGGTCGTCTGGGGCCGCGAGTGGGACGCACTGCTGGCCCGCGACGTCGACGGCGTGCTGGTCAACAAGATGAACGCGACGCCGGACGGCGCCTTCCAGACCTTCTCGGTCGAGAGCGGCGCCTACAACCGCGAGCACTTCTTCGGCCCGGACCCGCGCCTGCGCGCGATGGTCGAGCACATGACCGACCGGCAGATCGAGAAGCTGCCGCGCGGCGGGCACGACTACCGCAAGGTCTACGCCGCCTTCGACGCCGCGACCAAGACCGTCGGCCAGCCGACGGTGATCCTGGCGCACACCGTGAAGGGGTGGACGATCGACGCCCTCGAGGGCCGCAACGCCACCCACCAGATGAAGAAGCTGACCCAGGACGACCTGAAGAAGTTCCGCGACCGGCTCTACCTGCCCATCAGCGACCGCGACCTGGAGACGGCCTACGAGGCGACCGGCACGGCACCGTTCTTCCACCCCGGCAAGGACTCCCCCGAGATGGAGTACATGATGGAGCGGCGCCGCCAGCTGGGCGGCTCGCTCCCCCGCCGCGTGGTGCGCGCGAAGGCGCCCCGGCTGCCCGGGGACGCCATGTACGCCGAGCTCAAGAAGGGCGCGGGCAACCACAAGGTCGCCACGACGATGGCCGCGGTGCGCCTGCTGCGCGACTGGATGAAGGACCCGGAGATCGGCAAGCGCTTCGTGCCGATCGCGCCCGACGAGTACCGCACCTTCGGCATGGACTCGATGTTCCCGTCGGCGAAGGTCTACGACCCGGCCGGCCAGACCTTCGAGTCGGTCGACCGCAACATGCTGCTGCAGTACAAGATGTCGCCGCAGGGCCAGCTGCTGCACGAGGGCATCTCGGAGGCCGGCGCGATGGCGTCGGCGATCGCCGCCGGGTCGTCGTACTCCACCCACGGCGAGCCGATGATCCCCTTCTACATCTTCTACTCGATGTTCGGCTTCCAGCGGACCGGTGACTCGATCTGGGCGATGGCCGACCAGCTCGCGCGCGGCTTCCTGGTCGGCGCGACGGCCGGCCGCACGACGCTGACGGGTGAGGGCCTGCAGCACGCCGACGGCCACTCCCCGCTGCTCGCGGCCACCAACCCCGCGGTCGTGCACTACGACCCCGCGTTCGCCTACGAGGTCGGGCACATCATGCGCTCGGGCCTGGAGCGGATGTACGGCACCAGCGAGGAGCACCCGCTGGGCGAGGACATCATCTTCTACCTCACCGTCTACAACGAGCCGGTCGACCAGCCCGCGGAGCCGGAGGACCTCGACGTCGCCGCGCTGCTCAAGGGCATGTACCGCGTCTCGACGCCCGACGAGGGTGCGCAGGGCCCGCGGGTGCGCCTGCTCGCCTCCGGCGTCGGCTTCCCGTGGATCGCCGAGGCGAAGCGGATCCTCGCGGAGGAGTGGGGCGTCCACGCCGAGACCTGGTCGGTCACCTCGTGGAACGAGCTCGCCCGCGAGGGCGTGAAGACGGACAAGTGGAACCTCCTGCACCCCGACGAGGAGCACCGCACGCCGTTCGTCACCGACGCGCTCGGCCAGGGCCCGAACGCCCAGGCGCCGGTCGTGGCGGTGTCGGACTACATGACGGCCGTGCCGCTGCAGATCGCGCCGTGGGTGCCGGCGGACTACCGGGTGCTCGGCGCCGACGGCTTCGGCTTCGCCGACACCCGCCCCGCCGCCCGCCGGTTCTTCCAGGTCGACGCCGAGTCGGTCGTGGTCCAGACCCTGGCCGCCCTCGCCGATGCCGGCGAGATCGACCCGGGCCGGGTGAAGGAGGCGCTCGAGCGCTACCGGATCGACGACCCGACCGCCGTCGCCGACCGCAAGCAGGAGGGCGGCGACGCCTGACGTGCGCCGCTAGGCAGGCGTCGTCACCCGCACCACCGGTGCCGGTGACGGCGCCTCTGCGGACGCACCGGCCTTGAGCAGGCGCCGGAACCGCGCGCGGCTGTACGACGCCGGCTCGGTCGTGCTGACGAACTCGTCGAGGATCCGGGCGAACTCCCCGGGGTGGTCCTTGTGCGGGAAGTGGCCCGCGTCGGCGAGCACCTCGACCCGCACGTCCGGCGCGAGCGCGGCCGCGTTGCTCGCGTGCCGCACGGGGATCACCCGGTCGTCCTGGCCCCACACCACGGCCATCGGCATCGCCTCGCTGAGGTAGGCCCGGTCGGCCATCGTGACGATCTGGCCGCGCCAGTCGATCACCGCGCGGACGAGGTGGCGGATCGCGAACCGGGTGCGGCGGTCCTTCCAGGACTCGACGATGTCGGCGATCTCGCCGAGGTCGCGGGTGACCGGGCGCAAGGGCCCGACGCCGCCGTACTCGTGCGCGGTCCGGAGCGCGAAGGTCTCCAGGTGGCGCAGGCCGGGCAGGGTGAGCGCCCCCATCACCCGGAACCAGCCGGGGACCTGGATCAGCTTGATCAGGGGCGTGACGTCCGGCCCGAGGCCCCCGGTCGCGACGAGCATGACCCGCTGCGTGCGCTCGGGGAACTGGTAGGCGAACTGCATCGCCACTCCACCCCCGAAGCTGTGGCCGACGACGGTGACCTTGTCGATGCCCAGCACGGTGAGCAGGTCGCGCATGCCGTTGGCGTAGCCTCCGAGCGTGTAGTCGGCGCGCGGCTTGTCGGAGAGGCCGTGGCCGAGCAGGTCCGGCGCGACGACCGTGTACTTCTCGGCGAGCCGGTCGATCACCGGCGTCCACGTCGTGTGGTCGCAGGCGAGGCCGTGCAGGAGCAGGAGGACCGGCCCCTCGCCCTTCTTCACGAAGGCGCGCTTCTTGCCGTGGATGGTGACGAACTGCACGTCGTCGTGCTGCTCGGCGCGGTGAGTCGTTCCCGTCATGGGCACCCCCTCGTCGGCGAGCCGGCAGGTGCTTGCTGGCTGCTAGCAGGTGATGCGCGATTCAACCACGACCGTGGTCGCGCGTGACACCCACCCGGGACGATCCGTGACGGGGCCGAGGGTCCTACGCTGGTGCCATGTCGCCGACCGGACCCCAGGCCCGCGAGAGCGCCACCCGGCAGCTGCGGGCGGCGACCGGCTCCCTGAGCACCGCGGCCGTGGCCCGGATGGAGTCCGACCTCGCCTGGTTCCGCTCGCTCGGCGCCGAGGAGCGCTCCTGGGTCGGCATGATCGTGCAGGCCGGCGTGAAGGGCTTCGTCGACTGGTTCGCCGACGGCGGCGGGGTCGACCCGGACGACGACGAGGTGGTCATCCAGGTCTTCGGCGCCGCGCCGCGCGCGATGGCCGGCGTCATCGACCTCCACCAGACCGTCGAGCTGATCAAGCTCACGATCGACGAGGTGGAGCGCAACATCCAGCTGCTGCTCGAGCCGGACGTCATGGACGAGGTGCACGCCTCGGTGCTGCGCTACGGCCGCGAGGTCGCCTTCGCCACGGCCGAGGTGTACGCGCGGGCGGCGGAGGTCCGTGGCCGCTGGGACGCCCGCCTCGAGGCGCTCGTCGTCGACGCCGTGCTGCGTGCCGAGACCGACGAGTCGGTGCTCTCCCGTGCCAGCGCGGTCGGCTGGGCCGCCCGCGGCGACGTCGCGGTCGTCGTCGGCAACGCGCCCGCCGAGGCAGCAGGTGCCCCGACCGAGGCCTTCGACGCCGTACGCCGCAAGGCGCGCGAGCGGGGCCTGGACGCGCTCTGCGCCGTGCAGGGCCACCTGCTCGTCGTGATCCTCGGCGGTGTCGGAACCCCGGAGAAGGACGCGGCCGTGCTGGTCGACCTCTTCGGCGACGGCCCGGTCGTCGTCGGCCCGACCGCGGCCGACCTCGCGACCGCCCACCGCTCGGCGGCCGTGGCACTCGGCGCGCTGCGCGCAGCCGTCGGCTGGCCCGACGCTCCCCGCCCGGTCTCGGCGCACGACCTGCTCCCCGAGCGGATCCTCGCCGGGGACGACGCGGCCCGGGTCGATGCCGTCGAGCAGCTCTACCGCCCGCTGGCCGAGGCCCGCGGCGAGCTCGTCGAGACCCTGGTGGCCTACTTCGCCAACGGCGGCGGGATCGAGGCGACCGCCCGCGCGCTGTTCGTGCACGCCAACACGGTGCGCTACCGGCTCGGCCAGATAGCCGACGCGACCGGGCTGACCCCGTCGGTCCCCCGGGACGCGCTCGTGCTGCAGCTCGCCCTCGTGCTGGGGCGCCAGGCCGGCGTCTGACCCTCCGCGCCCGTGCCCGGGCCGCAGGTTGTGGGACCCCTACAAAGCCGCCGGTCCAAGTTCGTCGGAGGCACAGGCGCGTTCGCGGGCCCGTGCCCGGCAGGCTGGACCCGTGCTCGTGATCGTGGCCCCCGGACAGGGGGCACAGACTCCCGGATTCCTCTCGCCCTGGCTGGAGGACCCGGCCTGTGCCGCGCGCCTCGGCTGGCTCTCCGCCGTCGCCGGGCTCGACCTGGCGCACCACGGCACCGAGGCCGACGAGGACACCATCCGCGACACCAAGGTCGCCCAGCCCCTCCTCGTGGCCTCCGCGCTGCTGGCGGCTGGTCGGCTCGGCGCCGCGCCGGCGGCCGTCGCCGGCCACAGCGTCGGTGAGATCGCCGCCGCCGTCGCCGCCGGCGTCCTCAGCGACGAGCAGGCCATGGTGCTGGTCCGCGAGCGCGGCCGGGCGATGGCCGACGCCGCTGCGGTCACCCCGACCGGGATGACCGCCGTCCTCGGCGGCGATCGTGACGAGGTGCTCGCGGCGATCGAGGAGCACGGGCTCACCCCCGCCAACGACAACGGCCCCGGCCAGGTCGTCGCCGCCGGCACGCTCGAGCAGCTCGAGGCGTTCGCCGCCGCGGCGCCGAAGGGTGCCCGGCCCCGGCCGCTGTCGGTCGCCGGCGCGTTCCACTCCCCGCACATGGCCCCGGCCGTCGACCACGTCACCGCCCTCGCCGCCGCGGTCACCGTCGCCGACGCCCGGGTCCCCTTCATCACCAACTCCGACGGCTCGGTGCTGGAGGACGGCCGTGAGGTCCTCGACCGGATCGTCGGCCAGATCGCCCGCCCGGTGCGCTGGGACCTCTGCCTCGAGCGGATGGCCGACCTCGGCGTCACCGGCCTGCTGGAGCTGCCGCCGTCCGGCACGCTCACCGGCATCGCGAAGCGCTGGTTCCGCGGCCGCGACCTGGCCGTCGAGACGTTCTCGCTCGACAACCCCGACCAGCTCGAGGAGGCCCGCGCCTTCTGCGAGAAGCACGCGACGGCCGACCAGGTGGTGCCCGCATGACCGCAACACTGCGCACCGAGACCGGACCTGCCCACGCTGCCTTCCTCGGCGTGGGTGCCTACCGCCCCGCCCGTGTGGTCCCCAACGCGGAGATCGTCGACCAGATCGACTCCAGCGACGAGTGGATCCAGCAGCGCTCGGGCATCAGGACCCGGCGCTTCGCCGGCGACGACGAGACCGTCGTCTCGATGGCCGTCGCCGCGTCGCGCGAAGCCCTGTCCAACGCCGGGATCGAGGCCGCGCAGGTCGACGCCGTCATCGTGGCGACCGTCAGCCACCTGCTGCAGACCCCGTCGGCGGCGACCGCAGTCGCCCACGCCCTCGGCACCACGCAGCCCGCGGCGTTCGACATCTCCGCGGCCTGCGCCGGCTTCTGCCACGGCGTCGCGCTCGCCAACGACATGGTGCGCGGCGGCAGCGCCGGCCACGTGCTGGTGATCGGCGTGGAGAAGCTGTCCGACATCACCGACCCGACCGACCGGGGCACGGCGTTCATCTTCGCCGACGGCGCCGGCGCCGTCGTCGTGGGACCGTCCGAGACCCCCGGCATCGGTCCGGTCGTGTGGGGCTCCGACGGCGAGCACTACGACCACATCCGCACCCCGGACTGGCGCGACGTCCTCGCCCAGGGCTCCGGCATGCCGTACCTGTCGATGAAGGGCAACGAGGTCTTCCGCTGGGCGTCGTACGGCATGGCCAAGGTGGCGCAGCAGGCGCTCGACCGAGCCGGCATCACCGCCGACCAGCTCGACTGCTTCATCCCCCACCAGGCCAACAACCGGATCACCGACACCATGGCCCGGGCGCTGAAGCTGCCCGACTCGGTCCGGATCGCCCGCGACATCATCGACGCCGGCAACACCTCCGCCGCGTCGATCCCGCTGGCCCTCGACCGCATGATCGCCGAAGGCGAGGCGAGGTCCGGAGACCTCGCGCTCCTGATCGCCTTCGGTGCCGGCCTCGCGTACGCCGCGCAGGTCGTCACCATCCCCTGACCACCGAGTTCCACCAACAACCCTGGAGAGAAGATGAGCACCGAAGAGATCCGCGCCGCCCTTGCCGAGATCGTCAACGAGGTCGCGGGCATCCCGGCCGAGAACGTCCAGCTGGACAAGTCGTTCAGCGACGACCTCGACGTGGACTCGCTGTCGATGGTCGAGGTCGTGGTCGAGGCCGAGGAGAAGTTCGGCGTCACCATCCCCGACGACGAGGTCAAGAACCTCAAGACCGTGGGCGACGCCGTCGCCTACATCGAGAAGAACCAGGCCGCCTGAGCACCTGCTCCGGCACCGCCTGCACCACCCCCTGACTCACGAAGGAGACCGACAGCCATGTCCCGCACTCGTGTCGTCGTGACCGGCCTGGGCACCACGAGCCCGCTCGGCGGCGACGTCGCCAGTACCTGGGAGGGCCTCCTCGCCGGCCGTTCGGGGATCCGTCCCCTCGGCGACATGGCTGACGGTCTCCCGGTCAAGATCGGCGGCACCGCCGCCGTGGACCCGACCGAGGTCCTCGACCGCGTCGTCGCCCGCCGCCTCGACCGCTCCTCCCAGCTCGCGCTGGTGGCGGCACTCGAGGCGTGGGCCGACTCGGGCCTCGACGGCGTCAAGGAGGCCGGGGACCTCGACGCCGAGCGCTTCGGCGTCGCCTTCGCCTCCGGCATCGGCGGCGTCCAGACGCTGCTCAGCAACCACGAGGTGCTGCTCGAGAAGGGGCCGCGGCGGGTCTCCCCCATCGCCGTCCCGATGCTGATGGCCAACGCCCCGGCCGCGACCATCAGCCTCAAGCTCGGCGCCCGCGGCCCGGTCAACACTCCGGTCTCGGCGTGCGCGTCGGGCAACGAGGCGATCTCGCTGGCCGCCGACCAGATCCGGCTCGGCCGGGTCGACGTCGCGGTCGCCGGCGGCACCGAGGCGGCCATCCACCCCCTGCCCATCGCCGCGTTCGCGAACATGATGGCCCTGTCGAAGAACGACGCTGACCCGACGACGGTCTCCCGCCCGTTCGACACCGGTCGTGACGGCTTCGTGCTCGGCGAGGGTGCCGGTGCGCTCGTGCTTGAGTCCTACGAGCACGCGACGGCTCGTGGCGCCCGGATCTACGCCGAGGTTCTCGGCACCGGCATCACCGCGGACGCCCACGACATCGCGCAGCCCGACCCGGAGGGCCGCGGCGGCACCCGCGCCATCCGGCTGGCCGTCCACGACGCCGGGGTCGCGCCGTCCGACATCAAGCACGTGAACGCCCACGCGACCTCCACCCCGCAGGGTGACGTCGCCGAGTCGCTCATGCTCCACGCCGTCCTCGGCTCGGCGGCGAACGACCTGGTGGTCTCCGCGACGAAGTCGATGACCGGCCACCTCCTCGGTGGTGCCGGCGCCCTCGAGGGCGTCGCGACGGTGCTTGCGCTGCACCACCGCACTGCTCCGCCCACCATCAACCTCGACGAGCAGGACCCGAAGGTCGAGCTCGACGTGGCGACGAAGGTCCGGGACCTCCCACTCGGCGACATCGCTGCGTTGAACAACTCCTTCGGGTTCGGTGGCGCCAACGTGGCCGTCATCTTCGGGACGCCGAGCTGACGTCGTACGAGGTGCACGAAGGGCCCGGCGCGAACGCGCCGGGCCCTTCTTCTGTCTCGGGGAGGTACGACGTCGGGTCGGTCTGCCCGACCGCCGGTCAGACCACCTGGTGCAGCCAGCGCACCGGGGCGCCCTCGCCGGCGTGCCGGAAGGTCTCCAGCTCGTCGTCCCAGGGCTTGCCGAGCAGCTTGTCGATCTCGTTCTCGAGGGTGACCTCACCCATCGCCGCGCGCACGACGGCGGCCTTGAGCCGGTCCTCGGGGATCATGATGTCGCCGTGCAGGCCGGTGACCGCGTGGAAGACGCCGAGGTCGGGCGTGTAGGAGAACCGGGCGCCCTCGGTGGTCGCGGTCGGCTCCTCGGTGACCTCGAAGCGCAGGTGGTTCCAGCCGCGCAGGGCCGAGGCGATCTCCGCGGCGGCGCCGACCTTGCCGGTCCACGAGAACTCGCAGCGGTAGCTGCCCGACTGGGCCGGCTGCGGCGTCCAGTGCGGGTTCACGGGCACGCCGAGAACGCCACCCACGGCCCACTCGATGTGAGGGCACAGCGCGGACGGCGCAGAGTGGACGTAGAACACGCCCCTGGTTGCACTCATGCTTCCGGTCACCACGAACTCCTCGACTTCTCCCTACCTCCGGCGCGAGATACGCCTTCCCCAGCGGTCTCCTCGGAAGCGGTCGCAGTCCCGGAGCCAGCAGCATCCGTCATGAGCGACAATTGTGTGGTTGTGGTGACCATTGTGTCGCATGGGACACGCCGACACCAGTGATCCGGCCGTGTGTCCTGGACTACTCGCCCGACCCGGCTGCCGGGCGCAGCCCGATCAGCTCGTCCATGACCTGCTTCGCGACACCGAGGCCGCCCAGGTGGCTCTCCCCGTCGATGACCGTCATCGTCGCGTCCGGGAGGCGCTCGACGCAGTGCTGACCGTGCCGGAAGGGCACGATGTGGTCGTCGTCGCCGTGCCACCAGCGCACGGGCACCTTCACGTCCTCGAGCCGGAAGCCCCAGTCGCGGGTGAACAGCACGAGGTCCGACAGCGGGGCGGAGGTCTGGAACCGGCTGCCGTTGAGCAGGTCGTCGAGGAACATCGCCTTGAACTCGGGCCGGCCGAGCAGGGTCTTGTCACCGGGCGGCTGCACGGCGGCGTAGAGGTCGAGGGCAGGGCCGGCCAGCGGCTTCACGCCCCGGATCACACCGGTGAGCGCGACCCCGAGCGGCACCCGGGCCGCCGAGATCAGCGGCGCTGCGTGCACGGCCAGCTGGATCGGCCCGCCGTCGGCCGCGTCGGCGCCGCGGGTGGGCGCGACGCCGCCGAGCACGCCGACGCCGTGCACGCGGTCGGGCAGCGCGACGCCGGCCGCCAGGGCGTAGGGACCACCACCGGAGAGACCGACGACGGACAGGTCCTCGATCGCCAGCGCCTCGAGCAGCAGCACGAGGTCCTCGGTCCAGTCGAGGATGTTCGGGTAGAGGTGCGGCGTGGAGGAGCCGATCCCGGGCCGGTCGATGCCGATGATCCGGATGCCCGCCTCCTCGGCGTACCGGCGGGCGTCGACCGGGATCTGGCGCCGGGCTCCGGGGGTCCCGTGCATCCACACGAGCGCCGGGCCGCGCGGCGAGCCGTACTCCGCGAAGCTGAGGCGCCGGCCGTCGCGGACCGCGACGTTGCCCTCGAGGGTGGGGCGCTTGGGCTGCTCCGGGATCCGCACCGCCGGGAAGGTCATGCGCAGGAGTGTGACACGTGCACCCACTGCGCGTACCGGTGTCCTAAGGTTCGACCATGACCGACGGGGGAATCGCGCCCGACACCACCCGCCAGCCAGGCCGACGACGGGCGGAGAAGCCCTCCCGCAAACGTCCTGCCGAGCGGCCTGCGCCGCGTTCCCGCCGCACCCGGGAGACGGTCGCGCGCACCGGCAACGGACTCGACGAGCCCCCGCTCCCCCGGATCTCGCTCCAGTCGCGCACCGGTCGCCTGCTCATCGCCGCGGCCGGCGTGCTCCTGCTCCTCGGCTGGTTCGTCTGGTACGCCATGACGCCCGAGGACCTGCCGACCACCGGCAAGACGGTCAGCGCCCCCGGGGTCGTCGGCACGCCGCTCTACGTCGGCATGTTCAGCGCCTCGGAGGGCTTCGACCGCACGCTGCGCGTCTCCGGGGTGAAGGTGCACGCCACCACGAGCGCCGACCTCGAGATCACTCCCCTGCTGTGCCGACGCGGCACCGTGGGCGTGACGACCCGCCCCGAGCAGTTCTGCTCCGAGCTGGTGAACCCCGAGGGCCAGCGACTGGTCACCGGAGACTCGGTGGTCCTCAGGCTCGAGGCCGACGCACCGGTGGTTGCCGTCGTCGACCAGGTCCGGATCGCGTTCCGCGAGGACGTCCGCTGGGACACCAAGCCGGCGGGCGCGGAGCAGGCGATCGTCACCTTCAGCGCACGCCCGGACCCGACCCAGCCGACCGAGTAGGCCGCTGCGGCGGTCCTCAGTCCCGGTCGACCCGCTTCTCGAGGGACACGGCGCGGTCGGCCGCGTCGGTGACCTCCTCGGAGTCGATCGCGTTGGTCTTGTGGAACCAGGTGAGGGCGTCGTTGAGCCGGCCGGCGGCCTCGAGGGTGTCCGCGTAGGCGTAGCGCAGGCGCACCACCCACGGCTCGCGGCTCTTGCTGTTGAGCGGCGAGACCTCGAGCGTGCGCAGCGCGGCGTCCATCTGACCGAGGTCGCGGCGGGCGCCGGCCTCGACGATGGTCATCTCCGCCTTGGCAGCCGAGGGGAACTTCGCGACGGACGGGCTCTTGGCGAGCTCGAGGGCACGGGTGGGGTTCCCCAGCGCGCGGTGGCAGTCCGCCATGATCGGCAGGTAGGCCGTCGCGCCGTTCATCCGCTTCGCCGCACGCAGCTCCGCGAGCGCCTCGGCGTAGTGACCGGCCGCGTAGGCCGACTCGCCGACGGCCTCACGCACGACCGCGATCCGCGACGCGCGGGCCTTGGCGGCCAGGGTGTGCTGGTACGCCGTCTCCGGGTCGTCGTCGACGAGCTGGCCGGCGGCGGCGAGGTGGCGCGCCACGCGCAGTGCGAGCTTCTCCGGGAGGCTGCGCAGCTGGGCGCGCACCGAGGCGTCCAGCTCGCTGCCGGTGATGTCGTCGGGCAGCGGCGGGCCGTCGTAGACAGCCTGCGACGCGGTCCGTTCGGGCCGCTCGCGGCGGGACTCGCCACCGCGGCGCTCACCCTGACCGGCAGGCTTGCCGCGCCCCTGGCCGCCCCGGGCGCCGGCCGGCTTGCGGTCGCCGTCCTTGC
Source organism: Nocardioides sp. J54 (assembly GCF_000519005.1). GTDB lineage: Bacteria > Actinomycetota > Actinomycetes > Propionibacteriales > Nocardioidaceae > Nocardioides. The sequence continues at coordinate 569 of NZ_JAER01000043.1, read as the reverse complement.
GCTCGAACGGCTTGCGATCCCGTCCGGAGCTGCCGCGACCCTTGCCGTCGCCGCGGGACGCACCCGCTCCGCCTCGGCTGCCGCCCTGCCCCTGGCGAGGGCCACCCTGCCGAGAACCGCCGTCCCGGCGTCCACCACGCTGGTCTGCCACGTTCGTGCACCTGCTCCGTCTGAGATCGCTATTGAGATGAGAGAAGTCTGTCCCGAAAACACAGTAGAGGCCACCCATGGGGTGGCCTCTACTGGAATGTTTGTCCGGCGGCGTCCTACTCTCCCACATCCTCTCGGTTGCAGTACCATCGGCGCTGGCAGGCTTAACTTCCGGGTTCGGGATGGGACCGGGTGTTTCCCTGCCGCTATGGCCGCCGTAACTCTATGAACCCCTGTTCGGGCCGTCGGACCGGTGCCGCCCAGGTTCCGATTGCTCGGGCTGGTGGTGGGTGGTCCGTCCCTGGTGGGGGTTGGATCTTGTTAGTGGACGCGTGCGGTGTGTTGCCCCTGTTTGGAATCCACGTGTCAGGCACGTGTTGTTGGTGTGTGTTGGGGGTTTGTTGTGGCAAGTCTTCGGC
>NZ_JAER01000042.1 GCF_000519005.1 Nocardioides sp. J54 | reverse complement strand
TAGACCCAGTGGGGAGGCACCCTCGTCTTGGTGCCGGGACGCATCTGTCTGTCAGCTCACTGATCGGCGCTCCCAGCCAGCCATCCGGTCGGCCTTGGCGCACAGCCCTGTCGACGATCACGGCGTCCCGGGTGACCGCCGGGCCCTGCAGAACTCATCGTGGACCTCAAGGGGTCGAGCGAGCAGGGCAGTGACCCGACGGCACCTGGGGTGCATCAGCGGCCCGTCCAGGACCGCCGACACGAGGAAGGTAGTCCAGTGAGCCTCCACGTCGACCGCGGGCAGGCCTGGACGCTCACCCTCGACCGGCCGCACCGCGCCAACGCGCTGTCGGCCGACCTGGTCGAGGACCTCCTCGCCGTCGTCGACGAGGCCGCCTGCGCCCGTCCGCTCGCCCTCGTCCTGCGCGGCAACGACCGCCACTTCGCGGCCGGCTTCGACCTCGCCGGGCTCGAGCACCAGACCGACGCCGCGCTCGCCGGGCGCTTCCTGCGGATCGGGCTGCTGCTCGAGCGGCTCCTCTCCGCGCCGCACCTGACGGTCGCGGTCGTCGAGGGCGCGGCCGTCGGTGCGGGCGCCGACCTCGCCGCGGCCTGCGACCACCGGCTCGCCGGCCCGCGCGCCACCTTCCGCTTCCCCGGCGCCGCCTTCGGCGTCGTGCTCGGCACCGCCCGGCTGGCTGCGCTCACCGGCACCGTCGCGTGGAGCGGTGGCGCCGTCGTGGCGGCAATGGACGCGGGTCCCCTGGTCACCGGCACCCCGGCCGACCTCGACCGCGTCCTCGTCGACTGGTCCAGGACCAGCCCGGACTCGCGGCCCGCGCTGCTCGCCGCCGCACGCGCCGGCGCCGGCCAGCAGGACCGCGACGCCGCCCTCGCCTCGCTGGCCCGCTCGGTCGTCGTACCGGGCCTGCGGGACCGCATCGCTGCCTACGCCGGCCTGACCCCCACCAAGGAGATCGCATGACCCAGCTCCCGACCGTCCCGGTGACCAGCGAGGTCCCCGCGCTCGCCGCGTTCGCCGAGCGCGTCACCGCGCTCGTCGCGTCCGGCCTCGACGAGCAGGCCCTGACCGCCGCCGTGCGCGACGACCTCGAGCGGACCCTCGCGGAGGGCTTCGAGCTCCCGCCCGACAAGACCCGTCCGGACCCCGAGCGGTACGTGATGTACCCGCTCCACGTCGCCGCCGACGGCTCCTTCTCGATCGCGAGCGCGGTCTGGAACGTCGGCCAGGGCACCCCGGTCCACGGCCACGAGACCTGGGGGGTCGTCGGCATCCACAGCGGCACCGAGGTGGAGACCCGCTTCGAGAAGCCCGCCCAGCCCGACGTCCCGCTGGTCGAGCTCGGCACCGACGAGTGGACGGCCGGACAGGTCACCGTGTGCTGCACGACCGACGACGACGTGCACCAGGTCCGCTGCGGCGGCGACGTGCCGGTCGTCGGGATCCACGTCTACGGCGCCGACATCGGCACGCTGCCGCGCCGTTCCTACGACCCCGAGACCGGGGCCGTGCACTGGTTCACGTCCACGTGGGCCCGCTCTGGAGGAGAGGACCGATGACCGTCACAGCCTGGAACGAGCCCACCGGGGGCACCCCGCGGGGGACCCTGGTCGTCCTGCCCGGCCGCGGTGAGACCCCTGCGTCGTACGAGCGCTTCGGGCGCCGCATCTCCGCCGACGCCTGGCGCGTGCGTCTGGTGCCCCTCGACCTCGAGGACCCCGACGCCACGCGGGTCCTGGTGGAGAAGCTGCTCGCGGACGAGTCCCTGCCCGGCCCCACGGTGCTCGTCGGCACCGACGCCGGCGCGACCCTCGCCGCCCTGCTCGCGCCGACGCTCGGCGTCGACGCGGTGGTGCTCGCCGGTCTCGCCCTGCCGACCTCGGCCGGCGTCGAGTCGTGGGACGCGGAGGTCGAGGCGCGCTCGGCGTGCCCGGTCCACCGCCGCGTGATCTCGACCGACGAGGACTTCGCCCGCGGCGGGCTCGACCAGCCGCTGCCGTGGACGTCGGTCGCGCCGGACGCCCCCGGCAAGCCCGTGCTGCTCCTGCACGGCACGGACGACCCGGTCACGCCCGTCGCCGACGCCCTCGCCCTGTACGACGGCGTCCCGGACGTCCGGGTGCGCGTGGTCAACGGCGGGCGGCACGACGTCCTCAACGACGCACCGCACCGATCGGTCGCCGCGACCATCGTGCTCTTCCTCGAGTCGCTCAGGCTCGGCCCGGAGCTGCCGGACGTGGTCGGGCCGCTCGCAGGGGCAGCCCGATGACCGCGCTGGCGACCAACCAGGACCTCGACCCGGCGCGCCTGCGCCAGGCCTTCGGCTTCTTCCCCAGCGGGGTGGTGGCCGTCGCGGCCGAGGTCGACGGCCGCCCGCTGGGCCTGGCCGCGAGCTCGTTCACGACGGTCAGCCTCGATCCGCCGCTGGTGTCGGTGAACCTCGCTGCCGCGTCGAAGACCTGGCCCGACCTGCGCACCGCGCCGCACCTCGGCGTGACCGTGCTCGCAGACCACCACGACCAGGTGTGCCGCCAGCTGGCCGGCCCGGTGGGGGCCCGCTTCGACGGCCTCGGCCACTCGGTCACCCCGGAGGGGGCGCTCTTCGTCGACGACGGACTCGCGCAGTTCGACTGCACGATCTACCGCGAGGTCGAGGCCGGTGACCACGTGCTCGTCCTGCTCGAGCTGCACGCCGTCGCACACGTCGACCACGCCAGCCTGCAGGAACCGCTGGTGTTCCACCGCAGCGGCTTCCGCCGCGTGCAGCCGCTCACGCCCGCACCCTGACGCGCGGGCCGGCAGGCGGGCTCAGCGACGGGCGGAGAACCCGTACGCGCCAGCGACCCCGAGCGGTCGTACCTCGATGTCGGACAGGCCCAGGCCCCGCAGCTCGGCGGCGAGGTCGTCCGCGGCGACCATGCGCACCGTCGAGCGGGTGAGCCGGTGCACGACGCGGCTCTGCCGCGAGTCCGGCAGGTCGTAGCCCGCCAGCAGCCCGCCCGGGCGCAGCACGCGAGCCGCGTCGGCCAGCACCTGCTCCCACGTGATGGTGTGGTGCAGCATCAGCCAGCTGACGACTGCGTCGAACGACGCGTCGGCGAACGGGAGCCCGGCGGCGTCGACCTCCAGGACCTCCGCACGTGCGGCGAATTCTCCGAGCTCGCGTCGAGCGCGGGCCACCATCGCCGGGTCGACGTCCGTGGCGACGTACCGCTCGATGTCCGGCACCGAGCGCAGCACCTCCGCGGCCATCGCACCGCTGCCGCAACCGATCTCGAGCACCTCGCCGGAGAGGCCGCGCGGCAGCACCCGCGGCAGGACGGCGCGACGCGCCCAGGCGCGCCACAGCGCCGTCCGGCAGAAGACGGACTCGAGGTCGGACATCCGGGCCATGGGCGCCAGCCGTAGCACCGCCGTGGGCCGGAAGTCAATGCCTATATCAAAGGGCTCACCAGATCCGGGATCTCTCCCTAGGGTCGTCCACGGGTCTCGTGGGGGGACCCGGCACCAGCGTCTCCCTCGCTGGAGCAACAGGCACTCGGGTGGCCGCACAACCGAGTCATGGGGGCTTTTCATATGCTTGGCGTGCGTCTTCTCATCGTCGGCGCGATGGCAGCGGCGGGTCTCACCGTCGCGTCGTCGCCGCCAGCAACCGCGGCGGACGCGACCGTCGCCGCGTTCAACCAGTGTGCGAACGGCGCCGGCACGGCGACCACGTGCGCCGGCGGCTGGATCAACGGTGCGATCCAGGGCAGCAACTCGCACTTCCGCGAGGACGACGTCGTCCCGCACCGGGCGGTCATCAACCTGCCGGCCGACAACCTCGAGCACACGCTGACCTTCACCTACCAGGACCGCAAGGGCAGCATCCACGCCTACGACTCGATGGCGACGTGGAACCACACCGTGGAGGACGCCGATCCCTGCCAGGGCCTGTCGGCGTCCCTCTGCGCGGACCCGCCGTCCACGCTGCCGATGGCGACCGACGCAGCTACGGTCCCGCCGTCCGGCGCGGGCATCTCCCAGCTCGTCTCCGACCACGACCTGCCCGACGCCGACCGCGAGTGGACCATGTACGGCGGCGTCCTGGTCAGCGACTCCGTGGGCCCGCACAGCGCGCCCGCCGGCGGCGACGACCTGGTCACCGTCACCCTCACCTTCCGCAACCCCACGCCGGGCACGGCCCGCCAGGCCGTGCTCCTCTTCGGCGGGCACCTGGCCGTCGGCGGCCCGGACAGCTACGTCCGCGCCTGGGGCCAGGGCCTCGGCGCGAGCAACGTCAGCGGTGGCCCCTACGCCTTCAAGCTGGAGAAGCTCGACGGCAAGAGCACCGGCGCGATGGCCAACACCATCCAGGCCAACGCCACGCAGCCGCTGCCGCCGGCCGCCTTCGCCATCACCAAGACCGCGAGCACGACCGCGGCCGTCCCCGGCCAGCAGGTCACCTACACGATCACGGTGACGAACACCGGCGGCACCGCAGGATCCACGTCGTTCACCGACGACTTCGACGACGCCGTCACCCCGTCCGCGGTGACGCCCACCCCGGCCTCGGGTGGGAGCTGCACGCCCGCCACGGTCAGCGGCAACAAGGTCCTGCAGTGCACCTCGGGCTCCATCGCCGGCGGTGAGCAGCAGGTGTTCACCTACACCGCGGACATGCCCGCCACCTTCAGCGGGGCCGGCGGTGGAGGCGGCTGCGAGGTCGGCCAGCACCCGGTCCGCAACCGGGCCACGCTCGTCGACGGCACCGCCGCGCCGGTCGTGACCGTGTGCGTCGCCGCGAGCCCGCAGTTCAGCATCACCAAGACCGCTTCCCCCGCCTCGGGGGTGGGAGCCGGTGACACGGTGACCTACACCGTGACCGTCACGAACTCCGGCAAGGCCAGCGGGTCCACCACCTTCACCGACGACTTCGACGACCGGCTCGCGCCCAGCACCGCCGTCTCGGCGCCGTCCAGCAACGACTGTGCGCCGACGGCCAGCGGCGGCAACGAGCTCTTCAGCTGCACCACCGGGACCATCCCGGCCGGTGGCTCGCAGGCGTTCACCTACACCGCCACCATGCCCGCCACGTTCTCGGGCGCTCCCGGTGGTGACGGCTGCACCGGCAGCACCTACCCGGTCGCCAACACGGCGGCGCTCCCCGGCGGCACGCCGGCCGTCGTGACGCTGTGCGTCCAGGCCGACCCGCAGTTCGAGGTCACCAAGACCGTCGACGACGCCGTCGCGACGCCGGGCCAGGAGGTGACCTACACGGTCACCGTCACCAACAACGGCCAGGCGGCCGGGTCGACCACCTTCCGTGACGACTTCGACGACCGGCTCTCGCCGTCGACTGCGACGTCGGCCCCGACCGGCGCGGACTGCGAGCCGACCACCGACGAGGGCAACAAGGTCCTCGACTGCACGACCGGGACGATCCCGGCCGGCGGTTCGCAGACCTTCACCTACAGCGCCGCGATGCCGACCTCCTTCAGCGGCCCGTCCGGTGGCGAGGGCTGCGAGCCCGGCACCTACCCGGTCCTGAACGCGGTCGCCCTGGCCAACGCCCAGGCGGCGGACAGCACGGTCTGCGTCGGCGCCGCCGCCGACTTCGAGATCGCGAAGTCCGTGGACGACGCCAGCCCGGAGCCCGGCGCGACGGTGACCTACACGGTCACCGTCACCAACACGGGCAAGGCAGCCGGGTCCACCAGCTTCACCGACGAGTACGACGCCCGGATGGACGTCACGCTGCCGGACGACTGCGAGGCCGGCCCCGGCCCCGCGAGCTTCACCTGCGAGACCGGTGAGGTCGCCGCCGGCGACCCGGTCAGCTTCACCTACACCGCTGTCGTGCCGGCGACCTTCGGCCCCACCTCGGGCGGCGGCGAGTGTGCCCAGGGGAGCTACCCGATCGGCAACACCGCCTCCCTGGCCGAGGGCCCCGGCGCAGCCGTCGAGCTCTGCGTGGCTGCCGCACCGTCGTACACGGTGACGAAGGCGGTCAGCGACACCACGCCGCAGCCCAGGCAGCAGGTCACCTACACGATCACCGTCACCAACGAGGGCGACGCTGCGGGCGCCACGGCCTTCGAGGACGACTTCGACGACCGGCTGACGCCGTCCGCCATCACGAGCGCCCCGGACACGGGGACCTGCTCCGTCGTCGGTGACGACGACAAGGTGCTGCAGTGCGCGACCGGCGTGATCCCGGCCGGTGAGTCGCAGGTGTTCACCTACGACGTCACCCTGCCGGCGACCTTCGCCGGCGACCGGGGAGCCTGCGCACCGGGCAGCTACGAGGTCGCCAACGCGGTCGAGCTGAGCGACGGCGCCGACGCCGACGTCTCCGTCTGCGTCCCGGCGGCGCCCGCGTTCAGCGTGGCGAAGTCCTACGAGGCCGATGGCCCGCTGGAGCCGGGCGGCACGGTGACCTACACGATCACGGTCACCAACGGCGGCACGGCCGCAGGGGCCACGTCGTTCACCGACGACGTCGACGACCGGGTCACCGTCGGCACCGCGACGTCCGACCCGGAGGGCGACGACTGCGAGGCCACCGACGGCGCCTTCTCCTGCGACACCGGCGTCATCCCGGCCGGCGGGTCGCAGACCTTCACCTACGTCGCCACGCTGCCGGCCGCCTTCGACGGCCCCGGTGGTGAGGGCACCTGCGAGCCCGGCACGTTCCGCATCCACAACCTGGTCGAGCTCGCCGACGGGGCGCGGGGCGACGTCACCTTCTGCGTCGGGGCGACGCCGGACTTCGGCGTGGTGAAGACGGCCGAGGTCGACGGTGAGGTGGCACCCGGCGCCGAGGTGTCGTACACGATCACCGTCACCAACAGCGGCACGAGCTCCGGGTCGACGACCTTCGTCGACGACTTCGACGACCGGCTCGACCCGACCGTGCCGGCCGGCTGCGAGAAGGCCGACGGCAAGCTGACCTGCACCACGGGGGTCGTCGCAGCCAACGGCGGCACCCAGGTGTTCACCTACTCGGCGACGCTGCCGACCTCGTTCACCGGGGAGTCCCGCACCGGCACGTGCGAGCCCGGCGAGTTCCAGGTGGCCAACCGGGTGCGGATCTCCGGCACCACCGTCGCGGACGCCGACGTGTGCGTGCCCGCGGAGCCGGGCTTCCTCGTCACCAAGGAGGCCAGCTCCACGAGCGTTGCGGCGGGCGACCCGGTGACCTACACGATCACGGTCACCAACACCGGCGAGGCGCCGGGCAGCACGACCTTCACCGACGAGTACGACGAGCGGCTCGACCCGCCGATCGCCGTGTCGGACCCCGAGGGCAACGACTGTGCGCCGTCGGGTGGTGTCTTCGGCTGCACGACCACCCGTCTCGACCCCGGTGACTCGCAGACGTTCGCCTACACCGTCGCGATGCCCGCGTCCTTCGCGGCCGGGGCCGAGCAGGGTGACTGCGCCGACGGCCGGTTCTCGGTCCTCAACACCGCCGAGGCCGGTGACAGCTCGCACACCGTCGAGGTCTGCGTGAGCGCCGCGCCGGCGTTCGAGATCAGCAAGGAGGCCGACCTCGAGGTCGCCAGCCCCGGCGGTGACGTGACCTACCAGGTGGTGGTGCGCAACACCGGCGAGGCCGCGGGCTCCACGACGTGGACCGACGTCTCCGAGGCCGAGATCACCGAGGCCCCCGACGGCTGCGAGCTGGTGGGCACGCACGAGCTGCGTTGCGAGACCCCCGTCCTGGCGGCCGGCGAGAGCATCACCTACAGCTACGACGCGGTCCTGCCGGCCACCTACACCGGCGACCCCGACGCCGAGGCCTGCACGCCGCCCGCCTACCCGGTCCGCAACGTCGCCACCCTCGCGGGCGGCGGCTCGGTAGCCGACGTGGTGTGCGTGGACGCGCGGACCGAGCTCGTCGTGACCAAGAGCGTCGACAAGGCACTGGCCGAGCCCGGCGACGAGGTGACCTACACGATCACGGTCACCAACACCGGTGCCGCGGCCGGGTCGACCACCTTCGTCGACGACTACGACGACCGGCTCACCCCGACCGTCCCCGACGGTTGCGAGCAGGGCGACGGCGTGCTCACCTGCACGACCGGCACCATCGCAGGCGGCGACCACCAGGTCTTCGAGTACACCGCCGAGCTCCCGTCGTCGTACGACGGCGAGGCGGGGGTGGCGCCCTGCGCACCCGGTGAGTACGGCGTCGTCAACTCGGTCACCATCCAGGGCGCCGAGGTCGCGTCGAAGACGGTCTGCGTCCCGGCAGCGCCGGACCTGAGCGTCGCCAAGGAGATGAGCGACACGACCCTCGACCCGGGCCAGGAGGTCACCTACACCGTGACCGTCACCAACGACGGCTCGGCGGCCGGCTCGACGAGCTTCACCGACGACTACGACGACCGGCTCGACCCGACCGTCCCGGACGGCTGCACCAAGGCCGACGGGAAGCTCACCTGCGAGACCGGCACCATCGCGGCCGGTGGCAGCAAGGTGTTCACCTACACCGCGACCGTCCCGGAGACCTTCACCGGCACCTCCGGCGGCAACGGGTGCCAGCCCGGCACCTTCGCGATCAGCAACGGTGTCCTGCTGGCCAGCGGGGCCACGGGCGGCGTGACCGGCTGCGTCGCGGCCACCCCGGACGTCACCCTCACCAAGACGTCGTCCGTCGACGTCCGGTCCAACGGCGACCAGGTGCTCACCTACACGATCACCTGGACCAACCACGGACCCGCGGAGGCACTGGGTGCCGTGCTCACCGACGCGATCCCCGGTGGCACCGGCTTCGTGTCGTGCACCGGAGGCTGCACGGTCGTGGGCGCCGTACCGACGGCGAGCTGGAACGTCGGCTCGATCGCCCCGCGTGGCGGCACCGGGTCGGTCAGGCTGGTGGTCAAGGTGACCAACAACGCCGTCTGCACCGTGCCGAACCAGGCCCGGATGTCCCTGGCCAACGGCGCGGACGTCAGCTCGAACGTCACCTCCGACCTCGTCAGCCCGCAGCCCAACCCGGCCGGCGCGAAGTCGAACGGCACGGCGGTCGGCCTCGAGGTGAGGGCGTCGGGCCTGCTGACCCTGGTGACCAACCTGCTGTCGGTGATCATCAAGGACAAGGCAACGGTGGTCCTCAGCGAGTCGGTGAGCAGCCAGTCCGGCCTCGGCGGGCCGTCCACGGACAGTGACGCGGTCGCGGCACTGAAGCTGCCGGCCAACGGGGCCATCCTCTCGGCCGGCGTGCTGTCGACCACCAGCAACAGCTCGGTCACCGCCGCCCCGGCGGAGACCCGGCAGACCACGACTTCCGAGGTCGCCGGCGTCTGCCTGGTCCCGGTGGCGGGCGTCTGCACCGTCGAGACCGGCACGGTCCGCGCGGTCGCGTCGACCACGGCCAACGGCGGTTACTCGACGGCGAGCACGACCGGGTCGACGATCCAGAGCCTGAAGGTCCTCGGTCTGGAGACGCCGGTGAACCTCAACCAGACGACGACGATCCCGCTCAACGCCGCGATCTTCGGCAAGAACAGCTACATCGCGATCAACGAGCGCTCGACGTCGATCTCGGAGAAGGGCGGCAAGTACGTCGCCGACGCCAGCGTCACGGCGATCCACGTCAAGATCACCGGCGTCCTGCTCGGGCTCCAGGCTGTCGAGATCAAGGTCGGCGAGGCGACGGCGCACAGCGAGTTCCCGAAGACCCCGCTGTGCGCCAACCAGTCCAAGCGGTCCGTCAGCGGCCACGCCTACGCCGCCCGCCTGGGCACCAACGTGCTGCTGGCCGACCTGCTCCAGGGCTACGTGCAGATCTCGCCCCTGGGCGGCAACGAGACCGAGCAGGTCGTGGGCGTGGCGCTCCCGGGGATCGCCGGGGCCAAGGTCGCGGACACCGCCACCAGCGGCGCCCTGACCACCTCCGGCGCCACGTCGCGCAGCTGGGCCGAGGTCGCCGGCGACGGGTCCGGACCCCTCTGCGTCCTGCGGCTCACGGACGCCAGGTGCGTGGTCTCGGCGACCGCCGTCAGGTCCGAGGCCAGGTCCACCGCGGGTCCGTCCGGGTCGACGTCCACCGACGCCGGCACGACACTGGTCGACCTCGAGGTCCTGGGGGTGCCCGTCGGGCTGAACCCGGCGCCCAACACCACCTACACCCTGCCGGGCATCGGCTTCATCGTCCTCAACGAGCAGTTCTGTGACGGCGGGGGAGCGGCCACCCACAGCTGCTCCGGCACGCCGCACAGCGGGATCACCGTCCGCGCGCTGCGCGTGGTGGTCACGGTCGCCAACGCCCTGCTCCCCCTGGGCCCGGGCATCGAGGTGATGGTCGCGGAGGCACACGCTGACTCGTCCTTCGGCTGATTCCCACCGGCCGAATGACGGCCGGGTCGCAGTCCTCGTGTCCCACGGCTGCGGCCCGCCACGGCCCCGCCGGACGGCCCACCGTCCGGCGGGGTCTCGTCCTGGCCGGGCGAGCCGCTGGTTGGGGGACCCGCTCCTCCGGCCAGGACACCTCCCCGGCTCGTCTGGCCCGTCGAGACGTCACTTGTGGCCCGTCGAAGCGTCACTTGTGGCTCGTCGAGGCGTCAGTTGTGGCTCGTCGAGACGTCAGTTGTGGCCCTTCGAGAGGTCACGTACGGCGAGCAGCCCCGCCGCCGTACGACGTCAGGGCCCGGCCGCGCGGGGAGTGACGCCTCGACCGACCGGATCCGACCACTCGCCGGGCCGGAACTGACTTCTCGACCGGCCACAACTGACCACTCGACCGGCCACAGGTGACCATTCGGCCGGCCACAAGTGACGTCTCGACGGTTCGGTGGAGTCGGCGTTCCCGCATCCGGTGACGCCGCGCGTCCGCCCGCCGGGACCCGCCTGCCGGGCGCGTAACCTGAGTTATATGTTGTGACCCGGGTCACGGTCCGGGCGGCGAGCAAGGTGCTTGCGCGCAGCTAGCGGCCGGACCTACTGTCGGTATCCGCAACTGCCAGTTGCACACAGTCGCACCAGCGTCGGTGCGCGGAAACGAGGTCACGATGCTCGCCCACGAACGCTTCGGCTCGGGAGAACCCCTCGTCCTGGTCCACGGGATCGGGCATCGACGACAGGCGTGGTACCCGCTGGTCGACCGGCTCGCCGAGCACCGCGAGGTGATCCTGCTCGACCTGCCCGGCCACGGTGAGTCCCCGGCGCTCGTGCCCGACGGGCGGCCCGTGAAGGAGCAGCTGCGCGGCATCCTCGAGGACTTCTTCGCCGAGCTCGGCCTCGACCGTCCGCACATCGCCGGCAACTCCCTGGGCGGCCGGATCGCGCTCGAGGCCGCGGCCGACGACCTGGTCAGCAGCGCGACCACCCTCGCGCCGGCGGGCTTCTGGCGCAACGACCTCGAGTTCCTCTACATCCGCGCGGTGTTCGTGGCGCTCACGGGCACCGCGACCGCGCTCCAGCCGTTCGCCCCCGCCGTGCTGCGCACCCCCATCGGCCGCAACCTGGCGATGGGGATGCTGATGACCCGTGGCGGCCGCCTCGGCTACGAGCAGGCCGTGGGCGACGCGCGTGGCCTGGTCGCCGCCAAGCCGGCGCTGCGCACGATCATGGACGGCGGCCCGCGCTTCGAGCGCACCATCGACCCGAGCATCCCGGTGACCGTCGCCTGGGGCTCGCGCGACCTGGTCCTGCTGCCGTACCAGGCCCGGCTCGCCCGCAAGGCGCTGCCGCACGCCACCCACATCACGCTGCGCGGCTGCGGCCACGTCCCGATGACCGACGACGTCGACCGCGTGGTGGACGTGCTGCTCGAGGGCTCGGACCACCCGCGCCGGTCCAGCGCGACGTACGACGTCGCCTGACGCCCGTCCCTGACGTCGGCGCGGCATCCACTACGTTGACCCGGTGGCCACCCCCGAGGAACTCACCGCCTACGTGCGGACCATGATCCCGGTCTTCGACGCGATGCAGGTCGAGGTCGTCGAGGCCGGCCGGACGACCGTCGCCGCGCGGATCCCGGCCGGGCCGAACGTCAACCACTTCGGTGCGATCTACGCCGGCTCGCTGTTCTCGGTCGCCGAGGTGCTCGGCGGCCTCTTCGCCAGCACCTCGCTCGTGCTGGAGAACGCCGTGCCGCTCGTCAAGCAGCTCACCATCGACTTCCTGCGCCCGGCCACCACCGACGTCACCGCGCGGGCGAGCCTCACCGAGGACACCATCGCCCGGGTGCTCGCCGAGACCGAGGCCGCCGGCAAGTCCGACTTCGAGCTGGTCACCGAGGTCACCGACGAGGCCGGGACCGTCGTCGCCCGGACGACGGGCCAGTACCAGCTGCGCCGCTTCTGAGGTCGCCGCCGGGTCCCGACCGCTCAGGTCCTTGGTCCCGGTGCCGATGGTGCGGTCAGGCCGTGCGCCGCAGCCCGCGGGAGAAGGGCTAGCCTGAGACGACGGCGATCGCTGTGGGAGGGGATCGAACTGATGGACCTCGAGCTGCCACCGGAGGCGCGAGCGCTGCTCGACGCGATGGTCGCGATCGGCTCCGACCTCGACCTGCGTGGCGTGCTGTCCCGCATCGTCGAGGCGTCGTGCCGCCTCACCGACGCGGAGTACGGCGTGCTCGGGATCGTCGACGACGAGGGCCGGTTCACCGACCTGGTCCCCAACGAGGCGGTCGCCTCGCAGTTCACCGACGTCGGCCGGATGCCGGCCGGGCACGGCCTGCTGGGCCTCGTCCCGCGCGAGCGGCGCGCGATCCGGGTCGACCACGTCGCCGAGCACCCCGTCTCGACTGGGCACTTCCCCAGCTCCCACCCCGCCATCGACCGCTTCCTCGGCGCGCCGGTGCTGGTGGGGGACCAGGCCTTCGGCCACCTCTACCTGGGAAACAAGCGCGGCGGCGAGGAGTTCACCCCCACCGACCAGGCGCTCGTCGAGGCCCTCGCACGCGCCGCCGGCGTGATGATCGACAACGCCCGGACCTACGAGCAGGCCGAGTGGCGCCGTCGCTGGCTGGCCAGCACCGCCGAGGTCGGCCAGGACGTCTCCGGCACCGTGCGGGTGCAAGAGGCCCTCGACGAGCTCGTGGTGAAGCTGCGCGCGCTGTGCAACGCCCAGCTCGTCGCCTACGTCCGACGCGACGGCGACCTCATGGAGATCCGCCAGGTGGCCGGCGACGGCGACGCCTCGGCCGTCGTCGAGCGCCTCGCCGCCGAGATCCTCGACGTCGACGCTGCCGGCTCGCCGACCCGGATCTCCGTCGCCCCCGGCCGGGCGACCCTCGTCGTGCCCGTGACCACCCGGCTCGCCGGGTCTGGCGTGATCGTCGTCGAGGCGGCCGAGGAGAGCCCCTCCCTGCGCGGGATCATGCTGGACCTCGTCGCCGTCACCGCCCTCCAGGTCGGGCTGATCCTCGACCGCGACCAGGCGCTGCGCGACCGCGCCCAGCTCCTGGTCGCCAAGGACCGCGACCGCATCGCGCGCGACCTCCACGACCTCGTCATCCAGCGGCTCTTCGCCACCGGCATGCAGCTCCAGGGCGCCCGCGCGCTCGACCCGGCCGACATGCGCGAGCGCATCGACGGCGCGGTCGCCGACCTCGACGTCGCCATCAAGGAGCTGCGCGCCGCCATCTTCGAGCTCGGCACCGGCACCGGCCGACCGCTGCTGGAGGAGGTGCGGGCGCTGCTCGCGGAGTATGCCGGCGTGCTCGGCTTCCAGCCGGTGCTGCGCATCTCCGGGCCGGTCGACCGGGCGCTGGTCCCCGAGGCCGGCACGCACGTGCTGACCGCGCTGCGCGAGGCGCTCTCCAACGTGGCCCGCCACGCGCAGGCGTCGTCGGTCACCGTCGAGCTGACCGCGTCCTCGGCGTGGTTCCGCGTCCGGGTGGGCGACGACGGCGTCGGGTTCGACCCCGCGACGGTCGAGCGCGGCCACGGCACCGGCAACCTCGCCTCGCGCGCCACCGACCTCGGCGGCCACGTCGACGTGAGCTCCACCCCCGGCGGCGGCACCGTCGTCGAGTGGGTCATCCCTGCGGTCGGCTGATCCTGGTCCCTGCGTCCTGCGCGTCCAGCAGCCGGGTGTCCCCGGCTGCGCCGTCGTTGCCGCCGGCGCCATCGCCGCCAGTGCCATCGCCGTCAGCGGTGCCGCTGTCGGTGCCGGTCGTCGTCTCGCCCGCGACCATCGGCCACACCACCCGCAGCAGCATGGCCAGCGCCGCACACCCGACGAGCACGACCAGGAACCGGCTCACCGCCTCGTCCGGCGTGAGCAGGCCCTGGCTGGCGCGGTAGGCCGCCGGGGCGGACACCAGCGCCGCGACGACGAGGATGCGCACGTCGAGCAGCACCGGCGTGCGCGGCGAGGGCCGCCGGGCCGGGCGGCTCACGACCGGCCTCCGGCACCCACGGCGCTGAGCGCGGCGTGCGCGCCGGCGGGACCGACCACGCCGACGGAGCGGACCTCACGCGCGGCGCCGAGCTCGGAGTAGGCGAGCACGGGCAGCCGCTCGGCAGCGGGAGCGACCAGTCGTCGTACCGCTGCGCGGATCTGGGGTGCACACACCAGCACGGGACGAACCCCCTCGTTCTCGGCGTTCTGGGACGCCTGGACCAGCCCGAGCAGCACGTTCTGCGCCACGTCCGGGTCGAGCACGATGACCGAGCCCTGCTCGGTGGGTCGCATCGACTCCAGCATCTGCTGCTCCAGCACCGGCTCGAGGCTGATGGCGTGCAGCGTGCCGTCGACGACGTACGGCGCCGCCAGCGACGGCTCGAGTGCGGCGCGCGCCGCCTCGACGAGTCCGTCGTGGTCCTTGGAGACCGCGGCGCGCACCGACAGCGCCTCGAAGATCGAGACCAGGTCGCGGATCGGGATCCGCTCCTCCAGCAGCGAACGCAGTACGCGCTGCACGTCGCCCAGCGGCAGCTGGGTCGGGGTGAGCTCCTCGATGACGACGGGGTGGGTGCGCTTGACGATGTCGGTGAGCAGGCGCACGTCCTCGCGGCCCAGCAGGCGGCTGGCGTGCTGGTGGACGACCTCGGACAGGTGCGTGGTCACGACCGAGGCGCGGTCGACGACCGTCGCGCCGCCGATCTCGGCCTGGTGGCGCAGCTCGGCCGGGATCCACTTCGCCTCGAGCCCGAACACCGGCTCCTGGGTGGGCGTGCCCGGCAGCGAGCCGAGGAAGTCGCCGATGGCGAGCACCGTGCCGCGCGGCGCCTCGCCGCGGGCGACCTCGGCGCCGAACAGCGTGATGGCGTACGTCGCCGGCGGCAGCTCGAGGTTGTCGCGGGTGCGCACCGGCGGGATGACGATGCCCAGCTCGCCGGCGACCTTGCGGCGCAGCGCCTTGACCCGGTCGAGCAGGTCCCCGCCGCTGCGGGTGTCGACCAGGTCGATGAGGTCGGCCGACAGCTCCAGCCCCAGCGGGTCGACGCGGATCTCCGCGACCAGCGCCTCCGGGGAGTCGGGCGACTCGACCAGCTCCGCCGCGGCGTCGGCCGCCTCGGCCGCGGTGCTGCCCGGGGACTCGTCGATCCGGCTCGCAGCCAGCAGCATGACGCCGCCGGCGACGAGGAACGGCAGCTTCGGCAGGCCCGGGATGATGCACAGCGCGAGCGCGCCGAACCCGGCGACGCGCAGCGGCATCTTGCGGGCGAAGATCTGGCCGACGATGTCGGAGCC
The DNA here is from genome assembly GCF_000519005.1 of Nocardioides sp. J54. Taxonomy (GTDB): domain Bacteria; phylum Actinomycetota; class Actinomycetes; order Propionibacteriales; family Nocardioidaceae; genus Nocardioides. Next base: position 22,714 of record NZ_JAER01000042.1, on the reverse strand, counting down.
CATGTCGGAGTCGGCCACCGAGCGGGTGACGATGAGCCCGGTCGCGACCGACAGGAGCAGCGCCGGGATCTGGCTGACCAGGCCGTCGCCGATGGACAGCAGCGAGTAGGTCTGGATCGCCTCGCTGAACGGCATGCCGTACTGCGCGACGCCGATCGCGAAGCCGCCGAGCAGGTTGACCAGCGTGATCACGATGGCCGCGATCGCATCGCCCTTGACGAACTTCGACGCACCGTCCATCGCGCCGTGGAAGTCGGCCTCCGCGTGCACCTCGGCCCGCCTGCGCCGCGCCTCCTCCTCGTCGATGAGCCCGGAGTTGAGGTCGGCGTCGATCGCCATCTGCTTGCCGGGCATCGCGTCGAGGGTGAACCGCGCGCCGACCTCGGCGACGCGGCCGGCACCGTTGGTGATGACGACGAACTGGATGACCAGCAGGATCGCGAACACGATCAGGCCGACGATCAGGGACCCGCCGACGACGAAGTGCCCGAAGGTGTCGATCACCTTGCCGGCGTACCCGTCGAGCAGGACGAGGCGGGTGGCGCTGACGTTGAGCGCGAGGCGGAAGAGGGTCATCACGAGGATGACGGACGGGAAGGCGGCGAAGTCGAGCGGGCGGTGGATGAACATCGCCACCATCAGCACCAGCAGCGCACCGGTGATGTTGAGCGCGATGAGCAGGTCCAGCACCACCGCCGGCAGCGGCACCACCAGCATCACGACGATGAGGACGATGCCGAGGGGCACGCCGAGCTTCGTCAGCGACTTCACGGGCATGGGGCGTCGAGCCTCTCGATGAGAGCGAGCGCCGTCCGTGGCACTGCGGGTGGCGCCGTCCTGTCGCCGGACGTCCCATCGGCAAGGGTGGGGGTGGGGTGAGGAGTCGGGGGTCGGGAATCACCGCCTGGGCGGTGATTCCCGAGGTTGTTGGCCCTTGCAAAGGTCAACAAGTTCGAGTTTCACCGCCTAGGCGGCGATTCCCGCACCCCTCACACCCCCGCCCGCCGCCGCGCACCAGCCAGCACCTCCGGCAGGTCGTCGGTACGACGGGGGGTGCGGTGCTCGCCGCCGTGCTGGCCGGCGTTGCGGCGGCTGAGCACGAACGCGAGCACCTGGGCGACGGCGGCCCACAGCTCGCGCGGGATCTCCTGGCCGACCTGGCAGTGGCGGTAGAGGGCGCGGGCGAGGGGCACGTCCTGCACGAGCGGCACCCGCTCCTCGGCAGCACGCTCGCGGATCTTCGCGGCGATCGCGCCGGCGCCGCGGGCGACCACGCGGGGCGCCCCCTGCTCGGGGTCGTAGCGCAGGGCGACGGCGACGTGGGTGGGGTTCACCAGCAGCACGTCGGCGGTGCCGACGTCGGCGATCATCCGGTTGCGGGCGGCGGCGAGCTGGCGGCTGCGGATCGCGCCCTTGAGCATCGGGTCGCCCTCGGACTGCTTGTGCTCCTGCTTGATCTCGGCGTGGCTCATCCGGGTCTGCTTGCCGATCCGGCGGCGCATCATCGCGTAGTCGGCCGCCGCCATGACCAGGCCGGCGACGGAGACCGACAGCAGCAGGTCGGAGATCTCGTCGACCATCGTGGAGAGCACGGTGTGGATCGGCAGCAGGCCGCCGACCAGCGGCATGATCGAGCGGATCGCGGTCCAGGCCAGCAGGGCGACGACGGCGCTCTTGCCGAGCACCTTCACGCCCTCCCACAGCGCGTGCGGGCCGAAGAGCCGCTTGGCGCCCTTGAGCGGGTTGAGCTTCTTGGGGTCCGGCTTGGCGAGCTTGGGAGAGAGGTAGAAGCCGCCCTGCGCGAGCGCGGAGGCGACGCCGACGACCATCACCATCGAGCCGAGGACGACGAGGACGACCAGCACGTGCTTCGCGCCCTGGCCCAGCAGGGTCAGCGCGAGCGGGACGGACGGCTCGAGCTCGGCCGCGCGCAGCGAGGTGGTCATCATCGTGCGCAGCGCGTCGCCCTCGCGGTCGAGGAGCGGGCCCATCACCAGCGTGACGAGGAAGAGCCCGAGCCAGCCGCCGAGCTCGGGCGTGCGCGGGACCTGCCCGTCCTTGCGGGCCTGCTTCTTCCGCTTGGGTGTGGGTTTCTCGGTCTTCTCCTGGTCGGTCACCGCCGGCTCACCCCGCTCCCGCCATCGTCGCCATCGCCTCGTTGGCGAGGCGGACCAGCTTGTCGACCGCCTGCGGCAGCATCGGGAACGACAGGCCCAGCAGCAGCAGGGTCATCCCGACCTTGGCCGGGAACATCACGTTGAGCGCGTTGAGTTGCGGCGCGACCTTGGTGAGCAGTGCCAGCGCGAGGTCGGCGACGAAGAGCACCGCGATCATCGGCAGCGCCATCTGCACCGCGACGGTGAAGAACATCGAGAACGCCGTCAGCAGCACGTCGTCCCAGCTCGACACGTCGGGCATCCCGGTCAGCGGGAGGTAGCGGAAGGTGCTGAGCAGGCCGCCGATCACCAGCAGGTGCCCGCCGGTGGCGAGGAGCAGCACGGTCGCGAGCATCTGGTGGAAACGCCCGAAGACCGTGTTCATGTTCTGCCCGAGCGGGTCCCACGCGGAGGCGATCGCGAACCCGCCGAAGAGGTCGATGAGCGAGCCGGCCGCGCCGATGGCGGCGAACAGCAGCATCGTCACGTATCCCATGCCCACGCCGATCAGCGCCTGCGCGGCGGTCGCCATCACCAGGCCGGGCATGTCGCTCGGCAGCGCCTGCTCGGCCAGGGTCGGCGCCATCGTCAGCGACAGCCCCAGCGACAGGATCACCTTGGCCATGGCCGGGATGCCCCGCGTCGCGAAGGGAGGTACGACGACCAGCCACGCCACCACGCGCACGGACGCGAGCAGCAGGGCGGTCAGCGCCGCACCGTCGACGGACAGGACCATGGGTGCCGCCTAGACGAGCAGCTCGGGCAGGATCGCGAAGAGCTCGGCCGTGAACTCCATCAGCGTGTGCAGCATCCAGTTGCCGCAGAACAGCAGCGCGATCCCGACGCCGAGCAGCTTCGGCACGAACGAGAGCGTGAACTCCTGGATCTGCGTCATCGACTGGAACAGCGAGATGGTGAAGCCGATGGCCAGCGAGGTCGCCAGGATCGGCGCCGACAGCTTGAGTGCCACCAGCATCGTCTTGAGGGCGATCTCGATGATCGCGGTGTCGGTCATCGTCGTACCCCTAACCGGATCCGCCGTAGGACGCGACGAGCGACCTGATCACCAGGGCCCACCCGTCGACCATCACGAACAGCAGCAGCTTGAACGGCAGCGACACCATCACCGGGGGCATCATCATCATGCCGAGGCTCATCAGCGCCCCGCTCACGACGATGTCGATGACCAGGAACGGGATGAAGATGATGAAGCCGATGATGAAGGCGTCCTTGAGCTCGGAGAGCACGAAGGCCGGGATGAGCGTCGCGGTGGACACGTCGTCGCGGTTCTCCGGCATGTCCCGCTTCGCGACGCTGGTGAGGAGCATCAGCTCCTCGTCGTCGGTGTTGTCGAGCATGAAGGCACGCAACGGCTCCATGCCGTCCTCGAACGCGACCGACGTCGTCTTGTCGCCGTCGAGGTAGGGCTGCACCCCGGCCTCGTTGATGTCGCCCAGCACGGGCGCCATGATGAACAGGCTCAGGAACAGGGCGAGGCCGGCGAGCACCTGGTTGTTCGGCGTCTGCTGCAGGCCCAGCGCGTTGCGGGTCAGCCCGAGCACCACGAGGATCTTGGTGAAGCTGGTGCAGGTCAGCACGATCGCCGGCAGCAGGCTGAGCAGGGTTAGCGCGAGGAAGACGACCAGGCTGTTGCTCGGCTTGTCGGTCAGCCCCGACAGGTCGATCTGCACGGTGCTGTCGCTGCCCGGCCCGCGCGGCCCGTTGGGGCCGAGCGGCTCCGCAGCCACGAGCACGAGGCGCTGGACGAGGGTCACGACGCCCGCTTCCCGCTGACGGCGGCCCAGGTCTGCTTCCAGGTCTGCGCCGACAGCAGCGAGCCCGCGAGCGCGCCCTGCGCAGCGGGCACGGTGAAGCCCCGCGGACCAGTGACCGGCTCGGCGTCGCCGTCGGCGTCACCCTCCGCGTCCCCGTCCTCGTGCGGTACGACGGCGAACGGCTCGGCCGTCAGGTCGATGCCGACCTCGTCGGGCTCCACCTCGGCCAGCAGGGTGACCTGCTGCTCGGTGGTGCCGAGGACCAGGACGCGGGTGCCGACGGCGACGACGGCGACGCCCTGGCCGCGGCCGAGCGCCTGGCGGTGCACGACCTGGACCGGGGCGCCTGCCGGCGTGCGGAAGCGGCGACCGGCGAACCGGGCGATCAGCAGGAGCAGGCCGACGACGACGGCGAGCGATCCGAGCAGCCGGAGCAGGAGGCCGCCGATGCTCGGGTCGGCGGCGGACAGGGCGAGCATCGGGTCAGGCCGTGGCGGCGGCGTCGAGGATCTCGGTGACGCGCAGGCCGAAGTCCTCGTCGACGACGACGACCTCGCCGCGCGCGACGAGGCGGCCGTTGACGAGCAGGTCGGCCGGGCTCCCGGCGGCACGGTCGAGCTCGAGCACGGCGCCCGGGGTCAGCGCGAGCAGGTCGCGCACCGTCATCCGGGTGCGGCCGAGCTCGACGGTGACCTCCATGTCGACGCCGTGCAGCAGCTCGAGGCCGCGCGGCACGACGGGGGAGGCGGGGGAGCCGAAGGCGGGCACGAAGGGCTCGTCGCTGATCGAGGCCGCGACGGCGGCGGCAGCGGCGGTCTGACCGGCCTGACCGGCCTGGCCGGTCTGGCCGGTCTGGCTCGCCGGGGCAGCAGCCGCAGGGGCCGCGGCGTCGGCGCCGCCGGCGTCCTCGGTGATCGGCTCCCGCGCGCCGGCGAGGGTCGCCTCGGGGACGAGCACTGCCGCGGCGATGCCGGTGCCGATCAGCGGCACGGTGCTGAACTCGCCGCCGAGCACGGCGGTGACGTCGAAGTCGGCGGCGTCCAGGTCGAGGGTGCTGGCGCTGCGGGCCCGGGCGCCGAGGCGGAGCGCCGCGGCGTCGAGGGCGGGCTGCACCGCGGCGGCGACGTCGAGGCCGCCGAACGGGCTGGAGGCGAGCGCGTCGACCAGCTCGCGGCCGACGAGGACCGCCACGACGCCGGGCACGCCGCCGTCGAGCTCGGCGACCGCACCGCCGGCGAACGCGGCCGCCACGTGCGGCGAGCCGGGCTGGACCGGGCCGAGGACCAGCGGGCTGACGGACGGCAGGACGGCCGCGGCCGCCTCGGCGACGGCCTCGGCGAGGGCGGGGGTGGCGTCGGTCATGGGGTCTCCTCGGGCGTGGTGACGATGAGCGCGGCCAGGCGCTGGCCGCGGGCTCCGGGGGTGGCGTGGGCGATCGGGGTGCCGGTGTCGGGGCCGCCGCCGGCGACGCAGACGTCGAGCGGGGCGGAGGCCGGGTGGTGCAGCCGGACGACGGAGCCGGGCTCCAGGGCTGCCAGCACCGCGGGGTCGAGGGTGACCGGGCGGAAGCGGACCGCGACCGAGACCGGCACGCGGTTGAACTGCTCCTGCAGCAGCAGCGCGGACTCGGCGCGCTGCGCGCGCTCCCGCTCGGACATCGCACCGCTGCCGGCAGCGTTCTGCAGGTGGGGGAGCAGGCCACCGAACGGCAGGCACACCGACATCCGGTGCGCGCGCTCGCCGATGCGCAGCTCCATGGTCACGACGACCATCACGTCCGCCGCGGCCGCGACCTGCGCGAACTGCGGGCTGTACTCGATGCCGGTGACCTCGGGCTCGAGGGCCACCAGGCCGTCGAGCGAGTAGCGCATCTCGCCGAGCAGGCGCTCGACGAGCCCACGGACGACCGCGTCCTCGATCTCGGTCAGCGGCCGGTCCGGCTGCTCGTCGCCCCCGGGGCCGCCGAGCATGTGGTCCAGGCACGACATCGTCGCGAAGAGCGGCACCTCCAGGACGCACGTTCCCGGCACGGGCTCCGCGGTGAAGAGGGTCATGTAGGTCGACGGGCCGAGGCTGTCGACGTACTCCGCGTAGGTGCGCTGCTCGATGCCGACCAGCGTCACCGTGCACACGGTGCGCAGCGAGCTGGTGAACACGGTCGTGGCCTGGCGCGCGAAGCCGTCGAACCCGAGCTGCAGGGTGCGCTGGTGCTCGCGGCTGAGCTGGATCGGCCGACGGAAGTCGTACGGCGTCGGCTCGCTCGTGCGCGGGCGACGCCGGGGCCGTTGCGGGGCGAGGGTCACGACCAGCCCATCGTCGGCCGGCCGGGCGACCTGAGGGGTCGCCACGACGACGGACGGTCAGGGTCCCGTGGTCCGTTGTGACTACCCGGGGTCCCGGGGACGGTCCCGGGTCCGGGTCGGCAGCAGGTGCGGGGCTTCCGTGCCCGCACGCCTACTGGGTGACGAACTCCGTGAAGTACACGCCCATCACGTCGCCGTGGTAGCGGTGGTCGAGCTCCTCCTCCAGCTGGTGGCGCAGGGCCTCACGCTTCGCCGGCTTGTTCACCTCGCCGACCGGGAGGCCGCTGAAGACGCCGATCGCGGCGTCGAGGGCCTGGCTGCCGTCGACCTCGTGGGCGCCGTCGGTCAGCTGCAGGGCCATGCCCAGGCGCAGGTAGTGACCGCTGGCGAGGTTGACCTGGATCGCCTCGAGCGGGACGACCTCGCCCGGCTCCGGCTCGGTCGAGCCGGCCGGCTTGAGGAAGAACCACCACCCGGCGCCGCAGGCGACGGCGAGCAGGAGCAGGACGACGACGAGCTTCTTCCCCTTGCCCTGCGGGGCCTCGGCGTCCTGCTGGTTCGGGGCGGGGGCGGCGATGGTGGCGCTCACGGGAGCTCCTCTCGGGTGGTGGCGGGGCGGCCGGCGGCGCTGGCGCCGTCGGCGCGGCGGCCGGTCACGCCGACCTCGGGGTCGAGGCCCGCCTCCCGGCGTACCTCCTCGTAGGCGTCGGTCATCAGCGCCCGGGTCTCGGCCGGGGCCTGGCTCAGGACGAGGATGTCGACGCGCTTGTTGACCTTCTGCGAGCCGCGGACCTTCGGGTCCACCAGCGGCTTCGTGTGGCCGAAGCCAGTGGCCCGCAGCCGGGTCGCGCGGATGCCGTGCACCTCCTCGAGCCGGCGCAGCACGTGCGCGGCCCGGGCGAGCGAGAGCTCCCAGTCAGTCGGGTAGTACTTCGGCTTCACCTTCTCCTGGTTGGTGTGGCCGTCGAGCTCGATCGGCTCGGTCAGCTCCACCAGCACCGGGGCGAGGGTGTCGACCACGCGGCGGCCGCGGTTGGTCAGCTGGGCGACGTTCGGCTCGAAGACGACGTGCTCGGAGACCAGGCTGACGACCAGGCCGCGGTCGTCGATCGTCGCGCGCACGTCGTCGCGCAGGCCCTTGCGGCGCAGCGCGGTGTCGATGCGCTTCCACACCTTCAGCAGCCGGTCGACCTCGGCCCGGGCCTCGCCCGCCGCGCGTCCGTTGCGGAGGCGGTCGGACTTCTCGAGGATCTTCGTGACCGTCGCGCGCTGGGCCTCGGGCACCTGGGCGAGCAGCATCTCGTACGACGCGTCGCCGGGGTCGCTGACGCCCTTGCTGTTGCTGGCGGGGCTGGCGCCGCTGAGGATCGACTTCTCGTGGCCGAAGCCGACCGCGAGGCCGTCCTTGAGCTGCTGGTACTTCTGCTCGTCGACCTGGCTCATCGCGAACATCACGATGAAGAGCGCCATGAGCACGGTGATCATGTCGGCGTACGACACCAGCCACCGCTCGTGGTTCTCGTGCTCCTCCTCGACCTCGCGGCGTCGGCGCTTCGGGCTGGACATGGTCAGGCCGCCGCCTCGAGCTGCTCCTGCGGGGGCAGCAGCGACTGGAGCTTCTGCGCGACGATGCGCGGGTTCGCGCCGGCCTGGATGGCGGCGATGCCCTCGATGACCAGCTCCATGCGGTTGCACTCGAGCTCGCTGAGGCGCTTGAGGCGCGCGGCGATCGGCAGCCACAGGACGTTCGCGCTGAGCACGCCCCACAGGGTGGCGAGGAACGCGGCGGCGATGCTGTGCCCGAGCGCGCCGGGGTCGGCGAGGTTCTCCAGCACGTGCACCAGGCTCATCACGGTGCCGACGATGCCGATGGTCGGCGCGTAGCCGCCGGCGTCGGTGAAGAACTTCGCGGAGTGCTTGTCGACGGCCTTCTTCGCGTGCAGCTCGCCCTCGAGGATCTCGCGCAGCTCCTCGGGGTCGGTGCCGTCGACGGCGAGGGTGACGCCCTTGACCAGGAACGGGTCGTCGATCTCCTCGACGCGGCTCTCCAGCGCGAGCATGCCCTCGCGCCGCGCGGCGTCGGAGAGGCTGACCACGACCGGGACCACGTCGGCGGACGTGGCGACCTTGCCGAAGAGCGCCCGCTTGACCGACGCGACGGCGTTCTTCGCGTCGGCGACCGTGCCGCCGGCGACGGCGACGCACAACGTGCCGCCGAAGACGAGCAGGAGCGGCGGGAGCAGGAAGAGGCTCGCCGGGCTGCCGCCCTCGAGGATGTTGGCGAGCATGATGACGCCGAGGGCGGCGCCGATGCCGAGCGGTGCTGCGATGTCCTTCACGGGATCACTCCTCGCCGACGTCGGGCAGGGGGACGGCGGCGAGCCGGGCGTTGCGCACCCGGGGCCGGGGGACGGGCTCGGCGTCCGGCAGCGAGGCCCGCGCGACGATGGCGGCGCGGTAGTCGATGACGGCGGCCAGCACCTCGTCGAGGGACTCGGACACCAGGTACTTCGTGCCGTCCACGAGGGTCACCACCGTGTCCGGGGTGCAGTCCACGCGTTCGACGAGGTCGGCGTTCAGCAGGAACGTGGACCCCGAGAGTCGGGTCAGCGAGATCACCGCGGCACCTCCGTGTGCAGCTGGTCGAGTAGTCGATCGGTCGTGCGTCGTGCCGTCCGTGGCACTTCGCCTGTCTGATCGGCCGGCGGCGGTAGTCCCTGACGAAAAGCACCGGAAATCGGTGTGTCGCGGTGCTTTTCGTCAGGGACTACCGGCCGTGCGGGCGGGTCAGCGCTTGATGTTGACGAGCTCCTCGAGCACCTGGTCGCTGGTCGTGATGACGCGCGAGCTGGCCTGGAAGCCACGCTGGGCGAGGATCAGGTTGGTGAACTCGGCGGACAGGTCGACGTTGGACATCTCGATCGCGCCGGCCATCACCTGGCCGCGCTGGCCCTCGCCGGCGACGCCGAGCTGCACGGGGCCGGAGTTGGCGGACTCGCGGAAGGCGGTGTCGCCGATCTTCTCCAGGCCCATCGGGTTGGTGAAGTCGGCGATCGCCAGCTGGCAGATGTCGCGCTGGACGCCGTCGGAGAAGACGCCGCGGACCTTGCCGTCGGCCGAGATGGAGTACGACGTCAGCTCGACGCCGGCCGGCAGGGAGCCGTCGACCATGTGCAGGTCGACGTCGATCGGGCCACCGGTGGGCAGGCCGGCGCCGTCGAGGGCGTAGCCCTGCACCCGCATGCCGTTCGGCGCGACGAGCACACCGGTCTGGTCGAAGGTGAACGCACCGGCGCGGGAGTAGACGTTCTCCATGCCGTCGCGCAGCACGAAGAAGCCGTCGCCCTGCAGCATCACGTCGGTGGCGCGGCCGGTCAGCTGCGCCGAGCCCTGCCCGAAGTTGGTCGACGTGGCGGCGAGCTGCACGCCGAGGCCGACCTGGATCGGGTTGGTGCCGCCGCGCTCGGCGTTGCCGCCCGACGCCGCGGTCAGCATCTGGCTGAGGGTGTCGGAGAAGACGGTGGTGCTCGCCTTGAAGCCGGTGGTGTTGGCGTTGGCGATGTTGTTGCCCGTGACGTCGAGCATGGTCTGGTTGACACGGAGGCCGGAGATGCCGGCGAAGAGCGAACGAAGCATGGTCAGTTTCTCCTTCAGGCGGTGGTGGACGGAGCGCCGCTGGGCGGCACGTAGGTGCCACCACCACTGGTGGTGGGCGCCGAGATGGTGGGTGCGTCGCCGACGCTGAGCACGTCGGTGATGGCGACCTGGCGGCCGTCGACGCTGAGGACCGGGCCGGTGGCCAGATAGGTCGTGCCCTGCACGGTCCCGCTCTGCTCGACCCCGCTCTCGTCGTACCAGCGCACGGTCTGGCCGATGAGCGAGCTCGCGCCGAACGCGAGCTGGGTGCTGAGCAGCATCGCCGACTGGTCGGCGACCTCCTGCATCTTCTCCAGCGCCGTGAACTGCGCGGTCTGGGCGAGGAACTCCGAGGAGTCCGTCGGGTTGAGCGGGTCCTGGTACTTCATCTGCGCGACCATCAGCTGCAGGAACATGTCCTTGTCGTCCTTCGACGACGCGGGCGCGGTCCCGCCGCGGGCGGTGCCGGTGACGCCGTAGCCGACGCCCTCCGTGGGCATGACGGACATTGCTGCCTCCTGTCAGACGGTCCGGTCGAGGCGACCGGCGAGCGGGGTCGGTGCGATGGGGTACGACAGGCGCGCCGGCTGCTGCTGGCGCGGCTCGTCACGGGGCTGGTCGCGGCCGGGTTGGCCGCCACCCTGCTCCTGGCGGGCCTGCGCCTCCTGGCGGGCGTGCGCGTCGGGTCCGGCCTGTGGGCCGGACTGGGGGCCGGCGCCCTGTCCGGTCGTGGTCGAGGCGCCGGCGGTGGCGGCGGTCGTCGGGAGCAGCGGGGCGAACGGGTCGCGGACGCTGACCCGCGCCTCGGCGCCGGTGCGCTCCAGCAGCCGCTGCAGCTCCGGCGCGCCGCTGGCGAGCGCCCGGTGCACGGCCGCTCCCTCCGCGCCGTCGCCACCGGCCAGGCGCACCTGCACCGAGCCGTCGCGGACGACCAGGGTCACCCGCACCTCGCCGAGCTGCTCGGGCTGGAGGGTCAGGGTGATCCGGTGCGTGCCGTTGCCGGCGGTGCTGGCCATGCGGGTCACCTCCGGGAACACCTGCTGCACGACCGCGCGGGTGACCTTCTCCGGCGCCAGGTCGAGCGCCGTGCCGCCTGCGGTCGCCGCGGCACCGCCCACGCCGCTGACGGCCGAGACGTCACTTGTGACCGTCGAGGCGTCAGCTGTGGCCGTCGAGACGTCAGTTGTGACCGTCGAGGCGTCACGTCCGGCACCGGCGAGGCCGGCGGGGCCGGCGGGGCCGGCGGGTCCGCCCGGCAGCGCCTCGCCCGTCGTACGACGGCCGGCCGGTGCGTCCTGCTGCGGGGTCTGCGCGAGGGTCGGGAGCGAGGCCTCGACCGCCACAAGTGACGCATCGACGGCCACAAGTGACGCATCGACGGCCACAGCTGACGCCTCGACGGGGAGGAGGACCGGCTGGACGGGCGCAGGAGACGGCTCGAGCGGGGGAGCGGGCACGGTGGCCGGCCCGGTGACCGGGGCCGGGGCGGGGGGCACCGTGGCGACGGTGCAGCCGGCAGCGGTGCCGGCCAGCGCCGCGGCGAGCGCGTCGCCGAAGGCGGACGCAGCAGTGCCCTCGGCCGTGGGGCCGGGGCCGCCGGGCGCGGCACCGGTGCCGGGCTCGGCGGTCGCCGCCGGCAGCCCGGGCAGGAAGGGTGCGATGCTCACGGTCAGCTCCTCACCATGGCCATGATGTTGCGGACGTAGTTCTGGGTCTCCCGGTAGGGCGGGATGCCGTCGTAGCGCGTCACCGCACCGGGGCCGGCGTTGTAGGCCGCGAGGGCGAGCTCGGTGCTGCCGAACCGGTCGAGCAGCGAGCGCAGCAGCCGGGCGGCGCCGTCGACGGCCTGGGCGGGGTCGAACGAGTTCGTGACGCCGAGGCCGCGCGCGGTGGCGGGCATCAGCTGCATCAGCCCCTGCGCACCCGCGGGGCTGACCGCGCGCGGGTTGAAGCCGGACTCCTGCGTCGCGACGGCCGCGAGCAGCTCGCCCGGGACGCCGGTGCGCGTCGCCGCGGCGTTGATCAGGTCGGCGTACGGCGTGGACGCGGGCACCTGCGCGGAGATCCCGGCGGTGCCGGCGGTCGCGGCCGTCGGGGCGGCCGACCCGGTGCCGATGATCCGGCGGATCATGTCGGGCTCGGACGGCACGTCGATGATGCGGACGTCCAACCCGGTGCGGGGCGCCTCGATCATCTTGCCGTCGCCGATGTAGATCGCGATGTGGTCGGCGCCGTTGTTGCGGCTGGAGTTGTCCCACGCGATCAGGTCGCCCGGCTGCGCCTCGGCGAGGCTGTTCACCTTGGCGCCGGCGCGGGCCTGGTCGGCCGAGACGCGCGGCAGGTCGTAGCCGAGGGTCTTGTAGACCGACTGCACGAGGCCCGAGCAGTCGACGCCCTTCTCGATGCTGGTGCCGCCCCAGACGTAGGGCAGGCCGAGGTACTTCTTCGCCTCGTCGACGACGTCCTGCCCGGTGACGCCGTTCGCGTCGGGGACCCCGGCGCCGGCCGCGGCCAGCGTCGTGGCGAACTCGCCCGACGCCGCGGCGGTCGCGGTGGTGCTGCTCAGGGTGGAGAACCGCGCGAGCTGGGCCTGGATCTGGCCGATGCGCGCAGCGACCTGGTCGACGCTCATCGCGCGCCCTCCCTGGCCTGGGCCCAGCGCTGGGCGGCGATGTCGTCGGCCTCGCGGGCCTCCCGCCGAGCCGCCTCGGTACGACGGACCGTTGCTCGACGCTCCAGCAGGAGCTCGACCGCGGCGAGCCGGGCGCGGTCGGCGCCCCAGCGGGCGCGGGCCTCGGCGGCGACGATGTCGGTGGTGGCCAGCTCGGTGCGCACCTCACCGGCGAGGACGCCGACGTTGCCGAGGGTGGTGCGCCGCGCGAGCAGCTCGCCGGGGGTGGTCACGAGGTCGACGGGTGCCGACGTGACGGCGTCGTCGAGGCGCTGGAGCCGGCTGGTGAGCGCGGCCTGCTCGGCGAGGACGTGCTGCAGGCCGATCCGGCTGTCGGTCTCGCGCACGGAGCGCACGCGGGCGACGGCGGCGAGGCCGCGGTCGTCGTGGTGGACGCGGCTCATGGCGCCACCAGTGCGGCGAGGCGGTCCCACGTCTCCGCGGGCGGGGTGAGCTCGTCCATGCCCTGCTGCAGGAACGCCTGGATCCGGGGCAGGCGGGCCAGCGCGGCGTCGGCGTGCTCGTCCGCACCACCGACGTAGGCGCCGATCTCGACGAGCTCGCGGACCGAGCGGTGGGCGGCGAGCATCCGCCGCAGCCGGGTGGCGTCGGCCTGCTGGTCGAGCGTGGTCACCGCGCGGTGGACGCGGGAGATCGACTCCAGCACGTCGATGGCGGGGAAGTGGCCGGCGGTCGCGAGGTCGCGGCTGAGCACGACGTGGCCGTCGAGGATCGACCGGGCGGTGTCACCGATCGGGTCCTGCAGGTCGTCGCCCTCGACGAGCACGGTGTAGAGCCCGGTGATCGAGCCGCAGGCGGCGGTGCCGGCGCGCTCGAGGAGGAGCGGCATCAGGCCGAAGACGCTGGGCGGGTAGCCGCGGGTGGCGGGCGGCTCGCCGGAGGACAGGCCGATCTCGCGCTGGGCCATCGCGACCCGGGTGAGGGAGTCCATCATCAGAAGCACGTCGCGGCCGCTGTCGCGGAACCACTCGGCGATGCGGGTGGCGGTGAAGGCGGCGCGGAGGCGCTCGACGGCGGGGGCGTCGGAGGTCGCGACGACGACGACCGAGCGGGCCAGGCCCTCCGGGCCGAGGTCGCCGTCGATGAACTCGCGCACCTCGCGGCCCCGCTCGCCGACGAGGGCGATCACGTTGACCTCGGCGTCGGTGCCGCGGGCGATCATCGACAGCAGGGAGGACTTGCCGACACCGGAGCCGGCCATGATGCCCAGGCGCTGGCCGCGACCGGCGGGGACGAGCGAGTCGAGGGCGCGCACCCCGAGGCCCAGCGGCTGGGTGATCCGCGGCCGGGTCAGGGCGTCGGGCGCGGAGAGCTCGGTCGAGACCGGCTCGAGGCCGGGCAGGGTGGCCAGGTCCGGGCCGCCGTCGATCGGGCGGCCGAGGCCGTCGAGCACGCGGCCGCGGAGCGCGTCACCGACGCGGATCCGCAGCGGACCGCCCGTCGCGCGGACGTGGTCGCCCACGCGGACACCGGTCGTCGTACCGAGCGGGAGGCAGACGGCGGCGCCGTCGCGCAGCGCCGCGACCTCGGCGAGCAGCGGACCGGACGCGGTGCGCACCTCGACCAGGTCGCCGGCGGCGGCCGGCAGGCCGCGGACCTCGAGGTGGAGGCCGACCAGCTCGGTGACGGTGCCGACGGCCAGCGGGCGCGCGGCACGCAGGACCCGCTCACGCACGTCCGCGCCGAGGGACGTGACCTCGCGGCGCGGGTGCGCGCTGCCGAGCTCGATCGCGGGGCTGCCCAGCTCGGTCCTCATGCGAGCGCCTCCCGGACCCGGGCCAGCGCCTCGTCGACGCGCAGGTCGGTGACCGAGCCGTCGGGCGACTCGACGAGCGCGTCGGCGCGGCCGAGCGAGGGGTCGGCGACGACCTCGAGGCCGCGGTCGGCGAGGTCGCGCGCGGCGGCGTCGCCGACGACCGAGGGGTGGAGCCGGACCCGGCCCACCGGGGCGGCCGGCAGCACCTGCAACGCGCGGGCGACGACGTCGGCCGGGGTGGTCGCGGCGACGGCGGCGCCGAGGACCTCCGCGACGACGGCCGAGGCCAGGTCGCTGGCCTGCTCCTCGATCGCCCCGGCCAGGTCGCCGAGCAGCCCCCTGACCTGCTCGGCGGCCCGGCCGAGGGCCTCGACGGCGGCACGGTGCTCGGCCTCGCGACGCTGCTCCGCGGCGGCGTGGCGGGCGGCGCGCTCCGCCTCCTCGGCAGCGGCCTGCTCGGCGGCGGCGCGACGGCCCTCGGCCCAGCCGACGGCGTACCCCTGCGCCTGCGCGGCCTCGCGCGCCTTCGTGGCGAGGCCCTCGAGCAGCGACTCGGTCACCGGGTCGCCGAGGACCGACGAGCCGCCGAGGCGGGTCCAGTTGCCGACCCGCAGCTCCGGGGTGGAGACGCCCTGGTTCACAGCCATGTCAGACCACGAACTCCTCGTCGTTGCCGCGCCGCACCGTGATCACGCCCTGCTCCTCGAGCTTGCGGATGGTGCGGATGACGCCCTGCTGGGCCTCCTCGACCTGCGCGAGGCGGACGGCGCCGAGCAGCTCGACCTCCTCGAGCAGGTTCTCCGCGGCCCGCTCGGACAGGTTGGTCGTGATCTTCGAGCGGACGGCCTCGCTGACGCCCTTGAGGGCGAGCGCGAGCTCGGCGCTGTCGACCTGGCGCAGCACCTGCTGCACGGAGCGGTCGTCGAGGCCGACGATGTCCTCGAACATGAACATCCGGCTCTTGACCTCGTCGGCCAGCGACGGGTCGAGGCCCTCGAGGCCCTCGACGATCTGGCGCTCGGTCGGTCGGTCGGAGCGGTTGATGATGTTGACGAGCGGGTCGACGCCGCCGACCTGCGAGACCTCGGCGGGCTGCAGCATCGACGACAGCTTGCGCTCGAGGACGCCCTCGACGATCCGGACGATCTCGGGGGAGGTGCGGTCCATGACGGCGATCCGGTGGGCGACCACGGCCTGCTGGTGGGCGGGAAGCCCGCCGAGCAGCATCGACGCCTTGTCGGCCGGCATGTGCGCCAGCACCAGCGCGATCACCTGCGGGTGCTCGTCGGCGATGAAGCCGCGCAGCTGTGCCGGGTCGGCCCGGTGCAGGAACTGGAAGGGCATCTGCACGGCCGCGGCGTGCAGCCGGTCCATGATCTCCTTGGCGCGCTCCGGGCCGAGGGACTGCTCGAGCAGCTGCTGGGCGAAGCCGAAGCCGCCCTGGGTGACGTGCGCGTGCGCGGTCACCAGGTCGTGGAACTCGTTGAGGACCTTGCTCGACTCGTCGGCGGTGACGGCGTCGAGGCGCGCGATCTCGGCCGAGATCGCCTCGACCTCGGAGTCGGACAGGTGGGACATCACCTGCGCGGCCCGGTCCTTGCCGAGCTGGATGAGCAGCACGGCGGCCTTGCGCACGCCCAGCTGCATGACGGCGGAACCGCTCCCGGCGGTCAGCATCGTGGTGCTCACTTCCGCGGCTCCACGAGCCAGCCGCGCAGCAGGGCGGCGACGTCCTCGGGCTGCTTCTCCACGAGGGCGATGAGCTCGTCACGCATCGCGTCCTCCTCGTTCTCCTCGGCGGCCTCGAGCGCGGCCAGGGCCGGGGACTCGAGCGCCGGCTGGCGGTTCGCGGCCTCGAGGCGCAGCTGCTCGACGACGTACGACGTCGCCTCCTCGCGTGCCCGGGCCCGGCGCCGGGCCTGCAGCCAGGCGGCGCCGACGGCGAGCAGGATGCCCAGCCCGATGCCGACGTTGCGGATCAGCGCGTTGCGGCGGTCGGCGGCCTCGGCGGCCTTGGCGGCGGCGATCTCGGCGGCGTTGGCCTCCGCGATGCTCCGGTCGAAGGGGAGGACCGCGACCTCGATCGTGTCGCCGCGCTCCGGGTCGATGCCGGCGGCGCTGGCGATCTGGTCCTCGATCACCTCGGGCTGGATGTTGGCGGCGGCCGTGGCGTCCAGGACGACGGAGATGCCGAGCTTCTTCACCGCGCCGGGCGCGGTCTCGCGGCGCTCGACGATCTCGTCGAGGGCGTTGTCCCGGGTCTCGGAGGTGTTCTCGTAGGTGCCGTCGCCGTTGGTGCCGGCGCCGGGGTCCATCTGGCCGTCGGGACCGACGACCCCGCCGACGCCGTCGGCGCCGGTGGTGCCGGAGTACTTCTCCGAGGACTTGGTCTGCGACAGCGGGGGGTTCTTCTTGTCGCTGTTGTAGCTGCGGCTGTTGATGACCGACTTGTCGAAGTCGAGGTCGGCGGTCACAGTCGCGGTCGAGTTGCCGGGGCCGACCCACGTGTCGAGGGCGCCCTGGATCTTCGACTGCATCGACTTCTCGTAGGCGCTGACCTGCTTGGCACGGGCGCTGGCGAGGCCGGCGCCGCCCTCGGCCGAGTCGGTGGTCAGCAGCTTGCCGGTGGTGTCGGTGACGGTGACGTTCTTCGGGTCGAGGCCGTCGATGCTGGACGCGACGAGGTGGACCACGGACTGCACCTGGTCGTCGTCGAGGTCCGCGCCGGGGACGGTGTCGACGAGCACCGACGCGGTGGTCGGCTTCTGCTCGTCGCTGAAGACCTTCTCCTCGGGGATCGCGAGGTGCACGACCGCGGTGTCGACGCCGTCGATGGCCTCGATGGTCTTGCTGAGCTCGCCCTCCATGGCGCGCTTGAAGTTGGTGCGCTCCTGGGACTCCGAGGTGGACAGGCTCTGGTCGTCGAGCAGGCTGTAGCCGCCGTCGGACCCGGTGGGCAGGCCCTGGCCGTTCATCTTGATGCGCGTCGCGTAGACCTGCGACTGCGGGACCAGGATCGTGCTGCCGCCGGCACCGAGCTTGTAGGGCACGCCCGCGGCGTCGAGCTCGTCGATGACCGCGCTGGCGTCCTCACCGGACAGCCCGGAGTAGAGCGGGGCGTAGCTGGGAGCGGAGACCCAGCGGACGACGAGGAACGCCGCGAGGAGCAGGGCCGCCGTGCCGATGACGGCGACGGCCTTCTGGCCGGCGGTGAAGGCCGCGAACGTGTCGCGGGCGCGCTGGAGGGCGCTGGTGATTCGCTGCTGCATCGATCAGCCCTCAGACCTGCATCCGCATGATCTCGTTGAACGCCTCCACGGCCTTGTTGCGGAGCGCGACCGTGAGCTGGCTGGCGACCTGCGCCTCGCTGGCGGCGATCGTGTAGTCGTGGATGTTCTCGAGCTTGCCGGTGGCCGCGTCGACGGCGAGCGAGTCGGCCTTGTCGGTGAGGCCCTCGAGCCGGTCGAGGCCGTCGAGGACGAGGGAGCCGAACTCGGTGTCGGCGCCGGCGACGCCCTGGACCTCGGTGGCCGGCGTGATGTCCATCGCCGGGTTGATCGCGGCGGATCCGGACAGCGTCGGGAACTGCAGGGGCATGATGTCCATCAGCGGTTCCCGATCTGCAGGGCCGCGGAGTAGGTGTCCTGCGCGGACTTCGTGACCTGGACCGACGCCTGGTAGCCGCGCTGGGCCATGACCAGCTCGCTCATCTGCGCCGACATGTCGACGTCGGGCATCCGGACGTAGCCGTCCTCGTCGGCGAGCGGGTGGCCCGGCGAGTGCACGACCCGGCCCTCGGCCGAGGACTGGGCGAACCCGGCGACGTCGACGCCGCCGTCCGCGCGCGGGTCGAAGACGACGTACGTCGCCCGGAACGCCTCGTCGTCGGTGGAGCGGACGGTGTTGACGTTCGCGATGTTGCCGGCGAGGGCGTCCAGCCAGGTCTGGTGGGCACCGAGGGAGGTGTTGGCGATGCGGAGGGTCTCGAAGGCGCTCATCAGGCACCGCCACCCATCACGGACAGCCGCGAGTGCCGGTCGCTCAGCGCGCGGCCCATGACCTGGTACTGGAACTGCGTCTGGATCGCCGCGATCGACTCCTTGCGGAGGTCGACGTTGTTGTCGTTCGCGCCGACGGGCGTGGCCGTGGCCTCGACCGTGACACCGATGGCGCCGGGACCCGAGGTGACCGCGGTGCCGCGCTCGATGGCGCGCTCCAGGGCGGTCTCGAAGTCGACGCTCCGGGCGCGGAAGCCGGGGGTGTCGACGTTGGCGATGTTGTCCGCGATCACCTGCTGCCGCGTGGACAGCCCGTTGATCGTCGTGTGCAAGACGAACCCGACTGCGTCGGACGCTGCGAAGGACACGAGCCGATCTCCTCGGAAGGCACCGCCCCCAGGGGTCGGTGGAACATCGGTGCCGGTCCGTCGGCGGGGGTGAGCAATCCGTCGCTCAGTGCCCCTGATCGGTCCCCACGGGCTGGACCTGAGGTGCGTGGGGTGGGACTTGGTCCCGAGTAGTTCGACCGATCGTCGAGATCCGGCGTCGGCCGCCCCCGTCGCGGACCATCACGTCGGCGACGCGCAGCCGGCCCAGCACGGGCAGCCCGAGCCGGCGCCGGAGCCGGAAGTCGAGCACGTAGAGGCGGTAGACGAGGCGCAGGACGGCGCGGTTGCCGAGCCGGTCGAGCCAGCGCAGGAGCACGAGGACCTGCTCGAAGCGGCGCTGGTCGGCGTCGGTCCAGCTCCACCCCATCAGCTCGCGGAACTCCGGCGGCAGGTTGCCGCGGGTCATGAAGTGGTACGGGCGCCCGAGCAGCCGGCTGAGCAGCGAGCCCGGGGTGCCCCAGGCCTCGGCGAGGAAGCTCAGGTCGGCGAGCGACTCGAAGTCCCGGCGCACCTCCGGCGAGATGGCCATCCGCGGCAGCATCGAGTCCCAGTAGGCCTCGAAGGCCGCCCAGTCCGCCGGCCAGTCGGCGGCCCGCACGTTCACCCCGGTCGCCAGGGGCTGCGCGGCGCGGGTCAGCACGTCCAGCTGCGCCCGGGTCAGCGGACCGTGGAGCATCGTGAACTGGTCGAGGTAGAAGCGGAACAGGCAGGCGGCCACCCACAGCTGGAGGTCGGGCGCGTTCCCGCTGTAGCGGACCGGGCTGGTGGCGGTCGAGTGGACGTGGCGGTGCACCTCGGCGACCGCGTCGCGCATCGCGGCACGGTCGTCCTCGGAGCCCATCAGCGCGAGTGCGAGGTACTGCCCGGTCGTGCGCCCGCGCTTCATCGGGTAGCGGCGCGGGCTGCCCGACACCACCCGGCTCTCGCTGACGCCCTCACCGACGCCCGGCAGCGAGAGCTGCATGACGATGTTGGCGACGCCGCTGGTGGTGCCCAGCGACGTGACGGCGTCGACCAGCGTGGTCGGGGCGGCGGGAGCCAAGGCCGGTCCAATCTGTCAACGGGCGTGTCCAGATCGCACGCTAGCCCCGGCCCGCGAGTCGGTCAAGGAAGGGCGCGACCGGCCCGCGGACCCGGGTGGTCCTGCCGAAGGTCAGAGCAGCACGATCGAGCACGCACCGTCGCCGTAGCCGGCGATCGACACGGCCAGGTCCTCGCGGCGGCCCAGGGTCAGCGTGCTGACCCGCAGCTGGGGGTCGAGCGGTGGGCCGGCCGGGTGCAGGGCGTGCAGCTTCAGGTGCTCGGCACCGGGCACGTTGAACATCGACGCGGCGATGTTGAGCACCTCGTAGAGGTTCTCGGCGAGGCTGTCGGACAGCGTGCCGTCCGCGATCGCCTCCTCGGCACCCACGGCCGGGACCAGGCCGAGCGCCGCGCCGGCGTGCGCGGAGAAGGCCAGGTCGCACACGACGAGGGCGCTGATGCGCAGCGCGTCGTCGACGTACACCGCGACGGAGGCGGGGGTGTCCGGGCCCGGCGCGAACGGCGGGGCCGGCTGGAGGGTGACCTCGCGGCCGAGCAGGTCGGCGAGCAGGTCGCGCAGCTGCTTGGGCTGGGGGAGGTGGACGGCCATGGCGCGTCCCTCAGATCACGCTGCGGAGGGCGTCGTCGAACGCCTCCGGGGTGAACGGCTTGGCGATGAGGAAGGCCGCGCCGGCGGACGCCGCCCGCTGGCGCATCTCCTCGGAGCCCTCGGAGGTGACGAAGCCGAAGGCCACGTCGGAGCCCGCGGCCCGCAGGGCGGCGAGGCAGTCGATGCCGTTCATCTCCGGCATGTTCCAGTCCGACAGCACCAGGTCGGGCCGCTCGGTCTGCACCATCTCGAGCGCCTCCCGGCCGTTCTCGGCCTCCACGATGTCGTGCCCGCCGTGCCCCGCCTGGCGCAGGGTGCGGATCACGATCTGCCGCATCACGCGGCTGTCGTCGGCGATCAGGATCTTCATCAGGACCTCACTGGCTCCAGGTGTCGTTGTCGTGTCGGGTCGGTCGGGGCGGGTCGGGGCGGGTCGTGGTGGGGCGGGGAGGGTCAGGGGCGCGGCACGTGGACGCACACGCGCACCGGACCGCCGCGCCAGGCCACGTCGAGGCGGCACACCTCGACGACGTCGCTGGCGAACGCCGCGCGCCCGGCGGCGACCGAGGGCAGGGAGAGCACGCTCGGCCCCGGCATCAGGCTCTTCACGTTGCCGCCGACCATGTTGACCAGCTCACCGACGGCGTCCGCGACGTCACCGTCGTTGACGGGCCCGTCCTCGGGCAGGGCGAGCATCCGCGCGCTGAGCAGGCGGGCGACCTGCTCGTCGAGCTCGACGGTGACCACTCCCTGCCACTCGCCGGTCACGGTCACCGCGGCGGACCACGCCCCGGTCGCGTCGAAGGGGGAGCCGGGCGGCACGGGGCGGGGGAGGAGGACCTCGTCCTCGCCCACGAGCGCCAGCCAGACGTCGTCGGTGACGGCGCCGACGTCGTCGAGGGACGGCACCGACGCGTCGTACCCGGGCACGGTGGTGGGCGCGGTCATGCCGGCACCTCCCGCACCGCGGGGACGAGGCCGAGCAGCTCGAGCTTCTCCACGATGGCCTCGGGCGTGAACGGCTTGATGACGTACTCGT
Organism: Nocardioides sp. J54; assembly: GCF_000519005.1. Taxonomy (GTDB): domain Bacteria; phylum Actinomycetota; class Actinomycetes; order Propionibacteriales; family Nocardioidaceae; genus Nocardioides. The sequence continues at coordinate 1,337 of NZ_JAER01000042.1, read as the reverse complement.
GGGCACCCGCGGCCAGCGCGCGGACGATCTGGCGCTGCTCGCTCTCGGTCGTGACCATCATCAGCGTGATGTCGCGCCACTCGGGGTTCGCGCGCACCTGCTGGATGAACGTGTAGCCGTCCATCACCGGCATGTTCCAGTCGACCAGGCACAGGTCGGGAACGACGCCGGCGTGCATCTGGTCGAGCGCGGCCTGGCCGTGCTCGGCCTCGCTGGTCTCGAAGTCGAGTCCCGTCACGATGCGGCGCAGGATGCTGCGCATCGCCCGGGAGTCGTCGATGATCATGGCTCGCACGATCAGGCTCCTGTCCTGGAGAGGGTCATGGCGGTCGCGCGCCGGTAGGCGGGCACCCGACCGATCTGCTCGCGGTGCCAGGAGGCAGCGAGGTCGGCAGGGAGGTCGAGGGTGGTCTCCGACGCCCCGAGCAGCAGGTAGCCGTCGGGGGCGAGCATCAGCAGCATCCGCCGCAGCACGTCGGCCTTGGTGGTCGCGTCGAAGTAGATGAGGACGTTGCGCAGCCAGATCACGTCGAAGGTGCCGAGGCCGACGTACGGCGCCGCGAGGTTGAGGTGCTTCACGGTGACCCGCTCGCGGAGTCGCTCGGCGATCTCCCACTCGCGCCCGACGCGGGTGAAGTAGCGGACCAGGCTGGTCGCGGGCAGTCCGCGGTTGACCTCGACCTGGCTGTAGCGGCCGGCCCGCACCCGGTCGAGCATCTGGGTGGAGATGTCCGTGGCGACGATCTCGTAGTCCCAGCCGGCCGGCAGGTTCTGGTCGAGCAGCATGGCGATCGAGTACGCCTCCTGCCCGCTGGAGCAGGCCGCGCTCCAGATCCGCAGGCGGCGGGTGGTCGATCGGGCCTCGAGGAGCGCGGGCAGCATCACGTCGGTGAACGCCTGGTAGGGCGTGTGGTCGCGGAACCAGCTGGTCTCGTTGATGGTCAGCGCGTCGACCACCTTGCGCCGCTCGTCGGCGTCGAAGGCCAGCCGGGCGACGTACTGCTCGAGCTCGAGGCCACGCGCCTGCGCCAACGGCGTGAGGCGTGCCTCGACGAGGTACTCCTTGCCCTCGTCGTACACCATCGACGTCTCACGGCGGACCAGGGCCGAGACGGAGGCGAAGGCAGACGGGGCGGTCATGCCCGCCCATTCGGCCGACCGCCCGGCTCCCTGACGAAAACCGGCGTGAAATCGGCCGCACCCCATCGCCCGCGGTGGGAGTGCGGTGCGCGCCCCGGCGCCGTGCGTCCTGGCCGGTGGTTGAGGTGGGAGGCGCTGCGGTGCGGTGCGTCCTGGCCGGTGGTTGAGGTGGGAGGCGCTGCGGTGCGGTGCGTCCT
>NZ_JAER01000005.1 GCF_000519005.1 Nocardioides sp. J54 | reverse complement strand
AGGAGCTCACTTACGACGACATCGACGCCGCCGCCGACAAGCTGGACACCGGCAAGGAGGACATCAACAGCCTCCTGTCCGAGCTGCGCAGCCTGGTCCAGGAGCTGACCGAGAGCAGCTTCAGCACCAACGCCGCCTCCGTCTCGTTCCTCGACTCCTACGAGGAGGTCAGCGACGGCCTGGAGTCCGCCCTCGAGGCGATCCCGGCGATGGCGACCTCGCTGCGCCAGATGAAGACCGCGTTCGAGGACCTCGACAGCAGCCTCGCCTCCTCCTGAGGCGATCTCGTCCCGCGCACGGGGTCGGCAGCCACTGGCTGCCGACCCCGTGCTGGGAACGGACCCGGCACGGACCACGAGGGCAACGAGGGCAACGAGGGATACGGCGATGGTGAACGACAAAGAGAGCTACTGGTACGACGTGGCCACCGGCAGCGTCGTACGCGGCCCGGAGCGCAAGGACGGCTGGCTGGGCCCCTTCGGCACCGCCGAGGAGGCCGAGGAGGCGCCTGCGACCTTCATCGCCCACGCCCAGGCGTGGCTCAGCAGCGAGGAGGGGCAGCGCTACCTGGCGATGGCCGAGGAGGGCGGCGAGGAACTGAACCTCGACCTCGACAACGGGACAGGAGCCTGACCGTTGGCGATCATGCTCCCGGACAACCTGATCTGGATCATGGAGAAGATCGGGATCGACTGGCCCGACATCAACGAGGACGAGGTCCACAAGGCCGCCAACCTCACCCGCCAGCTCCGTGACGACCTCGAGGCGCTGATCCTCGCCGTCGACCGTCGCGTCGCCATCGACCTCGCCGACGGCGTGCGCAGCCGCGGTGGCGAGGCCTACGTCTCCGCCTGGAACACCACCCGGTCGCAGAACCTCCAGCAGGTGCTGGACGTCCTCGACCCCGTCGCGATCGGCATCGACGCGGCCGGCTACGTCGTGACCGGGCTCAAGACCAAGACGATCGCGCAGATCACCATCCAGGTCGCGACCCTGATCCCGATGCTCGCGCTCGGTCCGCTGGGTGCGGCCGCCGCCGCGGCCCGGATGATCGCGATGAAGTTCGCCATGGGCGTGCTCACCGACCTCGCCGTGTCGGCCGTCATCGACGCCGTCGACGAGCCGGTCATCAACGCGCTCAAGGACCAGGTGCCGCGACTGGTGCAGGCCGTGCTGGAGGCGCCCCTCGTCGAGGACACCGGCGCCGACCTCGGCGGCATGTACTTCGACCTGCAGGTCCTCGAGCAGGCGTCGGCCGACATGGACCAGAACGCCGGCGACCTCGAGTCGATCGTGACGCAGTACCTCTCGGACCTCGCGGCCCTGCACATCACGGAGTGAGCACATGAGCGTTCTCAAGCTGAAGTCGCTGTTCAACGACATCAAGTTCTCGATGGACTTCGCTGCCGTGCACCTCAACATCGGCCTGGCGCAGAAGCTGCGCAACCAGGGCCGGAGGCTCGACTCGGACGTGGTCCGGCTCCGCGACACCGACGCGGACGCCTCGCGCCTGGCGCAGTTCCGGCACAGCATCAACAACAACAGCACCCGCGACAACGACTCCGGGACCGACGACTACAAGCAGATGGTCGACATCCTGATCCGCCGCGGCGGCCTGCTCGACCACTACGCCGGTGCCCGCGACCTGAAGGGCTGGGCGGAGCTGAAGGACCTGGCGCCGAGCGCCCTCAAGGAGAAGGTCAGCAACGACGGCTGGCTGAAGACGATGCAGTACGTCAGCAACAACGCCGGGTTCCTGGGCCTGCGCTCGGTCGCCGCCACGGCGCACGCAGCGGCCGTCAGCGAGGTCCAGGCGTCGGTGGGCGAGGAGCTCAAGCCCGAGATCGTCCAGGAGATCCTCAACGAGGTCGTCAACCAGGTCAACGCCGGGGTCGAGGTGAACGGGGAGAAGATCTCCGTCGCCGACGTGCGCGACTACATGGCGTCGGTGACCGACGGCGCGGGCGACCGCCCGCAGTGGGACTTCGGTGCGGACGGCTGGAACTGATGAGCGGTGACGTCCCGCTCTGGTTCGACGCCTCGCCGCTGGAGCGGGACCGGTCGGTGGTGCGCCGCCTGGGGGCGCTGAAGCCCGGCGGCAAGGAGGGCAAGGGGACCGGCGACGGCGACGACGTCATCCGGGCCTTCGCCGCGGCCAACGGCCTCGACTACCGGGCGGCCGTCGGGCTCGACGTCCCCGACGCCCCGCAGCTGCCGGGACTGCACTTCGTGCACCGTTGCAAGGACGTCGTGGCGACGCGGACCGAGCCGTACGTCGAGCTCGGCAACCTCGGGCCGAAGCTCATGATCGGCGACAACTTCGAGCCGCACCGGGGTGGTTACATCGCGGTGCGCCACGGCCTGCCGCTGCCGCACGTCTACCTGGACGCCGGCAAGTTCGGCGCCCTGAGCCCGAAGAACGTGGTCGCGGCGGCGATCACCGTGGCGTCGTTCTTCGACGAGTCCGCAGGCGGCGACGACGACTCGCCGCTGGGGAAGTTCCGGAAGGCCGCGCCGCGGCTGGACCTCGGCCGGGGCAAGCTCAACTTCACCGCGCGCTGCCCGAAGGACGAGGCGGACCGGGCCCGGGCGCTGCTCACGGGTGAGCCGCTGGCCATCGCGAACGACATCGCGACCTCGTTCGACCTGGAGCTGTGCGACTCCTGGCTCTTCGCCTACAACAACTACGGCGAGGTGTCCACGACGCACGCGGACGTCTGGGCGTGGGTGTTCTCGACCGCGTCGCGGATGATCGACCTCGTGCACGCCCTCGCCGAGCTGATGCCTCCGGGCACGACCGTGGCCGCGCCGGGCCGGGACCTGCCCATCTACACCACGCGGCACGTGGAGCGGCCGTCCCGGGTCGAGGGCTCCCTCAAGTTCCTGAAGCGATCGCGGTGACCGGAACCCGTCGCCACCGTGACCACCGACGCAGGCGCACCGCCGGACTCGTCGGCGGGGTCGCCCTGGCCGTGGTCGCGTCCGGGTGCCAGGCCGGGCTGCCCGAGTCCGTCGTCAAGGGCTCCGAGGTCACCGTCGCCTGGTCCAGCGCGCTGACGAGCGCGAACCATGCCTCGCTCGCCGACGCGACGCCCGGCAACCGCGACGTGGCCGCGATGACCCGCGGGCGCTTCGCCGAGCTCGTCAAGGGCGCCGTGGTGCCTGACGAGGGCTTCGGGTCGGTCGAGGTCACCGGGGACGACCCGTTCACGGTCCGCTACGACCTGGCCGAGCCCACCTGGTCCGACGGCATCCCCGTCGACTCGGCGGACCTGGTGCTGGCGTGGGCCGCCGGCTCCGACGGCGAGGGCGGCTTCGACGCCGTACCCACCGGCCTGGCTGCGAGCGAGCGGCTGGCGTCGGTCGAGGAGTCGGACCGGGCGGTCGAGGTGGAGTTCTCCCGGCCCGTCCAGGACTGGCAGACCGCCCTGGACGTCGCCGTCCCGGCCCACGTGCTGGGCCAGCGGGCGCTCGACATCGAGGACCCGATGGAGGCCAAGAAGGCCGTCGTCGACGCCGTCCGTGACGAGGACGAGTCCACGCTGGAGAAGCTGGCAACCGAGTGGAACGAGGGCTTCCGGCTCTCCTCCGACGACATCGACGAGCAGCTGCTCGTCTCCAGCGGTCCCTACCGCGTGACCGACATCGCCGAGCAGGACTCCGGTGCCGTCAAGGTCGAGCTCGTCGCCAACGGCGAGTACACCGGCTCGCTGAACCCGTCGTTCGAGCGCGTCGAGCTGGTCGACATGTCGGACGAGGAGAAGGTCGCCGCCCTCGAGGCAGGTGACGTCGACGTCGCCCAGGTCGCGCCGGTCGTCGAGCGGCGCAAGCAGGTCCGCGCGCTCGAGCGCCGGGACTACGGCCTCGCCACCAGCCACGACGGCACCATGTGGGTCCTCGCGCTGCGCGCCGACGGCCCCTTCGAGCGCCGCGCCGCCCGCGCCGCCTTCCTGCGCGCCGTGCCGCGCGGCGACCTCGCCGAGGCCGGCGGGGGAGCCTGGGCCGACGCCTACACCTCGTCCAACACCGTCCTCTTCGAGCCCGACGGCGAGGGCTACGACATCGCCCAGGAGGACTCGCGCTTCGAGCGGGCCTTCGGCCGGCCCGCCAAGGACCCGGGTGCCGAGCGTGCCCGCGCCGGCGTGCCGGGCGGGACGAACGTGTGCGTGCTCTACGAGCGCTCCAGCCCCTTCGCGCAGCGGGCGTTCAAGGTGCTGCTGCGCTCGGTGGCCGAGGCCGGCTGGTCGCTGTCGGACTGCGGCACCTCCGAGCTCGCGGACCCGATGGCCGACGGCTCGGACTGGCAGGCGGCACTCGTGCGCGTGCCCGTGCCCCGCACCGCCGCCGACCTGACCCGCTGGTGGGGAGGCAACGGGCAGACCAACCTCCCCGGCCTCGAGAACACCCAGCGCGACGAGCTCATCGCCCGGTGGGACGGCGCGGCGGACCGGTACGACGCCCGCGACCTGCGGGCCCGCATCGAGCGCACCATCGTCGACGACGCGATCGCCCTGCCGGTCGCGATGAACCCGGTCGTCACCCTGCGCGTGCCCGGCCTCGACGGCGTCACCCCGCGGCCGGGCGCGACCGGGTCGCTCACGTCCGGGATCGCCGGGTGGAGCCGCACCGACCGCTGACCGGAGGCACCGGTCGGCCCGGGTAGGTTGGCGGTCATGACCGGACCTGTCACCACCGCCGACCTGCGCACGCGCCTCGCCGGGCTCCTCCCGGGCGTCCGATCGGACCTCGAGGCACTCGTGCGCATCCAGTCCGTGAGCGCCGACCCCGCCCGCCTCGACCAGGTCGAGGAGAGCGCGAGGGCCACGGCCGCCCTGTTCGCCGCCGAGGGGGTGGACGTCGAGATCGTGCGCGCGTACGACGGCGCGCCGCCCGCCGTCATCGGCGAGAAGAAGGGGCCCGAGGGCGCGCCCACCGTGCTGCTCTACGCCCACCACGACGTCCAGCCCGAGAACGACCACGCCGAGTGGGACTCCCCGCCGTGGGAGCCGACCGAGCGCAACGGCCGCCTCTACGCCCGCGGTGCCGCCGACGACAAGGCCGGCGTCATCACCCACGTCGCCGCGCTGCGCGCCTTCGGCGACGACCTCCCCGTGACCGTCAAGCTGTTCATCGAGGGGGAGGAGGAGGTCGGTTCCGACACCCTGCCCGAGCTGCTGAAGGCCTACCAGGACCGGCTCGCCGCCGACGTCATCGTCATCGCCGACTCCGGCAACTGGGACATCGGCGTCCCCGCGCTGACCACCTCGCTGCGCGGCCTGGTCCGCGTCGACGTCGAGGTCCGCACGCTCACCCACGCCGTGCACTCCGGCATGTGGGGCGGCCTGGCCCCCGACGCCCTGATCACCCTCTCGCGCCTCATCGCCTCGCTGCACGACGACCGCGGCAACCTCGTCGTCGAGGGCCTGCACTCCGGCCCGGCCGCCGACGTCGACTACCCCGAGGAGCGGTTGCGCGCCGAGTCCGGCGCCATCCCCGGCCTGGAGTGGATCGGCGAGGGCTCCGCCGTCGAGCGGCTCTGGACCAAGCCCGCGCTGAGCATCACCGGCCTCGACGCGCCGAAGGTCGACGGCGCCTCCAACACCCTCGTGCCCTCCGCCCGGGCCAAGATCTCGATGCGGATCGCGCCCGGCGACACCGCCGAGAACGCCCTCGCCTGCCTGACGCGCCACCTCGAGGCGCACGTGCCGTGGGGCGCGGAGCTCACCGTCACGGTCGTCGACACCGGCGAGGCCACCCAGATCGAGGCCACCGGCCCGGCGTACGACGCCGCCCGCGCCGCCTTCGCCGAGGCCTGGGACGGCACCGCCCCGGTCGACATGGGCGTCGGCGGCTCGATCCCGTTCATCGCGGAGTTCCTCGAGACCTTCCCGGACGCCTCCGTGCTCGTCACCGGCGTCGAGGACCCCGACACCCGCGCCCACGGCGCCAACGAGGGCCTGCACCTCGCCGAGTTCGAGAAGGTCCTCCTCGCCGAGGCCCTCCTCCTCCGCAACCTCGCCGGCTGACCCACCGCACCCCTCAACCCACCCGCGCCACCACGAAGTGCGTGGGTTCGCACCGCGAGGTGTGAGGGTTCGCACCGCGAGGTGTGAAGGTTCGCACCGCGAGGTGTGAAGGTTCGCGGCACGAAGTGCGGGTTGTGGTTGCGCGAGGTGCGAGTTGTGGTTGCACGAGGTGCGGGTTGGGGCTGCGCGAGGTGGCGGTCGTGGTCGTACGCCGACGCCACGACTCACACCTCGTGCCGCCAAGCCACGCATCTCGTGCCGCCACACCACGCATCTCGTGCCGCCACACCACGCACCTCGTGCCGCCAAGCCTCACACCTCGTGCCGCCACACCACGCACCTCGTCGTACGGCGTCCCGTTTCCCTCGAAAGTCGAGTGATTCTGTAGACTCACTGTTATGACGGTGACGGAGGACCGCGGACAGGTCGGCGAACGAACCCGGGTCGCGGTGATCGGCGGTGGCGCGAGTGGGGTGCTCACGGCGATCAACCTCCTGGTCCGCTCGGACGACCCCTCCCTCGAGGTCGTGATCCACGAGGCGAGCGGGATCGTCGGGCGAGGCATCGCCTACGGCACCAACGACCAGCGGCACCTGCTCAACGTCCGCGCGCGGCACATGAGCGCGTTCCCGGACTCGCCCTCCGACCTGCTCGACTGGGCGATGCGGACCGGGCGCAGCGACGACCCGCAGGGCTTCCTGCCGCGGGCTGACTACGCGATCTACCTGCAGGACCGGCTCGCCGACGTGGCCGACGACCGGCTGCGCGTGCAGGCCGGCCGCGTCATCGACGTCGTCGCGACCCCCGACGGGTTCGAGGTCGTCACCGAGCGGTCCCGCTCGCACGCGTCGTCCGTCGTGCTGTGCCACGGCAACCAGCCGCCGCGCCCGCTGGTCGCCGCCGCCACCGGCGAGGAGCTGCCCGAGGCGGCGTGGCACGTCGCCAACCCGTGGCAGCTCGCCCGCCTGCGCGCCCTCCCGGCCGACGCCTCCGTCGTGGTCGTCGGCACCGGCCTCACCGCCGTCGACACCGTGATCACGCTGCTCGAGGACGGCCCCGGCCGCGAGGTCACCATGCTCAGCCGCAACGGCCTCCTCCCGAAGCCGCACGTCGGCCAGGCGCACACCGCCTGGGTCACCCGCGTCCCGGAGGGCGACGGCCCGGTCACCGCCGACGAGGTCGCCGCGGTCGTCCGCGAGGAGTGCGCCGCCGCAGCCGAGCGCGGCGTCGGCTGGCGCGCGGTCGTCGACGGCCTCCGTCCGGCCACCCAGGACCTCTGGCGCCGGCTGCCGCACGACGAGCGCGTCCGCTTCCTCGAGGTCCACGCCCGCGAGTGGGAGATCCGCCGCCACCGGATGGCGCCCGACGTCGCCCTGCGCCTGCAGCGCTACCGCTACGAGGGTCGCCTGCACGTGCGCGCCGGACGCCTCGACACCGTCGAGGACCTCGGCGCCCGCTGCCGCATCGGCACCACCGCCGACCTGCCGTCGTACGATGTCGACGCGGTCGTCAACTGCACCGGCCCCCTGTCCGACGTGCACCAGAGCTCCGACCCGCTCATCCGCTCGCTGCTCGCGCGGGGGACCGTCCGCCCCGACCGCCTCGCGCTCGGCATCGACACCACCGAGGCCGGGCAGGTGGTCGACGCCGCCGGACACCCGGTCCCCGGCCTCCACGTCGTCGGCCCGCCCCGCAAGGGCACGCTGTGGGAGTCGACCGCGATCCCCGAGATCCGCGCCCAGGCCGCGCAGGTCGCCGCCGCCGTGGCGGAGCGCACGTCTCGCGGCAGCGTCGTCAACTGACGACCCCGGCCGGATCGCCGGTAGGCTGGAAGCCGTGTGCGGAGTCTTCGGTGTGTGGGCCCCGGGTGAGGACGTCGCCAAGCTGACCTACTTCGGTCTCTACGCCCTGCAGCACCGGGGGCAGGAGTCGGCCGGGATCTCGGTCAGCAACGGACGTCAGATCCTCGTCTACAAGGACATGGGACTCGTCTCCCAGGTCTTCGACGAGAACACCCTCGAGTCGTTCGCTGGGCACCTGGCCGTCGGCCACTGCCGCTACTCCACCACCGGTGCGAGCACGTGGCAGAACGCCCAGCCGACCTTCCGCCCGACCGAGGAGGGCTCGATCGCCCTCGGTCACAACGGCAACCTGATCAACACCGCCGCGCTGGCCCAGATGGTCCACGAGCTGCCGAGCGACGAGGGCGAGCTCGACATCCACGCCCGCGACCTCGAGGCGTCGACCAACGACACCAGCCTGGTCACGGCGCTCCTGGCACACCACCCGGACACGTCGCTGGAGTCCCGCGCGCTCGAGCTGCTCCCGCAGGTCGAGGGGGCCTTCTCGTTCGTCTTCATGAACGAGAACACCCTGTACGCCGCCCGCGACCCCGAGGGCATCCGCCCGCTCGTCCTGGGTCGCCTCGACCGCGGCTGGGTCGTCGCCAGCGAGGACTCCGCCCTCGCCACCGTCGGCGCCAGCGTGGTCCGCGAGGTCGAGCCCGGCGAGCTGATCGTCATCGACGAGGACGGCCTGCGCTCCCACAAGTTCTCCGAGCCGCGCCGCAAGGGCTGCGTGTTCGAGTACGTCTACCTCGCCCGCCCCGACGCCACCATCGCCGGTCGCAGCGTCCACGAGGCGCGCGTCGAGATGGGCCGCCAGCTGGCCCGCGAGTTCCCCGTCGAGGCCGACCTGGTCATCCCGGTCCCCGAGTCGGGGACGCCGGCCGCCTCCGGCTACGCCCTCGAGAGCGGCATCCCGTTCGGCCAGGGCTTCGTCAAGAACGCCTACGTCGGACGCACCTTCATCCAGCCCAGCCAGACCCTGCGCCAGCTCGGCATCCGGCTCAAGCTCAACGCCCTCGAGCACATGATCCGCGGCAAGCGCATCGTGGTGGTCGACGACTCCATCGTGCGCGGCAACACCCAGCGCGCCCAGGTGCGGATGCTGCGCGAGGCCGGTGCCACCGAGGTCCACGTCCGGATCTCCAGCCCGCCGGTCAAGTGGCCCTGCTTCTACGGCATCGACTTCGCCACCCGCGCGGAGCTGATCGCCAACGGCCTCGACGTCGACGAGATCGCCGCCAGCGTGGGCGCTGACAGCCTCGGCTACATCTCGCTGGAGGGCATGGTCGAGGCCACCCGCCAGCCGCAGAGCACCCTGTGCACGGCCTGCTTCACCGGCCAGTACCCGATCGAGCTCCCCGACGAGAGCCTGCTCGGCAAGCACCTGCTGGAGGCGACCCTCGAGCCGACCACGCACGGCGAGGCCCTCCCTGTTTTCAACAACCCGTGACCCCAACCGAGGAGACCGAGGGAACCGTGGCTGACAACGCGTACGCCCGAGCCGGCGTCGACATCGAGGCCGCGGACCGCGCCGTCGACCTGATGAAGGAGTGGGTCGAGAAGGCCCGCCGCCCGGAGATGATGGGCGGCCTCGGCGGGTTCGCCGGCCTCTTCGACGCGAGCGCCCTCACGTCGTACAAGCGTCCGCTGCTCGCGACCTCCACCGACGGCGTCGGCACCAAGGTCGCCGTCGCGCAGATGGTCGACAAGCACGACACCATCGGCTTCGACCTCGTCGGCATGGTCGTCGACGACCTGGTCGTCTGCGGCGCCGAGCCGCTCTTCATGACCGACTACATCGCGACCGGCAAGGTCGTGCCCGAGCGGATCGCCGCGATCGTCAAGGGCATCGCCGAGGCCTGCGTCGAGGCCGGGTGCGCGCTGGTCGGCGGCGAGACCGCCGAGCACCCGGGCCTGCTCGCGCCCGACGAGTACGACGTCGCGGGCGCCACCACCGGCGTCGTCGAGGCCGACGCGCTGCTCGGCGCCGACCTGGTCCGCCCCGGCGACGTCGTCGTCGCGATGGCGGCCAGCGGCCTGCACTCCAACGGCTACTCGCTCGCCCGCCACGTGTTCTTCACCCAGGCCGGCTGGACCGTCGACCGGCAGGTCGAGGAGTTCGGCCGCACGCTGGGGGAGGAGCTCCTCGAGCCCACCCGCATCTACACCAAGCCGGCCCTCGCGCTCGCCCGCGAGACCGAGACCCACGCGATGGCCCACATCACCGGCGGCGGCCTGGCCAACAACCTCGCCCGGGTGATGCCCGCCGAGCTCAAGGCCACCCTCGACCGCGGCACCTGGACCCCCGCCCCGGTCTTCGACGTCGTCCGCAAGGTCGGCGACGTCGCCCAGCCCGACCTCGAGGCCACCCTCAACTGCGGCGTCGGCATGGTCGCCCTCGTCGCCCCTGACTCCGTCGACGCCGCCCTGGCCCGCCTCGCGGACTTCGGCATCGACAGCTGGGTCGCCGGCGAGGTCAGCGAGGACCCGGAGCAGAAGGGCACCGTCGAGCTGGTCGGGCAGCACCCCGGCTGGTGACGCTGGCCACGCCTGCCGCTGGCAGGCACCGCCGGCGGCTCGCCTGAGGCCTCCCCAGCGTGCGGGAACAGCCACGGGCCATGTACCGTTGTCCTCACGAGACTCTGATTCAGCAGTCCGGGGCCCGGAGGGTCCCGGCCAAGTGTGCGAGGGGGCTGGACCCTATGGGCCGCGGCCGAGCGAAAGCCAAGCAGACCAAGGTCGCACGCGACCTGAAGTACCGCACTCACGACACGGATCTCTCTGCGCTGGCGCGCGAGCTCCACGGTGAGCCGGTGAAGCGTCCCGAGGACGACCTCGACGACGTCGACCTGGACAAGTGGTCGGACTACGCCGACCCCCGCGACTGAGTTCTTCTGCGCGAGCGCGTCGCCTGTCGTGCTCGCCGCACGGACCTCGCTGGCGCTCGGCCCGCGGGCGTCGCACGACGCGCCTCCGGCGCGGGAGCCGCGCTGCCGCGCACGCCGTTGCCTCCGGTAGGCGGTGACGTCCGCGTGGCGGCAAGCCGTTCGTAGCGCGAGCACGTAGCTCGTCGTTGCTCGCCCGTCGGTGGTCCGAGCGTGACTCAGCGCTGGGTGCTCAGCGCCCGGTGGTTGAGGTGTGAGGCGCGCCAGCGCCGAGCCTCGAAACCTCCGGGCCCTCGTGGCGGCCTGTGGCGGGCTGTGGCGACCCCGGACGGCGGACCAGCCGTCACTCAGTCGCGCTCGCGCATGACCACCAGGTCGCCGTGGGTGCCGTAGCCGGCGAGCGGACCCCCGAGCGGGCGGCCGTTGAAGGTCACCAGGCGCCAGCGGTCCCCGGGGACCGCCGGGTCCGGCGGGACGAGCGTGGGCCACGGGATGTTCGTCGGGTACGGCGCCGCCACGGTGCCGACCTCGCGCAGGTCGGTGTCGAACACCGGGAACCGACCTCGCACCGCCCGGCGGTTGTCCCGGCCGTCGCTGGCGAGCACCCGCCACGCGCCGTCGAGGCGCACCAGGGTGGTGCCCTCCGTCGCCGTACGGTCGCCGGCCGCGCCACGCAGCGACAGCTCGTCCAGGGACGGCCCCGAGGCGAGCACCGGGTGGAAGTCGAAGAACTTCCGCGCACTCACGTAGCCGACCAGCCACGACCCGTCGTCGTCGCGGACCAGGTGGGGGTCCCACACCCCGACGCTCGGCCCGTCCGTCGGCAGCGCGAGCGTCCGCGTCGGGAGCAGGTGCTGTCCGCGGGTCAGGTCGGCCGTCGTCTCGGCGAGGGTGACGCCGACCCGGGCGCCGCGCCGCGCCCGTGGGTCGGTCGGGAAGTCCGACCACGTGCTCGTGGCGACCAGCCAGCGGTCCCCGTCGCGCACGACGTGGGTGGCGTGGTCGCCGTAGCCGCCGGGCCGGTCGGGTCGTTGGAAGAACAGCACGGCACCGCGCCGCACCTCCCCCTGAGCGTCCAGAGTCCACGTCGAGGTGTGTGCCGTGCCGAAGAACCCGGGTCCCGCGCTGGTCGCGGAGACCATCACCGAGCCGTCGTCGAGGCGGTACGGCGTCCCGTCCGCCCACGTCACCAGCCGGACGTCCCTGAGCCCCAGCTGCCCGAACGTCCCGGCGCGCCAGCCGGTGACCGTCCCGGCCTCCGTCGAGGACCAGCCGGCGACCAGGCCGGCCAGCCAGGCCGGGTCGCGCACGTCGGCCGCCAGCGCCGCGCCGGGACGCGACAGGTCCACCCGCGCCCGGACGACCCAGGCGCCGTCCTCGAGCGTCAGCGCCGCGACGTGCGTGCCGGTCAGCGCCAGCGCGAGGCGGCCGGGGGAGCGGCGGACCTGGCCGTGGCGCCGGCTGCGGTGGACCCGCTCGTCGTCGCCGGAGCGGGTGGTGATGAAGACCCGGCCCTGGTCGACCGTCGAGGACAGCTGGGTCCCGTCCGGCCCGGCCAGGCTCGCCGTCGTACCCCCGCCGCGACCGGACAGTGACACCTCGACCGCGGCGAAGGGCGCGAGCAGGGGCAGCTGCCCCGTGCTCGACTGCTGAGCGCCGTCGTGCTGCTCCTCGACGAGCACGGTGCCCACGACGTCCACGGGCCGGTGGCGCGCGACGATCTCGAAGGCGGGCAGCACCCGCGCAGGCTCTCACGGAGAGGGTGGGGAACGCCGAAGGGCCCCGCAGAAGCGGGGCCCTTCGGTTGCACGTGGCCAGGGGCGGGGTCGAACCGCCGACCTACCGATTTTCAGTCGGTCGCTCGTACCAACTGAGCTACCTGGCCGGGCCCGCACACCATACCGGAGCACCTGCGAAGTCACGAAAGCGGCACCGCACCGTGGTCCCTCACCGGTCGGTCGCTGCCTGCCGTGGCTCGGTCGATGGGCGTGCGCGACGCCGCTCCCACTATGCTGAGCGGGCCGTCGCCGGGCACGTCCGGGCGACGGAGGGCCCCCATCGTCTAGCGGCCCAGGACACCGCCCTTTCACGGCGGGTACGCCGGTTCGAATCCGGTTGGGGGTGCTCGATGGCGCGGGTGGTGCTCCCGATTGGGTTCCTCGCTCGCGCATGGGTTAGAGTTCCATCCGCTTCACCGCGCAGTGAGAACTGCACGGGAAGGCGCCAAGGCCCCGTAGCGCAGTTGGTTAGCGCGCCGCCCTGTCACGGCGGAGGCCGCGGGTTCGAGTCCCGTCGGGGTCGCAAGAGACAGCCCGGACCGCAAGGTCCGGGCTGCTTGCTTTTTCCGCCCGGACCGGCGACCGGCACAATGGCCGCGTGCCGGTCGAGATGAGCCCCGAGGAGTTCGACGCGCTGGTGGACACCGCGCTCGACGAGATCCCCGAGGAGCTCGCGCGCCTGGTCCACAACGTCGTGGTCCTCGTCGAGGACGAGCCGCCCGAGGGCGAGCCCGACGACCTGCTGGGCCTGTACGACGGCGTGGCGCTCACCGAGCGCGACAGCGGCCTGGTGCCGCACCTGCCCGACCGGATCTTCCTCTTCCGCGGCCCCCTGCTCGACATGTGCGAGGACGCCGAGGAGCTCGCCGAGGAGGTCCGGATCACCGTCGTCCACGAGGTCGCCCACCACTTCGGCATCGACGACGCCCGCCTCCACGACCTCGGCTACGCCTGACCCGGCCCTGCTGTCAAGACCTTCGCGGTAGTCCCGGGTCAAAAGCACCTTCCAGCGGCGTGTCGCGGTGCTTTTGACCCGGGACTACCGCGGAAAGCCCCCGGACTACCGCGCCACGAGGAAGCCGACGGCGGCTGCGGCGAGGCCCAGAGCGACGGTGAGGGCGGCGTAGGCGGCGCCGCGGCGGGGGCCGAGGTCGCGGGTCTGCACGGCCAGGGAGGAGTACGTCGACAGGCCGCCGCAGAAGCCGGTGCCGGCCAGTGCGAGGGCGTGGCCGTCGAGGGCCCAGCCGGCGCAGAGGCCGAGCAGGAGGCTGGCAACGGTGTTGGCGGCCAGGGTGCCGTGGTGCCACCGGTCGTCGTACCGCTGGCCGAGGGCGTAGCGCAGGGCCGAGCCCGCGCCGCCGCCCAGGCCGACCAGGAGTGCGCCGAGGAGGCTCACAGCTCGTCCTCCCCGGGCAGCGGGGGAGCGAGGCGGCCCACGACCGCGACGGCGGCCAGGGCGGCCGCGAGCGTGCCGAGCACGTAGGCGGCGGCGAGGGCGGGCCGGCCGTCGGCGAGCAGCGCACGAGCCTGCTCCGAGGTCGCGGAGAAGGTCGTGAAGCCCCCGAGGAGGCCGGGACCGAGCCCGGCGGCCCAGACGGTCGAGCGGCGCGCCAGCGGGAGGAGCAGGAGCCCGGCGAGCAGTGCGGCGCCGGCGACGTTGACCGCGAAGGTGGTCCACGAGAAGCCGGGGCCGTCGGGCGCGAGTTCGACGGCGGCGTACCGGACCACGGCGCCGACCGCGCCGCCGACGGCGACCGCGGCGTAGTGGCGCGGTCCGACGGTCATGCGCCGAGCGTAGGGGGAGTGGCGGGTCAGAGCGCGCGGGAGGGGGCGCCGGAGCCGGCGCTGCCCTGCCAGGCCACCGGCGGGGCGCCGGCCGCCTGGCGGCGGAACTCGCCGAGGAACCAGATCTGGAAGGCGCGCTGCTCGGGCTCGCGCGGGGCGGTGAGCAGGCGCTGCGCCCGGCTGAACTCGTCGGCGGCGTCGAGCAGGTCGATCAGGCCGCCGATCTGCCGCGCGGTCTCGCGCGGCATCCGCAGGCGGAGGTCAACGGTGGTGCGGCCGCCGTCGTTGGCCTCGTCGACCTGCTCGCGGCCCATGTTGGAGCGCAGCGGCCGCTCGAGCGCGTCGAAGTGCTCGGAGAGGACCTTCGCCAGCGGGTAGTCGTCCTCGTGGGCGAGCGCGAGCAGACGGATCTCACGGCGCAGGTCGCGGTAGTGGCGCTGGAAGTGGCCGAACGCGACGACCGGGACGCCGTTGATCTGGACCGCGACCTCACCGACGCGGGTGTGGTCCTCGGCGAAGGGGCTGCGGGCGTAGGTGAGCTGGTACGGCGCCCCGCCCTCCTCGGACAGCTCCGGCGCCGGCTCGAACCAGACCGTCTTGCCGTCCTCCTCGATCTCCGCGCCCCACGCGATCGAGGCGCGGGCGACGATGTCGAGGCCGCGCCCGACCGTGGTCAGGCTGGCCAGCTGCGCCTCGTCGAGGGCGTCGAAGGCGTCGAGGTCGAAGGCGTCGAGGTCGAAGCCGCCGGCCTGGGTCGACGGCTGGGGCGCGATCGTCGATGCGTCGTGCACCTCGAAGCGGGGGTGCTCCGGCGTGCCGCTGACCTGCATCCGCACGGGCTGGTCGCCGTGCAGCACGGCGTTGGTCACCAGCTCGGAGATGCCGAGCTCGGCGCAGTCGACGAGGTCCTCGCGGCCGAGCTCCCGGCAGGTGGCCACGACCCAGCGGCGTGCGTCGTGCACGCTGCGCGGCCCGGGGGCCAGATCGAGGGTCTGCCGGTGCTGCACGGAGGAACCTTTCGCGGTGTCAGTGCCTGGGTCAGGGCGACATCGGCCTGATCCCGGGGGGTCTACCCGGTTGAACTCGCAACCAAACAACCGATTCTCACCCATTTGGTGACGGTCGCGACACGTACGGCGCCGCGCCGGACACCGCCCGGCACCGGCCCGCACAGTGCCGACACAGGGCCGGCACAGGGCCGGGAACGGCACGGACTGGTGGCGTCAAGGAAAAGTGACGGACGAGACCATGACCCAGTGTTGGGTATGCCGGAGCGGTAGCGGGAGAATGGTGGCGTGCGACACCCTGACGGTGACGTACCCCGACCGCGGACGGTCAGGCCCGCCGCCCGCAGCCACCCCAGCGCAGATGCGACTCAGGAGGAGCCATGGCAGCAGGCGACACCCAGCCGGAACCGTCCGACCGCGTGATCGTCCCCCGTTCCGACCGCCACCAGGTGGTCGTGATCGGCTCCGGCTTCGGTGGCCTGTTCGGCACCAAGGCCCTGCGCAAGGCGGACGTCGACGTGACGATGATCGCGAAGACGACCCACCACCTCTTCCAGCCGCTGCTCTACCAGGTGGCGACCGGCATCCTCTCCGAGGGCGAGATCGCCCCGCCGACCCGTGAGGTGCTGGCGGACCAGAAGAACGCCCAGGTCCTCCTCGGCGAGGTCACCGAGGTCGACCTCGAGCAGCGCCTGGTCACCTCCCACGTCCTCGGGCGCGAGCTGGTGACGCCGTACGACTCGCTGATCGTCGCCGCCGGCGCCGGCCAGTCCTACTTCGGCAACGACCACTTCGCCGAGTTCGCCCCCGGCATGAAGAGCATCGACGACGCCCTCGAGCTGCGCGGCCGGATCTTCGGCGCCTTCGAGATGGCCGAGCTCGGCGCGGCCCGCGGTGAGAACGTCGACCACCTGCTGACCTTCGTCGTCGTCGGTGCCGGCCCGACCGGCGTCGAGATGGCCGGCCAGATCGCCGAGCTCGCGCACCGCACGCTGACCCGCGACTTCCGCTCGATCAGCACCCGCAAGGCCCGCGTCATCCTCGTCGACGCCGCGCCGCAGGTGCTGCCGCCGTTCGGCAACAAGCTCGGCAAGTGGACCCAGGAGAAGCTGGAGAAGCTCGGCGTCGAGGTCATGCTCGGCGCGCTGGTCTCGCACGTCGACGAGCGCGGCCTGACCGTGAAGTACAAGGACGGCACCGAGAAGCGCATCGAGGCCGTCGCCAAGGTGTGGGCCGCGGGCGTCCAGGCCAACCCGCTCGGCAAGCAGCTCTCCGACCAGACCGGCGCCCCGCTCGACCGCGCCGGCCGGATCGCGGTCAACCCCGACCTCACGCTCCCGGGCTACCCCGAGGTGTTCGTGGTCGGCGACATGATCTCCCTCGACAACCTCCCCGGCGTCGCGCAGGTCGCCATCCAGGGCGCGAAGTACGCCGCCAAGGAGATCGACGGTCGACTCAAGGGCAAGCCGGCCCAGGGTCCGTTCAAGTACTTCGACAAGGGCTCGATGGCGATCATCAGCCGCTTCCGCGCGGTGGCGATGGTCGGCAAGCTCCGCATCACCGGCATCCTCGCCTGGCTCATGTGGCTCGTCGTCCACCTCTTCTACCTGACCGGCTTCAAGAACCGCGTCACCGCCGTCCTGCGCTGGGCGGTCTCCTTCATCGGCACCGGCCGCTCCGAGCGGACCTCGACCGAGCAGCAGATCTTCGCCCGGATGGCACTGTCCCGGCTCGAGCGCGGCGCCACCGACCTGGTCTCCCAGCCCGGCGAGTACGAGGACGCCGAGCGCCGTCGTGCCGAGCTCGAGGCGCAGGCGGCCGAGGAGGCGCGGCTGAGCGACGAGAACAAGCGTGGGGTGAAGGTCTCGGGCTGAGGCCGGCGCGGTCGCGGGAATCGCCGCTCCAGAGGTGATTCCCTCGCTTCCTGACCGTTGCAAGGGTCGGGAAGCAGCAGGAACGGTCAGGAAGTCCCGGCGTCGGGGACCCGGTCGCGCAGCGCCCGGGGGAGCAGGAACACGCCCTCGGCCTCGGCGGTCACGCCGTCCGGCCCGATCATCTGCGCCTTCGCCCAGGTCTTGATGCCGTCCTCGCGGTCCACCCACGCCTCGGCGCGCAGGTCGCCGAGCGGGGTGCCCTGGCGGTAGACGATCGTCAGGGTGCCGGTCATGCCCGGGCGGCCTCGGGCGCCGACGGCGTGCCCGAGCAGCTGGTCGAGCACGAGCGCGACCACGCCGCCGTGCACGAGCCCCGGCGGTCCCTCGAACGCCGGTCCGCAGTGGAACTCGCACTCCGCGTGCCCGTCGGGCTCGGTGTGCACCTGGATCGGCGGCGCGATCGGGTTCCGCATCCCGATGACGGGGTTGCCCCACGGCCGGCGCCGGCCGTTGAGCAGGTGTTCCTGGCCGAGGGTCTGCTGGCGTCGTACCTTGCGCAGGCGGGCGACGGCCGCCTCGACGTCCGCGGTCGCTGCGGCGACCTCCTCGGCGTCGACCTCCGACATCACGCACAGGTCGACCAGCTCGCGGGTCGCGGCGGCCAGCGGGCCCCACGTCGCCGTCTCGTGCTCGACCGCGGGGTCGGGGGTCTCGTCCCCGGGGAACGCCCAGTTCATGGCACCAGAGTAGAACACGTTCTCATTTGGCGAGCCCTGAAACCCGCTCGCGGGCGCCGACCGTGGGGTGGTGGGATGGACCCATGACTGCACTCGTGGCGCCGGACACCGCTCGCTGGGAGAGCTGGGCGGCGATGATCCGGGACTTCGGCGGTACGACGGAGATGCACGGCTCCGGCCACTGGTTCCTCGAGGGCGACCCGGTCCCCACGGCCGAGGGGTGCGCGGCGTACGTGCTGATGACCGAGGTCACCGCCCCGGCCGACCTCGACGGGACCCGGGTGCCGTCGTCGTACTTCTGGATCACCGACGGGACCGGCGCGCCCGACGACGAGGTCGTCGGCTTCCTGCACCTGCGCCACGGCCTCAACGACTTCCTGCTCGAGGAGGGCGGGCACATCGGCTACTCGGTGAAGCCGTCGGCCCGGCGCCGCGGGCACGCCACCGAGGCGCTGCGCCTCGGCGTCGTCGAGGCGGCGCGGCTGGGCATCGAGCGGGTGCTGGTGACCTGCGACGAGGACAACGACGCCTCGCGCCGCACCATCGAGGCGAACGGCGGCGAGCTCGAGGACGTCCGCAACGGCAAGCGCCGCTACTGGATCGTCAGCTGACCCCGGCGGCCTCGTCGCTCCAGCCGGGCCGCAGCTCCGGGCGGAGGCGGTAGAGCGCGCTGGTGAACCAGTGCGGGTCGACGACGCTGGAGTTCACCACGACCAGCGGCAGGCCGCGGCGCTCGAACAGCACCGTCCAGCGGCGGTCGCCGGGCTCGCCGACGATCGCGATGATCGTGTGGCCGCCCTTGATGTCGACGCGCTGGGTCTGGCCGCCGCGGGTGACCAGCAGCTGGCCGCGGCGGATGGTGAGCTTGGTGGTCACGCAGCTCGCGCGGATCGCCCACACCACCAGGGTCAGGAACGCGAGCACCCCCGCGATCCCGATCAGCGCGGGCGTGCGGTCCTGGCTGGCGACGTACCCGACCACGGCAGCGGAGAGCAGCGACACCAGCAGGACCCAGCCGAGCACCTTGCGCACGGTGTTGCGCACCGGGAAGTCGACGTCGGTCGTCGCCTCGAGCGCCTGCCGGTGCTCCTCCGGCTCGGTCCAGCGGCCGCGGCGCACGGTCTGCTTCGGCACCGGACGGCCCGCGGCGGGGGCGTCCTGCGGCGGTGCCTGGTACGACGACGGGGCGGGCGCGCTGACCCGCACCTTGCTCGACGGCTTGAGCACCGTCGGCTGCGCGGGCGGCGTCGGCTCGGGCTCCGGCGCCGGTGCGGCCTTCGCGCGGCCGCGCTCGCGACGCGGCTTGGCGGCGACGGGCTCGTCGGCGCCGAGCGCGTCGAGCACGGAGCGGCCCGCCTCGGTCGCGTCGGCCGCGGGGCGTGCGGGACGTTCGACCGGGCTGGTGCCGAGGGCGTCGAGGACGGAGCGGCCGGCGTTGCGGCTGTCCGGGCGCGGACCCTCAGCGGCGCTCAGCCGGGACGGCCGCTCGACCGACTCGGGGTCGGGGGCGACGTCGGGCTCGGGGGCGGACTCGCGGCGACGGGAGGTGGCGGGAGCAGCTGGGGCGGGGGTCGTCGTACCGCCGGACACGGAGCCCCGGGGCGCGCCGATGACGCGCGCGTCCTTGGCGTACGTCGCGCGCTTCGCCAGCCAGGCCCGGATGGTCTCGGTGTCCGGCCCGAACTCGTCGTTGCTCCCCATGGGCAGAGTCCTCCCTTTCCCTCACCCGCGCCGAGCGTACCCCGCCGTCCGGGCCCCGTCCCCGGTTCCCCGGTCCCGGCTGGCTGGTCCGTCCGGGCCAGTGGGAGCAGTCCTCCCGGGCCCGGCGCCGCCCGGTAGATTGAGAGTGATTCCCATCCCGGCCACCACGGAGGAGCGCGTGACCGACACCGACCGGCCCGCGACCGGCCTGCGCCCCACGCGCCAGCGCCTGGCGATCACCGCTGCCCTCCAGGCCTCCGTCGACTTCCAGAGCGCGCAGGAGGTCCACGACGCCGTCCGCCAGAACGGCGAGAAGGTCGGCCTCGCGACCGTCTACCGCACCCTGCAGGCGATGGCCGACGCCGGCGAGGTCGACGTCCGCCACAGCCCGGCGGGTGAGGCGACGTACCGCCGCTGCAGCACCTCGCACCACCACCACCTGGTGTGCCGTTCCTGCGGCCGGACCGTCGAGATCACCGGCTCCGCGGTCGAGAAGTGGGCCCACGCCGTCGCCGACGAGCACGGCTTCACCGAGGTCGCCCACACCGTCGAGCTCGTCGGCCTGTGCGCCGAGTGCTCGCGCCAGCAGCAGGCGCGGACGTCGTAGGCCCCGTGGGACTCGAACCCACAACCAAGAGATTAAAAGTCTCCTGCTCTGCCAATTGAGCTAGGGGCCCGGGAGATCGAAACTTACATCGGAACCACCCTCGGAAGGACATCCGTGTGGTTCGGCGCGATGTAGCCGCCCCGTGTGGGGCCAGTATGCCGGGCCGACTTCACGCCGCGGGCACTCGCCCTCGGCGGGCGCGGGACCCTGGCGGCGTTGCCATCCCAAGCTTGATGTTCCCTTGGCGTTCCTGGGGCGGCGCGACCTCCCCGGACGGTGAGAGCGCGTACGACCAACTGGCGCTTGTATGGGTACAGCCGGGTTATCGCTTCCGCTTCCCGTGGAGCCTTCTTGCGCTGGTCCCTCTGCCGGGCTCACAGCGGATCGTGATCGTCCTGCGGTGTGGCTGCGCCCACCCACTCGGCGAGGAGAAGGTGGCCGTGAGGGTTAGCCGCTATCGCGCTCTTGGCCCAAGTTTCGATAAGTCTTCGTGGTTGACGCGCCAGCCAAACGACTTCGGGGCGCCGCAGGAACACGCGTCGGCGCACCTCCCCGAGGTTGAAGCCGACGAGACTTTCCCAGAGCGAAAGAACACGTTCGGCGGCCTGCTCAGGTGACTCGCGCGGCGAATCCACTTCGCCACGGTTGCCTACGGCTGGCGCCCACACCTGTTCTGGGAGCGCAAGCGGTCCGCCCCGCCATTCGGTAGACGTATGACGAACTGGGCGTCGGCCGTTCCAGCCGCCTCCACCTCGGCCTGACATGCATCTCAGAGTAAGTGGATCGAGCGCCAGCCGCAGCCCGTGGTGCGACGGCGGTCTCGAGGCGAAGAGCTGGCACGTGCCCCACGACTAGCTCGGCTCTCGGACGACCGCTCTACGAAGGAAACTTCGGACCTTTCGGCCCGGACAGGAACTAGCGCCCCGCCCGGGGTGGAGGTGGTCATCGGAGGGCAGCCCAGGGATGCCTGCAGCCACATCCCGATCTGGTCACGCTGGGGGGATCCCCGGGACAGGGGTGCGGGGCTGGACCACAATGGGCAGTCGATGATCGGTGGGCCGCCCGGGCGCGCCGGGCCGTGATGGTGGTCGAGACGCGGAGGAGTGGCATGCACACGGGTCACCGTTCTGCGCTGCGCGCTCGCGTCAAGCCGGCCCAGGGCAGCGACCACGGCCTGACTGTCGGTTTCGCCATCCTGGTCATCCTGCTGGTCGCCGACCTGGTCACCGGCGTGGTCCTCACGGCGTCGTACGCGTCCGCGGTCATCGTGACCGCGCTGATCACCACGCCGCAGCGGACGGCGGTGGTCGCCGCCGTCACCCTCCCCCTGTCGCTGTCGTCGGGCTTCTGGCACGACTCGTTCGGCACCCGCGACTGGGTGGTGCGCTGCATCCTCGCTGCCCTCCTGTCGGCGGGGGCGCTCGTGGCGTCGCGGGTGTCCACCCGGCGGGAGGAGAGGCTGCAGCAGATGACCCGCATCGCGGACGTCGTCCAGCGGGCGCTGCTGCGGGCGATCCCGCCGGAGCTGGGCAACATCGCGATCGCGACCCGCTACCAGTCGGCGACCCAGGCCGCGGCGATCGGCGGTGACCTCTACGAGGCGGTCTCGACCGACCACGGGGTGCGCATCCTCGTCGGCGACGTGCGGGGCAAGGGCATCGAGGCCGCCGAGACGGCCGCGACCGTGCTCGGCGCGTTCAAGCACGCGGCGTCGCGGGCCCCCGACCTCGCGACCCTCGCGGCGACCCTGGACCGGGCCGTGTCCCTGGTCATCGACGAGGAGGACTTCGTCACCGCGCTCCTGGTCGAGGTCGACGGTGCGGAGCTGCGCGTGGCCAGCTGTGGTCACCACCCGCCGCTGCACATCACCGACGGCACCGGGACCGACCTCGACACCGGCGAGCCCTCGCCGCCGCTCGGGTTCGCGGTCGAGCCGGAGACGCGCAGCCACCCGTTCCCCGCGGGCAGCCGCGTCCTGCTCTACACCGACGGCCTGATCGAGGCGCGCAACGACAGCGGCGACTTCTTCGACCTCGACGCCGCCCACCAGGTCCTCGCAGCCGGCACCCCGGACGACGCCCTCGACGCGATCGTCCAGCGGGTCACCGCCCACGCCGGGCACCGGCTCGAGGACGACATCGCCCTGGTCCTGTTCGAGAACCTCGGCGACTCCCGCGCGGCCGCCAGGGCGTAGCGCCACCCCCCTGTTCCGATGCGTACGACGCGCCGGGACTTGCCCGAAATGGGTGAACCGCCCGCCGCCTGATCGGTGCGAACGTCGGTCCCACACCGACCACCCCCAGGAGCCCGCCGTGCGCCGTCGCTTCGTCTCGTCTCGGGTCGCGTTGATCGTCCTGGCCGTCGTGGCCGCCCTCCTCGCCGGCGTGGGCGCCGGGTCCCCGGCCACCGCCCAGCCGGCGCGACATCGACTCCTCCCGTCCGCCGTGCCCGCCGTGACGCCGCACGTCCTCGACGGCCGCGTCCATGCGCTCGCCGAGATCGGCCGCAAGGTCTACGTCGGCGGCACGTTCACGCTCACGCGCAACGCCGGCACGAGCGCGCAGCTCGCGACGCCGTACCTCTTCGCGTTCGACCGCGAGACCGGGCTCGTCGACGCGGCCTTCCAGCCCGGCCTCGACGCGAACGTCACTGCCCTGGCGCCCAGCGCCGACGGCTCGGCGCTCTACGTGGCCGGCACGTTCAAGAACGCCGGCGGCACCAAGGTCCGCAACATCATCAAGGTCGACGCCACGACCGGGGCGCTCGTCACGGCGTTCAAGAACCCCAGCCCCAACGGCGGGGTCCTCGACATCGAGCTCGTCGGCGACCGGCTGCTGCTCGCCGGGACCTTCACCACGGTGTGGGCCCAGCCGCGGCCGGGCCTGGCCTCCCTGGACGCGACCACCGGCGCGCTCGACGACTACCTGCAGGTCGCGGTCAGCACCAACCACAACTGGCCGTCGGGCACGGCCAAGGCGCCGGTGGGCGTCGGCAAGATCGCCGCCACGCTCGACGGGACGAAGCTGGTCGCGATCGGCAACTTCAAGAAGGCCGACGGGCTCGACCGTGACCAGGCGATGGTGATCCGCCTCGGCGAGACCGGCGCGAGCGTCGACCCGTCGTGGCGCACGCTGCGCTACACGCCGGCGTGCTCGAAGAACTCCTTCGACTCCTACGTCCGCGACGTCGACGTGTCGCCGGACGGCAGCTACTTCGTCATCGTCAGCAGCGGGGCGGGCTACAACGGCACCCTGTGCGACACGGCCGCCCGCTTCGACCTCGCCGTCACCGGCCAGGACGTGCAGCCGACGTGGCAGGCCGCGTCCGGCCAGGACTCGCTGCTGTCGGTCGCGGTCGCCGACAACGCCGTCTACGTCGGCGGGCACCAGAAGTGGATGAATGCCATCCAGAGCGGGGCCGACGAGCAGGCCGGCCAGGTGCCGCGCCCCGGGCTCGCCGCGCTCGACCCCGACAACGGGCTCCCGCTCAGCTGGAACCCCGGCCGCCATCCCCGCGGCGTCGGCGCGGAGGCCCTGCTCGCCACCGACCACGGTCTGTACGTCGGCAGCGACACCGAGTACGTCGGCAACCGCGAGCACCTCCGCCCGCGCCTGGCCTACTTCCCGATCGAGGGCGGCACGGCGCCGTACGCGGAGGCCGACGCGACCCTGCCGCGCAGCCTGTTCCGCCTGTCCGGCACCAGCGTCACCACGCGCACCTTCACCGGCTCCTCGATCACGCCCGCCAGCGCCGTCGCCACCAGCGGCGCGGGCAGCTGGAGCAACGTGCGCGGCGCGTTCATGGTCGGGTCGAAGCTGGTCTACGGCTGGACCGACAACCAGCTGCACTACCGGACCTTCGACGGCACCACCTTCGGGCCCGACCGGGTGATCAACCCCTACGTCGACCCGCTCTGGAGCACGGTCACCACGAGCGGCGGGTCGCAGACCTACCGCGGCCGGGCGCCCACCTTCTACGGCCAGATCTCCGGCCTCACCGGACTGACCTACGCCGACCACCGGATCTACTACACCCGCTCGGGGCAGAGCCGGGTCTACTGGCGGTGGTTCTCGCCCGAGAGCCTGGTCGTCGGTGCCGCCGAGTTCACCGTGCCGAGCTCGATCTTCCCGTCGCTGCGCGACGTGCGCAACCTCGTCCACGCCGACGGCAAGCTGTGGGCCGGCATGTCGACCAACCAGCTCTACAGCCTGCCGGTGAGCGACGGCGTGGCGACGGGCAGCTGGACCCGGGTGACCGGCAGCGGCATCGACACCAACCCGGTCTGGTCCAGCGGCACGACGTTCCTCGGCCCCGTCGCCAACCAGGCGCCGACGGCCGCCTTCACCTCCTCCTGCACCGGCCAGGCGTGCACCTTCGACGCGACCGGGGCCAGCGACCCGGACGGCACCGTCACGTCGTACGCCTGGGACCTCGGCGACGGCACCACCGCCACCGGGTCGCAGCCGAGCCGCGTGTACGCCGCCCCGGGCACCTACGACGTGACGCTGACGGTCACCGACGAGGACGGCGGCACCGGCACCGTCACCCAGCCCGTGGTCATCGAGGGTGTCGAGAGCGACGTGTCCTACCGTGACGCGACCGGCAAGGTCACCAACGGAACCAGCATCGTGTCCCCGGTGCCCGTGACGGCGGAGGAGGGCGACGGACTGCTGGCCGTCGTCTCGGCCTCCACGACCGCCGTACCGGCAGCGCCGGCGGGGTGGACGCAGGTCGGCAACCCGGTGCAGACCGACGCCATGACGACCGTGGTGTGGCAGAAGGTCGCCACCGCCACGGACGCCGGGCGCAACGTCACGGTCGTGCTGGGGGCGACGGCGGTGAAGGCGACGCTGACCGTGCTGGCCTACTCCGGCACCGACCCGGACGGCCCGGTCGCGGCGGTCGCCGGCAGCGCCGACACGACGGCCACCGCCACGCACTGCAGCCCGGTCGTCGACACGGCCGGGGGCTGGGTGGTGACGGTCTGGGCCGACCGGTCCGGGGCGACGACGGCCTTCACCGAGCCGGCCGGCTCGTCGGTGCGGCAGCGTCTGATCGGCACCGGAGGCGGCCACGTCGACCAGCTCGTCGTCGACACGGGCGGCCCCGTCGCGGCCGGTGCGTACGGCGACCAGGTGGCCACGGCGGATGCCGCTGCCAAGGGCACCAGCCTCACCATCGCCCTGCACTGACGCCTGTTCCGGCGGGGGATCGGGCCCCTGCCGGACCCATTTCCGGGACCGTCATGCGTGCGTAGCCAAACCTTCATCGAAGTTCGCGTGATCGATGCAGCAGAGAGGTTCCGTTGTCGCGCCAGATTGGTAGTGTCGTGCCTGCAGCGGCTGCAAGTTTCGGAAGGTTCAACGCCTGCGGAGATCTGTGGCCGACGGCGTATCTGGTTTGTGGTGTCCCAATCACGGGTCGGAGCGACGTGTCATCGCAGCCGCTGTGGGTCGCCGAGGTGGCGGCTCTCGCCCCGACAGAGGAGTAACGAGCAACATGGCTCAGGGCACCGTCAAGTGGTTCAGCGCCGAGAAGGGCTTCGGCTTCATCGAGCAGGAGGGTGGCGGCGACGACGTCTTCGTCCACTACTCGGCGATCCAGACCACCGGCTACAAGTCGCTGGAGGACAACCAGAAGGTCGAGTTCGACGTCACCCAGGGCCCGAAGGGCCCGCAGGCGGAGAACGTCCGTCCCCTCTGATCCAGGCTCGCCTGGAGGAGGAGACCAAGCGTCTTCACCCGGAGCCCCCGCCGGTCGGCGGGGGCTCCGGTAATTTTTCGGAGACTTTCGGGTTTGTCCTTGGCAAGTGGGGGGAAGATGGATGCGGAAGTCCGGATTGAGGCGCGTCGGAGGGAGGGGCTCGATGGCCGACCAGTTCGACGTGACCCTCGAGGACCGTGACCTCATGATCGAGGTGGAGCTCACCACCAACCTGATCATCGCGGCCAGTGCCTCCGACGAGCGCCTCTCGCTCGACGAGATCGACCGGATCCTGGGCGTCTCCGACCCTTCCTGAGTCGACCCTCGTCCCGGTGTGCCCCGGGACGGGAGCCGCCAGCCTGTGTGGTTCCGTGTGGTTCCGTGTGGTCCTGTGTGGTCCCGTGTGGTCCCGTCGGCGCGGTGGCCCGGCGAGCGCCCGCGCCGTGCCGGCCCAGCGCTCGTCGTACTCGCGCACCTTGTCTTGCATAGGGTAGGGGGGTATGGTTTCTGGCATGAGCGAGGGACAGCCGCACCAGCACAGCTACATCGCGAACCGCACCAAGGACGACTACCTCAAGCGGCTGCGCCGCATCGAGGGCCAGGTGCGCGGCCTGCAGCGGATGGTCGAGGAGGAGCAGTACTGCATCGACATCCTCACCCAGGTCTCCGCGGTGACGAAGGCGCTCCAGTCCGTCGCCCTCGGGCTGCTCGACGAGCACATGGCCCACTGCGTCGTGGACGCCGCACGCGAGGGAGGTGCGGAGGCCGACGTCAAGCTCAAGGAGGCCTCCGACGCCATCGCGCGGCTGGTCCGCTCCTGACACCCGAACCCAGAGAGGAACTCCCATGAGCACCACCCAGACCTTCACCGTCACCGGCATGACCTGCAACCACTGCGTCGCCTCCGTCACCGAGGAGGTCCAGGAGATCGCGGGCGTCGAGGACGTCGCCGTCGACCTGCCCACCGGTGCGGTCACCATCACCAGCGCCGAGCCCCTCGACCAGGCCGCCGTCAAGGCCGCCGTCGAGGAAGCCGGCTACCAGCTCGCATGAGCACCGCGGCGCGGCTGGCCGGCTTCGGCGCGGTCGCCGTCGTCGTCTTCGCCGTCGCCCTGCTCGTCGGCAAGGCGGCCGGCCCGGTCGGCGCCGGGGAGCCGGCGCCGACCCACGACACCCACGCGGGCGCGCCGGACGTCCCTGGCGACGGGGACCACCGCGTGCACGTCACGCCGGCGAGCGGGGCCGGCCAGCCCGGCGGCCTCCAGACGGCCCGGGACGGCTACGCCCTGCGGCTGGCCGACGACCGTGCCGAGGCCGGCCCGGCTGTCCCGGTGCGGTTCACCATCACCGGGCCGGACGGCGAGCCCGTGACGTCGTACGACGTCCAGCACGAGAAGCAGCTGCACCTCATCGCCGTACGCCGCGACCTGACCGGCTTCCAGCACGTGCACCCGGTCCTCCGCGGCGACACCTGGACGACCGAGCTCGCGCTCACGCCGGGCAGCTGGCGGATCTTCGCCGACTTCAAGGCGACCGGTGCTGCGGCGCTCACCCTGGGCACCGACCTCGCCGTCGACGGCGACTTCCGCGCGGCCACGCCCCGCGGCGAGCGGCGCACCTCGGAGGTCGACGGCTACCGGGTCACCCTCGACGGCGACCTGTCCGCCGGCGCCGACGCCCAGCTCGCGCTGAGCGTCAGCAAGGACGGCGAGCCGGTCACCGACCTCGAGCCCTACCTGGGCGCCTACGGCCACCTGGTCGCGCTGCGCGCCGGCGACCTCGCCTACCTCCACGTCCACCCGGACGGCGAGCCCGGCGACGGCACGACCGAGCCCGGCCCGGAGGTCGTCTTCCACACCACCGTCCCGAGCGACGGGACCTACCACCTCTACCTCGACTTCAAGCACGACGGCGTGGTCCGGACCGCGACCTTCACCATCGGGGCCGGGGGCACCGCGCACGGTGCCGATGGTGCTGTCGGGCACGAGGGGGACGAGCACGGAGAGAGCAGTGGACACACGCACTGACACCACGGGTGCCACGGGCGGCACGGGCGGCACCTCCGGCAGCGAGGTCGAGCTGCTGCTCACCGGCATGACCTGCGCGTCCTGCGCCAACCGGATCGAGCGCAAGCTCAACAAGCTCGACGGGGTCACCGCGACGGTCAACTACGCCACCGAGAAGGCGAAGGTCAGCTTCGCCGACAGCGTCACGACCGACGACCTGGTCGCCGCCGTCGAGGCCGCCGGCTACGGCGCCTCCCTGCCCCGGCCGCCCGCCGACGACGGGTCGGGCACGGGCGAGGGCAGCGCGGACGACCCGGTGCGCACACTGCGCCACCGGCTTCTCGTCTCCGCGGTGCTCACCGTGCCCGTCATCGCGATGGCGATGGTGCCGCGCCTCCAGGTCGACAACTGGCAGTGGCTGTCGCTGACCCTCGCCGCACCGGTCGTCGTGTGGGGTGCCTGGCCGTTCCACCGCTCGGCCTGGACGAACCTGCGCCACGGCACGTCGACCATGGACACGCTCATCTCGCTGGGCACGCTCGCCGCGCTCGGCTGGTCCGTGTACGCGCTGTTCTGGGGCACCGCCGGCACCCCGGGGATGAAGCACCCCTTCGAGCTCACCATCGAGCGCAGCGACGGCAGCGGCAACATCTACCTCGAGGCTGCGGCGGGGGTCACCACCTTCATCCTCGCCGGGCGCTACTTCGAGCAGCGCTCGAAGCGCCGGGCGGGCGCCGCCCTCCGGGCGCTGCTGGAGCTCGGCGCGAAGGAGGTCGCCGTCCTCGGTGCGGACGGCACGACGGAGACGAAGATCCCGGTCGACGACCTGTCGGTGGGCGACCGGTTCGTCGTACGCCCGGGGGAGAAGATCGCCACCGACGGCGTCGTCGAGCGCGGCACGTCGGCCGTGGACGCCTCGATGCTCACCGGCGAGTCGGTGCCGGTCGAGGTCGGGGAGGGCGACATCGTCGTCGGGGCCACCGTCAACGCCGGCGGCCGCCTCGTCGTCCGGGCGACCCGGGTCGGTGCGGACACCCAGCTGGCGCAGATGGCGCGCCTGGTCGAGGACGCACAGAACGGCAAGGCCGAGGTGCAGCGCCTGGCCGACCGGGTCTCCGGGGTCTTCGTGCCGCTGGTCATCCTGCTGTCCGCGGGCACGCTCGGCTTCTGGCTCGGCACCGGCAACGGCGTCGGCGCGGCGTTCACCGCCGCGGTCGCCGTGCTGATCATCGCCTGCCCGTGCGCCCTCGGCCTGGCGACCCCGACCGCGCTCATGGTCGGCACCGGTCGTGGCGCGCAGCTGGGCATCCTGATCAAGGGACCCGAGGTGCTCGAGTCGACACGTTCGGTCGACACGATCGTCCTCGACAAGACCGGCACGGTCACGACCGGCCGGATGGCGTTGCGCGACGTCGTCGCCGACGACGGCGAGGACCCGGCCGAGGTGCTGCGGTACGCCGGCGCGCTCGAGGACTCCTCCGAGCACCCCATCGCGCGGGCGGTCGCCGACGCTGCCCGCGAGCAGCACGGATCGCTGCCACCGGTCGAGGACTTCGCCAACGTCGAGGGCCTCGGCGTCCGGGGCGTCGTGGCCGACGCCGCCGAGGACGGGGTGTCGCACGCCGTGCTCGTCGGACGCCCGCAGCTGCTCGCCGAGTGGTCCCAGCACCTCTCGCCGCGGCTGCAGACCGCGCTCGAGGAGGCCCGCGCGGACGGCGGCACCGCGGTCGCGGTCGGCTGGGACGGCCGGGCGCGCGGCATCGTCGTGGTCGCCGACGCCGTGAAGGAGACGTCGTCGGCGGCGATCGCCGGCCTGCGCGAGCTCGGCCTCCGCCCGGTCCTGCTGACCGGTGACAACGCCGCCGTCGCCCGTACCGTCGCCGCCGAGGTCGGGATCGACCCCGGCGACGTCATCGCCGACGTGCTGCCTGCGGACAAGGTGGACGTCGTCAAACGGCTTCAGGGCGAGGGCAAGGTCGTCGCGATGGTCGGGGACGGCGTCAACGACGCCGCGGCGCTCGCCCAGGCCGACCTCGGGCTGGCGATGGGCACCGGCACCGACGTCGCGATCGAGGCCAGCGACCTGACCCTGGTCCGCGGCGACCTCCAGGTCGCGGTCGACGCGATCCGGCTGTCGCGGCGCACCCTGGCCACGATCAAGGGCAACCTGTTCTGGGCGTTCGCCTACAACGTCGCCGCCCTGCCGCTCGCCGCCGCCGGCCTGCTCAACCCGATGCTCGCCGGCGCCGCCATGGCCTTCTCGTCGGTCTTCGTCGTCACCAACAGCCTGCGCCTGCGCGCCTTCCGCTGATGGGTTGAGACGTCACTTGTGGCCGGTCGAGGCGTCACTTGTGGCCGGTCGAGACGTCACGTGTGGCGTGTCGAGGCGTCACGAACGGCAGGCCGCCGTACGTGACCACTCAACCTGCCGGAAGTGACCACTCGACGTGCCGGAAGTGACGTCTCGACCGCGCAGGTCAGCAGGCGGCGAAGAGGACCGGGCCCGAGGTGAGGTCGGAGATGACGGGGGAGCCGTCGACCGGGGTGAGGTCCATGGTGACGAGGGTGCCGTCGGCGGTGACCCGGCCGAGCTCGAAGCGCTCGGGGAAGGTGCCGCCCTGGCCGGGGGCCGGGCCGGCGGCGAGGCGGGAGCGGCTGTCGGCGTCGGCGCGGGCCTGCTCGTCGGTGTCGAGCACCAGCGCCACCCGCACGTCGCCGTCGGCCCGGGCTGCCATCGCGAACCCGGTGAGCGGGTGGACCCCGCCGGCGTCCTCGATCAGCTCCGCGCCGCGGGTACGGTCGACCGGGTCGGCGCCGCTCATCGCGAGCTCGCCGCAGGCGTGGTCGCCGGTGTAGACCACCGCTGCCAGCGGCTCCCCGAGGGCGGCTGCAGCCCGGCCGACCGGGTCGTCCACGTCGCCGCGCGCCACGTCGGCCCGCAGCCCGAGGAAGCCCGGGTCGTCGCTGGCGTAGACGATCCCTGCGTCCTCGTCGATCTCGATCGCACCGAGCTGCGGGGTGACCGGGCCGCTGAGCTCCTGGAGCTTGCCGGCGTCGGCGAACCACACGCCGTCGTCCTCGTCGGGCTCGATGAACCGGGCCTCGCGCAACCGCTCACGCAGCGCGTCGACGTCCGCGTCCTCGGGCAGGCCCAGGACGAGCAGCGCCCCGGCCCCGCCTTGTGCGAACAGCTCCCACTCCAGGGTGGCGGGGGAGAAGCCGAGGTCGTCCTGCATCGCCGCCGCGGAGTCGTCCAGCGCCGTCGCGCTCGTCAGGTCGCGGTCGTAGGCCTCGAGCAGGAAGTCGTCGACCTCGGCGCCCGTCGACCCGGCCGAGAGGTCGGTGCCCACCTCCGCGCGTACCTCCGCCCAGTCGGTCCAGCCGTAGCGGGCCGACGACTCCGGGGCGAGCGCGAGCGCCTCCTCCAGCGGAGTGCGCTCGTCGTCGCGGACGACCCAGACCATCACCAGCGCGGCGACGACGACGGCCAGCACGGCGCCGACGACCAGCCAGCGGCGGCGGGACCAGGCCAGGGCGGGTCGGCGCAACGGACGTTCTCCTCGGCGGGTCGGGGCGGGCCGGGCCCTAACCTAGTCGTGTGCCCGACATCCTCGCCGCCGGAGTGGTCGTCTTCCGCCCGGGCCGCGAGGTGCTCCTCGTCCACCGGCCTCGGTACGACGACTGGTCGTTCCCCAAGGGCAAGCTCGACCCCGGTGAGCACCCGGTCGCCGCGGCGGTGCGCGAGGTCGAGGAGGAGACCGGCCTCCGGGTGCGCCTCGGCCCCCCGCTGCCGTCGCAGCGCTACCCGGTGAACGGTCGCGGCAAGACCGTCCACTACTGGACCGGGCGGGTGACCGGCAGCGACGACGTGGCCGGCTATGAGCCCAACGACGAGATCGACGCCGTCGAGTGGGTGCCCCACGACGACGCTCGCGAACGGCTCACCTACGAGCACGACCGCCGGACCCTCCAGCAGGCGCGCCGGCTCCGTCGCCGTACCCACGCCGTCATCGTGCTGCGGCACGGTCTCGCCCTTGAGCGCGACGACTGGGAGGGCGAGGACGCCGACCGGCCGCTGCGGGCCGCGGGGGAGGAGCAGGCGGCGCGGCTGGTCGACCTGCTCGCGGCGTACGGCGTCCAGCGGGTCGTCACGTCGTCGAGCACCCGCTGCGTGCAGTCGGTGCGGCCCTACGCCGACGCGCACGGCCTCGACCTCGACCTGCGCCGCCGGCTCAGCGAGGAGAAGGCCACCGCGGGCGCCGTCGCCCGCATCGTCGAGGAGCTGCTCGCCGGCGACCAGCCCGCGGTGCTGTGCACGCACCGCCCCGTCCTGCCGCTCGCGTACGACGCCGCCGGGATCGCCCCCGACGACGTCGAGGAGCTGGCGAAGGCCGAGATGCTGGTGCTGCACGTGCGCAAGGGCGCGGTCGTGGCGGTCGAGCGGCACCAGCCACCCCGAGGCTGAGCCCGGCTGCTGTTGACGGCTGCTGTTGACGGCGGCTGAGCCTGGCTGGTGACGGCTGGTCGACCACTGTTCACCTTGCGTTCAGGTCGGGCCGGAGCTCGCGTCACCCGGGCTGCCTAGCTTGCGGAGTGTCCAGTCCGAACAGAGGGCCACGACGACCCTCACCTCCGAGAGGCATGTACTTGAACCTCACGCACCTCCGCCGCGCGGCCGTCCCCGGCATCGCCGCGATCGCCCTGCTGATGAGCGCCTGCAGCGCCGCGAACGAGTCCGGTGGCGACACCGGCGGCGACGGCGCCTCCACCGGCAGCCTGAGCGGCAACCTCAAGGGTGGCGGCGCCACCTCCCAGGAGAAGGCCCAGGAGGCCTGGAAGACCGCGTTCCAGGGCGAGCAGGGTGGCAACCTCACCATCGACTACGCCCTGCTCGGATCGACCGACGGCCGCAGCCAGTTCATCAACGAGGCACTGTCCTTCGCGGGCTCCGACTCCTACCTCAAGGACGAGGAGCTGGCCAGCGCCAAGGAGCGCTGCGACGGCAACGTGATCGAGATCCCGGCGTACATCTCCTCGATCGCCGTGGCGTTCAACGTCCCCGGCGTGGACTCGGTCAACCTCGACGCCGCGACCCTCGCCGGGATCTTCGACGGCAAGATCACGACGTGGGACGACCCCGCGATCGTCGCGCAGAACGACGGCGTCGAGCTGCCCGACCTGAAGATCTCGCCGGTGCACCGCTCCGACGACTCGGGCACGACGAAGAACTTCACCGACTACCTCAACAAGGTCGCCCCCGACGTGTGGCCCTACGAGGCCGAGGACGCCTTCCCCGTCTCCGGCGGCCTGTCGGCCGAGGGCACGTCCGGCGTCGTGAAGTCGATCGGTGACACCGAGGGCGCGATCGGGTACGCCGACGCGAGCCAGACCGGCGACCTCGACGTGGTGTCGGTCCAGGTCGGCGAGGAGTACGTCGCCCCGTCGCCCGAGGCCGCGGCGAAGACCGTCGAGGTCTCCCCGGTCGTCGCGGGCCGCGACGAGACCGACATCGCCGTCGACGTCGACCGCACCACCACCGAGGCCGGTGCCTACCCGGTGATCCTGCTGTCGTACCTCATCGCCTGCGAGACCTACGCCGACCAGGCCGAGGCCGACAACGTGCGGGGCTACCTCGAGTACATCGTCTCCGACGAGGGCCAGGCCGAGTCGGCCGAGCACGCCGGCTCCGCCGAGCTCTCCGACGAGACCGCCGCCCGCGTGCAGGAGATCGTCGCCGGGATCACGAGCCGGTGACGTGGTCGGGTGCGGCCGGCTCCTCCGGCCGCACCCGACCACGTCCCGGTCGTCCCGACGACCCGAGCCCACGTCGCACGAGGTGAACCCGTGACCGCCCGCCCTGCCGAGCGCACCGCCCCGACCACCGGACGTCCAGACCTGCCCGCCGACTGGACGAGCGTCCGCGGTGGCGTCGGTGACCGCATCTTCGCCGGTGGTGCGCTCGCCGCCGGCCTGACCATCCTCGCCGCCCTCGCCGGCGTCTTCGTCTTCCTGCTCGCCAAGGGGGCGACCGGCTTCGGCAAGCCCTCCGAGGTCTACGGCCCGCACGCCGAGAGCTTCCTCGGCTACGTCTTCCCGCTTCTGGTCGGGACGTTCACGGCCTCGGCCATCGCCCTGGTCATCGCGGTGCCGCTGGCCTTCGGGATCGCGCTCGTGATCAGTCACTACGCCCCGCGCTGGCTGTCCGCGCCCGCGGCCTTCGTGATCGACCTGCTCGCCGCCGTACCGTCGGTCGTGTACGGCCTGTGGGGCGCGTTCTTCCTGGCCAGGCAGCTGGTGCCGATGCACGAGTGGTTGCACGCGACCTTCGGCGGCTGGCCGGTCCTCGGCGCATTGTTCGGGGAGCCCAACACGGCCGGCCGCTCGATCCTGACCGCCGGCATCGTGCTGGCGGTGATGATCCTGCCGATCATCACCGCGATCACCCGCGAGGTCTTCTCCCGCACCCCTCGGCTGCACGAGGAGGCGGCGCTGGCGCTCGGCGCGACCCGCTGGGAGATGATCCGGATGACGGTCTTCCCCTACGCCCGGTCCGGCATGGTGTCCGCGGTGATGCTCGGCCTCGGCCGCGCGCTCGGGGAGACGATGGCCGTCACGATGGTGCTCTCGGTCGGCTTCGACCTGTCGTGGAACATCATCGCGCAGTCGAGCCCGACGTCGATCGCGGCCAACATCGCGCTCAAGTACAAGGAGCGCAGCGCCGACATGCTCGAGGTCCTCGTGGCGACCGGGCTGGTGCTCTTCCTGCTGACCTTCCTGGTGAACTTCGCGGCCCGATGGGTCATCGGCCGCAGCGAGAGGCGGATGGCCCGATGACGACGACCCTGCTGGCAGCTCCCGAGGAGAAGGAGCGGGTCCACGTCCCGCTGGTCCGCCCGCGGCTGCCGCGCCTGGCGCCCGCGGTCGTCGGTGGTACGGCGACCGCGCTGGCCCTGCTGCTGCTCGTGCTCGGCACCGGCCTCGTGACCGCGGCGGCCACCGGCGCGCTGGTGCACCTGCTGGTCCTGCCGCTGTGGGCGCTGGCCGTCGAGGGACGCCGCGGCGCGACCGACCGGATGATGACCGGCCTGGTGTGGGCGACGTTCACGATCGCCGTCGTACCGCTGGTGTCGCTGCTGTGGCGGGTGGTCAGCGAGGGTGCCGGCCGGATCGACGGCACCTTCCTGAGCTACTCGTTCTTCCGGACCCAGATCGAGCAGCCGGTCGGCATCTACCACGCCATCATCGGCACCCTGCTGGTCACGCTCGGGGCTGCCGCGATCTCGGTGCCCGTCGGGGTGATGGCGGCGATCTACCTGGTCGAGTACGGCAAGGGCAACAAGCTGGCCAAGGCGATCACCTTCCTGGTCGACGTGATGACCGGGATCCCCTCGATCGTGGCCGGCCTCTTCGCCTTCGCGCTGTTCACGCTGATCTTCGGGCCAGCGCACGTCTCCGGATTCGGCGGCTCCGTCGCGCTGTCGCTGCTGATGGTGCCGATCGTGGTGCGGGCGACCGAGGAGATGCTGCGCCTCGTGCCGGACGACCTGCGCGAGGCGTCGTACGCGCTGGGAACGCCGAAGTGGCGCACCATCGTGAAGATCGTGCTCCCCACCGCGCTCGGCGGCATCCTCACCGGCATCACGCTCGCGACCGCCCGCGTCATCGGCGAGACCGCGCCGCTGCTGCTGATCGCCGGCGCCACCGACCGCACCAACATGAACCTGTTCGACGGGGCGATGACCACGCTGCCGGTGCTGATCTACGGCCAGAACCTGCGCGGCGACGCGCCGGCCGAGGCGATCGCCTGGGGCGCCGCGTTCGTCCTCATCGTCATCGTCATGGTGCTCAACCTCGTCGCCCGCATCGTCGGCCGGGTCCTCGCACCGCCGACCCGCTGAGCGCGGGCCACCCAGACCGCAGAGAAGAGAAGGCAGAAACGCAGACATGGCCAAGAGCATCGACATCTCCGACGTCGACATCTACTACGGCGACTTCCTCGCGGTGCAGGGCGTCAACATGACCATCCGGGCCGGTGCGGTCACCGCGTTCATCGGCCCCTCCGGCTGCGGGAAGTCGACCTTCCTGCGCTCCCTCAACCGGATGCACGAGGTGATCCCCGGCGCCCGCGTCGAGGGCAAGATCGTCGTCGACGGCCAGGACCTCTACGACCCCGGCGTCGACCCGGTCGCGGTGCGCCGCCAGATCGGCATGGTCTTCCAGCGCCCGAACCCGTTCCCGACGATGTCGATCTACGACAACGTCCTCGCCGGGCTGAAGCTGAACGCCGGCAAGCTGAGGAAGTCCGAGGCCGACGACGTCGTCGAGCGCTCGCTGCGCGGCGCCAACCTCTGGAACGAGGTCAAGGACCGCCTCGGCAAGCCCGGCATGGGCCTCTCCGGCGGCCAGCAGCAGCGGCTGTGCATCGCCCGCGCCATCGCCGTCGAGCCCCAGGTGCTGCTCATGGACGAGCCCTGCTCCGCCCTCGACCCGATCTCCACCTCCGCGATCGAGGACCTCATCCACGAGCTCAAGGACGACTACACGATCGTCATCGTCACCCACAACATGCAGCAGGCCGCCCGCGTCTCCGACGACACCGGCTTCTTCAACCTCAAGGCGACCGGCCAGCCCGGCCACCTCGTCGAGTTCAACCCGACGAAGAAGATGTTCGCCAACCCCGACGACCCCGCCACCGAGGCCTACATCTCCGGCCGCTTCGGCTGATGCCGAGGCGTCACATGTGGCTCGTCGAGTGGTCACTTGTGGCCTGTTGAGTGGTCAGGTCCGGCCTGTTGAGGCGTCACTTCTGGCGCGTCGAGTGGTCACGTCGTACGACGGCGCGCGGGCCGACGCCTCGACGTGCCATGACTGACCACTCGACCCGCCACAAGTGACGTCTCGACCCGCCACAAGTGACGCCTCGACGTGCCGAATGTGACGCCTCGACGTGCCGGAAGTGACGTCTCGACGAGCCGGCGGGGGAGGGTCAGTTGCCGGGGATGACCGCGGCGAGTCCGAAGTAGGTGGCGATGGCGACCAGGGCAGCGGCGGGGATGGTCAGGACCCAGGCCACGACGATGCCACGGGCGACGCCCCAGCGGACCGCGCTGAAGCGCTTGGTCGCGCCCGAGCCCATGATCGCCGACGTGATCGTGTGGGTGGTCGACACCGGGGCGTGCAGGCCCATGGCCATCACGTAGAGCACGGTGGCGGCAACGCCCTCGGCGGCGAAGCCGCGCGGCGGGTCGAGGTCGATGATCTTCCGGCCGAGGGTGCGCATGATGCGCCAGCCGCCGGAGTAGGTGCCGGCTGCGATCGCGAGGGCTGCCGCCACGATGACCCACAGCGGGACGTCGTCGCCGTCGGAGTAGCCGCCCGCGACGAGCGCGAGCACGATGACGCCCATCGTCTTCTGGGCGTCCTGGAGGCCGTGGCCGAGCGACATGCCGGCGGCCGAGACGGTCTGCGCGTAGCGGAAGCCGCGGTTGATCCGGTGCGGGTTGGCCTTGCGGAAGGCCCACATGATCGCGGTCATGAAGAGGAAGGCGCCGAGGAAGCCGATGAGCGGCGAGGCGACCATCGGGATGGCGACCTTGTCCACGAGCGTGTCCCACTCGACCGTCGTCGCGCTGGCGACGCCGGCACCGACGATGCCGCCGATGAGGGCGTGCGAGGACGAGCTCGGGATGCCGAAGTACCAGGTGATCAGGTTCCACGTGATCGCACCGACCAGCGCTGCCAGGACGATGGTCAGCGCATGGATCCGATCGAGCTCGACCGCTGAGGAGCTGACCTCCTCGATCCTGATGATCCCCTGGATCGTCTGCGCGACGCCGACGCCGAGGAGGGCGCCGACGAAGTTGAGGATCGCCGCCATCGCGAGGGCGATGCGCGGCGTGAGCGCGCGCGTCGACACCGAGGTCGCGATGGCGTTCGCCGCGTCGTGGAAGCCGTTGGTGTAGTCGAAGACCAGCGCGATCACGACGACCGCGATGACCATCAGGAGGATGGAGTCCACGCTCCCGGTCAGCCTTCCTTGACGGCGATCTGCTCCACGATGTTCGCCACCGTCTCGAAGGCGTCGATGGCACCCTCGAGCGACTCGACGACGTCCTTCAGCTTCAGGACCTCGATCGTCGCGAACTCGCCGGAGAAGAGCTTGGCCAGGATGCGGCGGTGGTTGCGGTCACCGGTGTTCTCCAGGCGGTTGATCTCGATCCAGTAGTCCTCGAGCGACTTCATCGACTGCAGGCGCGGCATCGCGGCCGCGGTCAGCTCGGCGCAGCGCTGGAGCACGTCGACCTGGTCGGAGAGCTCGGCGGGCAGGTCGGCGACCTCGTAGAGCAGGATGAGGTCGACGGCCTCCTCCATCATGTCCATGACGTCGTCGAGGCCCGATCCGAGCGCGTAGATGTCCTCGCGGTCGAACGGCGTGACGAAGGTGCTGTTGACCTTCTTGACGATCTCGTGGGTCGTCTCGTCCGCGGCGTGCTCGGCGGCACGCATGCGCTCGGCGACCGACGCCTTGTCGGAACTCTCCGAGAGCATCTCGGCGAGCAAGTCAGCGCCACCGACGAGGTGCTGCGCGGACTTGGTGAAGAGGTCGTAGAACGAAGTGTCGACCGGACGCAGACGCAGACCCACATGGACTCCCGTTGAGGCGGAGACGAACGTCCCCATGCTAGGGGGTGCCGCTCACGTGAACGCAACCCGCGGGCACCCCCGGAGGTGTGTCGCCGCCCACGAAATGCCGGAGGTGCGGTGTCGTCGCAGGTCAGGGCGGCGTGTCGCTCCGCTCAGCCGGAGGTACGACGACGCCGGTTCCGGTCGATCAGCGTCTCCTGCAGGTGCACGGTGCCCGCATTTCTCGTCCAGCGGCCGTCGGCGCCGAGCTCCCAGGCCTCGGTGGTCGGGTCGAACGCGAGGTCCAGGAGGCGTCGTACCTCGTCGCGGCTGTGGTCGGGCAGCCGCACCAGCACCTCGACGCGCCGGTCGAGGTTGCGGTGCATCAGGTCGGCGGACCCGATCCAGGCAACCGGCTCGCCGCCGCCCTCGAAGGAGAACACCCGGCTGTGCTCGAGGTAGCGGCCCAGGATCGACCGCACCCGCACGTTCTCGCTCAGCCCGGGCACGCCCGGCCGCAGCGCGCAGATGCCGCGCACGAGCAGCTCGACCGGCACGCCCTCGCAGGAGGCGAGGTAGAGCGCGTCGATGACCTCCTCGTCGACCACGGAGTTGGCCTTGAACCGGATGCCGGCCGGGCGACCGGCGCGGTGGTGGCCGATCTCGCGGTGGATTTGCTCCACCAGCCCGGAACGCACGGAGTCCGGCGCGACCAGCAGCTGCTGGTAGGTCGCCTTGCGCGACCAGCCGGAGAGGTTGTTGAACAGGTGCGCGACGTCCTCGCCGATCACCTCGTCGGTCGTCAGCAGCCCCAGGTCCTCGTACATCCGCGACGTCTTGGGGTTGTAGTTGCCGGTGCCGATGTGGGTGTAGCGCCGGATGCCGTCCGGCTCGTCGCGCACGACCATCGCCAGCTTGCAGTGGGTCTTGAGCCCGACCAGGCCGTAGACGACGTGGCAGCCGGCGGTCTCCAGCTTGCGGGCCCAGCGGATGTTGGCCTGCTCGTCGAAGCGCGCCTTGATCTCGACCAGCACCAGGACCTGCTTGCCGGCCTCGGCGGCGTCGATGAGGGCGTCGATGATGGGGGAGTCGCCGGAGGTGCGGTAGAGCGTCTGCTTGATCGCCAGCACGTGGGGGTCCGCGGCGGCCTGCTCGATGAAGCGCTGCACCGACGTCGCGAACGAGTCGTACGGGTGGTGCACGAGGACGTCGCGGCGGCGCAGCGCCTTGAACACGTCGACGGGCGCGGCCGACTCCACCTCGGCGAGGCTCGGGTGGGTCGCCGGCACGAAGGAGGGGTACTTCAGGTCGTCGCGGGGCAGGTCGGCGATCGAGTGCAGCCCGCGCAGGTCGAGCGGCCCCGGCAGCCGGAAGACCTCCTCCTGGCTGATGTCGAGCTCGGAGACCAGCAGCTCCAGCACCGACGGGGCGATCGACTCCTCGACCTCCAGGCGCACCGGCGGCCCGAACTTCCGGCGCAGGAGCTCCTTCTCCAGGGCGGTGAGGAGGTTCTCGGCGTCGTCCTCCTCGACCTCGAGGTCCTCGTTGCGGGTGACCCGGAAGGTGTGCACCTCGAGCACCTCCATGCCGGGGAACAGCCGACCGAGGTGTGCGCCGATGACGTCCTCGAGCGGCACGAAGCGCGCGTTGCCGAGCGGGACGAAGCGGTCGAAGTTCGGCGGCACCTTCACGCGTGCGAAGTGCTCCTTGCCCGTCTTCGGGTTGCGTACGACGACGGCGAGGTTCAGCGACAGGCCCGAGATGTAGGGGAAGGGGTGCGCCGGGTCGACGGCCAGCGGCGTGAGCACCGGGTAGATGCGCTCCTTGAACAGCCGCTTGCAGTGCTTCTGCTCGCCGCGCTCGAGGTCGCTCCACCGGACCAGGGCGATGCCCTCCTCCTCCAGCGCGGGCACGATGGTGTCGCGGAAGACGCCGGCGTGGCGCTGGCTGAGCTCCTCCGTGCGGGCCCAGATCGCCTCCAGCACCGCCAGCGGCATCAGGCCGCTGGCGGCCCGCACGGCGAGGCCGGTCGCGATGCGCCGCTTCAGGCCGGCGACCCGGACCATGAAGAACTCGTCGAGGTTGCTGGTGAAGATCGCGAGGTAGCGGGCCCGCTCCAGCAACGGCAGCGTCTCGTCCTCGGCGAGCTCGAGCACGCGCTCGTTGAAGCGCAGCCATGACAGCTCGCGGTCGACGAACCGGTTCTCGACCGACCGGATCCGCTCGAGCACGGCCGGGTCCGGCTCGTAGTCACCGGCGTCGGTGGCCTCGTCAGCGGTCTCGTCCGCGCCCGGGTCCGGGACCACGCTCAGCGGCTCGGTCGCGTCGGCCTCGTCGCCGACGGGGTGCGGCTCGGTGCTCATGGATCGAGTGTGGCAGCCGGTGGTGAACAGCGGGTGGCGCCAGCACGACCCCACGATTCCCTACCTGTGAGTAGGTTGTGCTCCGTGAACCTGCGCTCCACGGTCGAGGCCACTGCCCTGCGGACGATCATGGGCCTGCCGGGTCCCGCCCTGCGCGCCGTCGCCGGCCGCCCCCTCGTGCTGGACGGGCAGGCCCTGGCCCCCGACCTCCAGGCGATGCTGCGCCTGCAGCGCATCGCGCGCAAGGGCGACCTGGGCGGCACCGACCTCGCCCGCGGCCGCGCCGCCATGCGCGCCAACGCGGCCCTGGTCGGGGGTGACCAGCCGATCGGCGCGGTCCGCGAGCTCACCGTGGCCGGCCTGCCGGCGCGCCACTACCTGCCGCACGGCGCCCGCCCCGCGACGCAGCCGCAGCCGGTGCTGCTGTTCTTCC
This sequence comes from Nocardioides sp. J54, assembly GCF_000519005.1. Lineage (GTDB taxonomy): Bacteria > Actinomycetota > Actinomycetes > Propionibacteriales > Nocardioidaceae > Nocardioides. The sequence goes on along the minus strand of NZ_JAER01000005.1, from coordinate 180,554 downwards.
ACGGCGGCGGCTTCCTGTACGGCGACCTCGACTCCCACGACGCACCCTGCCGCGTGCTCGCGGAGGAGTCCGGCGTGCCGGTCCTCGCCGTCGAGTACGGCGTCGGACCCGAGCGAGCTTTCCCCGGCGGCTTCGACGACGCCGTCGCTGCCCTGCGCTGGGTCGTCGAGCACGCCGACGAGCTCGGCGTCGACCCGGGGCGGGTCGGCGTCGCCGGCGACTCCGCCGGCGGCAACATCGCCGCCTGGGCCGCGATCGAGGCTGCTCGCTCCGGCATCCCGCTGGCGTTCCAGCTGCTCGTCTACCCCTGCACCGACCCCGACCGCGACACCGAGAGCCTGCGGCTGTTCGGCGAGGGCTTCTACCTGACCGCGGACTCGATCGGTCAGTTCAACGAGGTCTACCTGCCGACCGCCGCCGACCGGTCCGACGCCCGGGTCAACCTGCTCGACGTCGAGCTCCCCGAGGGGCTCGCCCCCGCCCACGTCGTGACCGCGGGCTTCGACCCGCTGCGCGACGAGGGCGAGGCCTACGCCCGACGCCTGGCCGACGCCGGGGTGAAGGTCGAGCAGCGTCGCTTCGTGGACCAGATCCACGGCTTCCTCAACATCGTCGGGGTCGGCCGCACCAGCCGTGCCGCCGTGCTCGAGATCGCCGCGGCGCTGCGCGCCTCCCTCCGCTGAGGACGTCGGGTCACAGCTCGGGGCGGTACTCCCGCAACCGGCCGGTGAACTCCACCGAGTCGACCATCGAGGCATCGATGACGAACGGGTCGAGCCCGCGGCGGCCGAAGCGCACGGCCCAGGTCGGGCTGCCCGGCTCGCCGACGACCTGCACGTCGGTCTCCGGCCGGCGCAGGTCGAAGCGGTACGACGACTCGCCCTGCTGCACGTAGACCATCCCGCGCACCACGCTCACCTCGACCGGCACCACCCTGGTGCGCGCCGCGCCCCACGCGAGGCCGACCGTGAGCGCGATCATCACGACGCCGAACGGGCTCACGATCTTGCCGTTGAGGATCGTGAGCAGGGTGACCATGCCGGCGACCACCGCGGTCGCGCCGAGCACCAGCGAGAGCACCCGCGGGTCGCTCCCGTCGCCGACGAGACGGTCCTCCGTCGTACCGTCGAAGAGGGAGAGGTGGCTGTCGTCCGCCTGCGCGGCGAGGCTCGCCCTGGCCTCGGCGAGCTCGGCCTCCAGCTCGGCGACCCGGGCCTCCGCCTCCGCGCACCGGCGGGCGAGGGCGTCGCGCTCGGCGCTCAGCGCCGCGTGCTCGGGGTCGGTGCCTAGAGGTCCGGTCGCCATTGCCGCAGTGCCTCCAGGAAGAGGTGGGAGTCGACCATCCGGCTGTCGATGGCGACCGGGGACATGCTGCGGCGCAGGATGTTGATGCGCCAGTTGCGCGAGCCGGGCGTCCCGGTCTGCTCGATCTTGGTGTTCGGGCTGGTCAGGTCGAACTGGCTGCTGAAGTCGCCGACCACGACCTTGAGCACGCCCTGCTCGTCGATGGAGACCGACCGGGTGTTGCCGATCGCGCGGAGCGCGAACAGGAGCAGCGCGGTCGCCACCACCGTGAGCGTGGCGCTCAGCGGGATGTCGTCGAGGATCGTCTGCTGCCACGCCATGCGGCCGACGACCGCTGCGCACGCGACGGCGATCAGCAGCGAGACGACCGCGAGGCTGCCGCTGCCGCGCTTGGCGTGGAACGGGATCTTCCTCTGCTCGGCGGCCTTCGCGGGGGTGTCTGCGGCCAGGGCGGCCAGCGCCTCGCGGGCGGCGTCCTGGTGGGACGGCCGGCGCGGCGCGGCGGGCTCGGCCGGCGGCTCGACGACGGAGTCCTCGACCTCGATGACCGTGGTCGGCTCCTCGACCGGCTCCTCCGCGGCGACCGGCTCGGGCTCGACGGCGGGCTCGTCGGTGACGACCTCGGCCGCGGCGACGACCTCGGGCTCGGGCTCGATGACCGGCTCGGCCTCGAGGACCGGCTCGGGCTCGAGGACCGGCTCGGGCTCGAGGACCGGCTCGGGCTCGATGACGGGCTCGGGCTCGATGACGGGCTCGGGCGCGAGGACCGGCTCGGCCTCGACGACGGGCTCGTCGGTCGCGGCGTCCTCGTCGAAGGCGTCGTGCAGGGGCGACAGCTCCGCGGCGACGGGCTCGTCGGTCGCGAGGACCGGGTCCATCACCGAGTCGGGGGAGTCGGAGGCGTCCGCGGAGGTGCGCCACAGGGCCGGCAGGTCCGGCCGCACGACCACGACGTCCTCGGCCTCGTCGGCCGCGTCGACGTCGACCAGGTCGTCGGTCTCGTCCACCGGCTCGACGCCGGCACGCCACTGCTCGACGAGCGACGGCGCCTGCTCGATCTCGGCGAGCACGGCCGGGGCGACCGGCTCGGGGTCGGCGACCTCGCTCGACGACACGACGAAGGTCGCGTCGTCCTCGACGACGCCCACGTCCGACCCGTCCGCCTCGTACGACGCCAGCAGGTACGGCTCGTGCGGCAGCTCCTCGGCGACGGGCTCCTCGACAAGGGGCTCCTCGACGACCGGCTCCTCGACGACCGGCTCCTCGACGACCGGCTCCTCGACGACCGGCTCCTCGGCGACCGGCTCCTCGACGACCGGCTCCTCGATGACCGGCTCCTCATCGGCGGGCTCCTCGGCGACGGGCTCCTCGACGACCGGGACGGCACCCGCCGCCAGGCGAGCCCGGATCTGGGCCACGTGGTCGGTGAGCCCGGCGGTGGAGAGCTCCGCCTCGGCGCGGGCCCGGGCAGCCTCGGTGAGGGCCTCGTCGCGGTCCTGGGCGAGCGCACTCGCCCGGGTCTCGGCCTCGATGCGGGCCTCGGCGAGGGCGGTGGCGCGGGCCTCCGCCTCCAGGCGGGCCTGCAGCGCCTCCTCGAGCGCGCGCTCGCGCTCGGCGGCGAGCTCCAGCGCGCGGGCCTCGGCAGCAGCACGAGCCTCGGCCTGCTCGGCCGCGGCACGCTCGGCCTCGGCGCGGGCACGGGCGTGCTCGAGGGCGGCCTCGCGGGCCTGGGCCAGCTCGGCCTGGACCTCCTCGAGGGCGGCGGTGTGCGCGGCGGCGGCCTGCTCCAGCTCGGTGAGGGCGCTGGCGGCGCGGGCCTCGGCCTCGGTGCGGGCCTGGGCGGCCTCGGCCGCGAACTCCGCAGCCAGCGCCAGGGCCTCGGTCGCGGCCTTCTTCTCCTCGGCCAGGGCGGCGGCGGAGTCGTGGGCCGCTGCGGCGGCGGCCTGTGCCTCGCGCACCAGCTCCAGCTGCTCGCGGGCAGCCTCCTCGGCGAGTCGGCGGGCCTCGTGCGCCTCCTGGGCGCGCTGGGCCTGCTCGGCGGCGGACTCGTCGGCGGCGACGCGGGCGGCGGCCTGCTCGGCAGCGCGGGCGGCGGCCTCCTCCGAGCGCAGCTCGGCGGCCTCGGCGGTCTCGAGGGCGATCCGGGCGAGCTCGGCCTGCTCCAGCGCTGCCTGCTCCGCGGCCTGCCGGGCCTGGTGGGCCTCCTGGGCGAGGCGGGCGTGCTCGGCAGCGGCGCCCTCGGCAGCGGCGCGCTCGTCGACGGCCTGACGGGCCAGGGCGCCGTGCTCCTCCGCGCTCGCGGCGGCCTGCTCGGCGAGCAGGCGGGCCCGCTCCTCGGCGGCCTCGGCGGCGCGGTGCGCCTCCTGGGCGAGCGCAGCCTGCTGGTGGGCGGCCTCCTCGGCGAGCGCGCGGGCCTGGGCGATCTCGGCCGAGGTGCGCTCGGCGGCCTCGCGCTCCTCGAGCATCCGGCGGGCGAACTCGGCGTGCTCCGCAGCGCTGACCGCGGCGGCCTCGGCCATGACCCGGGCCCGCTCCTCGGCAGCGGCTCGCTCCTCGTGGGCCTGGCGGGCTGCCTCGGCAAAGCTGCTCGCGAGCGCCTCCGCCTCCTGGCGGGCAGCAGCGGCAGCGGCGGCCTGCTCGGCCTGCTCGCGAGCCTTCGCCTCGGCGGCCTCGCGCTCGGCGTGGGCGGCCGCGGCGAGCTCGGCCTGGGCGATGGCGTTGCGCTCCGCCTCCTCGCGGCGGGCGGCCTCGGCGTCGGCGAGCTCGGCACGCTCGCGGGCGGCGCGCTCGGCGGCCTCGCGAGCCTCGGCCTCGGCGCGGGCGAGCTCCTCGGCCTCGGCCCGGGCACGGTGCGCGGCCTCGGCGGTCTCGGCCTGCTCGCGGGCGAGGCGGTCGGCCTCGGCGCGCGCCTCGCTGGCGCGCTGCGCGGCCTCCTCGGCAGCGAGCCGCTCGGCCGCCTGCTCGGCGGCCGCCAGCTCGGCGTCGCGGCGCATGCGCGCGGCAAGGGCCGCGACCACGTCGGCGTTCGCGGGCGCCTCGGTCGGCTCCTCGGCGACGGTGGTGTCGTCGGCCTCGACGACCGGGGCGAGCTCGGCCTCGATCTCGGCGCGGGCCTGCGCCAGCACCTCGGCGGGCCGGCGCGGGACCTCCGGCGCCTGGTCGATGTCGGGGATGCGCTCCTCGAGCATCGGCGGCTCGACCGGCTCGGCCAGCGGGCGGGCTGCTGCCTTCGGCGCCGCTGCGGGCGAGGTACGCCGCCGCAGCCGGGCCAGGCCCTTGGGGGCGGGCACCGGCGTCGGCTCGGCGAACCCGCCGTCGACGGCCGCCGCGATCACGCGCTGGCCGGCCTCCTCGGCGGTGCTGCTGCGGTCGACCACGTCGCCGCTGAGGCCGCGGCGCGGCGCGGGCTCCTCGGCGGCAGGCTGCGCGGGCGCGGCCTCGTCGACGGTCTCCTCCGCCGGGGCCTCGTCGGCCCCGGCCTCGAGGCCGGGGTCCGTCCGGGGAGCGTCGTCGTCCACGTCGTCGATGCCCTCGTCCACCACGACCACGTCCTCGATCGGCGCGGTCAGCGGGTCGGGGAGGGGGTCGGTCAGCGGGTCGGGGGCCGGCGCGGCGGGCAGCTCGTCGACGGCGTCGACCGGCAGCACCACCTCGTCCTGCGCGGCGGGGGCGATGGGGTCGTTCAGCGGGTCCGCGACGGCGGGCCGGGTGGCGCGGGAGATGATCTCGGCCCAGTCGTCCCCGGCGATCGTGCCCTGGTCGGGATCGGCGAGCGGGGACGGGGCCGGCCAGGCCAGCGGAGCCTCGCCGTTGTACTCCGCGACCTCCGGCTCGTGGCGCACCCGCGCCATCCGCGCGGCGAGGCCGCCCTCGACCGGGGCGGGCTCCTCGCGGTTGACGGCGCGGTCGATCAGCGCCGCCCAGTCCTTCTCCTCCGGCCCCTGGTCGACGACCGGAGCGGTCTCGTCGGTGCCGTCGGTGCCGGCGCCGACGGTGTCGTCCGTGTGGTCGGCGCCGTCCTCGTCGCCGTCCTCGTCACCGTCCAGGGGGGCGGCCGCTGCTCCAGCCTCGACACCCGCGTCCTCGGTGACCGCCGCGTCCTCGGGGGTCTCCTCCGCGCCGGGCACCTCGTCGCCGGCCTCGACGAGGTCCACGAGGTCGTCTCGAGCGTCACCGGCGACGTCGTCCGGCACGACGAGCGCGGTCCAGTCCACGTCCTCGTCGTCCGTCGCGGTCGCCGCGGGACCGCTGCGCGCGCCCACCCGGGCGGCGATGTCGTCGGTGTCGTCGGGGTCCCCCAGCAGGTCGGCCGGCGGCTCGTGGGCCGCAGGCTCGGTCGGCGCGGGCGCGTCCTCGCCGTCGACGACGGCGGAGGTGTGGCTGCGGCGCAGCAGCTCCTGGAGGTCGTCCTCGTCGAGCTCGCCGACGACCGGGGCCTCCTGGTCGTGGCGGCGCCAGAGCCGTCCACGACGTCCCCGGCCGCGCGCAGGGCGCGACTCGGCAAGCCGGGCGTCCTCCGACCCCGGCTCGTCGTCAGGGACAGAGCTCATGGAAGGTAAATCTACTCAGGGGCCACGGAGTTACGGGGAATGTTCCGAAACCTCCGCACGGCGGTACTGGGCATGGGTGTCGGACGGGTCGTGGGTGAAGCCCACCTGCTCGTAGACGTGGCGGGCCGGGGCGTTGTCGGACTCGACGTAGAGGATCACCTCGGACACGCCGCGCGCGGCGAGGTGCTGGAGCCCGGCGACGGTCAGCAGCTTGCCCAGGCCGCGACCCTGGGCAGCGGGGTCGATCCCGACGACGTACACCTCGCCGGTGTGCTCGTCGTGCTGCTTGGTCCAGTGGAAGCCGAGCAGCCGTCCGTCGCGGTCGACGGCCAGCAGCAGCCCGGCCGGGTCGAACCACGGCTCAGCCGTGCGCTGGGCGAGGCCCTCGTGGTCCAGGGCCCCCTGCTCGGGGTGGTGGGCGAACGCGGCGGCGTTCACGGCGAGCAGGGCGTCGGCGTCGCCGGCGCCGTAGTCGCGGATCAGCACGCCCTCCGGCGGGCTCACCACCGGCAGGGGTACGACGGTGGGGCGTCGCATGACCCACAGCTCGCGCGTGCGGGCGAACTGCAGGCGGTCGGCCAGCGTGCGCGCGGCAGGGTGGTCTCCGTGGGACCAGGCCGTCAGGGGGCCAGGGGCCGCGGTCGCGAGCCCGGCCAGCCGGGTGCCGAGACCCCGACCGCGGGCGTCCGGGGTGACCACGAGGTCGAGCTCGGTGCCGCGGCGCAGGGCGAAGCCGTCGGCGGTCACGAAGGCCTCGACGTCGTCGAGGCCGTGGTGCTTGAGGCGCAGCAGCGCGGCCTCGTCGAGCGGCTCCGCGCCGTCGTGGGCGCTCGCCGCCGTCCGCACCGCCTCGATCGCGTCGAGCGCGGCGGGTCCGGTGAGGAGGGCGTCGGTGGGCACCCGGCGACGCTACCGACCCCCGTCGGACGGCCGGGGCACCACCCCCCGCGCCCACGGCCCCCGCGCCCGGTCCGGTGGAGGCGTTTACATGCGACGCCCCGCGCTGTAGACCTGCTCCATGAGGCTCAGGCACGCGGTGGGAGGGGCGGCGGCGACCCTGGGGGCGGTGGCCGTGCGGGACCTCGTCCAGAAGAAGCACGCACTCCGGCGGAACTTCCCGATCATCGGGCACGCCCGCTACTGGCTCGAGCGGGTCGGCCCGGAGCTCCGGCAGTACATCGTGACCAGCAACGAGGAGGAGCGGCCGTTCAGCCGCGACCAGCGCACCTGGATCTACGCCTCCAGCAAGGAGCAGAACAACTACTTCGGGTTCGGCACCGACGTCGACGTCGAGCACACCCAGGGCCACGCCTACATCAAGCAGCGCACCTTCGCCGACAAGCTGCCCAGCGACCACGACGCCAACTGGACGCTGCCCAGCGCCAAGGTGCTCGGCGGCCCCCGCGGCCGGGCGAAGGCCTTCCGCCCCGGCTCGGTCGTCAACGTGTCGGCGATGAGCTTCGGGTCGCTGTCGTCGAACGCGATCACCGCGCTCAACAAGGGCGCGGCCGCCGCCGGTTGCCTGCACAACACCGGCGAGGGCGCGATCTCGCCGTACCACCGCAACGGTGCCGAGCTCGTCGTCCAGATCGGCACCGCCTACTTCGGCTGCCGCGACGAGCACGGCCAGTTCTCCCTCGAGCGGCTCAAGGAGATGATCGCCTCGGCGCCGGTCCGTGCGATCGAGATCAAGCTCAGCCAGGGCGCCAAGCCCGGGCTCGGCGGCCTGCTGCCCGCCGCCAAGGTGACGCCGGAGATCGCCCAGATCCGCGGGATCCCGGAGGGCAAGGACTGCGCGTCGCCCTCGCGGCACACCGCCTTCCACGACGTCGACTCGATGCTGGACTTCGTCGAGATGCTGGCCGAGGAGACCGGGCTGCCGGTCGGCATCAAGTCCGCGGTCGGGTCGATGGAGTTCTGGGAGGAGCTCGCCCGGCTGATGGAGCCGCGCCAGCGCGGCGTCGACTTCATCACGTCGACGGCGGCGAGGGCGGCACCGGTGCGGCGCCGCTGATCTTCGCCGACTCGATCTCGCTGCCCTACCGGATGGGCTTCTCGCGGGTCTACGGCACGTTCGCCGAGCTGGGCCTGACCGACGACGTCACCTTCATCGGCTCGGCCAAGCTCGGCCTGCCCGACAACGCCGTGGTCGCCTTCGCGCTCGGGGCGGACATGATCAACGTGGCCCGTGAGGCGATGCTGTCCATCGGTTGCATCCAGGCGCAGAAGTGCCACACCGACCACTGTCCGACCGGGGTCGCCACCCAGAACCCCTGGCTGGTGCGCGGGCTCGACCCGGAGCTGAAGGCGGAGCGGGCGGCGGTCTACCTGCGCACCTTGCGCAAGGAGCTGACCCGGATCTCGGCGGCGATCGGCGTCCCGCACCCGTCCCTCATCACCTGCGCGGACGTCGACATCTTCAACGGCGACTACGAGGCCCGCTCACTGGCCTCCGTCTACGGCTACAAGGACGGCTGGGGCGAGCTCGGGCCTGCGCTCAGGGCCGAGGTCCTGAGGTTCATGCACCCCGAGGACCACTTCGACGAGCGCGGCGAGGAGACGCAGGGCCGCGAGGCCGAGCGTCGCCAGGACCAGCCCGGCCCACGGTGAGGCGAGCGGCTCAGGCGTCCTGCGCGTCGCGCTCGCTGACCCGTTGGGCGTCCTCCTCGGCCCCCTTGGTGGGCAGCACGAAGCGGTAGCCGACGTTGCGGACGGTGCCGATGAGGGTCTCGTTCTCAGGCCCGAGCTTGGCCCGCAGGCGACGGACGTGGACGTCGACGGTGCGCGTGCCGCCGAAGTAGTCGTAGCCCCAGACCTCCTGCAGCAGCTGCTGCCGGCTGAACACGCGGCCCGGGTGCTGGGCGAGGAACTTGAGGAGCTCGAACTCCTTGAACGTCAGGTCCAGGGGGCGGCCGCCGACCTTGGCGGTGTACGTCGCGTCGTCCACCACGACCTCGCCGGACCGGATCACGTGGGCCTCGGGGTCGGCGGCGTCACGGGCGGCAGCCAGGCGGCCGATCGCCAGCTTGATCCGCGCCTCCAGCTCCGCCGGGCCGCAGGTGTGCAGCACGACGTCGTCCATGCCCCAGTCGTGGTTGACCACGGCGAGGCCGCCCTCGGTCGCGACGAGGATGACCGGCACGTCGGTGCCCGTCGTACGGATCAGCCGGCACAGGTCGCGGGACCCGGCCAGGTCCTGCCGGCCGTCGACGAGGATCAGGTCCGAGTCGGGGGCCTCGAGCAGCGCGCTGCCCTCGGCGGGCAGGATCTTCACGTGGTGACCCAGCAGCGCGAGCCCCGGCAGGACCTCGGCCGACGGTTGCAGCGCGCTCGTCAGCAGAAGGAGAGTGCTCATCCTGGTCTCCTCACTGGACCCGCGGGGCGGGACCGTGTCGAGAGACCGAAACGCAACGCTGGGCCCCGGCCGGTTTTCGTGTGGGGGACGATACCGAAACAGGGTCGCAACCGGGAAGGACGAGTCCGTGAATGAGACCGAGGTCATCCGGGTCCGCTACTGGGCCGCCGCGCGCTCGGCGGCCGGCGTCGCCGAGGAGGCGGTCGAGGCCAGCGGGCCGCTGACGCTGGCCGAGCTGCGTGACGAGGTGGTGCGCCGGCACGACGACGGGCGCTTCGCCGACGTCGTCAAGGTGTGCTCGGTGCTGGTGGGCGAGCAGCCGGTGTCCTCCGGCGACCCGGGCGCGGTCGTGGTGCAGCCCGGCGACACCGTCGAGTTCCTCCCGCCGTTCGCCGGCGGCTGAGGGCCCGGCGAGAACCTGTTCCGCCCCACCACGGGCAAGCGCCGACATCCGGGACCCGGTGACACTAGACTCCCCGAGGTCGGTCGTCCCGTCGACGCCCGAACGCCGTCCAGAGGAGAGCAGTGCCCACCGAGACGACCGTGCGCCCCCAGCAGGCGGCCCGGCCCTTCGTCGCGCCCGCGGGCAGCAACGCGGTCGTCACGCTCGCCGCGATCGGCCTCGTCGTCGGCCTCGTCTACCTCGGCACCACCAACGACCTCGTCGTCGGCCTGGTGACCGTCGGCGCCGCGCTCTACATCGCGCTGCTGGCCGTGCTCGGGTCGACGCGGCTCGGGATCCTGACCCTCGCCGGCGCCTTCGCGACCGCGCCCGCCTACAAGGGCCTGGCGCCCGAGGGAGCCACGGTCACCCCGACCGACGCGCTGCTCGTCGTCGGCTTCGCGCTCCTGCTGCCCGAGATCCTGCGCGGGAAGCTGAAGCTCCCCCTGCCATACATCGTCGGCATCACCGTCGTGTTCACGTTCGGGTGGATCGCCACCATCCGCTCCGAGCGCTCGCTGGAGAGCGCCTTCGCGCTGATCTTCTGGCTGATCGTGATGACCGCGTTCCCGGTCGGGATCCTGCTGTGGCGCCCGGCCCGACGCGTCATCCACTTCCTCGCCTGGACCTACGTCGCCGGCCACGTCGCCAGCTGGGCCGGCGGAATCGTCACCGGCGGCATCACCCCGCAGGGCCGCCACTTCGGGATGACCAACCACCCGAACTACTTCGCCGAGGCCGCGATCATGGCGATCGCGCTGCTGATCTTCCTCTTCTTCGAGTACAAGCACTGGGTGCTCAAGACGGCGACCATGGGTGCCGCCGCCGTGTGCGGGATCTCCATCCTGTTCAGCGGCAGCCGTGGCGCCACGATCATCGTGGCCGTCCTCGTGCTGATGATCCCGATCGTGGAGCGCTCGGCCATCACCGGCTTCTTCTACGCGCTCGTCGGGGCCACCGTGGTCGCCGCGGCGCCGTACCTCCTCGAGATCACCGGCAACGCCTCCGCGATCGACCGCCTCCTCGGCGGGGGGTCCGCGTCCGGCTCCGACATCGCCCGCTCCGAGGGCCTGCGCGACGGCCTCAGCAGGTTCTGGGAGAGCCCGTTCTTCGGCGACGGCCTGATCGACCTGTTCGAGATCCACAACAACGTGCTGCAGGTCGCGGTCGGCATCGGCATCTTCGGCCTCGTCGGCTTCCTCCTGGTGATGTTCTCGCTCGCCCGGCCGCTGTTCGAGGACGTGCCCTACCGCCGGCTCTGCTACACCGTGTGGGGCTACCTGGGCTGGGGGCTGCTGATCCCCAGCCTCTACGACCGCACGCTGTGGATCCCGATGTGCCTGGCGGCCGTGTGCTGGGTGGCCTCCGCCGACTGGGGCGACGACCACCCCGACAAGGCGCGCTCGACCGCGCTGGCCGGCCCGGACGGGTCCGACGCCGCCGGGACCACCGGCACCACCGACACCACCGACACCACCGAGACCACCGACACGATGGCGAGGAACTGACATGCGGGTGCTCGTGACCGGAGGCGCCGGGTTCCTCGGCTCCCACCTCTGCGACCGGCTCGTGGCCGAGGGCCACGACGTCCTCTGCGTCGACAACTACTACACGGGCACCAAGGACAACATCGTCCAGCTGCTCGACAGCCACCGCTTCGAGCTCATGCGCCACGACGTCACGTTCCCGCTGTACGTCGAGGTCGACCGCATCTACAACCTCGCCTGCCCGGCGTCGCCGATCCACTACCAGCGTGACCCCGTGCAGACCACCAAGACCAGCGTCCACGGCGCGATCAACATGCTCGGCCTCGCCAAGCGGGTGCGCGCCCGGATCCTGCAGGCCAGCACCAGCGAGGTGTACGGCGACCCCGAGGTCCACCCGCAGGTCGAGGAGTACTGGGGCAAGGTCAACCCCATCGGCATCCGCAGCTGCTACGACGAGGGCAAGCGCGCCGCGGAGACCCTGTTCTTCGACTACTGGCGCCAGCACTCGCTCGAGATCAAGGTGATGCGGATCTTCAACACCTACGGTCCGCGGATGCACCCCGATGACGGCCGCGTCGTCAGCAACTTCATCGTCCAGGCCCTGCGCGGCGAGCCGATCACCATCTACGGCGACGGCCAGCAGACCCGCAGCTTCTGCTACGTCGACGACCTGATCGAGGGCATGTGGCGGCTGATGGAGAGCCCGGCCGACTTCACCGGCCCGGTCAACGTCGGCAACCCGACCGAGAACACCATGCTCGAGCTCGCCGAGGCCGTCATCCGGCTCGTCGGCGGCCGCTCGCGCATCGAGCACCGGCCGCTGCCCTCCGACGACCCGCGCCAGCGCCGCCCCGACATCAGCCTGGCCCGCAAGGAGCTGGACTGGGAGCCGACCGTCGCGCTCGAGGACGGGCTGCGGGAGACGATCGACTACTTCAAGCATCGTTTGAGCCTGTAGCCGCAAGCGCGGTGCCTGTTGTGCTCGCCCCTGTTGCGCGAGCGTGTCGCGGTTGGCTCCGGTAGAGGGCTGAGTCCGTCTGGCGGCAAGCCTTGGGTTCGCCGCGACCAACTCCGGGGCGCTCGGGCGGGCTGTGGCGGTGACAGTCCGGTGGGTCGGGCCGGTGGTTTCGGGGCTCGGCCGCGGGCGGCCTCGCACCTCAACCACCGGCGGCAGGGCCGGGTCGCGGCGTACCCGGACATGACAAGAGGCCGCCGCCCCCTCGGGGCGACGGCCTCTCGTGCAGGTGCGGGGTGGGCCTCAGGCGACGTCGGAGGACGGGATCGCGTCCTCGACGATGATCTCGCGGCGGCTGCGCAGGCGCGGCTGCCGGGTGTGGCGGTCGATGAGGTCCATGACGCCCTGGTAGTCCAGCGGCTTCTTGAGGTGGGCGACGATCAGCACCGTGGAGAGCAGGACGGTGAAGTCGAGGCGCAGGCGGTAGCCGTGCAGCACCGCGCGGCAGTAGGCGCCCTCGATCCGCAGCCGCTCGGAGTCGCTGAGCGAGTCGCGGCCGACGAGCTGGACCGGGCCGGTCAGGCCGGCCGGGGTGAGGAAGCGGTCGTCGGCGTAGGGGAACTCCTCACGCAGGCACTTCATCACGGCGTCCGGCAGCGGACGGTTGCCGACGATGCTCATCTCGCCGCGCAGCACGTGGATCAGCTGCGGGATCTCGGTCAGGCCGAGGCCCTCCAGGATCCGGCCCGGACGGGTGTAGAGCGGGGAGTCCGGCGGGATGTTGAGGAACCGGACGCCCTCGACGGGGACCGTCGTGCGGTTCACGAGCTTGTCGGCGTTCTTGACCATCGTCCGGAACTTGATCGTCCGGACCATCTCGCCGTTCCGCACCCACCGGTTCGACCGGTAGAAGACCGGGCGGCCCGACATCAGCAGGACCATGAGGCTGGCACCCAGCAGCACGGGCACCCAGGCGATGGCTGCGGTCACGGCTACGAACAGGTCGAACACGCGCTTCGTCCGCATCTAGTACCCACCTTCCCCGGAAAGGGATCTCTCCGTCACGCCGGGCTCGGGGGATGGCGTCACGGAACGTCTCGTCGAAGGCGTCAACGATCGAAGTGCGAAAGAGATACTCCTCACGATCAACCAAATTCGAGAGTCCGCGCCAAATGTCCGGTCCACGCTCCGCGCCTCCGCGGACGTGGCGAGCACCCGGCGGGCCAGGGCCTGGTAGCTCGCGTGCAGCCGGAGCCGCCCGCGGCGCTCGGCGGCGTCCACCAGCCGGCCCGGGTAGAGCACCGACAAGGTGGCGTCGCCGCCGGCGGCGCAGCACTCGTCGACGAGCTGCTGGAGCTGCTGCTCCACGACGGACTTCCACCCGCCGTAGTAGCGCCGGTCGGGGCCGGGGGCCAGGGCCAGCACGCTGGAGACGAACACGATGCGCACCGGCCGGCCCGCGGCGACGACCTGCTTGACGAACCCGAGGTCGCGCACCACCCCGCAGGCGTCGTACGACGTCCGCGGGGTCTCCGGGTGGACCGGGCCGAGCGCGGCGACGACCACGCGCAGTGGCCCCCTGCCGAGGTCGGTGACGCGCGGGGCGAGGTCGCGGGTGGAGGCGTCGACGACGTCGGCCGGGGTCAGCCCGGGGATCTCGGCGACCTGGGACGCGTCGAGCGCGTCACGGGCGATGGCGAGCACGGGCGCGCCGTCGAGCTGGGCGACCACCTCACGGCCGAGGCGGGTCTTCGGTCCGACCAGGACGACGGGGGAGCCGGTCATCGGCTGCTCCGCTCGAGGATCTCCTCGAACCGGTCGGCGCACCCCTTGAGCGCGAACTCCAGCTCGGCGAGGTCGCGCGATGCCTCGCCCAGCTCGTCGCGCACCTCGACGTCCGCGAGCACGTCGGCCGCCCACGCGGCGGCGCGGGGGAGGGCGTCCTCTGCGGGCGGCACCACGAGGCCGCCGGCGCGGTTGACGAGCGCAGCGGCGAGGTTCTCCGACGGCATCATGCCGAGCACCGGGCGGCCGGCGCACAGGTAGGACAACGTCTTCGACGGCACCGAGAAGGCGCCCGCCTGCTGCTCGAGCAGCACGACGAGGATGTCGCCGCTGCCGAGCACCTCGGAGAGCCGCTCGTACGGCTGGAACGGGAGCAGGGTCACCGGGACGTCGAGGCGCTCGGCCTCGGCGCGGATCACCTCGACCGCGGGGCCCTCGTTGACCACCACCAGGCGCACCGGGCGGCCGGCGTCGATGACCTGGCGGGCCAGGCCGACGAGCAGGGCCGGGTTGTGCTTGAGCCCGAGCGTGCCGGAGTAGAGGAGGGTCTGGGTGTCGTCGAGCTCCTGCTCGATCGCCCAGTCGTTCTTGCGGGCGACCGGCTGGATCTCGTCGAGCGGCGCCCAGTTCGGGATCACGGTGACCTTGTCGGCCGTGCCCCATTCCTCGTGGACCGGCACGAACGACGGGGCGATCACCACGACGGCCGCCGAGCGGCGGGACACCCAGCGCTCGGCGATGCTGAACACCGCCGCGACCAGCCGGAACATCCGGCCGAGCTTGTCGCCGGCGAAGGACTTCACGGCGACCGCGTAGACGTCCTGGTGCCACAGCACCCACGGACGGCGCAGCAGCATCATGCCGAGCGCGAACACGACGAGCGTGGGGATCTGCGCGTTCGACAGCATCGCCGTCTGGGCGCGGGTGCGGCGGACCTGCCGCAGCAGCTCCCAGCCCACCCGGGCCTCGAGCAGCACGCGGCGGACGAAGCGGTCCTTGGCGATCGGCTCGGTCGGCCCGACCGGGTCGAAGACGAGGGTCTCGCCGGGCTCGGCGACCAGGTGGCCCTTCCCGGACACCCAGCCCGGGCAGTAGGAGTGGGTCACCGCGTGCCCGCGCCGGGCGAGCTCACGGCTGAGCTCGACCTGGAACGGGTGCCCGGAGTAGTCGTGGACGAGGATGCGCACGCCGCTGCGGGGCCCCTCAGCCCTGCGCCCGCTTGACCTGGTCGTAGACCCAGGCGTAGGTCTTCGCCAGGCCGTCGGCGAGGCTGATCGACGGCTCCCAGTCGAAGACGCGCTTGATCTCGGTGTTGTCCGAGTTGCGCCCGCGCACGCCCTGCGGCGCGGAGAGGTCGTACTTGCGCTCGCACTTGATGCCGGCGATGTCCTCGACGATCGAGTAGAGCTGGTTGATCGTGACGAGCTCGGCGGAGCCGAGGTTGATCGGCTCGAGGTGGTCGCTGCCCAGGATCATCTGGGAGCCCTTCACGCAGTCGTCGATGTACATGAAGCTGCGGGTCTGCTCGCCGTCGCCCCAGATCTCGAGCTCGTGCTTGCCGGAGATGACGGCCTCCGCGATCTTGCGGCACACCGCGGCGGGAGCCTTCTCGCGGCCGCCGGTCCACGTGCCCTCCGGGCCGTAGACGTTGTGGTAGCGGGCGACACGGGTCTGCAGCCCGAAGTCCTCGCGGAAGTGGCGGGCCATGCGCTCGGTGAAGAGCTTCTCCCAGCCGTAGCCGTCCTCGGGCATGGCCGGGTAGGCGTCGGACTCCTTGAGGGCGGTCACCGACGGGTCGGTCTGCTTGTCGGCGGCGTAGACGCAGGCCGAGGAGGAGTAGAAGTAGCGCTCGACGTCGTACTTCTGCGCGGCCTGGAGCATGTGGGTGCTGGTCAGCACCGTCAGCATGCACAGCGCCTTGTTGTTCTCGATGAAGCCCATGCCGCCCATGTCGGCGGCGAGCATGTAGACCTCGCGCGCACCCCTGGTCGCCTTCTCCGCCTCCTCGAGGAGGGAGAGGTCGCCGACGACGTTCTCGGCGTCCGGGTGGACCTGGTACCACTCGTCGAGCGGCTTGACGTCGACCGACCGGACGGTCTTGCCCTGCGCGAGCAGGTCGGCGACCAGGTGGCCGCCGATGAAGCCGCCGCCACCGGCGACCAGGACGTCGACGTGCGCGTTCATGCAGTCATCTCCTCAGGAAAAACAAGTCTGTCTCGAACATCGCCCAACGCCCCCGCGATGTCCTTGCCAACGAGTGGAACGCCGTCTGGTCACGTGCCGGGCGACGGCGTCGGGGGTCTCAGCCCCACATTCCTCCGCGCCCGACCACCTTCGAGCGGACCTTGCCGACGAGGCCGGGGAAGCGCTCCTTCAGCCGCCCGAACTCCTCGGGCATGGACATCCGGGCGCTCTTGGCGGCGTCGCCGGACAGCTCGCGGGCAACGGCCTTCCACGCGCGGCGGCGCCACCGCTCCCACGCCTCGGCCTCCTCGGGGAGGAACGGCAGGGGAGGCGTGCCCCCGGCGCGTGCCTCGGCGCGCCAGGCGCGGCGCAGCTGTCGTGGGATGCGGCGACCGGTGGTGTCGTGGTGGTAGCGGTAGGCCGGGGCCGGCGGGAGGAACGCCTCCCACTTGCTGACCGCGGCGGCGTACTCCTTGCACAGCGCGTCGACCGCCGCGCTCTCGGTGCGCATGTGCGCCGTCGACATGTCGAACCGGGTCGAGAGCTCCTCGGGCCGGCTGGTGTCGAAGGCGTGGAAGTGGAAGAGGCGCAGTGGCTCACCGGTGCCGGCGATCGCGAACCCGTCCGCGTCGAGCGCCAGCGGCCGCTCGTGCAGGTTGACCACGCCGACGTTGTAGCCGTGGTGGCGGAAGCTGCGGGCGCGGAACAGGTCGGCGCCGACGTCCATCCACTTCTGGTCGACGAAGAGGGCGCTGAGGTAGTCGAACAGGCACTCCCACTCCAGGCGGGCCCACCACCAGTCGAGCGCCTCGACCGCGCGACGGTCGAAGCCGCCGAAGCCGAGGTTGAAGACACCGACGGTCAGCAGGTGCCCCTCGCTGACCGGGGCGTCCGGCGGCAGCGGGTGCAGGAAGTGCGGCGTCAGCAGGATGCCGCCCTCGCTGGCCTGCAGCTCGGGGAGGAGCTCGGGCATCGCGGACACGGCGAAGGTGTCCGGGTCGAGGTAGAAGACGTGCTCGCTCTCCTCGAGGAGACGCTTGAAGACGAGCGGCTTGATCGCGGTGGCGAACTCGACGAGGTCGTAGTAAGTGGCCAGCGCCAGCACCTGGCGGCGGTCGAGGCCGAGGAAGTCGGTGCCGACGATGCGCACGCCGGGGATGTCCGGCAGGTCGTGGTCCTCGGCGTGCTCGGCGTCGATGAGCAGCACGGTGAGCTCGGCGCCCTCGTGCTCCTGGAGGCTGTCGGCGAGCGCCAGCGCCTTGGGGAGGTAGTTCGTCGCGAGGATGGTGACGTAGGTCGTGCTCATCAGGACCTACCTCGCCGCCGTGCCGGGGGCAGCCGACTCGAGCGGCGCGGGCGTCGTGCGCGGGTGGCGCTCACGGGCCCACGCGATGAAGGCGTCGACGTCCTTGCCGGTCAGCAACGGGACGGCCTCCTTGACCTCCTCGTCGGACCAGTCCCACCACGCGATGTCGAGGAGCTCGGCGATCTGCTCCTCGGTGTATCGGTAGCGGATGACCCGTGCGGGGTTGCCGCCGACGATGGCGTACGGCGGGACGTCCTTGGTCACCACGGCGTTCGACGCCACGATCGCGCCGTGGCCGATCGTCACGCCGCCGCGGATGAAGGCGCGCTGGTAGACGAGGACGTCGGAGCCGATCACGGTGTCCGTCGAGGGCACCGGGTTGCCGTCCTGGCCCGCGCCGGGCATCCGGAAGTGGATCCGGAACGGGAACTGGCTGACCGTGTCGCTGGGGTGCTCGCCGCCGAGCATGACGATCGCGGTCTCCGACAGCGGGCTGTACTTGCCCACGACGAGCTTGCTGTCCTCGTGCTCGTAGTACTTGATGATCGGCAGGCTGTAGCAGTGCGCGCCGATCTCGAGGCGGCCGGCGCGCCTGAGCCGGTTCACCACGGCGAGGTTGGAGCCGACCACGGCGTCGTGGCCGCGCAGCAGAGCGTGCTTGAGCCAGCGCAGGAAGTACATGAGCAAGTTCGCTCACCCTTTCGGGATCGAGGACGCCGTCGTGGGGGTGTGCGTCCGCGCTCCTACCAACGTAAAGGAGGCTGACGGGTCACGCAGGCGAACGGTTCTCGCTGCCGGGCGGGCCCCCGGCCGTGGCGCCGGCCGGGCCGGTGTCCTCGGCTCCGCTGGTGCCTCCGTCCCCCGTGGTGCCACCGGTGCCCTCAGGGTCTCCGGCCGGGCCGCGGACCGCGCTGACCGCGATCCACCAGGCGACGGCGGCGACGGCCTGCCCGGCGGCCGTGCCCCAGTAGGCGCCGACGGCGCCGTCGACGAACACGCCGACGACACCGAGCGCGACGATGCCGAAGGTCGCGGTGATGTCGAGGCGCACCACGGTGCTGATCCGGCGCATGCCGGTGAGGTGGGCCCGCGGGCCGACGATGAGGCCGAGGCAGAGGATCTGGACGCAGGCCGGCACGAGCAGCGGCTCGGTCGCCTCCCACGTGTCGCTGAGGATGATCCGGCCGACCGAGTCCGGCACGACCAGCAGCAGGGCGCCGTTGACCGCGCCGATCGCGGTGGCGATGAGCGTCGTGCGCCGCAGGGTGCCCGACGGCGGACCGTCCTTGCCGGCGTTGGCCACCTCCGCGACGCCGGCGGCGACGGCCGCGGTCTGGAAGGTGACGTAGGGGCGGATCAGCAGCAGCGCGCCGCGCACGGCACCGAGGGCGCGCGCACCGGCGACCGCCGCGACGATGACGGAGAACCCGGCGGCGGCGCCCTGGAGCGCGGTGAACGACATCAGGAAGCGCCACGAGTACGGCCAGCGCTCACGCAGCCAGGCCAGGCCGCCACGTGCGGGCGGCCCGTGCTGGACGAAGACCAGCGTCGCCGCGGTGGCACCGGTGCCGACCCAGGCGACCACGAACCACAGCAGGGTCACCTCGTCGAGCAGCACGAGGGTCGTCATGGCCACCGCGATCAGCACCAGCCAGACGGTGTCGAGGACCAGCGAGTACGACGGCCGCTGCGTCGCGAAGCCGAGGTAGCGGCCCAGGTCGTGCAGCAGCAGGGCGGGGATGCCGATCGCGACGACCAGCGATTCCGCGGCGAGCGGCAGGTCGGTCACGAAGAGCACGAGCGCGACGACCGCGAACGCCACGCCCATCGCCGTACCCACGATCAGGGCGGCGCCGATCGGCGCCCCCGGCCGCTCGCGGGCGTCGTCGGGGTGGACCATCACCGGGTCGCCGACGAGCGAGCGCGTCACGCCCAGCCCGACCGACAAGATGATGATCAGCAGGCCGAAGTAGCCGAAGGCCTCCACGCCGAGCAGGTGGGCCGAGAGCAGCGCGACGATGACGTTCGAGGCTCCGGAGATGATCTGGTCGATGGTGATGAGGCTCAACCGTCGACCGGCGCCGTCGTGCAACGTGTCCCCTCGCGGTCGGAATGGTGGCCGCGCGGTGCCCGCGGCGGGCTGCGGCTGGGCTGCCGCGGCTGCGGCTGCGACCACGGTTCCCGCTTTACTCTACGAGCGGGCGGCCAAAGGGCTACGGTGTCGGCCGGTGTCCCGGTGACGAGAAGGAAGCACAACCCATGTCGACCTCCCTCGACCCACGCGAGTGGGCCGCACGTACCGTCAACTGGCCGCCGGCCCGCACGGCCGTCAAGCGCGCGGTGCACCTCGCCGCCCGCGGACGCGGTCGCGTGCTGACTGCGCGCGACGCGGTCCCGGACCCCGGCACGATCATCGCCGCTGGCCCGCAGAAGGCCGGCAGCCAGTGGATCAAGGCGCTCTTCGACCACCCGGTCGTGCGCGCGCAGACCGGCCTGCTGACCCTGCCGCAGCTCGACTACGAGCTCACCCCGCCGCGCAACGGCTTCCCGGCGGGCACCTACGTGCCCGGCTTCTACGGCACCTACCAGGACTACCTCGCGCTGCCGAAGCGCCACCCGCACAAGGTGGTCTACCTGGGCCGCGACCCGCGCAACGTCGTCGTGTCCGGCTACTGGTCGGCCGTCGAGACGCACCGGCCCACCCACCTCGAGGAGGCCGAGCGGCTGCGCCTGGAGCTAAAGCAGATGTCGATGGACGAGGCGCTGCTGAGGATCATCTCGCTGTGTGGCGGCCACTTCGCCGCCATGGCCTCCTGGGTCGGCGCCGACGACCCGGACGTCGCCCGCTTCCGCCTCGAGGACGTCGCCCGCGACTCCGAGGCCGTCGTGCGGGCGATGCTCGAGCACTGCGGCATCGAGCTGTCCGAGGCCGACCTGGCCACCCTGCTGCGCGACACGTCCAAGGACGCGCTGCGCGCCAAGGACCTCGCCCAGCGCAGCCCGGACAGCGAGTCGCACTACCGCAGCCGCGCCTCGCGCTACCAGGACGTGTTCAAGCCCGAGCACCACAAGGCGATCGAGGAGGTCGCCCCCGGCCTGGTCGAGCTGCTGGGCTACGAGCCGGCCTGAGCCGCCTGGTCGCGGGCCGGCCGGGCGTCGTACCTGCTGGCCGGTTCCCGGGGTGGTGGCCCTTGCCGTGGTCGACCGGGTCGGGAATCACCACGGAAGCGGTGATTCTTGCGACGCATGGGACAGGTGTGACCGTCCGCGTCGCGCCTCGTGCAGCGCGGACTTCCTGACCGCTCCTGGCACTTCCTGACCGTTGCAACGGTCAGGAAGCGCAGGAATCACCTCTGGAGAGGTGATTCCCGACCCCGCCAGGCCCGGGCCGAGCGCCCCTACCCCTCCAGCGCACCCCGGGTACGACGGATGGTGCGCTCCCACGTGAACGTCTCCGCCCACTCCCGGGCAGCGGCCAGCTCCGCCTCGTCCATCGACCCGGCCCGCAGCACGGCCTCGGCGAGCGCGGCGGGGGTCCAGTCGGCCATCACGGTCGCGTGGCCGCCGGCGACCTCGAGGCAGGCGGGCTCGGGGCCGATGACCACGGGCTTGCCGAGCGCCATCCCCTCGACGGTCGGCAGGCCGAAGCCCTCGAAGTCGCTCGGGAAGACCACCATCCGGGCGGAGGCGATTACCTGCTGGAACTCGTCGTCCGGCAGGAAGGGCGCCAGCTCCACGACGTGGGCGATGCCGCGCTCCTCGATCGCCGCCTGCAGGGCGGGCCTGCGGGCGTTGCCGACGCCGAGCACGAGCAACGGGGGTGCGTCCGCGCCGCGGGCGACGAGGTCGGCCCAGGCGTCGAGCAGCAGGTCGGGGTTCTTGTTCGTGTGGTGCGCGAAGGACACCGCCGGGCCGGTGCGGTCCGGCGCGGGCCAGTCGCGCACGTGGTCGGCGCCGAGGTGGGCGACCACCGCGGGCTTGCGGGCGGTCGACGGGTGCAGGCGGTGCAGGTCGTCGAGGCTGCGCTGCGAGATCGCGACGAAGGCGTCGGCCATCTGGTAGGTCCGGCCGTAGGAGACCGCGCGGATCAGCCGCCGGCCGCGGCTGAACTGCTCGGGCCGCAGCTCGTGGCGCAGGTCGAGGATGATCGTCGCGAGCCGCCCGGGGCCCAGCGAGAGGACCGAGGTCGTCGGGGCGGTGGCCAGCACCGCGTCCGGGCGCAGGCGTCGCGCGAGCGAGCGCATCCGCGTGGTCTGCGCCCACGGCCGCCCGACGACGTACGGGCGCGGCACGGGGAGCTTGTGCAGCGTGTGCGGCGTGCCCGCGCCGATCGAGGAGTCGGCGGGCACGGCGACGTGGAGCTCGTCGTCGGGGTAGACGTCGTGCCACTGCGCCAGCACCGCGTCGACGAGGGTCCGGATGCCGCCGAACTCGGCGGCCATCGCGTCGATGAGGATCTTCATCGCAGCAGCCCGCGCCGCGGGCTCAGCCCTCCCGCTTGTGGGCGACCAGCCGGCCGAGCTGGTCGATGTCGGCGTCGACCATCAGCTCGGCCAGGCCCTTGGCGTCGGTGCTGGGCTTCCAGCCGAGCACCTCGCGTGCCTTGGACGCGTCGCCGATGAGCGCGTCGACCTCGGTCGGGCGCTCGTAGGACTGGTCGTAGCGGACGTGGTCCTCCCAGTTGAGGCCGGCGTGGCTGAAGGCGTACTCGCAGAACTCCCGCACGGTCGTGCCGATGCCGGTGGCGAGCACGTAGTCCTGCGGCTCGTCGTGCTGCAGCATCCGCCACATGCCCTCGACGTACTCCTTGGCGTAGCCCCAGTCGCGGACCGCGTCGAGGTTGCCCAGGGTGAGGTGGTCGGTGATGCCGAGCTTGATCGACGCGACGCCGAGGGTGATCTTGCGGGTCACGAACGACTCGCCACGGCGCGGCGACTCGTGGTTGAAGAGGATGCCGGAGACGGCGAAGAGGTCGTAGGCCTCGCGGTAGTTCACCGTCACCCAGTGCGAGTAGAGCTTGGCGGCGCCGTACGGCGAGCGCGGGTAGAACACCGTGCGCTCGTCCTGCGGCGGCGGGGTGGCGCCGAACATCTCCGACGTGGACGCCTGGTAGAACCGGCAGTCGATCCCGGACGCCCGGATCGCCTCGAGCAGGCGCAGCGTGCCGACCGCGTCGGTGTTCGCGGTGTACTCGGGGAGCTCGAAGGACACCTTCACGTGGCTCTGCGCGCCGAGGTTGTAGACCTCGTGCGGCTCGATGTCGCGCACCAGGTTCACCAGGCTCACGCCGTCGGTGAGGTCGCCGTAGTGCAGGTGCAGGTCGGGTGTGCCGCCCAGGTGGTCGATCCGCGACCGGTTGAGCGTGGAGTGGCGCCGGACCAGGCCGTGCACCTCGTAGCCCTTCTCGAGGAGGAGCTCGGCCAGGTAGGAACCGTCCTGCCCGGTGATGCCGGTGATCAGCGCGCGCTTCATGGGCGGTGACCCTAGCGCGAGGTCGCCGGACTTTTCCGGCCGTCCGCAGGTTCGACGCTCAGGACTTCTCCATCCAGCGCCTGACCTCGGCCTCGATCTGCGCCTGGCGGCCCTCGCGGTGGAAGAACTTCAGCCGCTCCGGCAGCTCGCGCACCGGCTCCGCCGGGTTGCCGCGGTAGAGGGTCAGCTCGGCGTTCAGCTTGGTGGCCACCACCGAGCCGGCGGACACGATCGAGCGCGCCGGCACGTTCGTGCCGCTCTGCAGCGTGCAGCCCGACATCAGCACGCCGTAGTCGCCGAGGGTCACCTTGCTGCTCCCGAACCGGTCGGTGACCAGGTTGAGGTTGTGGGTCAGGATCGCCGAGCGGAAGCCCGCGATCGCCGCCTGCTTGCCCAGCTCGATCCGGTCGGTGACGTCGAGGTCGTGCGCAGTGGTGATCACGGCGTACTCGCCCATCACCAGCGACGGGTCGCGCCGCGGGTCGGAGTAGATCCCGGACGACGACGGCACGCCGACGATCCAGTTGCGGCTCGCGATGCTCGCGCCCTTCGCCATGCGCAGCTCGTCGAAGTCGCGGATCACGTTGAGGTGCCCGATCTGGGCGCCCTCCTCCATGGTCACCCGCGGCACCATCACCAGGCTGCGCCCGATGTACGCCGTGGGGTGGATCTCCCAGCCGAGGAGGCGTCGCGCAACGACGTGCTTGAGCCGTTGCGGCAGGAAGATCAGGAGCAATGCAAGGACACGCGTCATGGAAGTCCTCGAGAAGTGGTTGGATGCCGGGCGGGGGAGTCTATTGGACGAAGAAGGGACCAGCATGGGAACGACCGAGGCCGCGCCGAGCCACGAGCCGGATGTCCACTACGACCGCGTCCACGAGGCGTGGCGGTTGATCCTGGGCTCGGAGTTCCACTACGGCTACTTCGTCCCCAGCGGCATCCCGCTCGTCGACGCGACCGCCGCGCTCACCGAGCAGATGCTGCAGCGGGCCGGCATCACGCCGGGCGCCCGGGTGCTCGACGTCGGCTGCGGCACCGGGCACCAGTCCTGCCAGCTCGCCTCCGAGCACGGCGCCGAGGTCCTCGGCATCACGACGAGCGGCACCGGCGTGGCGGCCGCGACCGAGCTCGCCGCGTCCCGCGGGCTGGCCACCGCCCGCTTCGAGCAGCGCGACGGCACGGCCAACGGCCTGCCCGACGCCTCCTTCGACGTGGTCTGGGCCCTGGAGTCCTCCCACCTCATGCGTGACCGCAAGGGCCTGCTGTCGGAGTCCGCGCGGGTCCTCGTCCCCGGCGGCCGGTTCGTGCTGTGCGACATCATCCGCCGCCGCGAGATCCCCTTCCTCGAGGTCCGCGAGCGTCGCGACGAGTTCGCGCTGCTGCGCTCGGTCTACGGCGACGCGCACATGCTGCCGCTCGACGACTACGCCGCGATGCTCACCGAGGTCGGCATGGAGGTCGACGACCTGACCGACATCAGCGACGAGACGCTGCCGACCTTCGCCGCCTGGCGGGCCAACTGCGAGGAGCACGCCGACGAGATCACCCGGCTGATCGGCGCCGACGGCCTCGACGAGTACGTCCGCTCCACCCACGTGCTCGAGGCGTTCTGGAACGACCGCACCCTCGGGTACGGCATCCTGCGGGCCACCAAGCCCGCCTGACCGGAGTGCGGACAGGCCTCGTGACCTGACCCGCCCCCGACCGTTGGGGTGGGAGAACCGCCAGACCGAGCGTGTTGTGGTTGTCGTGCAGTGTCGAAAGGATCAGTAGTGACCGTGGATCGTGCCCGGGCCGTCATCGTGGAGTTCCTCCAGCGAGCCAACAAGGAGTTCGGGGAGCTGACCGACGACCTCAGCCTGTACGGCGGCGGGCTGGAGCTCGACTCGCTCGAGGCTGCCGAGCTCTCGGCCGTGCTCGAGGACGAGTTCGGGTCGGACCCGTTCTCCACCGGTGACACCCTCCCCGAGACCGTCGGCGAGGTCCTCGCCTTCTACAACGCCGCATGACCGCTCCCATCGAGGCGCGCGTCGCCCTGGTCACCGGCGGCAGCCGCGGCCTGGGTGCGGGGATCGTGGAGGACCTGCTCGCGCAGGGCTACGCGGTCGCCACCTGCTCCCGCTCCCGCACCGACCAGGTCGAGCTGTGGGAGAAGGAGCACCCCGACCGCTTCCACTTCCAGACCGCCGACGTCTCCGTCGAGGCCGACGCCACCCGCTACGTCAAGGACACGGTCGCCCGCTGGGGTCGTATCGACGTCCTCGTCAACAACGCGGGCGTCGCCGGCGAGGGCATGATCGCGCTCACCGACGACGGCATGATCGACCGCGTCGTCGACCTCAACATCAAGGGCACGCTCTACGTCACCCGGGCCGCCAGCCGCACCATGCTGGCCCGGCGCAGCGGCGCGATCGTCAACATCTCCTCGGTCGTCGGCCTGTCCGGCTACCGCGGCCTGTCCGTCTACAGCGCCACCAAGGCCGCCCTCGACGGCATGACCCGCTCCCTGGCGCGCGAGCTCGGCTCGCGCGGCATCACGGTCAACAGCGTGGCCCCCGGCTACCTGCGCACCGAGATGAGCCACGGCCTCGACGCGGACCAGCTCAAGCAGATCGAGCGCCGTACGCCGCTGGGCCGGCTCGGCGATGCCGAGGACGTCGCCCGCGTGGTGTCCTTCCTCGTCGCCCCGGAGAACCGGTTCATGACCGGCCAGGTCCTCGTCGTCGACGGTGGCCTGACGGCGTAATCGGCGCGAGCGCACGCGGTTGTCTCCGGTAGGTGGCTGGGTTCGCGCGGCGGCAAGCCGGGCGTAGGTGGCCCGAGCGTTGTTCCCGGTGGTCGAGGTGCGAGGAGCGCCGGCGACGAGCCTTCTCCGGTGGTTGAGGTGCGAGGAGCGCCAGCGACGAGCCTCGAAACCTCCGGGCCGTCCCGGCGGGCTGTGGCCCGTTCAGAGGTAGGAGACGTCCTCCTCGACCCCGGTGCGCACGCGCTCGAGGTCGACCTCGACCATCCGGGTGACGAGGTCGGCGAACGACGTCGTCGCCCGCCAGCCGATCGCGGCGGCGGCCGGCTCGGGGTCGGCGCGCAGCACCTTCGAGTCCGCGGGGCGCACCAGCGCGGGGTCCTGCACGATCCGTGACCACGGGTCGTCGACCCCGGCGGCGGCGAAGGCGACCTCGACCAGGTCGGCGAGGGAGTGGTCGACGCCGGTGCCCAGCGGCAGGTCCACCGGCTCGTCGCGACGCAGCATGCGGACGAACGCGTCGACGTACTCGGCGGCATGGCCCCAGTCGCGGCGCACGTCCAGGGTGCCGAGGGTCAGCTGGTCCTGGCGTCCCAGCGCGATCTCCGCGGCGCCGCGGGTGATCTTGCGGAAGACGAAGCCCAGCGGGCGCACCGGGCTCTCGTGCACGTAGAGCCGCGCGTACGACGCCGGCAGGCCCTCGCTGCGCGCCTTCTCCACGACCCGCTCGGCGTCGGCCTTGGCCCGTGCGTAGGGGCTGTCGGCCGCCTGGCCGACCACCTCCGCGGACGAGGCCTGGAAGAAGCGGACCTCACGGCCGCGGGCGGCGATGTCGTGGGCCGCGGCGACGAGGTCGACGACGGCGTCGTGGTTGACCCGACGGGTGAGCTCGGGCTCCTGCCAGCTGCGGCCCACCGAGCTGAGCGCAGCGAGGTTGTAGACCTCCTGTGGCGCCACGTCAGTCACGAGCGCGCGCAGCTCGGGGCCGTCGGTGATGTCGACCTCGCGCAGCTCGACACCGTCGAGGTAGGCGTCGACGCGGGGACCGGTCGCACTGCCGGGCCGGACGACGCCGACCACCCGCATCCCGTCGGCGAGCAGGCGGCGGGCGAGGTAGATGCCGTCCTGCCCGGTCACGCCGGTGACCAGTGCGGTGCGGGTCATGCGGCGAGCAGCTGGTCGAGGGCGTCCATGACGGCGGCGGGGGAGAGCTCGATGTCCTGCATCAGCTCGTTGTCACCGGTGCGCTCCGGCGTCGGCGCGACCAGGTAGCGGTAGCGCGAGTCCGCGATGTTGGCGGTCATCGCCCAGTAGCAGTGGACGGTGTAGCCGGGGGCGAACATCTCCAGCACCCGCACGCCGGGGCGGCAGAAGGCGAGGTTGGTCAGTGCCGCGCCGTGCGGGGCGACGACGACACGAGCGGCCGCGAAGTGGTCGACCTGCTCCTGCACGGACAGGCTGCCGGGGTCGACGCAGGTGAAGCCGCGCGCCTGGAGGGCGGCGCGGACAGCGTCCTCCTGCACCATCCGGCGGGTGTGGGGCGTCGTGCCGCGGGTGACGTAGATCTTCTCCGGCAGGCCGGTCGTCCGCTGCGGCGGCAGGTGCTCGCGCAACCACGCCTGCGACTCGGGCGGGGCGTCCATCACCGCGTTCGGCAGCGACGGCACGAGCAGCCGCTTCGCCTGCAGGTGCAGGCCGGGCCCGGGGGTGACGACGCGGTCCGGCTCGATGCCGAGCATCGCCAACAGCTGCTTCTGGTAGCCGGTGTGCCGGTCCAGGACCCACACGTCCGGCTCGATGTCGCCGAACGCCTCGCGCAGCAGCCCGATCCGGGGCAGCTCGTCGGTGACGAAGTGGTAGAAGTTGTGGCCGGTCCCGCGCGCGGAGAGGACGGCGACGGTGCCGTCGACGACCTCGGGCCGCGACGGCCACGGGTTCCAGAACACCGGGTGCTCCCGCCACGACGAGATGCCGAAGTAGTGGCTGGTCTCGTGGTCGAGGATGCCGCCGGCGGTGACGACGGCGCCGTGGCGGCTGATCAGCCGGCCGCCGGCGAGCTCGAGGACGAACCGCTCGGGGATCGTCGTGCGCGTCCGGTCCGAGAGGAAGGTCAGCCCGGCCGGGTCGCCCGGCGGCGCCGGGCGCTCCAGGGTGACGGCTGCACCGAGCGAGTGCAGGGTCGCCGATCCGGGCTCGGCCGCGACCGTGGCCCGTGACGTCGTCGAGCCGGTGCGCACGCCGTCGCGCAGCGGACCGGTCGTGTGCCGGGACACCGCGCCGATGGCGAGGGCCCCGGCCCGGTGGCCGCGCTTGACCAGCGGCCACAGCGGCTGGAGCTGACTTGGCAGCCGGCTCATCGGTGCCTCACGCGCGCCGGAGCCAGATCATCCCGAGTCCGGGCTCGGTGCCGTCCTCCTGGTGGTACGGCGAGAGCCCGAGCGGCTCGAGGAAGCCGAGCAGCTCGTCGAGGGAGTGGCCCGGGACGGGGTGGTACTCCAGCGCCACGGCCTTCACGTCCGACCACGACGAGGGGGATGAGCGCAGCACGACGTCGTACTCGGCGCCCTCGACGTCCATCTTCACCAGCTCGACCGGCCGGCCGTCGGCACGCGCCGCGGCGACGGCGTTGTCGAAGGACACCGCCGGCACGACGACCTCGGTGCCGTTCGGGGCGGTGATGCCGTTGAGCACGCTGGCGTCGCCGTTGTCGATCAGCGAGAACTCGCCGTCCTCACCCGCGAGCGCCGCCGCGTGCACGGTCACCCGCTGGGCGAGGCCGTTGTCGCGCACGTTGCGCTCGGCGTACGACGCACTGGTCGGCGACGCCTCGTAGACGTGCACCGTCGCGCGGGGCAGCTGGTCGGCGACCGCGAGCGCGAAGCAGCCCACCTGCCCACCGATGTCGAGCACCGCGGCGTCGGGGGAGAGGCCACGGGTCAGCTCGGCCATCCCGTAGGCGTCGTCGGCGAAGATCTCGTAGATCGGGTAGCGCGCGCCGTCCGCGTTCGGGATCGTCACCTGGAAGCCGTTGCGCAGGCGCAGCGTCATCTCGTCGCGCGCGAACCGGGTCCGCTGCGTGCCGAGGTCCCAGAAGACCGTCGGGAAGTTGCGGAACAGTCCGGGCGTCTGCCGGATGCGCTTGCTGAGGTGGGAGGCGCTGCGGAGGGCAGGCACGTCGGTCCCTTCGGTCAGGACTTGCGCCAGTAGGCGCCGTTGCCGTCGATGTCGATGATCTCGTCGGTGATGCCGTGCTGCTCGCGGTAGTCGTGCACGGCCCGGCCGGCCTGGTCGGGCAGCGTGCCGTAGTCGTCGATGATGCAGAACCCGCCCGGCGACAGCTTCGGGTAGAGCGCGTCGAGGGCCTGGATGGTCGACTCGTAGAGGTCGCCGTCGAGGCGGATCAGCGCGTACTTCTCCGCCGGGGCGGTGGGCAGGGTGTCCTTGAACCAGCCGACCAGGAACTTCACCTGGTCGTCGAGCAGGCCGTAGCGCTCGAAGTTGTGGCGGACGGCGGCCTCGCCGACCGAGAGGCCGGTCTGCAGGTAGAAGGTGTCGCCGGCGTCGGCCGGGAAGTCCTTGACGTTGGGGGCGGGCAGGCCCTGGAAGGAGTCGGCGAGCCACACGGTGCGCTTGGTGTCGCCCCACGCCTTGAGGTTGGCGCGCATGAAGATGCACGCGCCGCCGCGCCACACGCCGGTCTCGATCAGGTCACCGGGGACGTCCTCCTCGATGATGGTCGCGATCGCGTCCTGGATGTTCTGCATCCGCTTGAGGCCGATCATCGACTCCGAGCGCGACGGCCAGTCGCTGCCGGTCTCGCGCAGCGCCGGGTCGTAGGGCTTCTTGTAGGCGATCTCGAAGCCGAACTTCTGCGCAGCGGTGCCGGCCGCGTTGGCGAGCCGCTTCTTCATCGAGGGCGAGCCTGCGGTGCGGACCCCGCCGAGGATGGAGTCGTTGTCCTCCATCAGGGCGCCCGTCAGGGTGCGCTTCATCAGGTCGAGGTAGAGCTCACGAAGCTCGTCGGGGGTCGTCGTCACCGGGCGAAGATAGCAGCAGAAACGGGGCCGGAGGCGGCTCCGGTGAAGATTCCCGGAACACGTTCCATCCGGCCCCGTTCGAGGCTGCGCCCACGGCCGTGGGCAGGGGATTTTCGTGCGCTCGTTCAGGCGCGGCGGCGGCCGCCCGACGACGCGCTCGCCTTGCCGCGGCCGGTCGGCGCGGTCTCCTCGTAGTAGTAGTAGTAGTACGAGCCGACGGCGCGCTTGGCGACCATGTTGACGACCACGCCGTACAGGCGGGCGCCGACCTGGTTGAGGCGGTTGATCGCCTCGTTGACCTGGTCCTTGGTCGTCTTGGCGTGCCGCACGACGACGATCACGCCGTCAGCCAGCTTCGCCAGCACCGACGCGTCGGCGACCGGCAGCAGCGGCGGGGCGTCGATGATGACCATGTCGTACGACGAGCGCAGGCGACGGATCAGGTCGTGGGTGATCTTCGACTGCAGGATCTCGGTCGGGTTCGGCGGCTTCGCGCCGCTGGCCAGCACGTGCAGGCCGCTGGCCTCGTGGACCTGGATCGCGTCGTGGATCTCGGTCTTGCCGACCAGCGCGGTCGTCAGGCCGATCGCCGGGTCGAGGCCGAGCGTGCTCGCCACCCGCGGGCGGCGGAGGTCGGCATCGATGATCAGCGTGTTGCGGCCGGTCTGGGCCAGCGCGACGGCGAGGTTCGTCGACGTCATCGTCTTGCCCTCGCCCGGCACGGCGCTGCTGATGACCAGGCAGCGCGGCTGGTGGTCGAGGTCGATGAACTGCAGGTTCGTGCGCAGCAGGCGGAACGCCTCGGTGCGCGCCGCGAACCCGCCCAGGTCGGTGAGCAGCGGCGCCGAGCGGATGTCGCCGTCGAAGCCGATGCTGGCCAGGACCGGCGACTCGGTGAGCTCGGCGACGTGGTCCGCCGTACGGATGGTGCGGTCGAGCAGCTCGCGGGCGACCGCGAGGCCGACGCCGAGCAGGAGGCCGATGAGCGCTGCGATGATGAAGTTCAGCAGCGTGCGCGGGCTGACCTTGTCGGGGTTGTACGTGGGCTGGTCGGTCTGCTTGAGCTGGACCGTGGTCTCGCCGCCGGTCAGCTGCTCGAGCGTCTGGATGAAGTCGGTGTACTGCTCCGTGGTGACGCTGGCGATCTTCTGCGCCTCGCGGGGGTCCTCGTCCTTGACCTTCAGCTCGATGAGCGAGGTGGCCTCGACGACCTCGGCGCTGATCCGGTCCGCCAGCTTCTCGGGCGTCGTCTCGAGGGCAAGCTGGTCGATGATCCGCTCCGCCAGCTCGGTGCTCTTCGCGACCTTGGCGTAGGTCGCGGCGCGCTGGGTCACCGTGAAGTAGGTCGAGTAGGAGTCGCTCGCGTCGCGCACGTCGACGGTGAGCAGCACGCGTGCCTTCGACTCGTACATCGGCGTACGGGTGAACGTGATCCCCGCGGCGACGCCGAGTGCGAGCGCCAACAGGAGCACCACAGTCAGCCAGCGACGCCGCAGCACGACCAGAAACTGCTTGAAGTCCAAGACCCAACCCTTGCTGTCGGTACCGTGTGCCACGGACAAGTGAGGTGATCCTAGTCAACAGCAGGCGGCTTCCGGTGAGTGACCACCACAACGGCCCTGGGGGCGTGTCGAGGTGACCGAGGGATCCGCCGACGAGCGGGTGCGCCGGCGGCGACGGTCCACCCCCACGCGACGACTCGTCCGCCGCCTGCGCCGGCTCCGGCAGGAGCAGCCCCGCGTCCTCGTCCTCGCAGCGGTCGGCGCGGTCGCCGCGCTCGCCGTCGCGTGGGCCGCCTGGGTGGTCTGGGCGGCCAACCACGACCTGTCGCGCGTGCGCGACAGCGCGACGATCATGCGCGCCGCGCTGGTCCGCGCCGACGCCGAGGGCGCTCGCAAGGCGATGGCGGAGTACCGCGACGCCGCCGGCTCCGCCCACGACCGCACCTCCGGCCCGACCTGGGCCGTCCTCGAGGCGCTGCCCGTGCTCGGCGACGACGCCGAGGGCATCGCCACGGTCGCCGAGGTGCTCGACGACATCGGCGAGGACGGCCTCGGCCCGATCGCCGACGCCGCCGACCTCGTGACCGCAGAGACCTTCCAGCCCGACGCCGGCCGGTTCCCCGTCGAGCAGATCGCCGCGATGGTCGAGCCGGCCCGGGAGAGCGAGGCGGCCTTCGACGCCGCCGCCGACCGGCTGGCCGAGCTCGACCCCGACGACTACGTCGGCCCGGTGCGCAACCAGCTCGACCGGCTCCGCACGCTGGTCACCGACGCCCGCGAGACCCTCGGGTCGACGTACCGCGCCGCGCGGATCATCCCCCGGATGATGGGCGCCGACCGCGACCGGCACTACCTGCTGGTGATGCAGAACAACGCGGAGCTGCGCAGCGGCGGCGGCCTGCCGGGCGCGCTGTCGCTGGTGCGGATGCGCGACGGGCGCGTCGACATCGTCGAGCAGTCCGACATGTCCGAGATCGGGCGCAACACCGACCCCGTCGTCCGCCTGACCGCCGAGGAGCGGCGCATCTTCGGGCGGATCCTCGGGCGCGCCGCCGTTGACGCGACGCTGACCCCGGACTTCCAGCGCTCCGCCGAGATCATCCGCGCCCGCTGGGAGCGCGAGATCGGCGGCAGCCTCGACGGCATGTTCTTCATCGACCCGGTCGCCGTGTCGTACCTGCTGCGCGGCACCGGCCCCGTCGACGTCCCCGGCTTCCGCCCGGTCGACGCCGGCAACGTGGTCTGGGCGGTGGAGAACGAGATCTACCGCCTCACCGACGACCGCTCGATCCACAGCGACTACCAGCAGGCCGTCGCCGAGGCGGTCTTCGACGCCTTCGCCGCCGGCCGCGGCAGCTCCGCGGAGGCGATCCGCGGCCTGGTGACCGCGGTGCAGGAGGGCCGGATCCGGATGGCGGCCTTCGAGTCGGAGACGCAGGATGAGATCGCCGGCACGATGATCGCCGGGGAGTTCTCCGACCGGGCCAGCCACGTGCCCGAGGTCGGCGTCTTCATCAACGACGGCGGCCCGACGAAGATGCAGTACTACCTGCGCTACGACGCCCGGATCATCTCCCGCTCCTGCGTCGACGACGAGCAGGTCATCTCCGGCTCGATCGACTTCCACAGCGACACCCCGCCCGACGCCCGCTCCCTGCCCCCGGCGATCACGGGGGAGGGCTACCCGGGCCTGCGCGTCGAACCGGGCGACCAGCTGCTCGTCGTCTACGTGACCTCACCGGTCGGCGGCGACGTCGAGGAGCTCTCCATCGACGGCCAGCGCCTGGCGAACCCGGTCGTCGAGCGGCTCGCCGGCCGCGGCCTGGTCCGGATCGGCATCGAGCTGGAGCCCCAGTCGCGCCACTCGGTGGAGTTCGTGATGCGCAGCGGCCCCGACCAGACCGCCGACGCCCGCCTGTCGGTCACCCCCGGCGCCTTCCCGGGCAGCCCCAACACCACCGTGCCGACCTCCTGCGCCGTGCGGTGAGCGCCGCGGGGGCGGGTGGCCGCTTGGGTTGGGTACGCGTGTACCTGGTGGCCGGTTCTGGGACTTGTTGGCTGTTGCAGCGGCCAACAAGTTCGGGAATCGCCGCCGAAGCGGTGAATCCCGGGGCGCGTGTGACCACTGTGACCACCGTGATCGAGGCACCCGTACTTCCTGACCGTTCCCCTCGCTTCCTGGCCATTGCAACGGTCAGGAACCACCGGTATCACCGCTGAAGCGGCGATCCCACGCCCACCAACCACGAGCGATCTCACATCACGGACACCCGTCTCATCATCTGATACTCGATTAGGGCGAGCGCGGTAAAGCCGCCTACTCTCTTCCACATGTCGACGACTCTGCTGCTGACCAAGCGGCGCGCGGTGGACAACTGCCGCGTCAGCTCGGCGCTGTGTCGACCCTGCTGACGGGTTTCTGAACCGGCGGCGTCTGCCTGCCACCTCCCCGTCTCCTCCCGGCGCTCCTGCGCCCCGGGCCCCTGCGTCCTGTGCGCCGCCGCGCTGCCCAGCAGCACCGCTCGTATCCGCACCGCCATCAACCGCGCAATCCCAGTTAGGAACACCATGAGCCGCGAGAACTCGCTCGTCTCCGTCCAGTGGGTCGAGGACAACCTCGACAACCCCAAGGTGGTCGTCATCGAGGTCGACGAGGACACCTCGGCCTACGACAAGGGCCACATCCGCAACGCGATCAAGCTCGACTGGACCACCGACCTGCAGGACCAGGTCCGTCGCGACTTCGTGAACAAGGAGCAGTTCGAGGCGCTCCTGTCCGAGCGCGGTGTCTCCAACGACGACACCGTCGTGCTCTACGGCGGCAACAACAACTGGTTCGCCGCGTACGCCTACTGGTACTTCAAGCTCTACGGCCACCAGGACGTCAAGCTCATGGACGGCGGCCGCAAGAAGTGGGAGCTGGACAGCCGCGAGCTGACCGACGAGCTGCCGCAGCGCGCCGCGACCACCTACACCGCGCAGGAGCAGGACCGCTCCATCCGCGCGTTCCGCGACGAGGTCGTCGCCGCGATCGGTTCGCAGAACCTGGTCGACGTGCGCAGCCCCGACGAGTACGCCGGCCGCCTGCTCGCCCCGGCCCACCTGCCGCAGGAGCAGTCGCAGCGCGCGGGCCACATCCCCACCTCGGTCAACGTGCCGTGGAGCAAGAACTGCAATGACGACGGCACCTTCAAGTCCGACGACGAGCTCAAGGCGCTCTACGACGAGGTCGGCTTCGACGAGGGCAAGGACACCATCGCCCTGTGCCGCATCGGCGAGCGCTCCTCGCTGACCTGGTTCGTGCTGCAGGAGATCCTCGGCAAGAAGAACGTCAAGAACTACGACGGTTCGTGGACCGAGTACGGCTCCCTCGTCGGCGTCCCGATCGCGCTCGGTGACGAGCCGGGTGACGCCTGATGTGCGGCGCGACGGTCGGTGGCCTCTCCACTGAGGGCATCAACGTGACCAAGGAGGCCGTGATCCAGGGCCAGGTCGTGCGTGGTGCCGGCGACGACGCGACGCCGGTCTCCGGCGCCTACGTCCGCCTGCTCGACGCCAGCGGCGAGTTCACCGCCGAGGTCCCCACCTCGGCCACCGGGCACTTCCGCTTCTTCGCCGGCAACGGCAAGTGGACGCTGCGCACCCTCGCCCCCAAGGCCGACCCGGTCGACCGCGCCGTCCAGGCGCAGACCGGCTCGGTCGCCGAGGTCCTCATCGCCATCTGAGGCCTGTGACGTACGACGGCGGCGGCTCCCGGAATCCGGGAGCCGCCGTCGGCGTTGGAGGACAGCTGTGAGCCCAGGGATCGTCATCCTCGTCCTGGCCGTGGTCGCCGCGGCCGGGTTCGGCCTGCACCGGCGCCGGGTCGACGGCCGCTTCGCCGGCCACGCCCGGACGCACGCAGCGGGCGAGCCCGGCACCGGACCCGCCCCCGCGCCGGCGGTCGCCGAGGACGTGCCGCACGAGCCCTCCGCCTGGGAGCGGCTCAGCGCCTCCGTCCCGCACGCCGAGCTGGGGGAGCGGGCGACGCTGGTCCAGTTCTCCAGCGCCTTCTGCGCGCCCTGCCGCACCACCCGCGTGGTGCTCGCCGACGTCGCCGAGCGGCACGACGGCATCGCCCACGTCGAGGTCGACGCCGAGCAGCACCTCGCGCTGGTCCGCGAGCTCGACGTCCGTCGTACCCCCACCACCCTGGTGCTCGACCGCGCCGGCCGTGAGGTCACCCGCGCCGCCGGTGCACCGCGCCGCGAGCAGGTGCTCGCGGCCCTGCCCCTCACCGAGGAGTCACGATGAGCCAGCAGTCCGGCATCGACCCCCGCGGGCCGCGGTTCACCGCCGCCGTCACCTTCGTGATCTTCGCGGTGGCGCTGCTGCTGTCCGACGCCCAGCCCGCCGTGGCGGCCGTGCTCACCGGCATCCAGGCGGTGTTCTTCGCGATCGGCGCCGGCCTCGGCGTGCAGAAGACGCCGACCGGGCTGGTCTTCCGCTCGCTCGTCCGCCCGCGGCTCACGCCGCCGGCCGAGCTCGAGGACCCGGCGCCGCCGCGGTTCGCCCAGGCCGTCGGGCTGGTCTTCGCCGTCGTCGCCACGCTCGGCTTCGCGACCGGCGCGGTGCTGCTCGGCCAGGTGTTCGCCGGGTTCGCGATCGTCGCGGCCTTCCTCAACGCCGCCTTCGCGTTCTGCCTGGGCTGCGAGATGTACCTGCTCGGGCTGCGCCTGCGCCCGGCGCGCGGCTGAGCCGCCAGAGCCGAGAGCGCCGCCAGAGCAGCCAGGGCCGCCAGAGCGGTCAGGGTGACTCGAGCAGCACGGTGAACGGGCCGTCGTTGACCGAGGAGACCTCCATCATCGCGCCGAAGACCCCGCGCTCGACGTGCGTCCCGGCCTCCTCGAGCGCGGCGCACACCGCCTCGTAGAGCGGCTCGCTCACCGGTCCCGGGGCCGCCGCGGTCCACGACGGGCGGCGACCCTTGCGCGCCTCGCCGTACAGCGTGAACTGCGAGACGACGAGCACCGGTGCGCCCTCCTCGGCGACCGACCGCTCGTCGCGCAGGATGCGCAGGTCGCGGATCTTGCGGGCCATCCACGCCACCTCGTCCGGCCCGTCGTCGTGGGTGACGCCGAGGTAGACCAGCAGGCCGGGGTCGCTGATGGCGCCGACGACGGCACCCTCCACGACGACCGAGGCCGAGGTGACACGTTGCAGGACGGCGCGCATGCGCCCATCCTGCCGGGCGTTCAGCCGGCGGCGGCCAGGCCCCCGGGCTTGGTCACGTCGCCTGCGGCCCCGTCGACCGGACGCTGCTCGCTCGCCGGCGCGGCAGCCGCCGGGGCCAGCTTCCCGGGCTTGCGGGCGTAGGCCTCGAGCACGATCCGCGGCGCCCAGCCCCGGTCGATGAACCGGTCGGTCGCGCGGCCGACCGCCCCGGCGGCGCGGGCGGGGACGCCCATCGACGCCAGGTAGGCACCGGAGTTCAGCGAGTAGCGGGCCCGCGGGATGACCTCGACGTCGACGAAGCCGACGGCGCGCAGGGCAGCCGTCATGCTCTCGGCGGTGTGCAGGTGCCAGTGGTGCGGGGCGATCCGGCGGTCGACCCAGCGCGACATCCGGCCGCGGGCGGCGGCGGTCACCGCGAGCGCGGCGGTGTCGACCTTCGAGCGACGCGGCGTCTGCAGGAAGAGCGTGCCGCCCGGCTTGAGCACGTCGAACGAGCTCTGCAGCAGCGCCTCCGGCTCGGCGACGTGGGCCAGCACGCACCACATCGTGACCGCGTCCTGCTCCGGCACGTCCAGGGTGGAGAGGTCGCCGAGGTCGACCTCGACGTCGTACGAGCGCTTCGCGAGCGCGACGTTGGCCTCCATCAGGTCGTTGCCGCGCACCCGGAAGCCGCGCTCGCGCGCGACCGCGAGGAACTGGGCGTCACCCGTGCCGATGTCGTAGAGGAGGCGGTCCTGCGGGCCGCCGTCGAGGCGGGCGGCCAGCTCGTCGAGCACCTCGGCCTGCGCGGCCTCCGCCGCGTGGTTGCGCTTCAGGGCGACCCAGGCGGCGCGGTCCTCGACGCTGATCTCGTCGAGGCTCACCGTGTCCGGGAGCACCAGCTCGGCGCGCTCGGACCAGCCGACCAGGCCGCAGGAGCGGCAGCGGAAGTTGCTGCGCCCCGTCCGGCGCGACACGGGGTAGGACTTCAGCCATGCCGACGCACAGGCTGGACATGCGGTGACGGACATCGCCGTAGGAGCCTCCGGACCACCGTGGCGTAGGAGAAGGGGGGTGCACGGCGGTGTGAGCACACCCTAAGGCGCGCGACGCGCGCGTGGAGGTCGGTCCCGTAAATTTTCGTGAGGCGTCCAAAGATTTCGACCGACGGCCGCCGCTCGCCCAGGGGCGCGCTCAGTAGACGAGCGCCTGGGCCCCCTCGGCCAACGCCTCCTCGACGAAGACCGGCGCCCCGGCGATCCGGGCGCCGGGGACGAGGTCGTCGACGTCCAGCGAGCGGCGGGCGGCGCACTGGCCGCACACGGTGACCGTGCCGGAGGCGAGCACGGTGTCCAGCAGGTCGGGCAGGGGAGTGGCCAGCGGCAGGTCGAGCTCGGCGGCCCGGCCGGGCACGGCGAGCCACGCCGCCTCGCCGGTCAGCCAGAGCGACACGGGCACCCCGGAGGCGGCCGCCGTGGCGGCCACGGTGAACCCCTGGTTGCACCGCTCGGGCGCGTCGGTGCCGCAGGTGACCTTCACGACGAGTGAGCGCGCCATGGGAAGCAGCCTAGAATGGCGCGTCGTGGCCTTCGAACTCCCCGACAACCTGCACCCCGACTGCGGTCCCATCGCCTGGATGCTCGGCACCTGGCGGGGCAACGGCCACGGCGACTACCCGACGATCGAGTCGTTCCAGTTCGGCCAGGAGCTGATCTTCACCCACGACGGCCGGCCGTTCTTCCACTACATGGCGCGCGCCTGGATCATCGACGACAAGGGCGAGAAGGTCCGCGACGCCGCCATCGAGACCGGCTTCATCCGCGCCGTCGGTGACGGCAAGTTCGAGATCCTGCTGACCCACAACACGGGCATGGCGGAGATCTGGCACGGCGAGGCCGCCGACGGCAAGTTCGAGTGGACGACCGACGCCGTGGCCCGCACCGAGACCGCGAAGGAGTACGCCGCCGGCAAGCGCCTCTACGGCAACGTGGAGGGCGACCTGCTCTACGCCTTCGACATGGCCGCGATGGGCCAGCCGCTTCAACCGCACCTGTGGGCGAGGCTGAGGCGTGCCTGACCGATCCGACACCGTCGACTGGCGAGCCGCGCTCCGGGACCGCGGCTACCGGCTCACGCCCCAGCGTGAGCTGATCCTCGCCGCCGTCGACGAGCTCGGCCACGCCACGCCCGACGAGGTCCTGGCGAAGGTCCAGGAGACCGCGAGCACCGTCAACGCCTCCACCGTCTACCGCACCCTGGAGGTGCTGGAGGAGCTCGGGCTGGTGCGCCACGCCCACTTCTCGGACCGCGCCCCGACGTACCACTCCGTGCGGGGCCACGAGCACTTCCACCTCGTCTGCCGGGGCTGCCACAGCATCACCTCGATCGACACCGCGGAGGCGGACCCGCTCGTCGAGACCCTCCGGGCCCGGGGCTTCGAGCCGGACCTGGGGCACCTGACCGTCTTCGGCCAATGCGCCGACTGCCAAGGAGGGTCGTCATGACGACCGTGCTGACCTACGGGACCTTCGACCTGTTCCACATCGGCCACCTGCGGCTCATCCAGCGCCTGGCCGCGATGGGGGACCGGCTGATCGTCGGGGTCTCCACCGACGAGTTCAACGCCGGCAAGGGCAAGAAGTCGGTGGTGTCGTACGACGACCGCGCGGCCATCGTCGAGTCGATCAAGGGCGTCGACCTGGTCCTGCCCGAACGGTCCTGGGACCAGAAGCGGTCCGACATCGTGGAGCACGGTGTCGACCTCTTCGTCATGGGCGACGACTGGACCGGGAAGTTCGACGACCTCTCCGACGTTTGTGAAGTGCGCTACCTGCCTCGCACCTCGGGGGTGTCGAGCACGGAGATCAAGGAGATGCTCCGCACCCTGGACCCCGTCCACATCGAGGAGATGCAGGGAGCGCTGACCACCCTGACCCGCCTCCTCGAGCACTACCGGGACCTGACATGACCGAGAACGCCCAGCCCAGCCCGCTCCTCGCCCTCCCGGGGGCGGTCGCCGGCGACGGGGTCGACGCCCCGGTGGCTGCCCACTACGGCAGCCTCTTCGGCGAGCAGCGCGCCCTCGAGGCCGGCGAGGGGTTCGTCGACCTCTCGCACCGCGACGTCCTGCGCGTCACCGGTCCCGATCGGCTGACTTGGCTGCACTCGCTGACGACCCAGTACTTCGAGGGCCTCGAGCCCGGCCGCTGGGTCTCCGCACTCGTGCTGAGCCCGCAGGGCCACGTCGAGCACGCGTTCACCGGCGTCGACGACGGCGAGGCGTTCACCGCGCACACCGAGCCGGGCCGGGCCGCCGCGCTCATCGGGTTCCTCGAGCGGATGATCTTCATGATGCGCGTCGAGGTCGCCGACGTCACCGCCGAGACCGCGGTGGCGTGGCGACCCGGTCGCTACGACCTCGTGCCGCGCGAGCGGCTGACGGCGTACGCCGAGGCGGCCGGTCCCGCAGCCGGGCTGTGGGCCTTCGAGGCGCTGCGCATCGCCCGCGGCGAGCCCCGCTTCGGCATCGACACCGACGCGCGCACCATCCCCAACGAGGTCGGCTGGCTGGACGCGGAGCAGGCGCCGGGCTGGGCCGCGGTGCACATGGACAAGGGCTGCTACCGCGGGCAGGAGACGGTCGCCCGGGTGCACAACCTCGGCCGGCCGCCGCGCCGGCTCACCCTGCTCCACCTCGACGGCTCCGAGAACCGGCTCCCGACGGCCGGTGCGGAGGTGCTCCCGGCCGGCGGCGGTCGCGCGGTCGGCTTCGTGGGTTCCTCGGCCCGCCACCACGAGCTCGGGCCGATCGCGCTCGCCGTGCTCAAGCGCAACACCGACGTCGCGGCCCCGCTGGTCGTCGACGGCCTGCCGGCCGCCCAGGAGGTCGTGGTCGACCCCGAGGTCGGCTTGCACTTCCGGCCCTCGCGCTGACCGGTCGGACATTCCTTCCGGGGCCCAAAGTCCCGGTTCTACGGGGGTTTCTACCTACCTTCGAGGGTCCCGCCTGTGACCTATCGCTCATGATCTGCCAACCTCCGGACCGTCCGGCGGAGCTCGTGTTGACTGTCCCGAAGTCGCACCGGACAGAGGTGCGGCAGGCACCAATACAAACGTTGGGGAGAGTCAAACTCACATGAAGCAGATCGTTGTCGGCCTCATCGCGGCCGCCATGGTGACCTTCGGACTCGGGGTGGGAGCCGCCGAGGCGTACGTGCCGGACGTCAAGGTCGTCCAGGTGAAGGCGAAGAGCACCATCAAGAAGAACGCCAAGCCCTCCATCCGGGTCAAGGCCAAGAGCGGCAACGCGCGCCCGGTCGGCTGGGGCCAGGTCCGCTGCGTCTCGCTGAACGGCAAGAAGGTCTTCAAGGCCTCGGGCGCCGTGAAGAACGGTGTCGTCCCGGCCCCGAAGATCGCGCGCAAGGGCGTCTACAACTGCTCGGTCAAGTTCACGGGCAAGGGCAAGTTCGTCACCCGCTCGTTCAACCACCGCGCCGTCGTTCGCTGACGACGCCAGTCGTGCAGTTCGGGTCGTTCTCGACCCGATCGTGATTCGCGGCTGAGGACCCCGGGCCCGCCCGGGGTCCTCAGTCACGTTCCGACACGTGGCAGCAGGGCGCGTCCGCGCCCGCCCACGTCGTCGTCTGTTGGTGTGTAGTGCCATTTCTTGGGGGGTTGGGGTGAGCTCGAGGAACCGTTGGGTCCTCGCGGCGGTCGGTGGGGTCGTGGTGCTGGCCGGAGCGTGGTGCGCGTACACCGCGTGGCAGGTGCAGGGCGACCTGG
Organism: Nocardioides sp. J54; assembly: GCF_000519005.1. Taxonomy (GTDB): domain Bacteria; phylum Actinomycetota; class Actinomycetes; order Propionibacteriales; family Nocardioidaceae; genus Nocardioides. The sequence goes on along the minus strand of NZ_JAER01000005.1, from coordinate 139,456 downwards.
ACGACGCCGTACGCCACGCAGAGGCGGTCCAGGCGGCCGTCGAGGCGCGCGACCCCGAGGCGCTGCGCGACGAGCTCGACGCCCTGCGCGACGCGAGCAGCGCCGCCGCCGACCGCACGTCGGGACCGACCTGGGCCGTGCTGACCAAGGTGCCGTGGTTCGGCGACGACGCCGCCGGCATCGAGCTGGTCAGCGACGTCCTCGACGACCTCGCCGCCGACGGCATCGAGCCCCTCGTCACGGTCTCCGAGCGCGTCGACGAGCTGCTGCCCCGCGACGGTGGCGCCGACCTCGCCGTGATCGACGAGCTCTCCGGTCCCGTCAGCCAGGCCGCGGCCGCCTTCGCCCGCGCCGACGAGCGCCTGCAGGACGTCGACCCCAGCGGCTACGTCGGCCGCCTGCACACGCGCTTCACCGACTTCCGGCGTCGCGTCGACTCCGCGGCCAGCGGCCTGCGCTCCGCCCGGATCGCCACCGACGTCCTGCCGACCATGCTCGGCGACGAGGGCAAGCGACGGCACCTGCTGGTCTTCCAGAACAACGCCGAGGTGCGCGCCACGGGCGGCCTGCCCGGCGCCGTGTCCTACCTCGAGGCGGAGGACGGCCGGATCGCGCTCACCCACCACGTGGCGGGCAGCGCGCTCGGCCGGACACCGACGTCGGTGCTGCCGCTCACCGACGCCGAGGTCGAGCTCTACGACGACTACCTCGGCCGCTACTTCGTCGACGCCAACATGACGCCGGACGTGCCCCGCGCCGCGGACCTGATGGTCGCCCGCTGGCACCAGGAGTACCCGGCGCGTCCCGTCGACGGCGTCGTCATGGTCGACGCGGTCGCGATCTCCTACCTGCTGGAGGCCACCGGCCCGATCACCGTGGACGGCGTCGAGCTGACCGGTGACAACCTCGTGGACGAGCTGCTCCACGAGTCCTACGTCCGCCTGCCCGAGCCGGCCGCCCAGGACGCCTTCTTCGCGGAGGTGGCCGGGGAGACCTTCGCCCGGTTCACGCGAGGGGTGGGCGACCCCACGGCGATGCTGCGGGCCCTCGCCCGCGGCGTGGACGAGCGCCGGGTGTTCGTGACGTCCTACGACGACGACGTCCGGACCGCGCTCGACGGCACCGCGATCGCGGGCGAGATGGTGACCGATGCCGGCGTCACCAGCCCGCAGGTCGAGGTCACCCTGAACGACACCACCGGCGCGAAGATGTCCTACTACCTGCGCTACGACGTCGACGTGGTCCCGGTCTCCTGCGTGGACGGCGTGCAGTCGTTCAGCACGAAGGCCCGGCTGCGCTCGACGGCGCCGGCCGACGCGGCCGACCTGCCGGCGTACATCACCGGCGGCGGCACCTACGGCGTCGACCCCGGCAGCCAGGTCGTGACGGTGCGGATCTTCGGACCGGTCGGAGGTACCGTGGGCCAGCTCGAGTTCAACGGTGAACCGATGGACCTGATCCGCGCGGACCAGGACGGGCGCCCCGTGGGGATGACCTACGTCCAGCTGGACCCGGGGCAGACCGTCGACCTGGCCTGGACGATGAAGAGTGGCGCGGGCCAGACCGGCGACGCCGTCGTGGCCGTCACTCCGACGATCGAGAAGCGCAACAGCCGGGAAGTGCTGGCGACAGCCTGCCGGCGCGCGGACTAGGAGCGTCCGCGTGTTCGAGGGAGCAACAAGGGGGAGGAGCAGCTGTGGAGCTGCATGACTACATCCGGATCGTCCGGCGACGATGGATCTCGATCCTGGTCGTCGTCGTGCTCGCCGCAGCCGCGGCGGCCGGGGTGACGGCACTGCAGACGCCGCAGTACGCGTCGACCGCGCGTCTCTTCGTGACGACGTCGCAGATCGACCAGGCGCAGCTGCTGCAGGGGAGCCAGTTCTCCGCGCAGCGCGTGAAGTCCTACGCCGACCTCATCACCAGCCGTGAGCTCGCCAAGCGGGTCATCAGCGACACGGAGATCGACGCCAAGCCCGAGGAGATGGCGGAGAAGGTGGAGGCCCGTGCGGTCCTCGACACCGTCAACCTCGAGATCACCGTCACCGACACCGACGCCAGCCGCGCCCAGCTGATCGCGCAGTCGTACGCCGAGCAGCTCAGTGACCTCGTGCGCGAGCTCGAGACCCAGGCGGGCGCCACCAGCGCGCCGATCAAGGCGACCATCGTCGACAACGCGTCGTACTCCGACTCCGCCGTCTCCCCGCAGCCCAAGCGCAACGTGGGTCTCGGTGTCGTGCTCGGCCTGCTCGTCGGCCTCGGCCTCGCCGTCCTGCGCGAGCTGCTCGACACCCGGATCAAGTCGTCGGAGGACGTCGCGGAGATCACCGACGCCCCCGCGCTGGGCACGATCGTGTTCGACTCGGCTACCGAGAAGACCCCGTTGCTGACCCAGCTCTCGTCGCACTCGCCGCGCGCGGAGTCCTTCCGCGTGCTGCGCACGAACCTGCAGTTCGTCGACGTCGACAGCGAGCACAAGGTCTTCGTCGTCACCTCGGCCGTGCCCGGCGAGGGCAAGACGTCCACCGCGCTGAACCTCGCCATCAGCCTGGCCCAGGGCGGCGCCCGCACCCTGCTGGTCGAGGCCGACCTGCGCCGCCCCATGGCCGCCAAGCGCCTCGGCCTCGACGAGGCCGTCGGCGTCACGACCGTCCTGGTCGGCAAGGCCGACCTCGCCGACGTCACCCAGCAGCACGAGGAGTCCGGCCTCGAGTTCGTCGCCGCCGGCTCCGTGCCGCCCAACCCGGCCGAGCTCATCCAGTCGCGCGCGATGGACGACTTCCTCGCCCAGGCACGTGCGGACTACGACGTCGTCATCCTCGACGCCCCGCCCCTGCTCCCCGTTACCGACTCGGCGCTCCTCGCCGCCAAGTCCGACGGCGCGATCGTCGTGCTCAGCCACGCCCGCGTCACCCGCGACCAGGTCCGCCTCTCGATCGACCGCCTCGAGCAGGTGGACGCCCACGTCGCCGGCCTCGTTCTCAACAAGGTGCCGGTCAAGGGCAAGTCGTACGGCTATGGCTACGGCTACGGTTACGGCTATAGCCCTGGGGCTTCGTCGGAGTCCGCCGCACTGTCCGACCAGCCGGGCACCGCCGGATGAGCAGGACGAGAGCGGGCGCCGAGGACGTCACCGCTGTCATAGTCAGCTTCAACAACGCTGAATTGACCAAGCAGTGCGTCGAAGCCCTGTCTGCGGCCCACGTCCCTCGGGCGATCATCTGGGACAACTCGACCATCAAGGCGGAGTCCTACGCTCTCCGCGCACTAATGGACAGCGGTAGCGTCGAAGTCCTGTCGGACGGCGCCAACCATGGGTTCGGCGCCGGTAACAACAGAGCTGTCGCCGAGGTGGAGTCCGAGTACGTCCTCTTGGTGAACCCGGACTGTCTCGTCAACCCGGACACCGTGGGGGTCTTGCGAGATGTTCTCGCCGATGCGCCCGACATAGGGATTGTCGCGCCCCGCATGATGTATCCCGACGGAACGTACGGGTACGCAGGTGGACCCCGACCGTCGATGCTCAAGGAGCTGGCAGCAGCGACCCGCATCGACGAACGTCTGCCCCCCCGAGTCAGGCGCACAGCAGTCCGGGTGTTCGAGCGGGTGACGGGCCAGCGAGGTCTCATCGCTAGTGTCTCGGGCGGAGCTGAGCTCGACCTCGACTGGGTGTCAGCCTTCTGTGTTCTCCTGCCGACCGCCGTGTATCGATCTGTGGCAGGTTTCGACGAGCGATTCTTCCTCTACTTCGAGGATGTCGACCTGTGTGAACGCATCCGCGCCGCTGGATATCGAGTTGTGCTCGCCCGTCAGGCTTCCGCCCTTCACTACGAGAGCACGTCGACCTCGACGGCGAAGAGCGAGCAGTACTGGCGCGGGCTGACCACCTACTTCATCATTCGCGGTGCGCGGTTCCAAGCGTCCTTGGCAAGCGTCGTAGGAAGAGTTGCGCGAAGTTGAAGATCTTGTTCGTCGCTCCCTGGGTTCCGCAGGCGGAGCGCCCCAGAAGCCTCGGTCTGCTCCAGCACCTCGCGGATCACCACGAAGTGCACGTTGTCGTCGTGGCGTGGTCGGCAGCCGAGGAGGAGAAGGCATCCGACCTGCCAGGCGCCACGGTACGCGTCGTGCGCCAGTCGAAATGGCGGGGAATTGCCAGAGCTGGTGCTGCCTTGGTCACGGGACGCAGCCTCCAGCAGGCCTTCGTGGGTTCGAGAGCCCTGCGGCGGCTCCTCGTCGGAATCGGTGAGGCTCAGAGCTTCGACCTCGCGTACCTGAACGTCATCCGTAGTGCGCAGCTCGTGGATGTGGTGGCAGCGACCAGGACGATCGTCGACCTCGACGAGTTCCGAAGTGCGTACTACGCACAGGTTGCCGAGCGATCCGCCTCTCCCTTGTCGCGGGTGGTCGGCCGGATCGAAGCTCCCCGGATGCGGCGCGCTGAAGCCCAAATCATCGAGCGGGTGGATAGGTACCTGGTGTCGTCTCCGGTGGACGTGGTGCCGGGAGACGAACGCGCCCGGCTGGTTCGGAGCCCCCACCAGATGCCGGAGGTCGGCGACCGGCAGAGCGACCACCGTGACGAGATGATCTTCGTCGGGCGGATGAGCTACTCCGCCAATGTCGAGGCGGTGGAGTGGTTCGCCAACAAAGTCTGGCCCGACCTGGCGCGACGCCGCCCCGAGATGACGTGGTCGGTCGTCGGTGCGGATCCGGTGCGGTCGATCAGGGCGCTTTCCAGCCAGGGCATTGCGGTGACGGGCCGAGTTCCCTCAGTTGCTGAGTTCTACCGGCGCTGCGCCGTCGCGATCGTTCCCGTGACCCTGGCGACAGGGGTACAGATGAAGCTGATCGAGGCGCTGTACATCGGTGCGCCAGTCGTTGCGAGTCGGCTAGCAGCAGACCAAGCCGGAGTTGTCGATGGCGTGCACTGCTTGACCGCCGACACACCCGAGGAATGGGTTTCGGCCGTGGAACGGGTTCTCAGCGACCCTGTGGCGGCGGCTCACGTTGCCAGGTCCGGTCAGGCGTGGGCGAGAGCAAACTACGAATCTGGTGTGATCTCGGCTGCGCTCGACGCGGTGATCAACGAAGTCTCGTGGGCGGACTAGCGTGCTCCTTGTCGCAGTCGCCTGCGTGCTCGTCGTTGCTCCGCTTGTCGTGCACGACATCGCGCGGAAGCCAAGTCGTGGGCTCGGTCTCTACCTCTTAGCTCTCGTCGCTGTCCCCTACTGGATAGGAGCGTCGATCGGAGGGCGGTTCCTCCCAGTCGCAGTCATTGCTGGAGTCGGATGCCTGGTGATGCTGCGGCGGTCTGGTGAGCGCCGACTCGCGTTCCCGGACCTGGTCGTGATGGCGATGGTCGCTGTCCTGCTCTTGTTGTGGCTCCTCGGACTGTCCCTGGGCGAGCACGTCGTCGCCGCTGTAACAGTGATCCTGGTTCCGTTCCTCCTGGGGCGGCGACTGGGGAGCCCTGAGTACCGGGCGTCAGTCACGGAGACCCTTGCTGTGGCCGGAACCTGTGTCGCAGCTCTGGGGTTGATCGAGTTCCTCCTCGACTTCCACCCCTTCCAGGGGCTGACCCTCGGAACCGGTCCGGATCGCATCTGGAGTCCGATCCAGTATCGCGCAGGGTTTCCTCGCTCGGAGCTCGGATTCGGTCATTCGATCGCGTACGGCAACTTCGTCGCGATCTGCGTGCCCTTCGCGGTGATGAGCAGGCGCAACGGATTCGTACGCGCTGGGATGATCGCAGTGATGATGGCCGGGATCTGTGTCTCATTCAGCCGGAATGCGATCCTGGCCGGCGGGATCGCACTCGTGCTAGCGATCGTCCTCGAGCGCCGGGCGTCGGGGGTCTCTTTCGGTCGCGTCATGGTCCTCGGTGTGGTGGGGCTCCTCGCTGCCGTGACTCTTCCTGTGTACTTCGACGCCATTGGCTCGCGCGGCGAGCTTGCGAGCAGTAGTGCCTATCGATCGGGCTATCTCACAGTGCTGGGGGACATCCGGGCCTTCGGTCTGGCCGCCGACATCTACACCCATGACTCGCTCGGTCGGTTCGCCTGGCTCGCCGCGGGCTACCCTGGTGGGAAGATCGTCACGCTTGACAGCACGCCGCTCCTGTGGGCCCTGCAGTTCGGCTGGATCGTTCTCGGTCTCTTCCTCCTGTTCCTCCTGTGGTCCGGGCTCGCGCTTGTACGACGACCGAGCGCCGCGACGATCGCACTCGTCTCGCAGACGATCACCATCGCCACGGTTGCTCCCATCACCCAGTACCCGTACCTCTACTGGTTGATCGCTGGAATAGCGGTGTCCTGGGCGTGCAACCACAGACTTCACCGACCACCGCAACCTGACGACGACGCGACAGCCCGGCCGCCGATGACGAGGACCGGGCGATGAGTCGGAGCAGGTTGCGACGCAATGTCCTGTTCATGGTCGCGTTGCAGCTGGTGAACTACGCCGCACCTTTGCTCGTGGTCCCTTACCTCACTCGCACCCTGGGGATATCGGGCTATGGGATCGTGGCTACCGGCCTCGCGTTGATCCAGGCCGCAGTGGTGATCACTGACTTCGGGCTTAGCATGCTGGCTCCAGCTGAAGTAGTCGCCACGCTGGAGAAGGACCGTTCTGCTGACCGGCTCGTGACCGCTGTCCTCACCGTTCGAGCAGTCATGGCCATCGGTGTGTCGACAGTGGCGGTCGCCCTCTCAATGTCCGCCGCTGGAGATCGCGCTGATCTGTGGCTTGCCATCATCCTCGGGATCGTCGGGCTCTCGATCCAGCCCACCTGGTACTTCCAGGCCATGGAGCGCATGGGCTGGATCACGACTTACGTCGTGGTCACGCGCCTGCTCTACGTGATCGCCGTGATGGCCTTTGTCCACAGCGGCACCAACCCAACCCTTGTTGTCGTCTGGTTCGGGGCTGCGAACGTGCTCGGAGCCATCTGCGGTCTCGTTGCGATGCGCAGGGTGGGGTATCGCTACCAGCAGCCTGATGTCGGGCTGGTCGTCGGCCTGGCGAGGCGTTCCCTGGAGTTCTTCTTGTCGCGTGTCGCTGTCGCCAGTTACACGGCCGGAGGCGTCGTCTTCCTGGGGCTGGTTGCAGGGCCTCGCGAGGCGGGCGACCTCGGAGTGGCGCAACAGCTCTACCTCGTCGGACAGACTGCGATCGGCGCTGTGGTGCAGGCCATCTATCCCCACATGCTCCGCCTGAAGGACTTCGCCCTCCTGCGTCGCATGCTGCTGGCGACGGCAGTCCTCACGTCGGCTGCGCCGGTTATCATGCTGGTCTTCGGCGACTTCCTCATCAGACTTGTCTACGGCGTTCCACCGGACTCCATCCACGAGGTGGCAGTTCTCTACCTTGCCGCACTGCCGATCTCGTCGTGCTCTGCGCTCATCGGATATCCCCTCTTCGGGGCGCTGGGTCGCCTTGATGTCGCGAATCGCACCGTCATCGGCGCCGGACTGCTTCAGGCGGCATGGTTGTGTGGCCTGTACGTCTCGGGCCACGCAAGTGCGGAGCTCGTCGTCGTGGGAGTTCTGCTCGTTGAGGTGTTGCTGCTCGTGACTCGCCTCGCGATCTGGCGGAAGCTCGCCTCGTCCTCTGCTTCAGGGGCCGCGTCTGTCCGGGAGGGAGGTGTCCACCTTGGCTGAGCTTCGGCGATTGATCCTCCTGGTGGCAACGCTGCCCCTTGTCCTCCTGCGACCTCTCGTCCCGGTCGACCGGTCGCTGTGGATCTTCGGCGCCTGGTTCGGGGAGAAGTATGCTGACAATTCCCGCCACCTCTTCGAGCACGTCGTCCGGCATTGCCCGGAAGTGACGCCCGTCTGGTTCAGCGCGCGACGCGATGTCAGGGAGGCGGCCGTTGCCAGTGGGGGGCTGGCAGCCCATCCATGGTCGATACGCGGTCTGCTGTGGTCCCTGCGGGCCGGATGCGGGATCGTGTCCAACTCTGAACGCGACCTCAACCCGTACCTGCAACCCCGGCACGTGCTCAATCTCTGGCACGGCTTTCCGTTGAAGAGAATCAGGCTGGACAATCCGCACGAGAATCGGCGTGCTCGGCTGAAGGGCATTCTGCACCGGTTGCTTCCACACTCCGCGTGGCGGATGGACCTGGGCGTTGCCAGTCTCGGGGACGAACACGCCGAGCTGATGGCATCGGCATTCGGCGTCGATCGCGATGCGGTGAGAACTGACGGATATCCGAGGAACGACGCGCTACTGGGTTCGACGGAGGGGCGCACAGGTTCGATCACGCGCGTCGCCTACCTCCCCACCTTCAGGGACAGGAGCTCGTTCTCGCCGACGACATCCCTCTCCGAGGCGCTTGCCGATGGGCTCGATGGTGCCCTGGGAGAGCTGGGGATCGAGCTGATAGTCCGACCTCATCCAGTTGATCGGGGACGACTTCCCGATGGCCTGCAGAACGTGCGCAGCGATGAGTCGTCGACGGACGTGCATGACTTCCTTCGCGACGTCGACATCCTGATCACCGACTACTCATCCATTTATGTGGACTTCCTGCTCACGGGCAGGCCGATCGTCTTCGCGCCCTTCGACCTCGACTCCTACCTGGGGTGCGATCGGCCGATGTACTTTCGCTACGAGGAAGTCACCCCGGGGCCGCGGTGCAGTGACTGGAGCGAGGTCCTGTCTGCGTTAGGTCGATTCGTTGATGATCCGGATTGGTGTCGAGCGGAGAGGGTGCAGGCGCGGGAACGTTGGCACCTGCACGACGACGACAGGTCGTGCGCTCGCACTGTCGCCTATCTTCGGGACCGGTTGAACGTGTGAGTCGGACGCGGGTACGTGACCTGCGTTCCTGGTGCCAGCCGTTTGCGTACCCGCGGGTGTCGTGACCGGCCCGGTCGGGACGGCGGCGCCGGTGGTGGCAGTGCGGGACTAGTAGGCGCCGTCGGAGCCGACGACAGCCCTCACGGTCCGCGTGAGGATCGCGAGGTCCTGGAGCATCGACCAGTTGTCGACGTAGTAGAGGTCGAGGCGCATGGCTTCTTCGGCGCTGAGGTTGCTGCGGCCGGAGACCTGCCACAGGCCGGTGATGCCGGGGCGGACGAGGAGGCGGCGGACCATGCCGCCCTGGTACTCGTCGACCTCGCGCTGCACCTGGGGGCGGGGGCCGACCAGGCTCATGTCGCCGCGCAGGACGTTGAAGAACTGGGGCAGCTCGTCGATCGAGTAACGGCGCAGCCACTTGCCCGGCTTCGTGATGCGCGGGTCGTCCTTCACCTTGAACAGCAGGGCGTTCTGGCCCACCTGCTGGCGCAGTGCGTCCACCTTGGCGTCGGCGTCGACGACCATCGTGCGGAACTTGAGGCAGTCGAACGGCTGGCCGTCGCGACCGATGCGGGAGTGGCGGTAGAGGACCGGACCGCCGTCGTGGAGCTTGATCCGGAGCGCGGCGAACAGGAAGACGGGGGAGAGGAGCGCGATCAGCGACGCGGAGCCGGCGACGTCGAAGGCGCGCTTGCGCCAGCGGATCGCGCGCTCCCAGCGCGGGTGGTCGACGTGGATGAGCGGGACCCCGCCTACCGGGCGGACCTGCAACCGCTCCTCGGAGATGTCGGCGAGGGCCGGAGCGATGACCACATTGGTCTTGTGCTGCTCGAGCGACCAGACCAGCTCCTTCATGTGCTGGCTGGAGGGGGCAACGCCGCCGGTGAGGACGGTGAGCTCGACGCCGGTCTCGGCGGCGATCTCGACGAGGTCGGTGGTGCAGCCGAGGACGGGCACGCCGCCGGGGGTCTCGCCGTCGCTGGGCTGGATGTCGGTGACGGCGCCGACGACGCTGTAGCCGAGCCAGTTCTCGCGGCTCAGCACGCCGCTGAGCTCGTCGACGCGGTCGACGGTGCCGGCGAGCAGGACGCGACGCTGGAGGTGGCCACGGCGCCGTGCGCGCTTGAGGGACTGGCGGGCCAGGAGGCGGCCGCACAGCAGCAGGACCGGGCCGATGACGAACGCGAGCAGGAAGAAGCCACGGGAGAGGTCGTACTTCGCCAGGTAGCAGGCCACGCCTGTCGCGCTGGCGGTGATCATGCTGGCGTTGAAGACCCGCTTGAACTCGTCAGGGCCGGCACCGAGGAGGTCGCGGCGGTAGCCGCCGAGCAGGGCGATGACGCCGATCCAGGCGGCGATGATCTGCGCCCCGATGAGGGGCAGGTGCCTGCGGACGCCGCTGGACGAGTCGAAGACCTCGAGCTGCTCACGCCCGAGGAGGGCGAGCAGGCCGGTGGCCCCGAGCACTGCGATGTCGAGCACCAGCAGGCTCGCTGGCAGCAGCACGAGGTGCCGTGCACGTGGTGTCGGCGCTCCGACCTGCAATTGGTCGCGCGTGAATGACGACAAGCTTGTTCCCTACCCGAATGCGCACGCGCTGTGCCTCCCCACGAAGCCCTTCGAGATCGCGTGCATCGAAAACGCTATTCGGCAGGGAACGGCCGCGCAGGAGAACTTCGAGCCAGGTCCGTCGCCTTCCTCACGTACGAAAGAGGGGGCCAGATCGCCGTACTTTCGGCGTTCTGGGCTTGCGGTGCAGGAACGACGAACGGCGCCCACCCTCGCGGGTGGACGCCGTCCGGTTGGCTGCAGGCTGGCCTGGGTCAGCCGTTGATCATGCCGGCACCGACGGTGACGCCGGTCGCCTCGTCGATCAGGATGAACGAGCCGGTGGTGCGGTTCTTCGAGTACGGGTCGGCCAGCAGCGGCACCGTGGTGCGCAGCGTGACGCGCCCGATCTCGTTGACGCCGAGCTCGCGGGTCTCCTGGTCGCGGTGCAGGGTGTTGACGTCCAGGCGGTACTGGATGTCCTTCACCAGGGCGCGGCCCGTGCGGGTGGTGTGCTTGATGGCCAGCTTCTGCCGCGGCTGCAGCGGGGTGGTGGTCATCCAGCAGATCATCGCGTCGATGTCCTGCGTCGGCGTCGGCGCGTTCTTGATGCGCGCGATGGTGTCGCCGCGGGAGACGTCGACGTCGTCCTCGAGGTGGATCGTCACGCTCATCGGCGGGAACGCCTCGGAGATCTCCTTGTCGAACAGGTCGATCCGCGAGATCTTCGACGTCATGCCCGAGGGCAGGACGACGACCTCGTCGCCCGGCTTGAGGACGCCGCCCGCGACCTGGCCCGCGTAGCCGCGGTAGTCGTGGAACTCGTCCGACTTCGGCCGGATGACGTACTGCACCGGGAACCGCGCGTCGATCAGGTCGCGGTCCGAGGCGACGTGGACGTGCTCGAGGTGGTGCATGAGCGTGGGACCGGAGTACCACGACATGTGCTCCGAGCGGGTCACCACGTTGTCGCCCTTGAGCGCCGAGATCGGGATGACCTCGAGGTCGGGGACGTTGAGCTTCGTCGCGAACTGCGTGAACTCGGCGTAGATCCGGTCGTAGACCTCCTGCGAGTAGTCGACGAGGTCCATCTTGTTCACGGCCAGCACCAGGTGCGGGACGCGGAGCAGCGACAGGATCACCGCGTGCCGGCGGGACTGCTCGGTGAGGCCCTGGCGGGCGTCGACGAGCACCAGGCCGAGGTCGGCGGTGGAGGCGCCGGTGACCATGTTCCGGGTGTACTGCACGTGCCCGGGGGTGTCGGCGATGATGAACTTGCGGTTCGGGGTCGCGAAGTAGCGGTACGCCACGTCGATCGTGATGCCCTGCTCGCGCTCGGAGCGCAGGCCGTCGGTCAGCAGCGCGAGGTCGGTGTAGTCGTACCCCTTGGCCTCGCTGGTCGCCTCGACCGCCTCGAGCTGGTCCTCGAAGATCGACTTCGAGTCGAGCAGCAGCCGCCCGATGAGGGTGGACTTGCCGTCGTCGACCGAGCCTGCCGTCGCGAAGCGCAGGAGGTCCATGTTGGTTCCGGCCATCAGAAGTAGCCCTCCTTCTTGCGGTCCTCCATGGCTGCTTCCGAGAACCGGTCGTCACCACGGGTGGCGCCGCGCTCGGTCACGCGGGCCACGGCGACCTCCTCGATGATCTCCTGGATGGTGCTGGCGGTGCTCTCCACGCAACCGGTGAGGGTCAGGTCGCCGACCGTGCGAAAGCGCACCGTCCGCTCCTCAGCGACCTCGCCGTCGCGCAGCGGATTGTGCTCGCTCTCGGTGAGCAGCATCCCGTCGCGCTGGAAGACGCGGCGCTGGTGGGAGAAGTAGATGCTGGGGATCTCGATGCCCTCGCGGCCGATGTAGTCCCAGATGTCCAGCTCGGTCCAGTTCGAGATCGGGAAGATCCGCATGTGCTCGCCCTCGTGCAGGCGGCCGTTGTAGAGGTTCCAGAGCTCGGGACGCTGGTTCTTCGGGTCCCACTGGCCGAACTCGTCGCGGTGGGAGTAGACGCGCTCCTTGGCGCGTGCCTTCTCCTCGTCGCGGCGACCGCCACCGAAGGCGGCGGTGAAGCCGTTCTCCTCGATGGCGTTGAGCAGGGTGCCGATCTGGAGGCGGTTGCGCGAGGTCTTGCCGTCGTCGACGACGATGCCGTCGGCGATCGCCTGCTCGACGCTGGCGACGATGAGCTTCACGCCGAGGCGGTCGACCCAGTTGTCGCGGGTCTGGAGGACCTCGGGGAAGTCGTAGCCGGTGTCGACCTGGAGGACCGGGAACGGGATCCGCGCCGGGTAGAACGCCTTCTCCGCCAGGCGCATCATGACGATGGAGTCCTTGCCGCCCGAGAACATCAGCACGGGCTTCTCGAACTCGGCGGCCACCTCCCGGAAGATGTGGATCGACTCGGCTTCCAGCTGGTCCAGCTGGCTGAGCCGGTAGTCGCTGTGGGTCTGGGACATGCTCTGCATGGTGCCATGCACGGCCTGTCACCCCGGCATCGCCACGGGGCCGATAGACAAATCGACGAGTTTCGTGCGGAAGTCGTCCTAGAGTGCGGGCGTGGCCGCTGACTTCGTCGCCCGACTGGGCTCGCGGGCCACCGTGCCCGCGGAGGTCCGCACCACCTGGGAGGTGCCGGAGTACGTCGGCGCGCTGGCGCGGGAGGTCACCGACGACGAGCTGCGGCGGATCGCGCGGCAGGCCCGGGCGGTGCGTCGTACCGACCCTGAGAGGGTGCGCGCCGTGCTCACGGCCCTGGCCCGGCCCCCGGCGGCGGAGCTGAACAAGGCGCGGATCGGCGCGGAGGCCGGGATCCCGCCCACCACCGTCGGGCCGTACGTCGACGTGCTGGTCGCGCTCGGCGTCGTGCGCCTGATCCCCGGGTGCCGGTCCCCAGCCGCGCGTCGGGCGATCGGGCGTCCGCAGGTGGTGTTCGAGGACCCGGCCCTGGCCCGCCACCTCGCCGGTCTGGGGCCGACGGACCTCCTCGCCTTCTCCCGGCGCCGCCAGCTGGCACCGCTGCTGCGGGGCATGGTGGCCGCCGAGCTGCTGCGCCAGCAGGCCACCAGCGTCGTCGAGCACCGGGTCAGCCACCTGCGCGAGCGCAACGGCCTCGAGGTCGCCATCGTGGTCGAGCTGCCCGACAACACCCTCTACGCCCTCGAGGTACTCACGGCCGGCAGCCTGCGGCCGCACCAGTTCGCCCGGCTCGAGGCCCTGGCGCGCCGCGCCGGCGCCCGCTTCCGGGGCGGCGTCGTCCTCAACACCGCGACGGCGGGGCACCGCTACGGACCACGGCTGTGGGGACTGCCGATCGCGTCGGTATGGGAGTGACCTGCGTGGGGACCTGACGTGACGTGACGGCGGCCGCGACGTTGAGCCCGGTGTGAGGACCTCCCAGCGCCCCTGCCCGGTGGTGACGCCGTGAAGATCACCGTCGTCGGCACCGGCTACGTCGGCATGTCCAACGCCGTCATCCTCGCCCAGCACCACGACGTCTGGGCGCTCGACGTCGACGCCGAGCGGGTCGCGATGGTCAACCGGCGCGAGTCGCCGATCATCGACCCCGAGCTGCAGGAGTACCTCGCCGAGCGCGAGCTGTCGCTCACCGCGACCCTCGACAAGGAGGAGGCCTATCGCGACGCCTCCTTCGTCGTGATCGCGACGCCGACCGACTACGACCCGGTCACCAACTACTTCGACACCTCCACGGTCGAGGCGGTCGCGGCCGACGCGATCGCGGCGAACCCGGCGGCGACGATCATCATCAAGTCGACCGTGCCGGTCGGCTTCACGTCCCGGCTGTGCGAGCGCCACCTCGGCGCGTCGATCATCTTCAGTCCGGAGTTCCTGCGCGAGGGCCGGGCGCTGCACGACAACCTGTACCCGTCGCGCATCGTGGTGGGCTCCGACAGCGAGGCCGGCCACCAGTTCGCGAAGCTGATGCTCCACGGTGCCCTCGACGACGACGTCCCGGTGCTCTTCACCGGCGCCACCGAGGCCGAGGCGATCAAGCTCTTCTCCAACACCTACCTCGCCCTGCGCGTGGCCTACTTCAACGAGCTCGACACCTACGCCTCGATCCACGGCCTCGACTCCAGGCAGATCATCGAGGGCGTCGGGCTCGACCCCCGCATCGGTGCGCACTACAACAACCCGTCCTTCGGGTACGGCGGCTACTGCCTGCCCAAGGACACCAAGCAGCTCCAGGCCAACTACCGCCACGTCCCGCAGAACCTGATCAGCGCGATCGTGGACGCCAACACCACGCGCAAGGACTTCATCGCCGCCGACATCCTCGCCCGCCGCCCCCGGGTGGTCGGCGTCTACCGGCTCACCATGAAGCAGGGCTCGGACAACTTCCGGATGTCCTCGGTGCAGGGCGTGATGAAGCGGATCAAGGCCAAGGGCGTCGAGGTCATCGTCTACGAGCCGGAGCTGGAGGGGGACGCCTTCTTCAACTCCGAGGTGGTCCGCGACCTCGGAGAGTTCAAGAAGCGCTCCGACGTCATCATCGCCAACCGGCGCACCGAGGCCCTGGCGGACGTCGCGGCGAAGGTCTACACCCGCGACATCTACGGCCGGGACTAGACCACCCGCCTCGTCCGACTGCGCCGAGGGCGCACCTGCGCCCCGGGACGAACGTCCCAGGGATTTGAACCATTGTGATGGTTGGTTGCCTCGGACCCGCTGCCTACCGTGGATCCATGGAGACACTGCTCACCCTCGGCGCCCTGTGGGTCGCCGGCGCCACGGCCCTGACCCTGGCGCTCGGGCGGGCCGCGGCCAGCGACGAGCCCTTCCGGCTCGAGCAGCGGGCCCGCGTGCGCGCCTAGGAGGTCCCGGCGTCCCGGTCGCCCGTCGTCGGCGCCCGGTGACCGCTCCGGCCCGCCCCGAGGGACTCGATCTCGCTGACCGTCGGTGCCCCGAACATCGGCAGCCCGTGCCGCTTGCGGAGCACGCCCCACACCAGCGGGACCAGCAGCAGCATCGCGACGCCGATGAGGGCGACCAGGACCGCCTCCAGGGTCTCGTGCCCTTCGCCGAACGGGTGCAGGCCCGCCTTGAAGAGCAGGGCCACCCCCGACATCGTCAGCACGATCACGATGCCGCGACGGATGACCGACTGCGGCACGCGCGGCGCGATCCGGGAGCCGATCAGGGTGCCCGGCACGGAGCCGATCACGAGCGGGACCAGCAGTTCCCAGTCGAGGCCGTGGATGGCGATGTTCGCGATCGCCGCGCTCAGCACCAGCGGCACCGCCTGGACCAGGTCCGTGCCGACGAGGCGGACGGCCGACAGGCCGGGGTAGAGCATCAGCAGCGCGATCATGATGACCGAGCCCGAACCGACGCTGGTGATGCCGACCAGTAGGCCGCCGAGCATGCCGACGAGCAGGGTCGGGACCGGCCGGATCGGCGGGTTGTCGTCCGGCATGACCGCCCCGCTGCGGACGCGGCCGAGGTTGATGTAGAGGCGCAGTGCGTACGTCGACGCGGCGAACAGCAGGGCGATGCCGATGCAGAGCTTGAGCGTCTTCTCGAGGTCGGCGGGGTCGTCGGTCAGCGCGTCGACCAGGTAGGGGCCGATGAACGCCATGGGGACCGATCCCGCGATCAACCACCCGGCCAGGCGCAGGTTGGGGGAGCCCTCGCGGGCGTGCGTGATCGCGCCACCTGTCTTGTAGATCGCGGCAGCGGTGAGGTCCGCGGTCACAATCGCCGAGGTGTGGCCGACGCCGAGGAAGATCAGCGCAGGCGTCATCAGGGCGCCACCGCCCATGCCGGTCAGGCCGACCACGATGCCGACGAAGAAGCCCGCGGCTGCGATCGAGAGCGCGGTGAGGGTGATCCACTCGGTCATGGCGTGCCTGTCTCGGGAGTGGCCAGCCGCGGCAGCACGGCCGCGAGCAGGGCGTCGATCTGGTCGGCGGATGCCTCCGCGGCCGCCCGGCCACGTCGGTAGGGGTCGCGCACGTCGTGCGCGTCGACGGCACCGGCCCGGCGGTGCCCGGCGGCGGTGACCAGCGCGGCGCCCGTCAGGGACGGGTCGACGCGCTCGATGGTCTCCGCGAACTGCCCGAGGGTGAAGACCTTGCGGAAGGCGCCCGGCACCTCCTCGAGGACGAACGCGCGGTGCGAGGCCTCGGCGGTGAGCACGAGGTCGGCGTCGTTGATCATCTCGCGGGTCAGCCGGCGGCTGGCGAAGGTCTCGGCGACGTCGGCGTCGATGCCGCGGTCGGCGAGCACGACCGCCATGGTCGCGTCGACGTGGTGAGAGCGGAACCCGTGGGTCCCCGCGCTGGAGAACTCGACGTCGGGACGTCCCTGGGTCATCGCCCGCGCCCGCAGCTCCATGTACGGCGAGCGGCAGATGTTGGCGGTGCACACGAAGAGCACGCGCAGCGGGCCGCCGGTTCCGCCCGGGCGGGCGGGGGAGCTGCTGCTCTGGGTGACCGTCCGGGAGGCCCGGTTGCGCTCCGCGGGCGGCTCCGGCGTGGCCCGCGGCCCACGCAGGTCCATGATCCCCTCGGACGCGAGGGCGGCGAGCACGTCGTCGAGCGCGTCGTCGATGGAGCGGCCGGTCGTGTCGACCCGGACGTCGGCGTCCTCGGGCTCCTCGTAGGGGGAGGAGATGCCGGTGAACTCGGGGATCTCGCCACGGCGGGCCTTGGCGTACAGGCCCTTGCGGTCGCGGCGCTCGCACTCCTCCAGCGGCGTGGCGACGTGGACGAGGAAGAACCGCCCGCCCGCCTGCTCGACCATCGCCCGCACCTGCTGCCGGGTCTCGTCGAACGGCGCGATCGGGCTGCAGATCGCGACCCCTCGGTGCCGGGCGATCTCCGCGGCCACCCAGCCGATCCGGCGGATGTTGGTCTCGCGGTCGGCCTTCGAGAAGGTCAGGCCCGCGGAGAGGTTCCGGCGCACGACGTCACCGTCGAGGCTGGTGATGGTCCGGGTGCCCTGCTCGAGCACGCGGTCCATCAGCGCGCGGGCGAGGGTCGACTTGCCGCTGCCGGACAGGCCGGTGAAGAAGAGCACGAGGCCCTGGTCGGCGGGTGCGGGACGCTCCTGCGCCTCGATGTCGGCCAGCTCCGGCAGCGTCCGGCCGCCGGGCTCGAGCTCGACGACGTCGTCGGCGCCGGCGTACCAGGACAGCACCGACTGCCGCAGCGAGGCGTCGGCGTCGGACCCGTGGTCGGTCAGCGGGATCGCGACGACCGCTGCGTCGAGCATCGCTGCGACCCGCACGGTGGCCCGGAGCAGGCCGACCGGGCCGACCGCCGGCGTCCCGACGCCGACGAGGGCGGCGAGCAGGACCGGGCCGAGCCCGCGCAGCTGCTCGAGCTGGGTGTCGGTGACGAGGTCGGTCACCGGGACGACGGTGCGTCCGGCGTACCGCTCACGGGCCTCCTCCGGGGGGAGGTACAGGGAGCGGAACGCGCCGAACTGCGCGTGGGTCAGCGGCTCGACGCTGAGGCCGCGCAGGGTCCGGGAGACGCGGGCGAGGGGAAGGCCCTCGGGGTCGACGAGCTCGACCGGGTGGCCCTCGTCGAGGTGGGTCTCGAGGTCCTCGGGCAGGTCGAGGGTGATCGGGCTGCCCGGCTCGTTGAAGCCGACGATGGGGCCGGCTGCGCCGGAGGTCAGCAGCTCCAGGTCGTCGAGCTCCCGCGGGGTCGGGCAGTGCTGGGGGACGGAGGGACTCGACACGGACGTGATCGTACAGAGTCGAGTGAGTTGATCCCATTTGAAGACTGATAGTCGGGACCTTGCACCGGACCGGGTCGAGGTGCCGGTAGCTCGTGTGAACGAGTTCACGGACCGCCTGCTTGCAAAGTGCTAACTCTTGCTAGCACCATGGGTCGTATGGCCAAGGGAAAGGTCGGGAAGACCGTCGGGTCGCTCGGTGACTACCTCAAGGAGCAGCGGGTGTCGGCCCGCCTCTCGTTGAGGCAGCTCGCCGACCAGGCAGGTGTTTCCAACCCGTATCTCAGCCAGATCGAGCGCGGCCTCCGCAAGCCGTCCGCCGAGGTCCTCCAGCAGATCGCGAAGGCCCTCCGGATCTCCGCGGAGCAGCTCTACATCCGGGCAGGGATCCTCAGCCCGGACGACGGCGTCGGTGGTTCGGTCGAGCTCGCCATCCTCGGCGACACCGGCCTGACCGAGCGGCAGAAGCAGTCGCTCCTCGACGTTTACGCCTCGTTCCTCGCCCTCAACGCCGCCGAGGCGGGGGAGCCCGAGGACGAGCCGGACGCCGACGACGCCGACAGCGCTCCGATCCCGACCGAGAACGATCCCGGCAGCACCACCACCAACGAAGGATGAACTCAATGCCCAAGCTTGACCTCCCCAAGCTCGACCTCCCGAAGATCGACGTCCCCTCGATCGACCTGAAGGCGATCGACCTGCCGGAGCTCCCCCCGGCCGCCGCGAAGCCGATCTACGCCGGCGTCGGTGCCACCGACCTCGCCGTGGAGAAGGTCGTCGCCTACGTCGCCGAGGTCCAGGCCAAGGTCACCGCCCGCGTCGCCGAGGTCCAGAAGGACGTCACCACCCGCGTCGCCGGCGTGCAGAGCTCCGTGAAGGCGTTCGAGCTGCCGCAGCCGAAGTCCCTCCAGGGCAAGGCCGAGGCGAAGATCGCCGAGCTGCAGGCCGACGCCAAGGCCCTCCCGGCCAAGGTGCAGAGCAACGTCAAGGGCGCCTACGACGAGAACGTCGCCGTCGCGACCGCGCTGTACGCCGACCTCGCCAAGCGCGGTGAGGGCGTCGTCGTGAAGCTGCGCTCGGGTGAGGCCCCGAAGCCGGCCGCCCCGGCCAAGAAGGCCCCGGCCGCCAAGGCGCCCGCCGAGAAGGCCGAGGCCGCCCCGGCGAAGAAGGCTGCCGCCAAGAAGGCTCCGGCCAAGAAGGCTGCCGCGAAGAAGGCGCCGGCCAGGAAGGCTGCCGCGAAGAAGGCGCCCGCGAAGAAGGCTCCGGCCAAGAAGGCGCCCGCCGCGTCGGCTCCGGCCACCGAGGCCACGCCCGCCAGCTGAGCGAGCACCGCACAGCATCACGACCCCGGGGACTCCCCCGGGGTCGTGGTCGTTCTCGGGGCGGTACGACGCCCCGCCACCCCGTAGGATCGAGTCACCATGCAGGACGTCTTTCTTCCCCGGCTGCCCGAGGGCCTCGAGCTCGGCTGGGCGATCGAGGGCTGGGTCTTCGTGATCGTCGCCTTCGTCGTCCTCGTCGTGAAGGTCTTCGCGCTCGTCAGCGCGCTGCTCTACTCCAACGAGGCGTACCACGCGGCCGACAAGCTCAACAAGACGACCTGGTGCGCGATCCTCGGCGTCGGCGTCCTGCTGCACGTGGTCCCCGTCCCGCTGACGCTGGTCAACCTCGCACTGCTCGTCGCCGCGCTCGTCTACCTCGCCGACGTGCGCCCCGCCCTCGCCGGCCTGCGCCGACGCTGACGGTCACGCCGCTGCGCACCGCTGACGGCGGCGCACCGGACTGTCCCCGGCACAGCCCGCCTGTCGGGCCCGCTGGGTCTGCCGCTGGTTGAGGTGTGAGGCGCGCCAGCGCCGAGCCTCGAAACCTGCGGCACCGGTGCACGGACTGTGCCCACTACAGCCCGTCTTGCAGGCCCGGTGGTTTCGAGGCTCGGCCGCGGGCGGCCTCGCACCTCAACGAGCTGGATGGCGCGAGTGCGTCGCTCGTTCCTCGCGCCGCGCTGCCGCGCCGCGGTTGCCTCCGGTGCAGGGCTGGCTTGGCCTGGCGGCAAGACCGCCGGCACGCGCGACCTCGCCTCCCTGCGCCTCCGGTCGCTCGTCCCTCGCTCCGTGCGGCTCTGGGCCGGCTCGGTCGCGCGTACGCCGGCCCTGCGCCCGCTGGTTGAGGCGTGAGGCGCGCTAGCGCCGAGCCTCGAAACCTGCGGCACCGGTGCACCGGGCTGTGACCGGGACAGTCCGCCTGGCCGGCCCGGAGGTTTCGAGGCTCCTCGCTGGCGCTCGTCGCACCTCAACCACCGGGGGTGGAGCGACGCGCTCGCGCCGCGGGCGTGGTCAGGCTTGCCGCCAGGCGGTCTCAGCCATGTACCGGGGGCAACGGCGCGCGCGGCAGCGCGGCGCCCGCGCCGGAGGCGCGTCGGCGACAAGCGCGGGCCGAAGCGGAGCGAGTGCCCGTGCGCGGTCGTCGACAGGCGACGCGCTCGCGCCAGACCTACAGCAGGTCGAAGAGCTGGCCGCGCTCGTCGGTGCCGGGGACGAAGGCCTGGGCGATCTCGCCGGTGCCGCCGACGCGGAGCTCGCCGTCGCTCTCGTCGGCGAAGGCGACGTCGCCGCGGTGCAGGCGGAGCACCTCGTCGCGGCGGTTGACCAGGGCCACCTCGCCGCCGGTGCACACGAGCAGGCGGGTGCCGGAGGCGGGGAGCACGACGCCGGCGGGGTCGGCGGGGGAGCTCTGCGTGACCGACAGGGCGAAGTCGTCGCAGGGGGCGAACACGTCGGTGGAGTAGTTGAAGACGCGCGGCTCGACGCGGGCGGCGCGGGAGGTGCCCTCCTCCAGGCACTGCACGAGGCCCTGGGCGTCGATGTGCTTGGTGGTCAGGCCGGCGCGCAGCACGTTGTCGGAGGAGACCATGACCTCGAGGCACAGGCCCTTGAGGTGCGCATGGATGATGCCGGTGGCGAGGTACGCCGCCTCGCCGGGCTGCAGGGTGAGCCGGTTCAGCAGCAGCGAGATGATCACGCCGACGTCGCCGGGGCAGTGCTCGGCGATCTCGACGGCGGTCTCGAAGGCGCGGCGCACGTCGCGGCCGGCGTCCAGCGCCTTCTCGCAGGCGGTGACGACCTCGCCCACGGTGTCGGGCGCGGGCGGCTCGGCGAGCAGGCCCTCGATGAGCCGGATGATCCCGTTGAACCCCGAGTGCACCGTGAGGCTGGACATCAGCTGGTCGGCGAGCGGGTGCTCGAGGGCCTGCAGCACCCGCATGATCTCCGAGGTGCGGCGCAGGCCCACGAGGGTGTCGAAGGTGCTGAGCGCGTAGACCATCTCGGGCTTCGGGTGCGGGTCCTTGAAGACGCGCGCGGGGGAGTCGAGCGGGATGCCCGCGTCCTCCTCGGCGGCGAACCCGGCGGCGGCGCGAGCGGCGTCGGGGTGCACCTGGATGGAGAGCGGCCGCTCGGCAGCGAGCACCTTCAGCATGAAGTCCAGCTCGCCGGCGACCTCGGTCAGCGGCTGCTCGTCCCCGGAGGGCTGGACCACGCGCGCGGTCCCGAGCGGGTGGGTGCCGATCCAGACCTCGGCGACCCGGCTGCCGTCGGCGTCCTGGCGCTGGAAACCGGGGATGGCGTGGGTGGAGCCCCAGTCGTACGACTGGGTGGGACAGCTGAGCGCGCGCATCGGGTCAGTCTAGATGGGAGAGGTACTCGGTCAGTGCGACATCGGCGTCGGTGCTCACGAACCCGGTGGCCGCGATCTTGTCGAGCGCCAGCGTGCTGTGGAGCGGCCGCGGCGCGAGGTCCTTGCCGGCGCCGTACTCCTCCGTGGTCACCGACGAGACCCGGGCCGGGTCGTGCCCGGTGAGCTCGAAGACCCGGCGCGCGTAGTCGGCCCACGAACGGGGCTCGCCGCCGTTGGTGACGTTGTAGGTGCCGTACGGCGCGCCGCTGGTCACCAGGTGGTGGGTGGCACGCGCGAGCTCGGCGGCGAAGGTGAGCCGGCCGACCTGGTCGTCGACGACCGCCGGGTCGACACCGTCGGCGGCCAGCCGGGCCATCGTGCGCACGAAGTTGTGGCCGTCGCCGATCACCCACGAGGTGCGCAGCACGTAGTGCTTCGGGGCGGTGCCGACGGCGAGGTCGCCGGCTGCCTTGGTCTGGCCGTAGACACCGAGGGGCGCGAACGGCTCGTCCTCGCGGTGGCCGCCCTCGACCGCGGCACCGTCGAAGACGTAGTCGGTCGAGTAGTGCACGAGCGTGATCCCGTGCCGTGCGGCAACCGCCGCGAGCGCTGCGGGCGCGGCCGCGTTCGCCGCCCACGCGGCGGTCCTTCCTTCAGACGTCTCCGCGCGGTCGACCGCGGTGTAGGCGGCGGCGTTGACGATCAGGTCGTAGTCCTGCCACGGCCAGGCCGCCAGCGCCTTCGGGTCGGTGATGTCGAGCTCGTCGAGGTCGACGAGGGTGGCGTCGGGGAAGAGGGGGGCGAGCGCGCGGCCGAGCTGGCCGTTGCACCCGGTGACCAGCGTGCGCTTGGGCTGCATCGGGGTGACCTCGGCCAGCCGCGGGTTCACCCGGTCCTTGTCGGAGACCTCGGCCTCGTCGAGCGGGATCGGCCACGGGATGCCCGCGGTCTCGTCGGCGAGGTGCACCGCAGGGTAGGAGAACCCGGGCACGTAGTGGTCGTTGACGAGGTAGGAGTAGACGGTCCCGTCCTCGAGCGCCTGGTAGGAGTTGCCGACGCCGCGCGGCACGAAGACGGCGACGCCCTCGTCGACCTCGGTCCAGAAGGTCGCGCCGAAGCTGTCGCCGGCGCGCAGGTCCACCCAGGCGGCGAAGACGCGGCCGCTGGCGACCGAGACGAGCTTGTCCCACGGCTCGGCGTGCACGCCGCGGGTCACCCCGCGGGTGGCGTTGAAGCTGATGTTGTTCTGCACCGGGCCGAAGTCGGGCAGGCCCTGGGCGACCATGCGCTCGCGGTGCCAGTTCTCCTTGAACCAGCCGCGCGCGTCGCGGTGCACGGCGAGGTCGAGGACGACCAGCCCCGGGATGGGGGTCGTCTGCACACCGGTCACCGGGTCACTGCCCCTTCGCGGCGTACGCCGCCTCGGTGGCGGCCTTCGCCGGGCGCCACCAGTCGGCGTTGTCCTGGTACCAGCGCACCGTCTGCTCGAGGCCGGAGGAGAAGTCGGCGTACTGAGGCGTCCAGCCCAGCTCGGTGCGCAGCTTGGTGGAGTCGATGGCGTAGCGCAGGTCGTGCCCGGCGCGGTCGGTGACGTGCTCGAAGTCGTCACGGCCGCGGCCCATCAGCTCGAGGATCATCTGCACGACCTCGAGGTTGGACTTCTCGCCGTCGGCGCCGATCAGGTAGGTCTCGCCGATCCGGCCGCGCTCGAGGATCGTGAGCACGGCGGAGGAGTGGTCCTCGGTGTGGATCCAGTCGCGCACGTTCTCGCCGGTGCCGTAGAGGCGGGGGCGCCGGCCCTCGATGACCTCGGTGATCTGGCGGGGGATGAACTTCTCCACGTGCTGCCACGGGCCGTAGTTGTTCGAGCAGTTCGAGATCGTCGCCTGCACGCCGAAGCTGCGCACCCAGGCGCGGACCAGGTGGTCGGAGCCCGCCTTCGACGCGGAGTACGGCGACGACGGCTGGTACGGCGTGTGCTCGGTGAACCGCTGCGGGTCGTCGAGCTCGAGGTCGCCGTACACCTCGTCGGTGGAGACGTGGTGGAAGCGCACGCCCGCCTTGCGTACCGCCTCGAGCAGCGTGAACGTGCCGACCAGGTTGGTGCGGATGAACGGCGAGGGGTCGTCGAGCGAGTTGTCGTTGTGCGACTCGGCGGCGTAGTGCACGACCGCGTCGGCCTCGCCCACGAGCGGCTCGACGACCTCGGCGTCGGCGATGTCACCCTCGACCAGCCGCACCCGGTCACCCGGCAGCCCCGCCAGCGACTCGCGCGACGCGGCGTACGTCATCTTGTCGAGGACGGTCACCGCCGCGTCGGTGTGACGGACGACGTGGTGGACGAAGTTGGAGCCGATGAAGCCGGCTCCACCCGTGACGAGGATGCGGTGCACGGCGGGCAGTCTAGGTGTGCTGCCCCGCGCCAGCCCGGTTTAGGCGACAATGGCCGCCGTCACCCACGGCGAAGGAGCGGGAAATCACATGCGCGGGATCATCCTCGCCGGCGGCACCGGCAGCCGACTGCACCCGATCACCCATGCGATCAGCAAGCAGCTGATGCCGATCTACGACAAGCCGATGATCTACTACCCGCTCTCCACGCTGATGCTGGCGGGGATCCGTGAGGTGCTGGTCATCACGACACCGCACGAGTCCGACCAGTTCCAGCGGCTGCTGGGCGACGGCTCGCAGTTCGGCATCGAGATCACCTACGCCGTCCAGCCCTCGCCCGACGGGCTCGCCCAGGCGTTCCTGATCGGCGAGGAGCACCTCGCCGGCGGCGGCGCCGGCCTGGTCCTCGGCGACAACATCTTCTACGGCGCCGGGCTCGGCACCCAGCTGTCCCGCTTCGCTGACCTCGACGGTGCCGCGGTCTTCGGCTACCGCGTGGCCGACCCGACGGCGTACGGCGTCGTGGAGTTCGACGACCAGGGCCGCGCCCTGTCGCTGGAGGAGAAGCCGGAGAAGCCGCGCAGCCCGTTCGCGGTGCCCGGCCTCTACTTCTACGGCGCGGACGTGGTGGAGAAGGCGAGGACGCTGGAGCCGTCCGCCCGCGGCGAGCTGGAGATCACCGACCTCAACCGGATGTACCTCGAGGAGGGGCGCCTCGAGGTCGAGGTGCTGCCGCGCGGCACCGCGTGGCTCGACACGGGGACCTTCGACGACCTCAACGACGCCAGCAACTTCGTGCGCGCGCTCGAGGCGCGGCAGGGCACCAAGGTCGGTGCGCCCGAGGAAGTCGCCTGGCGCCTCGGGTTCATCGACGACGCCCAGCTGGCCACCCTGGCCGAGGGCCTGCTGAAGAGCGGCTACGGCCGCTACCTGCTCAGCCTGCTCGACGAGAAGCACCACGGCTGAGACCGAGGC
The DNA here is from genome assembly GCF_000519005.1 of Nocardioides sp. J54. GTDB lineage: Bacteria > Actinomycetota > Actinomycetes > Propionibacteriales > Nocardioidaceae > Nocardioides. Next base: position 114,371 of record NZ_JAER01000005.1, on the reverse strand, counting down.
CACGCCCGCGGTGGTCCGTTGACCAGCCCGCGCCGGGCCGGCTGGGTATCGTCGCGGGCATGAAGGTCCTCGTCACCGGCGGAGCCGGCTACATCGGCTCCATCACCGCCAAGGCGCTCGAGCAGGCCGGCCACGTGCCGGTCGTCCTCGACTCGCTGCTCACCGGCCCGCGGCAGTACGTCGGCGACCGGATCTTCTACGAGGGCGACATCGCCGACCGGGCGCTGCTGCGCCGCATCGTCGAGGAGCACCCCGACATCCACGCGACCATCCACATGGCCGCGCGCATCGTCGTGCCCGAGTCGGTGCAGAAGCCTTACGAGTACTACCGCGACAACGTCACCAAGTCGCTGGAGATGTTCGACGAGCTCACCGCACTCGGCAAGCCGCGCATCATCTTCTCCTCGACCGCGTCGCTCTACGCGATGACACCGCAGTTCGAGGTCACCGAGGAGGACCCGGTCGATCCGACGTCCCCCTACGCGCGGACGAAGCGGATGATGGAGCAGGTCCTCGAGGACCTCTCCCGCGCCAGCGACCTGCGCGCGATCATCCTGCGCTACTTCAACCCGATCGGGGCCGACCCGGACCTCACGACCGGCTACCACCTGCGCGACGCCACGCACGTCGTACCGCTGATGGCGCAGACGGCCCTCGGCTACCGCGACACCTTCACCCTCACCGGCACCGACCACCCGACCCGCGACGGCACGGGCATCCGCGACTACATCCACGTCTGGGACCTCGCCCGCGCCCACGTGCGCGCCGTGGAGGAGTTCGACGCCGTGCTGTCCAAGGTCGACGGCACCTACACCTACATCAACCTCGGCGGCGGTGACGGCGTCACCGTGCGCGAGCTCCTCGCCGCGGTCGAGCGCGTCGTCGGCAAGCCGGTCCCGGTCACCGAGGCCCCGCCTCGCCCCGGCGACGCCCCCGGCGCCTTCGCCAACGCCGACAAGGCCCGCGAGCTGCTGGGCTGGCGCACCGAGCTCTCCCTCGACGAGGCCATCGCCTCCGCCCTGGCCTGGGGCGAGAAGCGGCAGGAGATCCTCGGGTACGCGTAGCGGCTCTCGGGACCGGGCTGTGGCGGGCACAGCCCGGTGCACCGGAGCCGCAGGTTTCGAGGCTCGGCGCAGGGGTGCCTTGCACCTCAACCAGCGGCGGTTGGGCGTGCGGCACGTCCTGTCTCGTGCTGGATCGGCGACGGTGGTGCCCGGTGGTTGAGGTGCGACGAGCGCCAGCGAGGAGCCTCGAAACCTCCGGGCCCGGCGGGCTGACTGTGATGGGCACAGTCCCTGCGCCGGTGCGCTGGTTTCGAGGCTCGGCGCTGGGGCGCCTCGCACCTCAACCAGCGGCTGGGCGTCGGCGGTGGGCGGCCTGGCACCTCAACCAGCGGCGGGGCGTCGGCCGCGGGCGGCCCTCTCCCTCAACCGGCGGCAGTCGGTAGGGCGCGACTGGAGCCGGGCTCCAGTCGCGCACAAGCACGGCTCAAGGAGCCTCCCCGACGGTGGGTGCCGAACCCACCGATCCAGGAGGCACCTCGATGTCCACCCTTCATCACCTCGGCCGCGCGGCCGCGCTCCACCCGTGGCGCGTGCTCGGCGCGTGGCTCGTGGCGCTGGTCGCGCTCGGCGGCCTCGCCGCGACGGCCGGCGGCACGCTCCAGGACAACTGGAACGTGCCCGGCACACCCGCGCAGCGCGGGATCGACACCCTGCGTGAGCACTTCCCCGACGCGGGCGGCTCCTCCGCGCAGGTCGTCCTGCACGACGACGGCCCGCTCGACGAGCGGGTCGTCAACGACGTCCTCGACCGGCTCGCGGCCACCGAGCACGTCGCGACGGCCACCCCGCGCTGGTCCGAGGACCGCGACACCGCACTGCTCCAGGTCCAGTACGACGTGCCGACCACCGACAACGACATCGTCGGTGACCTCGCCCCGCTCGAGGCGGCCGGTCAGCCGGCCGAGGACGCCGGCTACCAGGTGGAGCTCGGTGGCGAGCTGCCGAGCACCGCGACCGAGATCGAGGGCCGCGGCGAGCTGATCGGCATCGTGGTCGCCCTGCTGCTCCTCGTCGTCGCGTTCGGCTCCGTCGTCGCCGCCGGGCTGCCCGTCGCCACCGCGGTCGGCGGCCTGGTCGCCGGCTCGTCCGGCGTCATCGTGCTGGCCGGCCTCGTCGACGTCTCGCCGACCGCGCCGACGGTCGCCACGATGGTCGGCCTCGGCGTCGGTATCGACTACGCGCTGCTGATCGTCACCCGGCACGTCGAGCGGCTCCGCGCCGGCGACACCCCGGTCGAGGCAGCCGGCCGCGCCGTCGGCACCGCCGGTCGCGCCGTCGTCGGCGCCGGCCTCACCGTCCTGGTGTCCCTGATGGGCCTCGGGCTCGCCGGCCTGCCGACCTTCTCGGCCTTCGGCATCGCGACCGCGATCTCGGTCCTCGGCGTCATGGCCGCCGCGCTCACCCTGGTGCCCGCGCTCTGCGCCCTCGCCGGGCAGCGGGTGGCCCCCCGCCGCGAGCGCCGCGAGGAGACCGGCGACACGCGGGACTCCAGCCGCGAGCCGCTCGTCGCCCGCTGGGCGGTCCGTGTCAGCCGTCGCCCGGTCGCGTGGGCGCTGCTCGCCCTCACCGTGATGACCGCGCTCGCCGCACCGGCGCTCGGGATGCGCACGTGGCCGCAGGACGGGGGCTCCGACCCGCTCGGCACCACCACCCGCGCGGCGCACGACCTGGTCGCCGACGAGTTCGGGCCGGGTGCGAACGGGCCGATCACGCTCGTCGCGGAGCTCGACCGCGTCACGCGCGCCGAGGTCGACACCCTGCGGCAGCGCATCGACGCCCGCGCCGACATCGCGGCCTCGGGGCCGGTCAGCGTCTCCCCGGACGGCGCCCTCGCCGTCTGGGACGTCGAGCCGACCACCGCCCCCAGCGACGAGGCCACCATGGACACCCTGACCGAGCTGCGCGCCGACGTACTGCCCGACGGCGTCGACGCCACCGGCTACGTGCCCATCCTCGGTGACATCTCCGAGATGCTGGCCGACCGGCTCTGGGTCGTCGTCGGCTTCGTGGTCGCGGTGTCGGTCGTGCTGCTGGCCCTGATGTTCCGCTCGGTCGTCGTGCCGCTCAAGGCGGCGGCGATGAACCTGCTGTCGGTGGCCGCGGCGTTCGGCGTGCTGACCCTGGTCTTCCAGCACGGCTGGGGGCTCTCGCTGCTCGGCGTCGACCACGCGATCCCGGTGTCCAGCTGGGTGCCGATCCTGCTGTTCGCGGTGCTCTTCGGGCTCTCGATGGACTACGAGGTCTTCCTGCTGTCCGCCGTGCGCGACGACTGGCTCGACACCGGTGACGCCCACCGCTCCGTCGTCCGCGGCCTGGCGTCGACGGGCCGGCTGATCTCGGTGGCCGCGGCGATCATGGTCGCCGTCTTCCTCGGCTTCGCCAGCGAGGCCGCCGTGGTCGTGAAGATGCTCGGCCTGGGCCTGGCCGTCGCGGTCGCCCTCGACGCCACCGTCGTCCGGATGGTGCTGGTGCCCGCGACCATGACGCTCCTCGGCCGCTGGAACTGGTGGTGGCCCGGCAGCAGCCTTTCCGCCGGCACCCCGACCGGACGACCGGTCGACCAGGCCGACCAGGCCGACCAGGCCGACCAGGCCGACCAGGCCGACCAGGCCGACCAGGCCGACCAGGCCGACGAGACCGATCACGAGATGGAGAAGGAGGAGGTCCGGTGAGCACGTCGTACCCCCAGCAGCTGATGCTCCCCGGCCAGGCGGCCGCACCGGGCGGCCCGGTCGACATGACCGTGATGTACCTGATGCACCACGGGTTCCGCCGCGACCTGCGGAAGTTCGCGGCCGCCGCGCCGGCGACGCCGGTCGACGACCGGGCCACCTGGCGGGCACTGCTCACCCGGTGGGACCGGTTCGCCGGGGTCCTGCACCACCACCACAGCGGTGAGGACGCCGGCATCTGGCCGTGGCTGATGGCACGCGCCGACGCCGACGAGCGAGCCACCCTGGAGGCGATGGAGACCGAGCACGACGAGATCGACCCGACGCTCGCGGCGTGCCGCGACCTGCTCGCGGTTCTCGCCGACGAGGCCCCCGGCACAGCCGGTGCCGGTCGCAGCCGGGAGGAGGTGCGGGCCGGGCTCTCGGTACGCCTCGCCGAGGCCGCCGACCGGCTCGGGGCTCACCTCCGCCACGAGGAGTCCGAGGCGATGGTCATCTTCCAGCGGTACATGACCCCGGAGGACTGGAAGGCGGTCGAGGCCGAGCACTTCCGCAGCAAGGAGACCCTCGGCCAGCTCGCGTACATGGTGGCCTGGATCGCCGAGGAGCTGCCGACCGACGTGCTGCGCGGCGCGCTGGACGACGCCGGGTTCGGGATGCGGGTCGTGCTCCGCCTCGGCCGGCCGGGCTTCGCCCGCCTCGAGCGCAAGGCGTTCCGTCGCCTGCCTGGCTGACCCCGCACCGGACCCCCACGGGTCAGAAGCCGTGGCGCTCCCGCTGGTCGAGGAACCACCTCTCGACCCGCGGGAGCTGCCATGCCCGGACCTGGGCGAGCCCGCTGTCGGCGTACCGGGTGGCGGTCCCCAGCTCCCCGGTGCCGGCGGCGGCCAGGGCGAGGTAGCAGTCCACGGGGCCGTGGAAGGGGGAGGTCCCGGACATGATGCAGGTGCCGCGGTACGGCAGGAGGCGGGCGTACGCCGCAGCGCCGAGGTCCGGCATCCCGAGGCCGACCGCCAGCTCGGCCCCGGTCGCCCAGACGAACATCGAGAACCAGTTGTCGGTGTCGAGGTCGACCCCGAAGGTCTCGACCGTGGCACGCGCCTCGTCGAGCAGGCCGTGGCGCAGGGCGAGCACGGCGGCTGCGGGCCCGATCGGCATCGCCGACTCCTCGAGGAAGCGCAGCACCGTGTCGTCCGACGGCATCGGTGCCTTCGGGTCCCACAGCGGCACGAACAGCGCGGCGCCCTGCACGGTGTCGACCTTGTGGGCGGTGGAGACCAGGTCGAAGCAGTCGATCAGCCGGCCGAAGACGGTGGCGATCCGCTCCTGGTCGTCGCCCATCGCCGCCCACGAGTGGAGGAAGGTCAGCGCGACCATCTCCACGAAGTAGAGCTTGTCGTCGAGGGCGGTCCGGGCGATCTCCTCGACCTCCTCGACCAGACCGTCGACGTCACCGAGCTCGCAGCGGGTCGTCGCGAGCAGGATGCGCAGGTGCGTGCGGGTGCGCTCGTCGCCGATCCGGCCGGCGAGGTCGATGCCTTCCTCGCACCACGCGCGGCGCTGCGGAGCGGTGCTGCGGCGGAAGCCCGTCGCCGCGGACCCGGCGAGGGCGCTGAGCAGGAGGGTGTCGTCGCCGAGACGCCGGGCCATCGCGATCGCCTCGGCGCTCCAGGCGTCCAGCTCGGCGGCGCTGGCGCAGTAGTAGGCCTCGGTCGCCAGGGCCAGCAGGAGCCGGCAGTGCACCTCGCTGTCACCGGACTGGCCGGCCAGCGTGGCGCGCAGGGTCTCGACGACGTCGGCGTTCCACTCGCCGTACGCACGGGCGGGCCAGAGCGCGTCGCGGCTGGCCACCGAGGCGGCCGCCACGACCAGCCCGGTGTCGCCGAGCGAGCCGGCCAGCACGACGGCCTCGTCGGCGGCGGCATGCATCTCCAGCCGCCGGGTGCTCCAGCGGCAGGCGTCGGCGTAGCGCACCAGCAGGTCGACCCGCTCGCGGACCGTGGCGGACGGGTCCTGCTCCAGCAGGCGCAGCGCGGTCGCGAGGTGGTCCCGCGCCTCGTCGGTCGCGTGCGCGGCGAGCGCCTGGTCGCCGGCCGCGGCGGCGGCCAGGTGGGCGGCGCGCACGTGCCGGGGACCAGCGGCCTCCCAGTGCCGTGCGAGCTCCGCGGCGCGGCGGTCGTTGTCGGGCGCCTGCTCGACGAGGCCGGCGAGGGTGGCGTGGAGCCGCTCGCGCCGCGAGGGCGCCAGGGCGTCGTACGCCGCCTCCCGGACCAGCGCGTGCACGAAGCGGAACCGGTCACCGCCGAGGTCCTGCACCAGGTCGGCGGTGACCGCCGGCTCCAGCAGGTCGAGCACCTCCAGCTCGTCGCGGCCGAGTGCCGGGGCGAGCAGGTCGAGCCCGAACTCCCGGCCGATCGCAGCACCCGAGGTGAGCGCCGCAGCCGTGTCGGGTGGGAGCTGGGCGATGCGGCGGTTGACGACGGCAGCGACGGTCGACGGCAGGTCGTCGACGACCTCGGCCAGGCCGCGCTCCTCGCTGCGGGCGAGGCGGCCGTACTCGACGAGGAAGAACGGGTTGCCCTCGGTCCGCCGGTGCAGCGCCCCGGCCAGTGCAGGGTCGCCGTCCCCGGTCAGCGCGTCGAGCAGGGCGGCGGTCTCGTCCGCGGACAGGCCGCCGAGGTCGATGCGCAGCGCGTGCTGCCGGGCGAGTGCGGCGGCGGTCTCGGCGAGCGCCGGCTCGGCCTCGCCGCTGGGTCGCCAGGTCGCGACCACGAGCAGCCGGAGGTCCGGCTCGACGTGCGTGCACAGGTGGCGCAGCACCCGCAGCGACGACGCGTCGGCCCAGTGCAGGTCCTCGAGGCCGAGCAGGACCGTGCGGTCGCGGGCGAGGTGGGACAGCGCGCGCCGGACCTCCTCGGCCACCGCGAACCGCGCCGCGTCGTGGTCCGGGCCGTGGACGCGCGGGGCGAGGCCGAGCGCGGAGGTCCACGGCCACAGCGGCGGTGCGTCCTCCTCCTGCGAGCAGCGGCCGATCAGCACGAGCGCGTCCGCGGCCTGCGCCCGCAGCGCGAGCTCCGCGCCGAGCCGGGTCTTGCCGGCGCCGGCGTCGCCGACGATCGCGGCGAAGCCTGCGCGGCCCTGCACGGCCCCGTCGAGCAGTGCGGTCAGCCCGGCGAGGTGGGTGTCGCGTCCGACGAGCGGCCACGGGGGCACGACGACGCGGGCGGGCTCCGGCGGCGCCGGCATCGCTGGGTCGGGTGGTCCGGCCGGCGGCGGAGGTGCGGTGGCTGTGGTCGCGGTGGACACCGCCAGGGTCGCGGCCGCGGCGGGCAGCTCCTGCCGCAGGATCGTGGTCTGCAGCTCGCGCACGGCCCCGGACGGCTCGATGCCGAGCTCGTCGTCGAGGGTGCGCCGCAGGCGGTCCAGCACGGCGAGGCCGTCGGCCTGGCGGCCGGTGCGGGCCAGCGCCGTGGCCAGCAGCGTCCACGGCCGCTCGCGCAGCGGGTGTGCCCGGGTGAGCGCCTCCAGGCCGGCGACCGCCTCCGCGTCGCGGCCGGCGGCGACCAGCAGCGCGGCGCGCTGCTCGCGGGCCAGCAGGTGCACCTCCTCGAGCCGGGCGCGCTCGGGGTCGACCGCGTCGGAGGCGGGCAGGTCGGCGTACGGCTCGCCGCGCCACAGCGCCAGCGCCCCGGTGAGCCGGTCGAGGACCGGCCCGACATCGGTGGCCGGGGCGACCGGGACCGTGCCGAGCCCGGCCACCAGGCCGGCCGCCTCGGTGACGGCGGCGGTCAGCTCGGCGGCGTCGGTGCGGGCGTGGAGGAGGTAGCCGTGCCCGCTGCTGGAGAGGTACGACGACGGCGATCGTGGCGGCAGGTCCGGCTCGAGCAGGCGCCGGATCTGGGAGACGTAGGTCTGCAGCGTCGCCGCGGCGCTCGCTGGCGGGTCCTCGCCCCACAGCGCCGCGACGAGGGAGGCGGCCGGTGCGGGGCGCCCGTCGGCCAGCGCGAGGGCGGCCAGCAGCGCGCGGTGCTTCGCGGCCGCGACGGCCACCGGTCGGCCGGCGACCTCCACGACGGTCGGGCCCAGGACGCCCACCCACATGCGACCGATCCTAGGGACGTCGTGCGGCGCCGGGACGCGCTTTGGCGGAACGTAGGGTGGCCGGGTGCCAGCCCGCCGACGCCGCCTCGCCGTGGTGGCTGCGGCCGTCCTGCTCGCGGGCTGCCAGACCGACGGGTCGCGGGGGCCCGCGCCGGTGACCTCGACCGCCGGGCCGACCACTGGGTCGATCGCTGGGCCGACCGGTGGGTCGAGCGCCTCCACGCAGGCAGACCGCGACCCCCGGCCGGCTCGTCCGCTCGCCGGCCGGGTCGTCGTCCTCGACCCGGGCCACCAGCTCGGCAACCGCCGCCACGTCGCCGAGGTCAACCGGCTCGTCGACGCCGGCGGGTTCGCCAAGGAGTGCAACACCACCGGCACGGCCACGAACAGCGGCCTGCCGGAGTCGACCTTCACCTGGGCGGTCGCCCGCGTGGCGAGACGGCACCTGGAACGGATGGGCGCGAAGGTCGTGCTCACCCGCGACACCGACTCCGACGACCAGTGGGGCCCGTGCGTCGACGAGCGCGGCCGCGTCGGCAACCCCGGCGAGCGCGGGCCGACCGCCGACGTGCGGGTCAGCATCCACGCGGACGGCAACCTCGACCCCGGCGCGACCGGCTTCCACGTGATCCGCCCGGCGCTGCGCGAGGGCTGGACCGACGACATCGAGCGCCCCTCGCGCCGGCTGGCACGGACCCTGCGCGACGCCCTGGTCGCGGCCGGGATCCCGCCGGCGACGTATCGCGGCGCGGACGGGATCGACGCCCGCGACGACCTGGGCACGCTCAACCTGTCCGACGTCCCGGCCGTGATGGCCGAGCTCGGCAACATGCGGCACCCCGACGACGCGGCCCGGATGGAGAGCCGGGCGGGGCAGCGGCGTTACGGGCGCGCGATCGCCGTCGCGGTGCGCGACTACCTGGCCCGCTGACGTCGTGCCGGCGGGCGCGTCGAGGGGCGGCTCCTAGTGGCCCGTCAGCAGCTCGGAGGGGTCGACGATCCGCACCGGGGGCCGGTGCCGTCCACCGCCTGCCTGCAACCTCTTCTTGCGTCGTGGCCGCTTGCTGTGCCGCTCGATGTGCGGGCAGCCGCGCGGGCCGTGCTTCACCAGGCAACGCACCTTGCGCCGCCAACGTCCAAGGCTCATCGGAATCTCCTGGGGGAGGGAGCGCCCACCAAATTCCCGAGGCTTCGGACCGTAGCACTGGAACGCGTTCTCGGGGCCGGACCTCGGCAAAATCCCCGGGTTCGCGCCCGGTAGGTTGGCGGGCATGGGGATCCGCGCCGCCCACTGGGACGACTGGTCCCTCGAGGGGCTGCTGGGGGCCAAGGAGCGGCTGGGGCAGCAGGTGAGCCTCGTGGTCCCCGCCCGCAACGAGGCGGCCACCGTCGGCGACGTGGTCACCCGGGTCCGTGAGGCCCTCGTCGACACCGTCGCGCTCGTCGACGAGGTGGTCGTGATCGACAGCGACTCCGTCGACGACACCTACGCCGTCGCGGAGTCCGCCGGCGCGCGGGTGCACCGCTCCGCCGAGATCCGGCCCGACCTCGGCACCCACCCCGGCAAGGGCGAGGCGATGTGGAAGTCGCTCTTCGTCACCACCGGCGACCTCGTCGTGTTCATGGACGCCGACCTGCACGACTGGGACACCCACTTCGTGCCCGGCCTGCTCGGCCCCCTGCTCTCCGACCCGCAGGTCCAGCTGGTCAAGGGCTTCTACGAGCGCCCCGGCGCCGACGGCCCGCTCGAGGGCGGTCGCGTCACCGAGCTCGTCGCCCGGCCGCTCATCGCGCTGCTCTTCCCCTTCCTCGGCGAGCTCGTGCAGCCGCTGGCGGGGGAGTGGGCCGTGCGCCGCTCCTGGTTCGCCGGGCTGCCCGTGCCGACCGGGTACGCCGTGGAGCTGGCCGCGCTCGTCGACACCGTCCGCGCCGCCGGACCCGACGCCGTCGTGCAGGTCGACCTCGGGGTGCGCGCGCACCGGCACCAGGCGTTGCGCGACCTCGGCGGGATGGCCACCCAGATCATCGCGGCGGCACTGGCGCGGTCCGGCGTGGAGCTGCCCGGTGACGAGCCCGGCGGTGACGGGGCAGGCCGCGCGGGAGCTGCCCCCGAGGCGGCGGAGCTGCGGCAGTACCTGCGCGGGCTCGAGCCCGTCACCCGCGTCGTACCCACCCTCGAGCGCCCACCGGCGGAGGCCTACCTGTGAGACTCGGACGCCAGCAGTTCGGCGACGACGAGCCGTTGATGATGGCGATCGTCAACCGCACCCCCGACTCGTTCTTCGACAAGGGCGCGACGTGGGCGGAGGAGGCGGCGTTCGCGCGGGTTGCCGAGGTCGTCGCCCAGGGCGCGGAGATCGTCGACATCGGCGGCATCAAGGCCGCGCCCGGCGTGGAGATCTCGCCAGCCGAGGAGAAGGCGCGGGTCGTCGACTTCGTGGCGCGGGTGCGCGAGCAGTACCCCTCGCTGGTCATCTCCGTCGACACCTGGCGCGCGGAGGTCGGTGCCGCCGTCTGCGCTGCGGGCGCCGACGTCCTCAACGACGCCTGGGGCGGCGCGGACCCCGAGCTCGTCGACGTCGCCGCCGAGCACGACGCCGCGATCATCTGCACCCACACCGGCGGCGTGACCCCGCGGACCCGGCCCTACCGCATCGACTACGACGACGTGGTCGCCGCCGCGATCCACGACACGGTCGCCTACGCCGAACGGGCGCTCGCGGCGGGCGTCGCGCGCGAGTCGATCGTCATCGACCCCGCCCACGACTTCGGCAAGAACACCTTCCACTCCCTCGAGGTGACCCGCCGGATCGGCGAGATGGTCGCCACCGGATGGCCGGTGCTGGTCTCGCTGTCCAACAAGGACTTCGTCGGCGAGACCCTCGGCCTCGAGGTCGGCGAGCGGCTCGTCGGTACCCTCGCCGCGACGTCGGTGTGCGCCCTCGCCGGGGCCCGGATCTACCGCGTCCACCAGGTCGTCGAGACCCGCCAGACCGTCGACATGGTCTGGTCGATCGCCGGCCGCCGACCGCCCCTGCGCGCGATCCGGGGGCTGCAGTGAGCGCGCCCGCCGACCGGCCCGTGACGGCACTCGTGCCGGGCGTGCTGGCCCTGCTTCCGTCGTACCGCTCGATCGAGGACCCGGTCGCCGACCTCCGCGCCGCGTGCCGGGCCGCCGTCGGCCGCCTCGGCCCGCGGGTCCGCGTCGTCGCCTCGCCCGCCACGGGCGGCTCGGGGGCTGCCGTCGCTGCCGCGCTGGTCGCCGAGGTGGGCGCTGAGGTCGTGGAAACCGGCGAGACCGGCGTGCTGGTCGTCGGCAACGGCTCCGCCAAGCGCACCGAGAAGGCCCCCGGCCACCTCGACGAGCGCGCCGAGGCCTTCGACGCCGTCCTCCGCGCCGACTTCTCCGCCGCTGCCACCGACCCGGCCCTCGCCGCCGACCTCTGGGCCGACACCACCTGCCTCGCCGACCTCCCGCCGCTCGCCGACGCCGACGTCCTCTACGACGCCGCCCCCTTCGGCGTGCAGTACTGGGTCGCCGTCTGGCCCCGTTGAGACGTCACCTGTGGCTCGTCGAGGCGTCACTTCTGGCCGGTTGAGACGTCACCTGTGGCTCGTCGAGGCGTCACCTGTGGCGGGTTGAGACGTCACCTGTGGCTCGTCGAGACGTCACTTCTGCCGGTTTGAGACGTCACTTCTGGCCGGTTGAGTGGTCGGACCTGGCGGGTTGAGGCGTCACGTGCGTACGTCGTCCGGTCCGGTGACGTTTCAACCTGCCGCAAGTGACCACTCGAGGTGCCCTTCCTGACCACTCGAGGTGCCCTTCCTGACCACTCGACGGGCCGCAGGTGACGTCTCAACGGGCCAGAAGTGACGCTTCGGGGAGTCGGGTGGGGTGCCAGACTGGCGGGGTGAGCATGACGGGGACGAGTCGGACCAGGCCGGCGTGGCAGGTGGCCGGGCTGGTGGCAGTCACGTTCGTGGCGCTGCTGTGGGTCATCGAGGTCATCGACGCTGCGGTGTCGAACCGGCTCGACGGCTGGGGGATCCAGCCGCGGTCGGGGGAGGGGCTGCTCGGGATCATCGCGGCGCCGCTGCTGCACGGTGGGTGGGGGCACCTGACCGCGAACACCGTGCCAGCGCTGGTGCTCGGATTCCTCACCCTCGCCACCGGGCTGGCGCGCGGCTTCGCCGCGACCGCGGTGATCTGGCTGCTCGGCGGGCTCGCGGTGTGGCTGGTCGCGGGCGGCAGCTCGGTGCACGCCGGTGCGTCCGGGTTGATCTTCGGCTGGATCACCTACCTGGCGGTGCAGGGGTTCGTGGACCGCAAGCCGTCGGAGATCCTGATCGGCCTGGTCGTGCTCGTCGTCTACGGCAGCGTCCTGTGGGGCGTCCTGCCCGGTCAGCCGGGCGTCTCCTGGCAGGGCCACCTCTTCGGCGCGGTCGCGGGTGTCGTGGCGGCGTTCGTGGTCAGCGAGCGGGGCTTCTCGCGTCCGCACCGGCCGTGAGGGGAGCGGTCCGCGCGGCGGTACCCTCGCGGGCGTGACCGACGACCTGCTGATCGACCGCGACCGCATCGGGCCGGGCGTGCTCGAGGTGACCTTCAACCGCCCCGAGCGCCGCAACGCCTTCACCAGGGAGATGTACGGCGAGCTGCGGGCCCTGTGGGAGCAGACGGCCGAGGACCGCTCGGTCCGCGTGGTCGTCCTGCGCGGCGCGGGCGGCAAGGCGTTCGCCGCCGGCAACGAGATCAGCGACTTCCTCGAGGCCGACGCGGTCGACTACGAGAACTGGATCCGCGAGATGTTCGACCGGCTCTGGTCGCTCCCGCAGGTCACCATCGCGGCCGTCGACGGCGTCTGCGTCGGCGGCGGCCTGGCCGTCGCGACCCACTGCGACCTGCGCGTCGCGACCACCGCCTCCCGCTTCGGCTACCCGATCGCGCGCACCCTCGGCAACGCGCTGTCGGGCACGGTGCTCTACCGCTGCCAGGCGATCTTCGGCGAGTCGCTGACCCGCGAGATGCTGCTCGCCTCGCGCCTGGTCTCCGCCGAGCGCGCGTACGCCGTCGGCGCGCTCGCCGCCGCGGTGCCGGACGCCGCGGCGCTCGATGCCGAGGTCGCCGACCTCGCGGCCGGGATCGCGCAGGCCTCGCGGGTCACCATCGAGGCCACGAAGCACCAGCTCGTCTCCCGCGCCCGTCCTGCCGAGGCGTCGATCGACGGTGAGGAGGCGCTGCTGCGCGAGGTCTACTCCGGCCCTGACTTCAAGGAGGGCGTGCGGGCGTTCCTCGCCAAGGAGAAGCCGGCCTTCGGCCGCTGAGCCGGCCCGGCGGTCCCGTCGGGCCGGCTCGCCCGGGCCCGGGTCAGCGCCCGGCGCCCCGCAGCATCTTGTTGCCGGTCGTGGTCATCGTGTCGAGGAACTTGATGCTCCGCGGCCGGGCCGCCGGCGGGAGGTCGGCGCACACGGCGCGGACCTCGCTGGCGACCGCCTTCTCGTCGTACCCCGGCTCGAGGACGATCTCGACGGCGAGCACGTGCCCGACCATCGGGTTCGGGCGGCCGTAGGCACGCACGAGCGAGACGCCGTCGACCTTGCTCACCCGGTCCTCGATCGGGATGGGGTGCACCTTGACGCCGCCCACGTTGACGACGTCGGTCTTGCGGCCGCGGAACTCGATCCGGTCGCCGACGACCTCGACCAGGTCACCGGTCGCGCGCCAGGCGCCGTCGGGAACCTCCTCCTCGCCGTGGTAGCCGAGCATCGAGGCCTTCGAACGCACCCACAGCTCGCCGTCCTGCACCTTGAACTCGACGTCGCCGCCGGGCTCGAGCATGGAGATCGGCAGCCCGGGGCGACCGTCGCGGACCGTGACGTTCTGCCCGAACTCGGTGGCGCCGTAGATCTGGGAGATGTTGGCGTTCGGGAAGCGCTCCGTGATCCGGTCCAGGAGCGCGCCGGGCACCGCCTCGCCGCCGAGGCTGACCTGCCGCAGGTCCGGCACGGCGCCGCCGTCGGACTTGATCTCGGCGAGCAGGAAGCGCCAGAAGGTCGGGGTGCCGCTGGCGTGGGTGACGCCGGAGGCGCGCATGGCGTCGAGGGCGTCGCGGGGCTGGAAGGACTCCGCGGCGACGAGCATCGCCTGAGCGGCCAGCACGTGGATGAGGATCTGCAGGCCGCCGAACTGGTTGAGCCCGTAGGCCAGCAGCCAGCGCTGCTCGGGCGCCGGCTTGATCTTGTGGGTGGTGCGCAGCAGGCGGTCCCACTCATGCCGGACGCCGCGCGGGAAGCCGCTGGTGCCGGTGGTCATCGCCATGATCGGCCGGGACTCCGGCAGCGCCGGCAGGTCGCCGGGCGTGGTGGCGGCGAGCTCGGCGTACCCGACGACCGGCGAGGAGATGCCGCGCCCGGTGACGACGACCTCGTGCTCGAAGCGCGCGACCATCTCGTCGATGGCGTCGTCGGTCGGCGCGAGCGGGTAGACGCAGCCCTCCACGCCGACCCGGGAGCAGGCGGCGAGGACCGCCAGCACGTGCGCGGGGTCGGGGTCGAGGATGGCGATGCGGCGCAGGTCGCGCTCGACCAGCGCGGTCGCGATCGCCTGGACGTCGCGGTGGAGCTCGGCGTAGGTGGTGGTGCCGTACGGGCTGGTCACCACGACGTCGTCGGGGCGGGCGGCGACGGCCGCCTCGAGGAGTTCGATCATTGCTGTCCGTCCGTGGGGGTGTGGAGCAGGGCCCGGGCGGGGGCTCCCGAGCGCGTGGGGATTGTCGCACCACCACCCCCGGCTACTGGCCGGTATGGCTCAGGTCTCAGCATTCAGCGCGCCGACCAGCGCCGCGACCTGCTCGCCCGAGGGGTCGTGGCCGGGGAAGTAGCAGCACACCCGGTCCGCCACCCCCGGCGCGCCGGCGAAGCGCCGCCGCACCTCGGCGGCGCACTCCTCGGGCGTGCCGACCACGGCGATCGTCTCGAGCATCGTGTCGTCGACCAGGGCGACCATCGCGGCGACGTCACCGGTCTTCGACAACCGGTTCAGCTCCGGCTGCAGGTCGCCCCATCCCTCGACGTCGAGCACCGGGCGGTACGCCGGCGTGGAGCCGTAGAACGCCAGGAGGGCCCGTACGCCGGACCGCGCGGTGGCGAGCTCCTCGTCGGTGCGGCCCATCGCGAGGATCGCCTGCGGGAAGACCTCGAAGCGGCTGCCGGTCCGGTGCCGCCGGGCGAGGCCCTCGGCCACGGCGGGCAGCGTCCGCTCGTGGAAGTGGCGGTGGGTGTGGAAGGGCATGACCAGCAGGCCGTCGGCGACCTCGGCGGCGGTGCGGGTCATCCGTGGACCGAGCGCGCCGAGCAGGACCGGCGGAGGCCCGAACGGGTTCGGGCCGGGGACGAAGGTCGGCGGCATCAGTGTGTGCGTGGTGTGCTCACCGCGGAACTCCAGCCGGGTGCCCTCCTGCCACGAGGTGAGGATGGCCTGGGTGGCAGCCACGATCTCGCGCATCCGCTCGGCCGGCGGGGACCACCGGGCGCCGTACCTCTTCTCGACGTGAGGGCGGATCTGCGACCCGAGGCCGAGCCGGAACCGGCCGCCGGACATCAGCTGCAGGTCCCACGCCGCGTGGGCCAGGTGCATCGGGGAGCGGGGCATCGCGATCGCGACGTTGGTCATCAGGTCGGCGTCGACCTGCCCGGCGACCGCCGCGAGCGGGAGGAAGACGTCGTGCGGGCCCTCGAAGGTGAACAGGCCCGCCGCACCGGCCTCGGTCAGCTCCCGCGCCCGGGCCAGGACGCGGTCGGGGCGGGCATCGAGCTGCAGGTCGACGAGCACGGCCCCATCCAACCGGATGGGGCCGTGCTGTCGTGGTCGATCGGTCAGGGTCGGTCGTCGTCAGTCGTCGCTGCTCACCGGGTCCCCGTTGTCGATCGTCAGGGCCGACGTCTCCTCACAGCTCGCCCCGATGTCCTGCTGCGCCGGGTTGGTGCTGTCGTAGGACACCTCGAAGGAGTACGTCCCGGAGGTGCTGACGGCCTCGTCGTTGGTCGTCGAGACCTCCACCCCCGACGCCCCGTTGACTGCGCGGTCCTCGGTCCACACCGGGGTGCCGGTGCAGGTCCCGTTGTCGAAGAACCGGAAGGTGACGGTGCCCGTCATCGTCCCGCCGGACGGCGCGGTGAGCGTCGCCGAGTCGTTCGGCACCCAGCTCTGCTCCGTCGAGAGGGTCGAGGCGACGGAGCTGACCACCACGTCCTCGTCGGTGTCGGTGCAGTCGCTGTTGTGGGTGACACCGCTGGTGTTGGGTGACGATCCCGAGTAGGTCGCGACCCAGTGGTAGTCACCGACAGCGGTCGGCACGAACTGCGGGTCGGGCGTGCTGTAGCTGCCGTTGCCGCTGACCGCGACGGCGGGCGAGGTGTAGGCGAGCGAGCCGCAACCATCCTCGCTCGGCCCGTACAGCCGGAACGTGATCGTCCCGTTCGCCGCCGCACCCGAGGTCGAGGTCGTGTGGATCACCGCCGCCGTCGGCTGCGTCGCCGTGCCGCCCAGGGTCGCGCTGTCGCTCACGGACCCGCCGAGGAAGACGTCGTCGCCCGCCGTGGTGCTCAGCGTCGGCGTCACCGGGTTGACGGTGAAGCACTCGTCGTCGGGGTTCGACTCCGTGGCGGCCGGGATACCGTTGGCGGCGTCCCCCGGCCAGCTGGCGGACCAGCAGTAGTCACCTGCTGCAGTGACGTACGCCGAGGGCGAGGTCACCGTCTTCGGGTAGCTGCCGCCGGCGATGCTCGTCGACCCGACCTCCACACACTTGTCCGGGGTGCTGTCGAGGTAGCAGAGCGTGAACGTGATCGCCCCGGTGGGCGTCGCCGACCCGCCGTCGAGGTCGAGCGTCGCGCTGTCCTTCACCTCGACCACGCCGCTGCCGATCGAGATCCCGCCGGCGCCGATGTCCTCACCGGCTCCGGTCTTCGGGGTGGTGGTGAGGGTGGCGTCGCAGGTGCTGATCGGCTTCAGGTCGTTGAGGATCGTGTCCTTGTAGTCGGCCGTGTCCGAGTTCCCGGTGACCGTGCTCGGGATGACGTTGGCGAAGACCTGGCAGCCGCCGTCGCTGAGCCCCTCGTCGGTCAGGTTGATGGCGGCCTCGCCCTTGAACTTGTCGGGGCTGAACTTCGCCAGGCCCGCGGTGATCATGGTCGCCCCACCGAGCACCAGTGGCCCGTTCTGGACCGGCTGGGTCCAGATCCTCTTGTAGAGCGTGGTGCTGCTGCCGCTCTGGTCCCACAGGATGAGGAAGTCACCGGCCTGGCGGTTGGCCCACGGGTTGCAGCTCGCCCGCAGGGCCGTCTCGCTGGCGCTGTAGTCGCAGCCCGCCGGGAGCGGGCTGGCCATGAACTCGAAGGAGATGAAGCCGCTACCGCTGTTCGCGTCACGCTCCCACGCGAAGTAGATCCAGTCGTCGCCGGTGTCGTCCCGCTGCAGGTCGAGCCAGGCCCGGCGCAGGTCGACCTGTGCGTTCGGGTTGGTCATGTCGAGCATCGGGGTGGCGGCATTGTGGATGACGCCGATCTTGGTGGAGCTGCCGTTCTTCGGCCCGAGCTCCTTGACGCTGCCGAAGCCGTTCGCGTCGCTCGACGGCGACACGGTGTCCGGGACCTCCTGGGCACCGGAGTCGGGAATGACGACCCCGTCGATGTCGTACGGGCCGACGGGCTCCGCGGTTGCGGAGTCGGGCCGGATGATGGCTGCGCCGAGCGCGAGCACGAGACAGCTGAGCACGGCGGCCGATCGCCGCCAGCGCCTGGTCGAGGCGCGATGGTTGTGTCGCATCGGACGATGTCCCCCAAAGGTCTACGGGTGCAGGGAAGGTGCACGCGGTCGAAGTGGACCGACACCTGTCCCCGAGAACCCCCGAGGGCGACGCAGTGTTCGACGGGCCGTTTCTCCCCTCCGGCTCTCCCACCGGATCCCTCTCGGCCCTGCGCACATCACACGCCCGCGCCGGTCCCGGCGACAATGACCCGTCGGGGCCAACCCGGGCAGCGAATGCGCTGCAATCGGATCCGCTGCCATCGCATCCGATTGCCCGGACCTGCGGGTGTGCCCGGACCCGTGCCTCAGGCCGGGACAGGGGTCCCGGGGTGCCGGCGCCCGGCGAGCGCGACGACGGCGCCGGTCACGAAGCAGAGCGCCGCGAGGGTGAGTCCGGTCGCGCGGAAGGCGGCGTCGTCACCGCCGTACACCCCGACGAGGGCGACGCTGACGGCCGAGCCGGTCGAGAAGCCGAGGTAGCGCAGCAGCAGGTTGAACGCCATCGCGCTGCCGGTCTCCTCGCGCGGCACGTGCGGCACGATCAAGGGGGCGAGCGAGGAGAACGTGAACCCGCTGCCGAGGCCGCCGACAGCCATCGCGAGCAGCGCTGCGGGCAGCGTGTGGTGGTGCAGTGCGAGCAGCACCATGGCGGCGGCGAAGGTGGTCGCCCCGACGGGCAGCAACAGGTGCGGGCCGAAGCGGCGGGAGACCCGCAACGCGAGCCGGCTGCCGCCGACGCTGCACACGGCGTACGGCACGAGCACCAGCCCAGCGGCCGCGGCACCCCGGTCGAGGCCCCAGCCGGCGCTGCCGTCGGCACGGACGAGGAGCACGACGATCGTGAGCAGGCCGTACATCCCGACGGCGAGGGCGAACGCGACCGCGTTCGGCCCCAGCACGCCCGGCCGCGCGGCCAGGCGGAGGTCGACGAGCGGCAGCCGGCCGCGGCCGGTCAGGTGGCGGGTCCGCACGACCCAGCCGACCAGCAGGGCGGCCCCGCCCGCGGCGAGGCCGAGCACCCCGGCGGACAGCCAGCCCCACTTCTCGCCCTCGCTGACCGCGAGCAGGACGGCGACGGTGCCGGCGGCGACGAGGACTGCGCTGGGCAGGTCGACCGGCTGCGGCTCGCCGGGCGCGGTGCGGGGGAGGTGGCGCCACGCGAGCACCAGGGTGATGGCGACCAGTCCTGCTCCCATGCCGTAGGCGCCGGCCACGCCGAGCTGGTCGGCCACCAGCCCGGTGAAGGGGTAGCCCAGGCCCGCGCCAGCCACGGTCGCGACGGAGAGCAGGGAGAGCCGGGAGACCAGCCGGTCGCCGGTCCACGCGTCCCGCGCGACCGCCAGCGTGAGGGGTACGACGGCCAGGCCGATGCCCTGTGCGGCGCGCCCGACGATGAGCGGACCCATCCCGAGCGGGAGCGCCGCGAGGAGGGTCCCGGCGAGCACGACGAGGAGTGCGCCGACCACCACCGGACGCCGCAAGCGGCCACTGCCCCAGCGCCCGATGACGGGCGTGGCTGCTGCGGCGGCGACCATGCTCGCGGTGAGGATCCACTGCGCGGTCGAGACCGGGACGTCGTACCGCTCGGCGATGCTGGGGACCAGCGGCGCCCCGAGGCTGCTCACGATGGACGAGACGACGGTGACCGCCAGGAGCGTCACGAACAGCCAGCGGTCCTCGCGCGCCGACTGCGGGCTCACGCGTCCACCGTGGCGCTCACTCCTGGTCGCCGGCCGCGAGGTCGGCGTGGGTGTCGCGCAGCTGGCGCTTGAGGATCTTGCCGCTGGGGTTCTTCGGCAGGCTCTCGGCGACGACGACGTACTTCGGCGCCTTGTAGCCGGCGAGCTGCCCGCGGGCGTGGGCGACGACGTCCTCAGCGGCCAGGCTCGCGCCGTCCTTCGGCACGACGACCGCGGCGACCGCCTCGACCCAGCGCGGGTGGCTGACGCCGAACACGGCGACCTCGGCGACGTCGGGGTGGGTGTAGATCGCCTCCTCGACCTCGCGGCTCGCGACGTTCTCGCCGCCGGTCTTGATCATGTCCTTCTTGCGGTCGACGACGTAGAGGTGGCCGGTGTCGTCGAGGTAGCCCAGGTCGCCGGAGTGGAACCAGCCGCCGCGGAACGCCTCGGCCGTCTTCTCCGGGTCGTTGTAGTAGCCCAGGGTCGCGTGCGGGCTGCGGTGCACGATCTCGCCGACCGTGCCCGCCGGCACCGGCTCGTCGTTGTCGTCGACGATCCGGGTCTCGACGTTGACCGCCGCCCGGCCCGCCGACCCGGCGAAGGGGAGCTGCTCGTCCGGGCCCAGGATCGTCGCCACCGGTGCCATCTCGGTCTGGCCGTAGAAGTTCCACAGCTGTACGTCGGGCAGCCGCTCCTGCAGCTCGCGCAGGACCTCCACCGGCATGGGGGAGGCGCCGTAGTAGCCCTTGCGCAGGCTCGACAGGTCGGTGCTGTCGAAGTCAGGGTGGCGCAGCAGCCCGATCCACACCGTCGGCGGCGCGAAGAACTTCGTCACCTTGCGCTCCGCGATGGTGCGCAGCACGGTGGCCGGGTCGGGGCCGGGCAGGATGATGCTCGTCGCGCCGAGGTAGACGTCGGTGCCGAGGAAGCAGTCGAGCTGCGCGCAGTGGTAGAGCGGCAGCGTGTGCAGCTCGACGTCGTCGGCGGACATCGAGCCGTCGACGACGCACGAGACGTACTGCCACATCAGCGACCGGCTGCTCAGCAGCGCGCCCTTGGGGCGGGACTCGGTGCCGGAGGTGAACATCATCCGCACCGGGTCGTCGTCGCCCACGGGTACGACGACCGGCGGGCCGTCGTGCTCCAGCCACTCCGCGAGGTCGACCCAGCCGTCGGGCACCTCCGCGTCCGTCAGCCGGATCACGTGGCGCAGCCGCACCTGCGGGTCGGCAGCGGCGGCTACGGCGGCGTCGGCCGTCGGCACGAGGGCGTCCTCCACCACGAAGCCGGTCGCGCCGCTGTGGTCGAGGATGAAGGCGATCTCGTCGGCGCCCAGCATGAAGTTGATCGGCACCAGCACCACGCCGGCCCGGGCGGCGGCGAAGTTGAGGACCGCGAACTCCCAGCAGTTGTGGCTCAGCAGCGCCAGCCGGTCACCCTTGGCCAGTCCGGCCGCGGCGATCGCGGCAGCGGTCCGCTCGACGTACGCCTCGAGGTCGGCGAAGGTCAGCTCGGTGCCGCGGTCGGCGATCGCGAGCTTGTCGGGCACGCGCTGGGCGGTGCGGCGGGTGAGGTCCCCGAGGGAGTGCTGGCGGGCGGTGAGGACGTCGTTGGCGCTCATGGCGTCGAGGCTAACCGGCTCGGCGGTCACGGTCGCTCGACCCGGGTGACGACCTCGTCGAGCGACGCGCGCTCGGTGCGGAAGCTGTTGACCGGGTGGCCCGACGCGGGCCTGCCGAACGAGACCGCGCAGACGACGAGCCGGTCCTCGGGCAGGTCGAGCAGCTCGCGGACCGCGTCGGAGTGCATCGCGATGGCACCCTGCGCGATCGAGCCCAGGCCGAGGTCGTGGGCGGCGTTCATCAGGTTGGCGACGTACCCGCCGCAGTCGATGGCGCCGTAGGTCCCGTGCTCGGCGTCGGCGGTGACGATCGCGACGTGCGGGGCGCCGAAGAAGGTGAAGTTGCGCAGCATCTGCTCGAGCCGGCCCATGGAGTCGGACCGCTCGATGCCGAGCACCTCGTAGAGGCCGTGCCCGGCGGCGCGGCGGCGGTCGGCGTAGACCCCGCTGTAGGTCGTGGGCACCGGGAAGTCCGCCGCACCGGGGGAGCCGGACGACACCCGGGCGAGCAACTCTTTACCGAGCCACTCCGCGGCATCGCCGGAGAGCAGGTGCACACCCCAGGACTGCGTGTTGCACCACGAGGCCGTGCGCTGGGCGGCGGTGAAGAGCCGGGTCAGCGTCTCCTCGTCGAGCGTCTCGGGCAGGAACTCCCGACAGCTCCAGCGGGTCGACATCAGCTCCTCGAAGCTCACGGTGGCTCCTCTCCTCGCCCGTCCCTCGACAGGTCGACTCCGCACGCTAACCACCGCCGCGGGACCGTTTCGGGGCCGTCCATGATCAGGGTTGTGGCGGGTGACCCGGGTCACAGCAGTCGGTCACAGCAGTCGTGGCTGGGAGGGCGGCGGTGCCGTGGGTGCGCGCCGCCGGGAATCACCGCCTGGGTGGTGATTCTCGAGGCTGGTGGGTCTGGTGGGGCTGGTGGGGCAGCAGGTGCGTCTGGGCTGCCGGACCGACGTACCTGGTGGCCGTTCCTGGGACTTGGTGGCCGCTACAGCAGTCAACAAGTTCGGGAATCGCCACCGGAGCGGTGATTCCTGTGACCGCTGGTGCCCCTGTGACTCCCCTCCAGTGCCAGTGCGCACGCCGACTGACCGGCGAAGAGCAGAAGCCCGCCGCGAATCTCTTCGCGACGGGCTCCTTCTGGCAAGCGGCGGGCTACTTGTTCGCCTTACGCGCTCGGCTCGCGATCTTCCCGCGCTCGTTCTGGTCGAGGATGACCTTGCGGATCCGCACCGTCTCCGGCGTGATCTCGACGCACTCGTCCTCGCGGCAGAACTCCAGGCACTGCTCGAGGGAGAGCTTCTTCGGCGGGATGAGCTTCTCGAAGTTGTCGGAGGTGGCGGACCGGATGTTGGTCTGCTGCTTCTCCTTGGTGATGTTGACGTCCATGTCGTCGGCGCGGGAGTTCTCGCCGACGATCATGCCCTCGTAGACCTCGGTGCCGGGCTCCACGAAGAGCACGCCGCGCTCCTGCAGCGAGGTCATCGCGTACGCCGTGGCCGCGCCCGCGCGGTCGGCGACCAGCGAGCCGGACTGGCGCGAGCGGATCTCGCCGGCCCACGGGAAGTAGCCCTCCGAGATGGAGTGCGCGATGCCGGTGCCGCGGGTCTCGGTGAGGAAGTCGGTGCGGAAGCCGATCAGGCCGCGGGCGGGGACGATGAACTCCATCCGCACCCAGCCGGTGCCGTGGTTCGTCATGCCCTCCATGCGGCCCTTGCGGTTGGCGAGCAGCTCGGTGATCGTGCCGAGGAACTCCTCGGGGGCGTCGATGGTGAGGCGCTCGTACGGCTCGTGCAGTTTGCCGTCGACCTCGCGGGTGACCACCTGCGGCTTGCCGACGGTCAGCTCGTAGCCCTCGCGGCGCATCTGCTCGACCAGGATGGCCAGCGCCAGCTCGCCGCGGCCCTGCACCTCCCACGCGTCGGGGCGCTCGGTCGGCAGCACGCGCAGCGACACGTTGCCGATCAGCTCGGAGTCGAGACGGTCCTTGACCAGGCGGGCGGTGACCTTGTGGCCCTTGCCGCCCTTGCCGACCAGCGGGGAGGTGTTGGTGCCGATGGTCATCGAGATGGCCGGCTCGTCGACGTGGATGAGCGGCAGCGCGACCGGGTTCTCCGGGTCGGCGAGGGTCTCGCCGATGGTGATGTCCGGGATGCCGGCGACGGCGACGATGTCGCCGGGGCCCGCGGACTCGCCGGGCTTGCGCTCGAGGCCCTCGGTGATGAGGAGCTCGGTGATCTTGACGTTCTTGACGTCGCCGTCGCGACGCATCCACGCGACCTGCTGGCCCTTCTTCAGGGTGCCCTGCTTGATGCGCAGCAGCGCGAGGCGACCGAGGAAGGGGGAGGCGTCGAGGTTGGTGACGTGGGCCTGCAGCGGGGCGCCCTCGTCGTACTCCGGGGCCGGGATGGTCTCGAGGATCGTCTGGAAGAGCGGCTCGAGGTTGTCGCCGGCCGGGAGGCTGGCGTTCGCCGGCTTCTCCAGCGAGGCGATGCCGGCCTTGCCCGAGGCGTAGACCACCGGGAAGTCCAGGGCGTCCTGGCTGTGCGAGTCGTCGAGCAGGTCCATGAACAGCTCGTAGGTCTCGTCGACGACCTCGTCGATCCGGGCGTCGCCGCGGTCGGTCTTGTTGACCACGAGGATCACCGGCATGCCGGCGTTGAGCGCCTTGCGCAGCACGAAGCGGGTCTGGGGGAGCGGGCCCTCCGAGGCGTCGACCAGCAGCACGATGCCGTCGACCATCGACAGGCCGCGCTCGACCTCGCCACCGAAGTCAGCGTGGCCGGGGGTGTCGATGATGTTGATCGTCATCCCGCCCTCCGGCGCGTGGGCGCCGGTGTAGCGGATCGCGGTGTTCTTCGCGAGGATCGTGATGCCCTTCTCGCGCTCGAGGTCACCGGAGTCCATGACCCGCTCCGCGACGCCCTCGGCCTCGTGGGCGCTGAAGGCGCCGGCCTGGTGGAGCATCGCGTCGACGAGGGTGGTCTTGCCGTGGTCGACGTGCGCCACGATGGCGACGTTGCGGAGGTCAGTGCGACGAGTCTTGGACACGAACGACCAGCCTACTGGCGGCGGACCTTCCCACCCGCATCGTCGCGGACGCCCTACACTGCCCGGATGCAGACCATCGGCCTCGTCGGCGGAATGTCCTGGGAGAGCAGTGCGGCCTACTACGAGGCCCTCAACCGTGGGGTCGAGGAGCGCCTCGGCGGCTTCCACTCCGCGAGGACGGTGATGGCGTCGGTCGACTTCGCCGAGGTCACCGCCCTGCAGGAGGCGGAGGACTGGGACGGCGTCGCGACCGTCCTGCGCGATGCGGCCACCTCGGTCGAGCGGGCCGGCGCCGACTTCCTCATGCTCTGCACGACGACCTTCCACCGGGTCGCCGAGCAGGTCCAGGACGCGGTCTCCATCCCGTTGCTGCACCTCGGTGACGTCGTCGCGGAGGCCACGAAGGCCGAGGGCGTGGAGACCGTCGCCCTGCTCGGGACGAAGTTCGCGATGTCGCGCACCTTCTTCACCGACCGGATCGCCAGCCACGGGCTCGAGGTCGTGGTGCCGGACGCCGCGCACCACGACGAGCTGAACCGGATCATCTACGACGAGCTGGTGCACGGGAAGGTGCTCGACGACTCCCGCCGATCCGTGGTCGAGATGATCAGCGAGCTGTGGGACGCCGGCGCCGGTGGCGTGATCCTCGGCTGCTCCGAGCTCGAGCTGCTCATCCGCCAGGCCGACTCCGAGATCCCGGTCATCCCGTGCACGACGCTGCACGTGAAGGCGGCGCTGGACCGCGCCCTGGCCTGACCACCCGCGCGTCGCGGACGCGGCCGTCAGGCGGCCGGGTGCACCATGCCCCTGCCGTGCAGCTGGTCGACGAACGCCTCGACGTCGGCCCGGCAGGCGTCCGGCGTGACGTCGTACTCCTCGGCGACGAGGGCGCACAGCGCGTCGACGTCGCGCGGCTCGGCGAGGTGGCGCCACAGGGTCGCGGCGACGCCCTTGACGGCGTAGTACTCGCCCTGGTCGACCCCCATCATCACGAACTCGCCGTTCATCTCGACGGCCTGCAGGGCGTCGTCGCGGACCCAGCGGGTCGCGGTGGCCTGGTCAGCGGAGCGCTTGGGCATGGTGGTCCTCTCGTACGGCGGGCAGGTCGGGCAGGCCGGGCAGGCCGGGCAGGTCGCCCGGGTCGAGGAGGTCGAGCGGGACGTCGCGCCCGATGTCGGCGAGCACGGCGTCGGCCGACGCTGCGACCGAGTCGGTGCCGCGCGGCCGGTCGAGCCGCGCCAGCCGCGCGCTCGCGGCGAGGACGGCGCTCCGCGCCAGGTGGGTACGACGGTGCGGACCCACGAGCAGCTCGTTGCGGTAGCTGTGCTCGTGCAGCGTGGTGAACACCGCCGCGCCGGTCACCGGCGTGAGCCGCAGCGGGCCGTCGTGCCGGTCGAGGGCGTAGAGCCAGCGCACCGGCAGCGGCTCGAGCGCGGGACGGTCCAGGGGCACGTGGAACTTGGCGTGCTCGGCCCGCACCCGGCGCAACCCCGCGCTGTCGCGACCCAGCCGGTCCAGGGCGTCCTGCCAGAGCTTGATCCGCGGCCAGCCGGGCAGCGCCCGGCCCTGCGCGTCGACGGGCACGACGTCGTCGCTGAGCACGTCGAAGCCGCGCCGGTGCATCTCCGCGGCGAGCGTGGACTTCCCGGCGCCGGAGTGGCCCAGCACGACCGCACACGCGTCGCCGACGCGGAACGCGTTGCCGTGCAGCACCAGGTGGCCGCGCTGGAGCATCAGCGCGCCGAAGGCGGTGCCGAGCAGGAACAGCCGCACCACGTCCGGTGCGGTGCCGGGGAGGGCGTCGACGGTGATCGCGGTGCCGCGGTCGACGGCGAACCGGCCGACGTCGGGGACGTCGAGGCCGATGCGCTCGCCGTCGAGCCACAGGCCGAGCGGGAGCAGGGAGGCGTCGGCCCCCGGGGGAGGCACCGAGCCGGTGCGGATGACCACGTCCGGCGTACCGGTGGACGGGGCAGGCGCCAGCTCGGGCAGCGGGAGGTCGCTGTCGACGAGGAGTCCGTAGCCGGTGTGCATGGCGGTCCTGGTGGTCGGGTCAGGGGCGTCGCGGCGCCCACGCGGCGCCGCCGACGCGGGTCCAGGCGTCGCTGGAACCGCCGGTGACGGCGACCTCGCCGGCGGCGACCCAGACGTGGGCCTTGAGCTGTCCGGCGGCGTCGCGGCGCAGGCCGAAGGTGACGGTGTGCGGCACGCGGGCAGCGCGCAGCAGCAGGCGGGCGGTCAGTGCCTGCGGGAAGCAGTCGGACCGCCAGGGCGTGCGGGAGGCCGCGGTGCGCACGACCCAGCCGATGCGTCGGGCGCGCCCGAGCTCACGCGCTCCGGCTGGCGACGGGGCCGGTCCCCATCCGGGCCCCGTCGCGTCCGGTGTGCCTCGTCCGCCCAGCAGGTGGCGCACCACCGCGGAGGGCAGGGCGAGCGTGAGCAGCCGGGTGGCCCCCAGCAGCAGCCAGGCCGCCGCGACCGACAGCCGGCTGGCCGGACTCAGCTGCCGATGCCGATGATGATGTCGAGGTCGAGCTCGAGGTCCTGGGTGGCCCGGAGGCTGAGGGACTCGAGCACCGGCGGGGTGTAGGTCTGCTTCATGAGCGACTCCTCGGGATGACGGACGGAGGGAGGGAGGTCTCCGTTGACCGTTGAAACGGAACTCTGGGCCCGAGGGAACGCCCGTGCCGGCCGATCGGTGAAGTTTTTACCTTCGCGGTCGACCCGTCACCGTTGACCGCTCGTCCGCAAGGATCGTTTCCGATGGATTCGCGGGTGGATTCGCCCGTTCCGGCACCGCGCGGGACCCGGCGGTGCCACCCTCGGCTGCGTGACCGTTCCCTCCGGCAGGCCGGACCCCGCCCGCGCCGTCGTCACGGCGCTGGTGCGTGCCGCGCTCGCGGCCGAGGAGGGGGCCGCGGCCCCCGGGGTCTCCCTCGACGGGTACGCCGCCCGGGCCCTCTTCGCGACCGCCCAGCGGCACCGCGTGCAGGAGCTGCTGCGCACCCACGCCGACGCGCTCGGGCTGCCCGCGGAGCTGGTTGGGCTGCTCGACCGCTGGCGCCTCCTGGCTCGGCAGCGGGTGCTGCTGCAGACCCTCGACACAGTGCGTGCGTGGGAGCTCCTCGATGCTGCCGGGGTCGATGCCCTGGTGTTCAAGGGCCAGGCGCTCGCGGTGCAGACCACCGGGCGGGCCGACGCCCGTGGCCCCGGCGACGTCGACCTGCTCGTCGCCCCCGACCAGCTCGTGGCCGCCCACCGCGCCCTGACCGGTGCCGGGTGGCGCCTGCGCGACGGGGTGCGCGTGGAGCCGGGGACCTGGTCGTGGCGGCACGTGAGCCGGTGGGGCAACGCGCTCACCTACCGCGGCGAGGGCGCCGACGTCGACCTGCACTGGCGCCTGGAGATCACGCCCGACGCCCACCCGCCGTTCCGCGAGCTGCTCGCCCGCGCCGAGCCGGTCGTGATCGGCGACGCGAAGGTCCCGACCCTGGGCCGGTACGACGCCCTGCGGCACCTCGCCGCCCACCGCGAGGGCTGGGTGTGGCTGCGCACGCTGGCCGACCTGCGCCGACTATGCCGGGAGCCCGGCGTGCTCGACGGCCCGCTGCGGCCCGCGGCGGTCCGCTCGCTGGCCGCGGCCCGCACGACCGTCGGCCTGCCGCAGGGGGTGCCGGCGAGCGTGCACGCGCAGCTGGACCGCACGCCGCCCGCGTTCCTGGCGCAGGTGCTGCGCAACCACGCGGCCGAGGTGCCCTCCGGATTCGGCGGCGGCGTCGGCGGTGCCATCGGCTTCCGCCACCGGCTGGCCACCAGCAGCTCACCGGCCGACCTGCAGCACACGGCGGTGGCCCTGGTGCTGCCGGCGCACGCCGCCTACCCCGTGCGGTCCCGCACCGCGTGGACCGGCGTCCCGCAGGCGCTCGCGCTGCGTCTCTCCGCCGCCCTGCGCGCGGTACGACGCCTCCTGCTCCCGCGGCGGGCCGCAGGCCGCGCCGCGTGATCCGGCGACGTGGTCAGGCGCGGTGCACCTTGTGCGAAGCAGCCTGCGCGCGGGGCTTGATCACCAGCTCGTCGATGTTCACGTGCGGCGGCCGGGTCGCGACCCAGGTGATCGCCTCGGCCACGTCGTCGGCGACCAGCGGCTCGGCCACCCCGGCGTAGACCGCGTCCGCGCGCTCCTGGTCGCCGCCGAAGCGCACCAGCGAGAACTCCTCGGTGCGCACCATCCCGGGCGCGACCTCGCACACCCGCACCGGCTGGTCGTAGAGCTCCAGGCGCAGCGTCTCGGTGACGACGCGGGTGCCGTGCTTGGCCGCGGTGTAGCCAGCCCCGCCCTCGTAGGCCGTGCGACCGGCTAGCGAGCCGACGTTGACGACGACGCCGGCGCCACTGGCCACGAGGGCCGGCAGCAGGGCGCGGGTCACCTGCATGAGGCCGATCACGTTGACGTCGTACATGCGGCGCCACTGGTCGGTGTCCGCCTCGGCGACCGGCGCGAGGCCGAACGCACCACCGGCGTTGTTGACCAGCACGTCGAGCCGGGGGCCGACGGCCTCGGCCAGCGCGGCGACCTGGTCGGCGTCGGTGACGTCGCAGGCGACCGCGCGGCCGCCGATCTCGGCGGCGAGGGCCTCGATCCGGTCGGTGCGCCGGGCGGCGCAGACCACCTCGAAGCCCTCCCGGGCGAGGTGCCGCGCGGTGGCGGCGCCGATCCCGCTGGACGCTCCGGTGACGACGGCGAGGCGGCTGCTCATGACCCCCATCCTTCCGGACCGGGAATGCCGGGCAGACTGGGAGGGTTGGCCTATCGCCGGAGTTGGTGGGTACCGCCCCGGCAGCAAGGGTCACGACGCCGGCACGACGGGCACGAGAGCAGGAGGTGGGATGGCGGAGCCGAGGGATCCGAGGCAGTCGCGCATCGGGCGCGTCGCCATGGTCAGCCTCCACACCTCCCCCCTCGACCAGCCTGGCACCGGTGACGCGGGCGGCATGAACGTCTACGTCCTCGAGGTCGCCCGCCGCCTCGCCGCCAGCGGCATCGAGGTCGACATCTTCACGCGCGCCACGAGCAGCGCCCTCGACCCGGTCGTGGCGGTCTCCGACGGGGTGTCGGTGCACCACGTGCACGCTGGTCCGTTCGAGGGACTGAGCAAGGAGCAGCTGCCCGGGCAGCTGTGCGTCTTCGCCCGCGAGGTGCTGCGCGCCGAGGCCGTCCACCCGCCCGGCCACTTCGACGTCGTGCATTCCCACTACTGGCTCTCCGGCCAGGTCGGTGCGCTGGCCCGCGACCGCTGGGGCGTGCCGCTCGTGCACTCGATGCACACGATGGCCAAGGTCAAGAACGAGGCGCTCGCCGAGGGCGACACCCCCGAGCCCGAGCAGCGGGTGATCGGCGAGGAGCAGGTGGTCGAGGCCGCCGACGTGCTCATCGCGAACACCGACCTCGAGGCCAAGCAGCTGATCAACCTGTACGACGCCGAGCCGGCCCGCGTCGAGGTCGTGCACCCCGGCGTGGACACCGAGGTCTTCCGCCCGCTCTCCCCGACAGACCGGGCCCGTGCCCGTCGCGAGCGCGACCTCGGCGACGACGCGCTCGTGCTGCTCTTCGCCGGCCGGATCCAGCCGCTCAAGGCGCCCGACGTGCTGCTGCGCGCGGTGGCCGAGCTGCTGGTGCGCCGCCCCGAGCTGCGCCCGCGGCTGGTCGTGCCGATCGTCGGCGGTCCCTCGGGGTCCGGCCTCGAGCGGCCGACGTCACTGGCCAACCTCGCGGCCGAGCTCCGCATCGACGACGTGGTCCGCTTCGTGCCGCCGGTGCCCCAGCACGAGCTGGCGGGGTGGTACTCCGCCGCGTCGCTGGTCGCCGTGCCGTCGTACAACGAGTCCTTCGGGCTGGTCGCCGCCGAGGCCCAGGCCAGCGGCGCACCGGTCATCGCCGCCGCGGTCGGCGGGCTGACCACCGTGGTCCGCGACGGGCACAGCGGCCTGCTGGTCGACACCCACGACGCCCGCGACTGGGCGGTCGCCCTCGAGCGCGTGGTCGCCGACCCGGCCTACCGCGACCGGCTGGCGGCCGGTGCCCTCGTCCAGGCCGAGCAGTTCTCGTGGGAGGCGACCGCCGCCCAGACCCTGGCCGTCTACGAGCGCGCGCACTCCCTGATGCGCGAGGAAGCAGGAGCGCTGCGATGAGCGACCCCGCGAGCACCCCCGCGAGCACTTCCGCCGGCAGCCCTGTCGAGGTCGTCCGCGAGCACCTGCGGGGCAACGACATCGAGTTCGAGGAGACCGAGCAGGGCACCTTCAGCTTCGCCCTGCCGGGGGAGAAGAAGCTGCAGACGCCGGTCCGCCTTGACGTCGGCCCGCACGCGCTCGGCGTCCACGCGTTCGTGTGCCGGCGCCCCGACGAGCAGTTCGAGCGGGTCTACCGCTGGCTGCTCGAGCGCAACATGCGCATGTACGGCGTCGCGTTCGGCATCGACCACCACGGCGACATCTACCTCGACGCCCGGCTGCCGCTCTCGTCGGTCACCCCCGAGGACCTCGACCGGCTGCTGGGCTCGGTGCTCACGTACGCCGACGAGTCGTTCAACACGATCCTCGAGCTCGGCTTCGAGAGCTCCATCCGCAAGGAGTGGGAGTGGCGCATCGAGCGGGGCGAGTCGACGAAGAACCTCGAGGCGTTCCGCGGCTGGCTGGAGTCCGGGCAGCCGGCCGACTGACGGTCCCGGTCGTCACGGGTGGCGCAGCCGTGCCGCCTGCCGGGTGAGGTGGTCGCGCTCGGCCGTGCTGGTCGCCCGCGCGGCCGCGACGGCGTAGAGCCGCGCCGCCTCCTCGCGCTCGCCCACCTGCTCGTGCAACCACGCTGCGGCCGCCTCCCGGCGCGGGACGTCGTCGGGGACCTGCTCGAGCTCCCGCAGCCCGGCCAGCGGGCCGTCCGCGGCGCCGACCGCGACGGCCCGGTTCAGCAGCACCACCGGGCTCGGCGCGAGGCGCACCAGCTCGTCGTACCACTCCACGACCTGGACCCAGTCGGTCTCCTCGGCGGTGGCGGCGTCGTCGTGGAGCGCGGCGATCGCCGCCTGGGCCTGGTACTCGCCCATCCGGTCGCGGGCCAGCGCACCCTGCAGCAGGTCCACCCCCTCGGCGATGAGCGCGGTGTCCCACAGCGACCGGTCCTGCTCGGCGAGCGGGACCAGGTCGCCGGTGGGGGTACGACGCGCGCGCCGGCGCGCGTGGTGCAGCAGCATCAGCGCGAGCAGGCCGTCGACCTCCGGGTCGTCGGTCGCCGCCGCGAGCTGCCGGGTCAGCCGGATCGCCTCCTCGGCGAGATCGACCTCGCCGGTGAAGCCCTCGTTGAAGATCAGGTAGAGCACCCGCAGCACCGCGCGGACGTCCCCGGGCTGGTCGAAGCGCTGGCCCGACACCGTGCGCTTCGCGCGGGAGATGCGCTGGGCCATCGTCGCCTCCGGCACCAGGAACGCCTGCGCGACCTGCCGGGTGGTGAGGCCGCCGACCGCCCGCAGCGTGAGCGCCACCGCCGACGCGGGGCTCAGCGCCGGGTGGCAGCAGCGGCTCAGGAGCAGCAGCGTGTCGTCGGCCTGCTCGGTCGGCCCCGGGGCGGGCTCGCGCTGGACGCGCTCCTCCCGGCGTTGCCGGGCAGTCGCCGAGCGCACCTCGTCGACGAGCTTGCGACGGGCCACGGTGAGCAGCCACGAGCGGGGCTCGTGGGGCGGGTCGTCCGGCCACCGTCGTACCGCCTCGAGGAGGGCCTCCTGCACGGCGTCCTCGGCCGCTGCGAAGTCGCCACCGCGGCGGACGAGGACACCGAGGACCTGCGGCCCGAGCTCGCGCAGCAGGTCCGCGAACCCGTCGCCGTGCACGTCCACCACCGGCCCCGCCCCGGTCGCCCAGGTCGCCCGGTCACTCGGTGACGACCGGCGGCTCGCCCAGGAAGGGGCGCACCTCGATCCACTCGTGGATCGGCCGCCCGCCGGGGCCGGGCGCCGCGGAGAGCGACGCTGCCGCCTCGTGGGCACGCTCGGGGGTGTCGACGTCGATGACCATCCAGCCGGCGATGAGCTCCTTGGCCTCCGGGAACGGGCCGTCGGTCACCGGCGGGCGCCCCTCACCGTCGTACCGCACGAAGGTGCCCTCGGGCGCCAGCGCCTGCGCGTCGACGAACTCGCCGCGCTCCCGCATCTGCTCGGCCCAGTCCTGCATGAACCGCACGTGCGCGTCCACGTCCTCCGGCGCCCACTGGTCGATCGGCAGGTCGGTGCCCGGCACGTTCTCCGGCCCGCTGGTGCGCCGGTAGTGCTTGAGCAGGAGGTACTTCGCCATGGTCTGTCTCCTTGTTCCGAGACGGCCATCTTGCCGCCTTCACCCGGGAGACGGAGCCACCCCGGCATCCTCGACATCCGCCACCGGACCTTTCCCCGGCCCTCTCTCCGGACCCGTCCGCGGGGCCGGTCGAGGGGCGGCCGGCTGGGATAGTCCCGGGTCAAGAGCACCCTTGAACGGCGTGTCGCGGTGCTTGTGACCCGGGACTACCGCGCCGGGAGCCAGGAGCTGTCCGCAGACCGGGTCAGCGGGCGGGTCGTGCACAGGGTCGGATCACGCGCGGGGCGGTGTGCGGAACCCGCGCGGCCGGTGTCGGTGGGCGTCCCTAGATTGGCCGGGTGACGAAGCGCGGATGGTCGCTGTTCCTGGCGATGTGCCTGATCTGGGGGCTGCCCTACCTGTTCATCCGGATCGCGGTCGAGCACGTGTCACCGGCGTCCCTCGTCTTCCTGCGCACGGCGCTCGCGGCCCTGGTGCTGCTGCCGCTCGCCCTCGCCCGCCGCGAGGTCGCGCCGGTGCTCGCGCGGTGGCGACCGCTCGCCTTGTTCGCGGCCATCGAGATCATGGTGCCATGGGTGCTGCTCGGGCACGCGGAGCAGCGCATCTCCTCGTCGCTGGCGGGGCTGCTGGTCGCCGCCGTCCCCCTCTTCGGGGCGCTCGCCTTCCTCGTCACCACCCACGCCGAGCGGTTCAGCCGCTCCCAGGCCGCGGGGCTGGTGCTCGGGTTCGCCGGCGTCGCCTGCCTGGTCGGTCTCGACCTCGACCACGTCGACCTGTTCGCTGTCGCGGAGATGCTGGCCGTCGCGGTCTGCTACGCCGCCGGGCCGCTCGTGCTGACCCGCTGGCTCGCCGACGTGCCCGGACTGGGCGTGATGGCCTGCGCGCTCACGCTCACCGCCCTCGTCTACCTGCCGTTCGGCGTGGTCGACGCGCCGACGGGGTTGCCCGGCGAGGCGTGGGGGAGCATCGCCGTGCTCGGGCTGCTGTGCACCGCGGTGGCCTTCGTCGTCTTCCTCGAGCTGATCAGGGAAGCCGGGCCGACGCGCTCGACGATCATCACCTACGTCAACCCCGCCGTCGCGATCGTGCTCGGTGTGCTGCTTCTCGACGAGGCGGTCACCGCCGGCATGCTCGTCGGCTTCCCGCTCATCCTCGTCGGCTGCTTCGTCGCGGCCGGGGGCCGCGGCGCCGCCGACGGTACGACGGCCGCGAGTGCCGACCCGGCCGCCGACGTCGCGCTCGAGGCCGAGTGCCCGGTCGACCTGGCTGCTCCGGACCCTGCCGGGCCGGGCCGACCACCTGGGCGCGCGGAGGAGGCCGGCGGGGCGAACCCGGCGTCGGGTCAGACGTCGAGCTTGTAGCCCAGCCCGCGCACGGTCACCAGGTACCGCGGCTCGCTCGGCTCGGGCTCGAGCTTGGCCCGCAGCCGCTTCACGTGCACGTCGAGGGTCTTGGTGTCGCCGACGTAGTCGGCACCCCACACCCGGTCGATCAGCTGCCCGCGGGTGAGGACCCGGCCGGGGTTGCGCAGGAACATCTCGAGCAGCTCGAACTCCTTGAGCGGCAGCTTCTGCTCGACGCCGTCGACGGTCACCACGTGCCGCTCGACGTCCATCCGCACCGGCCCGCCCTCGAGGGTGTCCGGCTGTGCCTCCTCACCGGCTCCGCGGCGCAGCACGGCGCGGATCCTCGCGACCAGCTCGCGCGGGGAGTACGGCTTGGTGACGTAGTCGTCGGCGCCCAGCTCGAGGCCGACCACCTTGTCGATCTCGTCGTCCTTGGCGCTGACCATGATCACCGGGACGTTGGAGGTCTGCCGGATGGTGCGGCAGACCTCGGTGCCGGGGATGCCGGGCAGCATGAGGTCGAGCAGCAGGATGTCGGCGCCGTTGCGGTCGAACTCCTTCAGCGCCGCGTTGCCGTCGGCCGCGATCGCGACCTCGAAGCCCTCCTTGCGCAGCAGGTAGGCGAGGGCGTCGCTGTAGCTCTCTTCGTCCTCGACGACAAGAACCCGTGTCACGGGCGTTCCTCCTGGAGGTGGGGCTGGACGGGGGCGGCAGGGGTGGCAGGGGTGGCAGGGCTGGCTGGGGTGGCAGGGACAGTGTCGGCGACCTCGCCGCCGGGGCGGGCGGCCGGGTCCGGGCGGCGCGGCAGCGCGAGGGTGAAGGTGGAGCCCTGGCCCTCGACCGACCAGACGCGCACCTCGCCGCCGTGCGTGGCGGCGACGTGCTTGACGATCGACAGGCCGAGGCCGGTTCCGCCGGTGGAGCGGTGCCGGGCGGGGTCGACGCGGTAGAAGCGCTCGAAGATCCGCTCGACCTCCTGCTCGGGGATGCCGATGCCCTGGTCGACGACGGAGACCTCGACCATGTCGCCGGCGGTGCGACGGGTCACCACCACCCGGGAGCCGGGCTCGGAGTAGGTGACGGCGTTGGAGACGAGGTTGCTGACGGCGGCGGCGACCTGCTTCTCGCTGCCGAGCACCGTCAGGCCGTGCTCGCCCTCCGCGACCACCGCGATCTCCTTGCTCGCCGCGGTCGTCGAGACGACGTCGACGGCGGTGGCGACGACGGAGTCGATCGACACCGGTGCGGGCGAGTCGAGGGGCTCGTCGCCCTGCAGCCGGGACAGCTCGATGATCTGCTGCACGAGCCGGGAGAGGCGGTCGCTCTCGGTGATCATGCGGGCGGCGAAGCGTCGTACCGCCTCCGGGTCGTCGGCCGCCCCGTCCACCGCCTCGGCGAGCAGGTGGATCGCGCCGACGGGGGTCTTGAGCTCGTGGCTGACGTTGGCGACGAAGTCGCGGCGGACCTCCTCCACCTGCCGCTCGCGGGTGCGGTCCTCGACCAAGGCCAGCACCAGCCGCGTGCCCAGCGGCGCGACCCGCGCGGTCACGTGCCGTGGGCTGCCGGCCGGGCGCGGCACGATCAGCTCGGTCTCGCGGATCTCGCCGTCGCGGCGTACCTGCCGGATCAGCTCGCCCAGCTCGTCGGACAGCAGGGTCGTGCCCCGCACGAAGCCCATCGCGAACGCCGGGGCGGACGCCTTGAGGACGGTGTCGGACTCGTCGACGACGACCGCGCTGCTGCGCAGCACCGACAGCACGGCGGCGACGCCGTCGGGCACGACCGGCTCCTCCGGGGCGCGGTAGCGGTGCTGCTGCCGGTCGCTGAGGTGCCACGCGAGCATGGCGCCGGCGGCCACGACGCCGCCGAGGAGCGCGGCCAGCACGGCCTGGGTCGTCGCGTCCACGGCTCGATCGTACGGCGGCACGCCGGCCCGTCCGGGCAGCGGGAACGACCCGCCGCGCGATGTTCACCCCGCGTTCACCGGGCGCCGCCGCGCGTACACCTGCGGCTCGTACCGTCCGCCGCATGCGTGATGCGTACACCGAGGAGCTCGAGTCCGTCTTCGCCGACCTGGCAGCCATCAGCCGCAGCGTGCGGACCGCCGTCCGCGACGCCAGCCGCGCCCTGCTCACCGGCGACGCGGCCGTCGCGGAGCGGGTCATCAGCGGCGACGCCGCCATCGACCGCGCCCGCGAGCAGGTCGAGGAGCGCGCGTTCAGCCTGCTGTCGCTGCAGCAGCCCGTCGCCGGCGACCTGCGCACCATCGTGGCCGCGCTGCGGATGGTCGCCGAGCTCGAGCGGATGGGCGACCTCTCGGTGCACGTCGCGAAGATCGCCCGCCTGCGCGTCCCCGAGGTCGCGGTGCCCGCCGAGGTCCGCCCGACGATGGAGCAGATGGCCGAGGTCGCCCAGGACATGGTTGCCCGGGTCAGCGACGTGATCACCACCCGCGACGTCGAGGCCGCGATCGCGCTCGGCCGCGACGACGAGGAGATGGACCAGCTGCGCCGCCGCAGCTTCACCGAGCTGCTCGGCGACGACTGGTCCCACGGCGTCGAGGCGGCGGTCGACCTCGCCCTGCTGGGGCGGTACTACGAGCGGATCGCCGACCACGCGGTGTCCGTCGCCAACCGGGTGGTGTTCGTGGTGACCGGGCAGCACCCGGCGCCGGCGGCGTAGGAATCCCCGCCTGAGCGGGGATTCCTGCGCTTGATGACGGTTGCAACGGCCGACAAGCGCGAGGAGACGTCAGCAAGTTCGGCTCGGGGTGGGCCGGTGAAGGGGATTCACCACCTAGGTGGTGAAACTCCGACTGGGCACACGAAATCAGGCCCACCGGGGCGGGGAATCACCACCTAGGTGGTGAAACTCGTGACTGGTGGGACGCGTGTGACGTCCCGCCGGTCACCGGCCCTGGTTGGCGACCGCGGCTGCGGCGGCCGCGGCGGCCTCCGGGTCGAGGTAGCGGCCACCGGGGACGGTGGGGGCCAGCGTGTCCTCGTCGAGCTCGTAGACCAGCGGCATCCCGGTGGGGATGTTCAGGCCGGCGATGTCGGTGTCGCTGATCTGGTCGAGGTGCTTGACGATCGCGCGCAGGCTGTTGCCGTGGGCGGCGACGAGGACGGTGTGGCCGGCGCGCAGGTCCGGCACGATGCCTGCGTCCCAGTAGGGGAGCAGTCGGGCGATGACGTCCTTCAGGCACTCGGTGCGCGGCATCTCCTCGCCGAGGTCGGCGTAGCGCGGGTCACCGGCCTGGGAGTACTCGCTGTCGTCGTCGAGCGGCGGCGGCGGGGTGTCGAACGACCGGCGCCAGAGCATGAACTGCTCCTCGCCGTACTGCTCGAGCGTCTGCTTCTTGTCCTTGCCCTGCAGGGCGCCGTAGTGGCGCTCGTTGAGGCGCCAGGACCGGCGCACCGGGATCCAGTGGCGGTCGGCGGTGTCGAGCGCGATCGCGGCGGTGTTGATCGCCCGGCGCTGCAGCGAGGTGTGCACGACGTCCGGGAGGAGGCCGGCCTCCTTGAGCAGCTCGCCGCCGCGCGCTGCCTCGGCGCGGCCCTTCTCGGTCAGCGCGACGTCGACCCAGCCGGTGAACAGGTTCTTCGCGTTCCACTCGCTCTCGCCGTGGCGGAGCAGGACGAGGGTGTACGTCATCAGTGGCCGCCCTCCGGCGAGGGGGCGTCCTCGGCGCAGTTGAAGGTGGCGTCCTCGCCGTCACCGTGGCCCTCGTCGTGGCCCTCCTCGTCGGCGGCGGCCTCGGCGGCCTCACCGGCGGGGGACTCGTCCGCGGCCGGCTCCTCCTCGGTGGTGGTGCTCGGGGTCGGGGTCGGGACCTGCGTGTACTGGTAGCAGGCCTTCACCACGGGGGCGTCGACGCTGGCGGTCTCGCCGGTGCTGAAGGTGAGCTCGAGCGGGAGGACGTCGCCGGCGGTGAAGTCACCGGTCAGCTCGATCGCGTCGATGTTCGCCAGGTTGACCGTGCCGCGGCCCGGCACCTCGACCTTCTCGAAGGACGCGGCCTGGGCCTGGCCCTCGGGGGAGGCGACGCTGTCGAGGGTCGCGGCGTCCTCGAGGTTGTTGGCCAGCGAGCCGATGAGGCGGCCCTCGCCCTTCGCGGTCGCGAGCACCCGGATGCCGAGCGCGTCGACGGACTGGTCGCGGTCGTTGTCGCCGGCGCCGATGGTGTTCACCCGGTCGGTGGGGTAGTCGAAGCCGCAGGACGTGAGCGTCGCGGCCGCGGGCACGAGGGCCAGCAGCAGTCCGGCGATCGCAGTCGGGCGCAGGTGGGGCATGTCGGCAGGCCTCCGCTGGTCTGTCGTGGTCGGCCGCCGGGCGGCCGGTGGAACCGGGTGGGCGCGCCCGCGGACGCACCGCGGGAGCGGCCACACTCTAGCGTTCCCGGGTGGCGGACCTCCGCCCAGCCTCCGGTTCTGGGCTGCGCCCGGGCTACTGGCTGAGCCCGACCTTGGCGCCCATCACCACGATCAGGATCACGACGACGACCGTGTAGACCGTCGAGAGCGCCAGCAGTCGCGTCGCGCCGAGCTTCAGCCCGAGCTTGAGCGGGAGGTAGGTCCAGCCGTCCTCGTGGTCGGCGACCAGGCCCCACACGGCCCGCATGAAGTGCACGCCGATGCCCAGCAGGGCGGCGAGCGCGACGATGACCGGCTCGGGCGGGCTGCCCTCGGCCTGGCCGCCCCAGCCGCCGTACGACAGGTAGGCGGGCAGCAGTGCGAAGGACACCGCCCACGACCACCACGAGAAGAAGCCGGTGCGCAGGATGACGTTGCCCAGCAGGCCGACGGCGACTGATGCGAGGTAGAGGCAGCCGGCCTTGATGCCGGTGGTGATCGCCAGCGGCACCAGCAGCAGCGCGGCGACGAACAGGCTGTACCAGAGGGTGTCGGTCGAGAGCCGGCCCATGGCGACCGGCTTGCCGGTCAGGCCGTGCGCCTGGTCGCGCTGCCGGTCGACGATGTCGTTGTGCCAGCCGAGGATCGTCTGGCCGACGAGCACGGTGAGCAGCACGACGGCGGTCTCGCGCGCCGGGCGGCCGGCGACGGCAGCGGCCAGGCCCATGACCAGTGCGGTCGTGATGGCCTGCTTGGCGTGGGCGGCCTGGAGGAGCTGGACGGCGAGCAGGTTGCCGAGGCCGCCCTCGCTGGCGCTCGGCAGCGGCGGCAGTGCGTCCGTCTCCCCGGTCCCGGCCTCCTCGTCCAGCACGTCGCCCTCGAGGCCCTGGAGGTCGGCGTCCTCGTCGGACAGCTCGGCGTCGACCTCGGCCGCGAGCTCGGGGTCGTCCTCGTCCGTGCCCGGGGAGAGGTCCTCGGCCGGCTCGACGGGCTCGGCCGCCTCGGCGAGGTCCTCGTCGGCAGCGTCCTCGGTCGGCGCCTCGACGAGGACGTCGGCACTCGCACCGGCCTCCCCGGCCTCGCCGGTCTGCGCGGTCTCCGCGAGGTCGCCGAGGTCGCCGAGGCCGCCGGGGTGGTCGAGCTGCTCGTCCGGGGTCTCCTCGACCTGCTCCTCCGAGCCGGTTCCCTCCCCGGCAGGGCGACTGCGCCGCCAGCGCTGCATCCGTGCCATGGCGGCCAGTATTGACCACGCGCCCTGTCCGACGGTGCGGGCCCGCCGATCGGGCGTGCCCGGCGCCCGGATCCCACACGGGTATGGCGGCCGGGGGAGCCGGGGGCAGGCTCCGCCCCCTCCGGGTGACGTGGCCCACAGGTCCGACCGCGCGCGGGAAACACACCTGACCCCTGTTGTCAAGCCACCGTCACCACCCCGATTGCCCCGCTGACCTGCGCAAACGCTTTCTGGTGAGCCGTCGGGACGTGGTAGGATAGGTGCCCTAGGAAGGGGTTTTGCTCATATGACTTTCACCGTCGGCGAAACGGTCGTCTACCCCAATCACGGGGCCGCGGTCATCGAGAACATCGAGATGCGGACGATCAAGGGCCAGGAACGGCAGTACCTCGTGCTTCGGATTGTCGCCCAGCAGGACCTCGTGGTCCGTGTGCCGGCCGACAACCTCGATCTCGTGGGTGTTCGGGATGTCGTGGACAAGGACGGGCTGGACAGGGTCTTCGGGGTGCTCCGTGCGGAGCACGTCGAGGAGCCGACCAACTGGTCGAGGCGCTACAAGGCGAACCTCGAGAAGCTCCACAGTGGCGACGTCATGAAGGTGGCCGAGGTCGTGCGCGACCTGTGGCGCCGCGAGCGCGACCGCGGGCTGTCGGCCGGCGAGAAGCGGATGCTCGCCAAGGCTCGCCAGATCCTGGTCTCCGAGCTCGCCCTGTGCGAGAACACCAACGAGGACAAGGCCGAGACCATCCTCGACGAGGTGCTGGCGAGCTGAGGCTCCGCTCCACCTCCTGACAGCGTCACAGCTGCGACGGCGTCATACGGTGGGTTCCGATGAACCCGCACCCGTATGACGCCGTCGACATTTCCGCCCCGGTCTCCGGGATCGTGGTCGAGGAGGGCCGTGGTGCCCTGCCCTTCCACCTGATCCACGGCGAGTCCCTCGTCGCGGCCGCCGCCTGGGCGGCCGGCGAGGCCGGGGTCGACCTGGTCGACCTCACCGTCGCGCTCTCCGTCGTGGCCGAGCGCGGCGAGGCGCTCGTGCTGCACGACCCGCTCTGCCCGGCCACTCCGCCGCCCTTCATCGCCTCCTGCGCCGACCGTGCTGCCGTCGACGACGTCGTGGTCGTCGGGGTCCGCCCGGTGACCGACACCGTCAAGGAGGTCACCGGTGCCGCCGGGGCCGCGACGGTCGGGGCCACCGTCGACCGGGACGGTCTGGTCGCGGTCTGCTCCCCGGTGGTCCTGCCGCCCTCGGTCGTGCGCGACC
The DNA here is from genome assembly GCF_000519005.1 of Nocardioides sp. J54. Lineage (GTDB taxonomy): Bacteria > Actinomycetota > Actinomycetes > Propionibacteriales > Nocardioidaceae > Nocardioides. Next base: position 73,836 of record NZ_JAER01000005.1, on the reverse strand, counting down.
TCTTCGGCGACGGCGGCAGCCTGCCGTCCACGGACTTCGTCGAGCTCGTCGCCGCGCTGCGCGAGCGGTACGGCGACGACCGGGTCGCCCTCGTGGACGCGCCTGCCGAGGCGCGCCGGGTGGGGTCGCCCGACGACATCGCCGTGCTCGAGGCGCTGACCGACCCCCGCTGACCCCGGCGCCCGCAGGCGGGTGGTCGAGGCTAGCCGAGCAGCCGCTCGGCGACCCGCAGGTCCTCGGCCCAGGTGACCTTGAGGTTGCGCGCGCTCGACGGCACGGCGTGGATCGACAGGTCGCCACCCGCTGCGAACTCCGCGAACGCGGCCGCGGTGTCGGTGCCGTCGAAACCGGCCTCCGCGGCCGCGGCGTACGCGACCAGCAGCGGTGCCGCCCGGAACGCCTGCGGGGTCTGCACCCCGGCCAGCCGGGTGCCGGGACCACCCGGCGCGGGCACCTCGCTCGCGGAGCGGGGGAGCAGGCCGGGCAGGTCGAAGGCGGGCACCGCGCCGCCGTGCTCGCGGGCCGCGGCGATGGTCTCCTCAAAGAGATCGACGCCGGCCAGTGGGCGTGCACCGTCGTGGATCGCGACCACGTCGACGCTGCCGTCGGCGACGCGGGGCGCGAGCAGGTCGAGCGCCGCCTGCTCGGAGGCCTGCCGGGTCGCGCCGCCGTCGATCAGCAGCACCTCACGCTCGCCGACCAGCGGCTGCAGCGCGGCGCCGACCTGCCCGCGCTCGCCCGGGCGGCACACGACCACGACGGGGTCGACGCCGGGCACCTCGAGCGCGGTGCGCACCGACCACCCGAGCAGCGGCACCCCGTGCAGGGGGAGGAGGACCTTGTTGACCTGGGCGCCGACCCGGGTCCCGCTGCCTGCAGCGAGCACGACGACGGCGGCGGTGGGACTCGGCACGGGGCGAGCCTAGCGAGCGCCGGCGGCGGGGCGAGAGCAAGCGTTTTCATGCTCGTTACACGGCGAAACGCCGCTGAGAACGAACGGACCCTACGTTCGCTGCATGACGGGTCACCCAGCGGCGGAGGAGTGGCAGCCGGTGTGCCGCATGGCCGAGCTCGAGGTCGACCGGGGCGTGACAGCGCTCGTGCACGGCCAGGCGATCGCGATCTTCCGCACCGCCGACGACGCGGTCTACGCCCTGGGCAACCACGACCCCTTCGCCCGGCACTCCCACGGCGGTATCTCCCGCGGGATCGTCGGTCGGCGCGGCGACACCCCGTTCGTCGCCTCGGTCGCGCACCGGCACGCCTTCGACCTGCGCACCGGGCAGTGCCTCGACGACCACCACGTCGCCGTGCCGGCGTACGACGTCAAGGTGGTCGAGGGTGTCGTGCTGGTCGGCGGCCGGAAGGTCACCGCCGCCTGATCCCGTCCGGCGGCCGTCGGTCAGGCCTCGGCCCGGTGCCGGCCAGTCCGGGGATCCTGCTCGGTCCCGGCATCCGCCAGCGCCCGGTCGACGAGCGCAACGAGCTCGTCGGTGACCAGCTCGCGCCGCTCGAACGGCAGGTAGTGCCCGGCGTCGGGCGCGACCAGCAGGCGCGCCCCGCGGATGCCCTCGGCGATCTTCGCGGCGTGCTCCGGCGGGGTGAGCAGGTCGCGACTTCCGACGAGCACGGTGGTCGGCACGTCGTCGAACGCCGACAGGTTGCCCACGCGGTCGTGGGCCATCATGTCGCGGAAGAAGCCGGACATCGTCTCGGGCCAGGCGTGGATCAGCTGGTCCACCACCAGCCCGACGTCGCGCGGACGGGCCGGGCGACCGAAGAGGAAGCGCTTGGCGATCTGGCGCTCGATGACCGGGAACCGCTCGCGCCGGCTGCGGCTGAGTATCCGCGAGCGGTTGGCCAGCAGGAACGGCAGCCGGTCCCGCAGCACCGGGCCGGTCGCGGCCGGCAGGCCGAGGGTGACCTTGCTCAGGTCGCCGCAGCTGGTGCTGACGAACAGGGCGCCGGCGATGCGGGGCACCAGGTCCGGGCGTTCCTCGGGGATCGCGGTGAGCGTCATCCCGCCCACGGAGTGGCCGGCGAGCACCAGCGGCCCGTCCGTGGCCCAGGTGTCGACGACCAGGCCCAGGTCGCGAGCCAGGTGCGGGATCGTGCACGCCGGCTCGGGAGCCCGGTCGGAGCGCCCGTGGCCGCGGTGGTCCCACGTGATCAGCCGGATGTCGGGTCCGTAGCGGTCCAGCAGGTCGGTGACCTGGTAGTGCCAGTCGGACTCCTCCGCGGTCCAGCAGTGCGAGAGCAGCACGTTCACCGGCGCGTCGTCGCGGCCGCGCACGGTGACGTGGATGCGCAGCCTGTCCTCGGTGATCACCTCACGCTGGGGCACGAAGGGTCCTCCTCGGCGTCGTGGCCGACCCCTCGCCGGAGGGGCCGGGTCCGGTCCGCCGCCCACCCTGCCACGCCCGGAGCCGTCCGCGACAGCGTGTCGCACCTTGGGCGGGTCGCGGGGAGCGGGAGGGGATGAATTCGCCGGTCGACCGGCGAAACTGTCGCTGGACCGACGAAGTTTCGTCGGTCAGGAAACAGATTTGTCGGTCAGGTCCCGTCTCAGGACGACAGCAGCGCGGTGGCGATGGCAGCGACGCCCTCGCCGCGGCCGGTCAGGCCGAGCCCGTCGGTGGTGGTGGCCGACAGTGACACCGGGGCGCCGACGACGCCCGACAGCGCAGCCTCCGCCTCGGCCCGGCGCGGGCCCACCTTGGGCCGGTTGCCGATCACCTGCACGGCGACGTTGACGACCCGGAAGCCCGCGGCCTCGACCCGGCGCCGGGTCTCGCCCAGCAGTGCGGCCCCGCTGGCGCCGGCCCACTCCGGCTCCGCCGTACCGAAGTTGCTGCCGAGGTCGCCCAGCCCGGCTGCCGAGAGCAGGGCGTCACAGGCCGCGTGGGCGGCGACGTCGGCGTCGGAGTGGCCCTCCAGCACGACGTCCTCGTCGGGCCACTGCAGGCCGCCGAGGGCGAGGGGCGGGGCGTCCGCGGCGCGGGGGACGAGGCGGTGGACGTCGGAGCCGATGCCGACGCGCAACCCGGTGGTGTTCACGGCCCGATCATGCCTGAGGAACAATCGAGGTCGTGAGGACCTCCCGCGCCTGGTGGGCGCTGTCCGGCCTGGTGGCCGGCCTGCTGGGGCTGGCGACGAGCTACGCCGCCGCGGCACTGCTGCACGTGCGGGAGGCGCCGGTCGTCGCGGTCGCCGAGGGGATCACGGCGCTCACGCCGGGATCGGTCGTGAAGTGGGCGATCAACACCTTCGACCGCGACGACAAGAAGATCCTGGTCCTCGGCATCCTGTTCTTCCTCGCCGTCGCCTTCGCGCTCCTCGGCCGCCTCGCCCGGCGCCGCTGGTGGCTGGCGGTGACCGGGTACGTCGCCCTCGCGGTCGTGGCGGTGGTGGCGGTCGCGACCAAGCCGACCCCCTCCCCGATCGACTTCGTGCCGATCGTCGTCGGGCTGCTGGTGTGGGTGGTGACGCTCGCGGTGCTGGCGGAGTGGTTGCGCGGCTGGGAGGTCGTCGAGGACGAGGGCGACGAGGACCCGGGCACCGAGCCTGCGCACACCCGTCGCCACTTCTTCGTCGCGATCGGCGGTGCTGCGGCGCTCGCCGCTGCGGCGGGCCTCGTCGGCCGGATCGCCGGCAACGCCCGTCGCCGTGCCGAGGAGAGCCGGCGGCTGCTGCGCATCGAGGGCGTCACCGCGCCCGCCGTGCCGGCCGGTGTGGGAGTCGGCGTCGACGGCGTCGTGCCGTGGCAGACGCCGAACGAGGACTTCTACCTGATCGACACGGCCTTCATCAAGCCGACCATCGCGCCCGCCGACTGGCAGCTGCGCATCCACGGGATGGTCGAGCGCGAGATCACGCTGACCTACCGCGACCTGCTCGACCGCGAGCTCACCCAGGACTGGATCACCCTCAACTGCGTGTCGAACCCGGTCGGCGGCAACCTGGTCGGCAACGCGTGGTGGAGCGGCGTGCGCCTCGCCGCCCTGCTCGCCGAGGCCGGGCCGCAGAAGGGCGCCGACGCGGTGCTGCAGACCTCCGAGGACGGCTGGACCTGCGGCACCCCGCTGTCCGCGCTGATGGACGAGCGCAACGCGATGCTCGCGGTCGCGATGAACGGCGAGCCGCTGCCGATCGAGCACGGCTTCCCGGTGCGCACGATCGTCCCCGGCCTCTACGGCTACGTCTCCGCGACCAAGTGGGTCGTCGACCTCGAGGTCACGACGTTCGACGACATCACCGCCTACTGGACCGACAAGGGCTGGGCCGAGCAGGGGCCGGTCAAGATCGCCTCCCGCATCGACGTGCCGCGCAACAACGCCGAGGTCCCCGCCGGCGAGGTCGTCTGTGCCGGCAGCGCCTGGCTGCAGCACACCGGCATCTCCCGGGTCCAGGTCCAGGTCGACGGCGGCGGCTGGGAAGACGCCGAGCTGGCCAGCACCCCGAACGTCGACACCTGGGTGCAGTGGCGAGCGAGCGTGCGCCTCGAGGAGGGCGACCACCAGATCCGCGTCCGCGCCGTCGACAACGACGGCAGCACCCAGACCGGGGTCGTCGCCGACGTGCTGCCCGACGGCGCCACCGGCTGGCACACCGTCAGCGTCTCGGCGAAGGCCTGACCCGGACGTCCCGTACGACGCGTCGGGCAGACCCTAGGCTGCGCCCGTGCAGGACTTCGCTGGCCGCGACGGCGGCGCCCTGGTCGTGGGCGGTTCGGGCGGTCTCGGCCGTGCGATCGCCGAGCTGCTCGAGGAGCGCGGGGCCCGGGTCGCGGTGACGCACCGGTCCCGGCCGGTCGACGTCGGCGTGGCGTCGTACGGCCTCGACCTGGCGCAGCCCGAGGAGGTGCCGCGCGTGGTCGGGCACGCCGCCGCCGAGCTGGGCGGCCTCCACACCGTCGTGCACGCCGCCGGGCCGCACGTGCCGATGGTCCACCTCTCCCGCGTGCCGCCGGCCGACATGGCTGCCCAGCTGGCCGTCGACACCGCCGGCTTCTTCGCCGTCGCCCATGCAGCCCTGCCGTTCCTGCGCGAGTCCCGCGGCAGCCTCACGGCCGTGACGACCGCTGCCACCACCCGCTTCCCCGTCCGCGACGGTCTCTCGTCGGCGCCCAAGGCCGCGGTCGAGGCGATCGTGCGCGGCCTCGCCGCCGAGGAGGGGCGGTTCGGCGTGCGGGTCAACGCGGTCGGCCCGGGCATGCTGACCGACGGGATGGCCGAGCGGCTGATCAGCAGCGGCGAGCTGGACGAGCGGGCCCTCGAGGTCACCCGCGGCAACATCCCGCTGCGCACCTTCGGCACCGCCGCCGACATCGCCGAGGCGGTCTGCTTCCTCGCCTCCCCGCGTGCGGGCTTCATCACCGGCCAGAAGCTCGACGTCGACGGCGGCTACGGCTGCTGACAGCGCGCCCGCGCCGCGGGGATGAGTGGCCGGGCGTCCCGGATCCCTAGACTTGCCCGCGTGACCATCAGGCTCTACGACACCGCGACCCGCGAAGTCCGTGACTTCGTGCCCCTCCAGGAGGGCAAAGCGGGTCTCTACGTCTGTGGTCTGACGGTGCAGAGCGAGCCCCACGTCGGGCACGTGCGCTCGGCGGTGAACTTCGACGTGCTCCAGCGGTGGCTGCGCCACCGCGGCTACGAGGTCACCTTCATCCGCAACATCACCGACATCGACGACAAGATCCTCACCAAGTCGGCCGAGCAGGGCCGCCCCTGGTACAACCTCGCCTACGCGATGAAGATCGAGCTCGACAAGGCCTACGCCGCGCTCAACGTCGCCCCGCCGACGTACGAGCCGGCCGCCACCGGGCACATCCCCGAGATGATCGTGCTGATCGAGCGGCTCGTCGAGCGCGGCCACGCCTACCCGGCGGCCGACGGCTCCGGCGACGTCTACTTCGACGTCCGTTCCTGGCCGCAGTACGGCGAGCTGACCCACCAGGGTGTCGACGACATGGAGCCCGCCGCCGACGCCGACCCGCGCGGCAAGCGGGACCCGCGCGACTTCGCGCTCTGGAAGGGCCGCAAGGACTCCGAGCCGGAGACCGCGTCGTGGCCGAGCCCCTGGGGCCCGGGCCGCCCCGGCTGGCACATCGAGTGCTCCGCGATGGCGGGCAAGTACCTCGGCGAGGCCTTCGACATCCACGGCGGCGGCGTCGACCTGCGCTTCCCGCACCACGAGAACGAGCAGGCCCAGTCGCGTGCGGCCGGCGGCGCGTTCGCGTCGTACTGGATGCACAACGCGTGGATCACCACCGCCGGCGAGAAGATGAGCAAGTCGCTCGGCAACACCTTGAGCATCCCGTCGATCCTCGAGCGCTACCGCGGTGCTGAGCTGCGCTTCTACGTGGTCGCGGCGCACTACCGCTCGCACGTGGAGTTCTCCTTCGACGCCCTCGACGAGGCCGCCGCGGGCTACCGCCGGATCGAGGCCTTCCTCGAGCGCGCCGGCACCGCCGAGCCCGGTGACCTGCCCGAGGCCTTCGCCGCCGCGATGGACGACGACCTCGGTACGCCGGCGGCTGTCGCCGTCCTCTACGACACCGTGCGCGAGGGCAACCGCCAGCTCGCGGCGGGTGAGGACGCCTCGGTCGCGGCGGGCGCGGTGGCGGCGATGCTCGACGTGCTCGGCGTGCACCCGGCCGACCCCGCCTGGGCGGGCTCCGGCAGCTCGGACACCGAGGAGCGGCTGAGCCGCGCGGTCGACGCCCTCGTCGCCGGCCTGCTCGAGGAGCGCGCGCAGGCGCGCGCCGACAAGGACTGGGCCCGGGCGGACGCGATCCGCGACCGGATCAAGGCGGCCGGCATCGAGGTCACCGACACCCCCGACGGACCGACCTGGACGGTGAGCTGACATGGCAGGCAATTCCTCGCGCAGGGGCGCGGTGCGCAAGCAGAGCAAGAAGCCGACCGCCGGCTCCGGCGGCCGCGTGAAGCGTGGCCTCGAGGGCAAGGGCCCGACCCCCAAGGCGACCGAGCGCGAGTACCACAAGGCCCACAAGATCGCCCAGGCCAAGAAGGCTGCGGCAGCGAAGAAGGGCGGGCGTGGCGGCCCGCGCCGCAAGGGCAGCGACGCCGAGTGGATCGCCGGGCGCAACTCGGTCGTCGAGGCGCTGCGCGAGAAGGTGCCCGTCACCTCCGTCTACGTCGCCGAGGGCGCCGAGCGCGACAACCGGTTGCGGGAGGTTTTCCGCCTCGCCGCCGAGCAGGGCGTCGGCCTGCTCGAGGTCAGCCGCGGCGAGCTGGACCGGCTCACCGACGGTGCCGTGCACCAGGGTCTCGCCGCGCGCATCCCGGCCTACGAGTACGCGCACCCCGACGACCTGCTGGACCTCGCCGAGGAGGCCGGCCAGGCCCCGCTGGTCGTCATGCTCGACTCGATCACCGACCCGCGCAACCTGGGCGCGATCGTCCGCAGCGCCGCCGGCTTCGGCGCGCACGGCGTGGTCATCCCCGAGCGGCGCGCGGCCTCGATGACCGCAGCGGCGTGGAAGACCTCCGCCGGCGCCGCGGCGCGCTGCCCGGTCGCCCAGGCCACCAACCTCACCCGGCAGATCCAGGCCTACCAGGAGGCGGGCTGCTTCGTGGTCGGCCTCGCCGCCGACGGCGACCTGACCCTGCCGGAGCTGGCCGCCGACGACGACCTCGCCAAGGGGCCGCTCGTGATCGTGGTCGGCTCCGAGGGCGACGGCCTGTCCCGCCTGGTGTCGGAGAACTGCGACCGCCTGCTGTCGATCCCGATGGCCGGCGTGCTCGAGTCGCTCAACGCTGGTGTGGCCGCCTCGGTCGCGCTGTACGCCGTCGCCGAGGCCCGTGCCCGCAGGTAGCGACCGGCCCGGGGGCCGGGGGGTGTCGCTGACGCGCGCCGCGGTGCTGCACCGCGTCGGGCTGCTGCTCGGCGTGCTCGGCTGGGCCGCGCTCGCGGTGACCATCTCGGCGGTGATCTTCGTCGAGAGCGAGCGCACCGTCGACCTCGCCAGCCACGAGGCCGTGGTGAGCCCGGACTTCTCCGGCGACGTCGTGCTGCGCACCGGGCCGGTCCTGCCCGACCTCCGCCTGCCGACCGGGTCGCGGTTGGGCCTCGAGATCGAGCTCGGCAAGACCGACACCACCTCGGTGCCGGAGCTCACGGCCCGCTACGCCGCGATCGCCTCCCAGCCCGAGGGCCAGGTGGCCGTCGTCGAGCGGGCGGTGCGCACGATGGCGCTGGCTGCGCTCGTCCAGGGCGCTGCGTTGGCGACCGTGCCGTTCGTCCTGTGGTGGGTCGTGGGCCGCGAGCGGCGCCACGCGCTGCGGGCCCGGTTGCCCTCGCGCCGTGGCGTGGTCGCCGCCCTCGCCTGCCTGGTGCTGGTCGCCGCGATCGTCGCGCCGCTGGGGTGGGGGCGCCACGAGCCGGAGCCGGAGCGCTGGATGACGCTCGCGCAGTTCGTCGGCCCGGACGTGCCGCTCCCGGAGCAGGTGGAGGACGTCGAGGTCATGGGCGCCGTCACCGCCGCCGAGACCCAGCGGCTGATCGCCAGCGCGGTCAACAGCTACCGCCAGGGCGAGGCGTTCTACTCGAAGGCCACGAAGGACGCAGCCGAGCTGCCGCTGCGCGAGCCGCGGGAGGACGAGACCGTCGCCGTCCTGGTCTCCGACCGCCACCTCAACGTCGGCATGGACGCGGTCGCGCGTGCCATCGCCGACCGCGCCGGTGCCACCGCCGTCCTCGACGCCGGCGACGACACCTCGACGGGGGAGCGGTGGGAGGCCTTCTCGCTCGACTCCGTCTCGGCGGCGTTCTCCGGCTTCGACAGGTGGGCGGTGGCCGGCAACCACGACAACGGCGACTTCGTGCGCGCCCACATGAGCGACCACGGGTGGGAGTACTTCGACGGCGAGGTCGTCGACGGTCCCGGCGGCTCCCGGATCATGGGGGTCGACGACCCCCGCTCCAGCGGCCTGGGCAACTGGCGCGACGAGAAGGGCCTGTCGTCGGCCGAGGTCGCCGAGCGGCTCACCGAGGCCGTGTGCGAGGCCGACGAGGACGGCGACCGGGTCAACACCCTGCTGCTGCACGACGCCGACTTCGGCGACGGTGCCCTCGCCCGCGGCTGCGTCGACCTCGTCGTCGGTGGCCACGTGCACGTCGAGGACGGCCCGAACGCCGTCACCGCCGAGGACGGGCGGGTCGGCTACACCTACACCGTCGGCACGACCGGCGGCGCGGCGTACGCGATCGCCATCGGCACCAAGCTGCGCCGCGACGCCAACATCGCGCTGATCACCTACCGCGACGGCCGGCCGGTGGGCGTGCAGTCGGTGGTGCTCCGCACCAACGGCCGGTACGACGTCAACGACTGGGCCGCGCTGGAGTACACCCCCGCACCGTGAGGTCGGGGGAGCAGGTCAGTCGGCGACGATCTCCTCGAGGACCCGGCGCCCGACCGGGTCGTCCACGTGGGCGACCGCGACGTCCCAGAAGCCGTAGCCGCGCTCCTGGATGGTCAGGTCGAGGACCGCGCTGCGCTCGGCCAGCTCCTCGGTCGCCGCGCTGAAGAGCAGGTTGCCGAGGTTGTCCCACACGACGGCCGAGGTGTAGCCGGCGTCGACCAGCTGGGCCCAGAGCTTCTGCGGCTCGTACTCCGGCGTGACCATCCGGGTCGGGCGCGGGTCGAACTCGAAGAAGATGACCGGTCGCGAGCCCACGAACGTCTCGAGGTAGGCGTTGACGAGCATGACGTCGTAGCCGTCGGTGTCGGACTTGATGAGTCGCACGTCGCGCAGCTGCGGGTGCTGCTCGAGCAGCACGGTCGTGGTCAGCGCGGGGAAGGACTCGGCCTCGGCGGTGCCGGCCGTCTCGTCCTCGTCGCGGACCACGATGCTGCTGCCGACGTCGGCCGAGCGCACGCCGAGCGGCACCGAGGTGTCGGTGCCGGGCGCCACGAGCACGGCCGGCACGATCTCCACGCCGGGGCGCTGGGCGAGGTTGGCCTCCAGGTAGGGCAGCCAGCGCGGGTTGGCCTCCAGGCAGACCGCGCAGCCGTCCACCTTGGCGAGCACGAGCATCGTCGAGTCGCCCACGTTGGCGCCGACGTCGAGGAGGTTCACCGACCCCTCGTGCGCGCCGAGCAGCTCGGCGAGGCGCACCAGGTTGTCGGCGTACTTCGTGCCCTTGCGGGCGAAGTAGGGCAGCCCGTGGCGACGCGGCAGCGTCATCCGGACGCCGCGGATGCGGCGCTCGACGGGCGTGTCCGGCAGCCGCGAGGCAGCCATCAGGCGCAGGCGGCCGAGCACGTGGCGGGGGTATGAGAGCACGACGGAACTCCTCGTCCAGTCCCCCCTGACGCCCCCCAGCGACAGCCGGAGCCTAGTGGCAGCGGCTCGTGGTTGGTGAGCCTTTCCCGGATTTTCCGGAAGCGGCGCCGACGCTTAGGTTCGGGTCATGGCCACGACTGTCGACCGCCTGCTGCCCACCGAGGAGGCCGAGGAGCTGCTCGCCCTCGCCCGCGAGATTGCGACGAAGGAGCTCGCGCCGCAGGTGGCGGAGGCCGAGGAGGCGGCGGTCTTCCCGGAAGCGGCCTACCGCCTGCTGGGCCGGTCGGGCCTGCTGAGCCTGCCCTTCGACGAGGAGCACGGCGGCGGCGGACAGCCCTACGAGGTGTACCTCCAGGTCGTCGAGGAGATCGCCACCGCGTGGCCCAGCGTCGGCGTCGGCACGAGCGTGCACGCCCTCACGGCGACCGTCGTCGCCGCGAACGCCTCCGCGGAGGTCCGCGACGCGTGGCTGCCGCGGATGCTGTCCGGTGACTGGCTCGGCGCCTACTGCCTCTCCGAGCCGCAGGCCGGCTCCGACGTGAGCGGCATCCGGACCGCCGCGGTGCGCGACGGCGACGACTACGTCGTCAAGGGCACCAAGCAGTGGATCTCCAACGGCTCCTGCGCGGACTACTACATCCTCTTCGCCCGCACGGGCGAGGACCGGACGCGCGGCCTGTCCGCCTTCGTCGTCCCCGACGGCACCGAGGGCATGAGCTTCGGCGCTCCCGAGAAGAAGATGGGCCTGCACTGCGACGTCACCACGCAGGTGCTCTTCGACGGCGCCCGGATCCCGGCCGCCCAGCTGATCGGCGAGGAGGGTGCCGGCATGCGGGTCGCCCTGTCGGCGCTCGACGCCGGCCGGCTCGGCATCGCCGCCGTGGCGACGGGCATTGCGCAGGGTGCGCTGGCCTACGCGGTCGAGTACGCCAAGGAGCGCGAGCAGTTCGGCAAGAAGATCGGCGAGTTCCAGGGCCTGCAGTTCCTGCTCGCCGACATGGCCGCCGAGGTCGAGCGGGCCCGGGCGTCGTACCTCCACGCCGCACGGCTCAAGGACGCCGGCCGCCCGTTCTCCCGGCAGGCCTCGATCGCCAAGCTCACCGCCACCGACGCGGCGATGCGGGTCACCACCGACGCGGTGCAGGTGCTCGGCGGCAACGGCTACACCCGCGAGTACCCCGTCGAGCGGATGATGCGCGACGCCAAGGTCACCCAGATCTTCGAGGGCACCAACCAGATCCAGCGGATGGTCATCGGCCGCGACCTGCTGCGCTGACCTGCTGGGCTGACCGGCTGGGCTGACCGGCCGCTGGTTGCGCCGGGCGCGAGCGTGCAAGGCTGCGCGCATGGGAAAGAGCCTCGTCGCCCGCCTCGTCGGCATCGGTGTCGCGATCGCCGTCGCGCTCGGCGTCTACTACTTCTCCTCCAGGGGCGAGGAGAAGGCCGAGCAGGCCAAGGCGCCCGACGTCGGTGAGTGCGTCTACTTCGAGAAGGACGGCACCAACGACGAGGCCGTCGAGGTCGGCTGCGGCGACGCGAAGGCGAGCCACAAGGTCGTCGGCGACGCCGGCAGCTGCGGGGCGAACGAGACCGGCTACCAGGTCTCCCGCGCCGGCTCCGACGCCTTCGTCGACCTGTGCCTGGTGATCAACGCCGCCAAGGGCGACTGCTTCGACCTCGCCACCGAGGGCAAGGTCGACTGCGCCGCCACGAAGGGCCAGCCGCAGGTCCAGAAGGTCGCCTCCGTCGGCAAGGCCGGCGGCGCCTGCGCGACCCCGGGCCAGCCCTTCGAGTACGCCGAGCAGGACACCCTGATCTGCTTCGTGCCGAACGGCTGAGCCCCGCGGCGCGAGCCCGACTGCACCGCCGACCACTTCGCCCGGCCCGAGCGCCGGCACCCTAGGCTGGGCCCTGCAATCCCCGGTTGGTCTGTCGGCAGGGCCCGCCTGACTTTGAATCAGGACAAGCGACGTAGGTTCGACTCCTACCCGGGGAGCTCGTCGAGGATCACCGCGACCTCGGGGGAGGCGTAGAACGGCGCGAGCCGCTCGCGCAGCAGCCGCTCCAGGTCGCCGGCCTCGCGTGCCGTGGTGACCACGGCCGAGGCCAGCTCGGTGACGTGGGCGACCAGCGTGTCCTGGTCGAGGCCGAGGTCGGCCGCCAGCGCGGTGGCGGGGTGGTCGCCGTAGATCCCGTAGAAGGCGTCGACGAGCGCGTCGGCCAGCGCGAGAGCGGGGTCGCTGGTGGCCGCCGCGATCGCCACGTCCTGCAGCAGGTCCGCAGCGCGGTGGACGTCCTCGCGCGAGGCGACCTCGCTCACGTGCGGCACCGGCTTGTCGGCGTACAGGTCGTAGAGCTCGACGACGGCCGCACGGGCTGCCGGGTCCTTGAGGGTCTCGACCAGCACCTTGTTGAGCCGCTTGGTCGCGAACGCGGTGCCGGCGCCCAGCACGCCCTCCAGCTGCTTGTCGGCCGCGCCGGCGACGACCCCCGCCGCACCCACGCCGAGCGCGAACAGGGCGCCCACGCCGGGGATCTTCTCCGCGACGGCGCGGTTGGACTGGAGCACCTCGCCGACCAGCCGGCCGACGAAGCGCGAGGCCAGGGTCGAGGCGAGCGGGCTGGCCGTGGCGTCGTCGAGCAGCCGGGCGACCAGGTCGGTGCGCGACAGCGCCGCCGCCGCGATGCGCTCGACGTCCTCGCGGGACACCAGCTCGCCCAGCGTGTACGACGCCTCCGGGCCCTCGTGCAGCACGTCGGCCACCATCGCGACCAGCGTGCTCGCGCCGGTGCTCGCCGGGACCGTGGCCAGCGCCTCGTGCACCAGCTCCTTCGCCCGGTCGGCGTCGACGAGCTCGGCGAGCGTGGTGCGCGACTCGACGTCGAGCAGCGCCCGCACGTCCCGCTCGACGGTCGCGGCCAGCTCGGCACCGGTGAGCCGGGTGACCAGCCACGCGACGTGGGCGTCGAGGAGGCGCTCGGAGCGGGGAGCCGTCGTCATGGGGCGAGGGTAGTGGCGACCCCGTAGGTTCGGTGCATGGTGCAGCGCTGGGTCCGCAGGTCGTTGTGGGACGTCGTCCCCCGCGACCACCGCGACTCGCCCGAGGCGCTGCGGCAGCGGCAGGTCGTCACGGTCGGCGTCGTGCTCGTCGGCGCCGCCATGCTCGGACTCTCGCTGCGCATCGAGCCGGGAAACCCGTGGTTCTACCCGGCCACCTTCGCGATGGCGGTCATCTGGACGGCGGGCGCCTTCCTCTCCGGGCCGCTCCACCTGGGCCGGATCGCATCGCCTCGCGACGGCGACACCCTGGTGCGCCCGGTCCTCTCGCCGATCGTCCTCGGGCTCGCCCTCGCCGCGGTGTTCGTCGTCGGCGGGCTCGTGGTGCGGGAGGTCCCGTGGCTCCACGACCAGGTCCGGTCGGTGACCGACTTCGCCGACCAGGGCGCGCTGCCGCTGCTCGTGCTGGTCACGGTCGTCAACGGGGTCGCCGAGGAGCTGTTCTTCCGCGGCGCGGCCTACGCCGCCGTACCTCGCCACCCGGTGGCGTGGACGTCGGTGGCCTACGTGCTGGCCACCCTCGCGACGGGCAACGTGATGCTCGCCTTCGCGGCCACCGTGCTCGGCGTCGTGGTCGGGCTGGAGCGTCGTGCCTCCGGCGGCATCCTCGCGCCGATCCTGACCCACTGCACCTGGTCGTTCGCGATGCTCGTGGTGCTGCCGTTGCTCTTCGGCTGACGGCTCGCCCTCAGACCTCCAGGCCCTCCTGCAGCCGCTCGGCCAGCGCCCGCTGCACCGCCTCGCGGTAGCTCAGCGGCTCACCCGGCACCAGCTCGCGGATCCGGCCGTCGGTGACCACCACCTCGGTGCTCATCGAGTCGATCAGGTTGCGCCCGGTCGTCACGTCGACGTCGGTGACCAGGGCGAGCCAGAACGACGACAGCCTCGGGGTCAGCACCGGTGCGCGCACCAGCGGCACCGGCTTGCCGCCCTGCACCTCGGCGGCGATCTCGAGCATGTCGACGTAGGTCATCGCCTCGGGTCCGCCGATCTCGAAGACCTCGCCGAACGCCCGTTCGTCGCCGATGACGCCGACGAGGTAGCGGATCACGTCGTCGACAGCGATGGGCTGCGTGCGGGTGCTCGTCCACCTCGGCACCACCATCGCCGGCAGGTTCTTCACCAGCTGGCGGGTGAGCTCCCACGAGATGCCGCCGTGGCCCACGACGATCGCGGCGCGCAGCACCGTGACCGGCACGCCGGCCTCGCCGAGCAGCGACTCCACCTCGCGCCGCGAGCGCAGGTGCGCCGACAGCTCGTCGCCGTCGTCGCCCAGGCCGCCGAGGTAGACGATCTGGCGCACCCCGGCCTCGGCCGCGGCCGCCCCGAAGGCGCGTGCCGCGGCGGCGTCGCGCTCCTCGAAGTCCTCGCGGTCGAGGGAGTGCACGAGGTAGACCGCCACGTCGACGCCGGCGAGCGGCTCGGCCAGGGAGGCGGGGTCGGAGACGTCGCCGCCGTACGGCGTGCCGGCGCCGTTGTACCTCTCGGGTCGCCGGGTGAGGGCGCGCACGTCGGCGCCCTGGTCAACGAGGGCGTCCACGAGCCGGCGACCGATGAATCCGGTCGCGCCGGTCACGAGGACGGTGGAGCCTTCCGCCATTCCCCGAGCCTACGGGGCGGTCGCGAGGGGTCAGCCGGTCGGCGGACGACGAGCCGGCGTCAGGCCGTGCGGCGCAGCTCCATCGGCTGGCCCTCGGGCGTGAGGTACGCGCCGTCGTCGAAGAGGATGACGCCGTTGCAGAGCCGGCACCAGCCCTGCTCGCTGTGGTCGGCGGTCACGTGGGCGCTGCAGCAGTCGGTGGCCGCGGCGTCCGGGCACTGCGGGGAGTGGTCGCACATCGTCGTGCTCCCTTCATCGGTCGGTGTCGTTGTCCCTGTGTGTCGTAGGTCTCCTGTGATACGCCTCATCGGCGCCGGATGCACGGGCTTTCGTCGAACTGTGGAAAAGGATGCGATCGGATCCGGTCGCGGGCGGTCCGCTCGGGTGGGCCGCTCGGGTGGGCGCGCGGGGCCTCCGTCCCGCGGGATTACTGTGTCCGCGTGAGTGAGCAGCTGACCGTCATCGTCCTCGCCGCCGGCGGGGGCACCCGGATGAAGTCCAAGACCCCGAAGGTGCTCCACCGCATCGGCGGGCGCAGCATGATCGGCCACGTGCTCGCCGCGGTCGGCTCGCTCGAGCCGACCCGCGTGGTGACCGTCGTGGGCCACCAGCGCGAGCTGGTCGCCCCGCACGTCGGCGAGCTGCGCCCCGACGCCGTGCTCGCCGTCCAGGAGGAGCAGCTCGGCACCGGGCACGCCGTCCGGGTGGCGCTGGAGGCGCTCGACGCCCCGCCGAGCGAGGGCACCGTCCTCATCGCGTACGGCGACACGCCGCTCCTCGCCGGGGACACGCTGCGCGCCTTCGCGGAGTCCCACCGCAGCGCGGGCGCCGCGGTCAGCATCCTGTCCGGCATCGTCGCCGACCCGCACGGCTACGGCCGGATCGTGCGCGACGACGCGGGCGCCGTGCAGGCCATCGTCGAGGAGAAGGACGCCACCGACGAGCAGCGGGCGATCACCGAGATCAACTCCGGCATCCTCGCCTTCGAGGCCGCCTTCCTCGCCGACGCCATCGGCCGGATCGGCAACGACAACGCCAAGGGCGAGTACTACCTGACCGACGCGATCGCGCTCGCCCGTCGAGACGACCTGCTCGTCGCCGCCCACGCCGTCGAGGACGCGCTGCAGACCGAGGGGGCCAACGACCGCGCCCAGCTGGCCGAGCTCGGCCGCGAGCTCAACCGCCGCATCGTCACCCGCTGGATGCGCGAGGGCGTCACGGTCATGGACCCCGCGACCACCTGGATCGACGCCGACGTCGTGCTCGCCCAGGACGTCACGATCCTGCCCGGCACCCAGCTGCTCGGCGCGACCGTCGTCGGCGAGGACTCGGTGATCGGGCCGGACACCACCCTCGAGGACTGCGAGGTCGGTGCGGGCGCCCGCGTCGTGCGCGCCCACGCCCAGCTGGCCGTCGTCGGCGACGGTGCGACCGTCGGCCCGTTCGCCTACCTGCGCCCCGGCACCGCCCTCGGCGCGAAGGGCAAGATCGGCACCTTCGTCGAGACGAAGAACGCCGCCATCGGCGAGGGCGCGAAGGTCCCACACCTGTCGTACGTCGGCGACGCCGAGATCGGCGAGGGCTCCAACATCGGCGCGGGCACGATCTTCGCCAACTACGACGGCGTCGACAAGCACCGCACGAAGGTCGGCCGGCACGCCAAGACCGGCTCCAACAACACCTTCGTCGCACCCATCGAGATCGGCGACGGTGCCTCCACCGGCGGCGGCACGGTGGTCCGCCGCGACGTCCCTCCGGGCGCCCTCGCGGTGAGCACCTCGCCGCAGCGCAACATCGAGCGCTGGGTGCTGCTGCGTCGTACCGGCACGGCCCAGGCGGACGCCGCCGCGGCGGCGCTGGGTGAACCGTCCGAAAACGGCCGTGGAGTTGGGGACGACCCCGCGGAGAAGGCAGAATCCTGAGTATCAACTCCGGCGACCAGGGGAGTCACGCGTGAGCGGCTTGAAGCGGACGACCGAGAAGAACCTGATGGTCTTCTCGGGACGGGCACACCACGAGCTGGCGGAGGAGGTGGCCGAGATCCTCGGGCAGCAGCTCGTGCCCACCGACGCCCGCGAGTTCGCCAACGGTGAGATCTACGTCCGCTACGCCGAGTCGGTGCGTGGCTGCGACGCGTTCGTCATCCAGAGCCACACCACTCCGATCAACGAGTGGATCATGGAGCACCTGATCATGGTCGACGCGCTCAAGCGTGCCTCGGCCAAGCGGATCACGGTCGTCATGCCGTTCTGGGGCTACAGCCGCCAGGACAAGAAGCACCGCGGTCGCGAGCCGATCTCCGCGCGCCTCATCGCCGACCTGTTCAAGACCGCCGGCGCCGACCGGATCATCACCGTCGACCTGCACGCCGACCAGCTCCAGGGCTTCTTCGACGGCCCCGTCGACCACCTGATGGCGCTGCCGGTGCTCACCGACTACATCAAGGCGAAGTACGGCCACCAGGAGCTCGCCGTCGTCTCGCCCGACGCCGGCCGGATCAAGGTCGCCGAACGCTGGGCCGCCCGGCTCGACGGCGCGCCGCTGGCCTTCATCCACAAGACCCGCCGCATCGACGTCGCCAACGAGGTCGTCGCCAACCGCGTCGTCGGCGAGGTCGCCGGCAAGATCTGCGTGCTGACCGACGACATGATCGACACCGGCGGCACGATCGTGAAGGCCGCCGAGGCCCTGATGACCGCCGGTGCCGCCGGCGTCGTCATCGCCGCCACCCACGCGATCCTGTCTGAGCCCGCCGTCGACCGGCTCAAGAACAGCACCGCGACCGAGATCGTCGTCACCAACACGCTCCCCGTCCCTGACGAGAAGCAGTTCGACAAGCTGACCACCCTATCGATCGCCCCGATGGTGGCCCGTGCCATCCGCGAGGTGTTCGAGGACGGCTCGGTCACGTCGATGTTCGACGGGCACGCGTAAGGGGTCACCAGAAGGGTTGTCGTTTGGGACCAAACGGCGACAATTCGGCCCCGCGGGCTGCAGTTCCTGCCCAATCGACGCGGCTCGGACCAGCCGTCACGCCTGGTCGAGCGAGCGTACGAACGCCCCGAACCCGGGCAGGGTGAAGCGCACCAGGCCGTGACCGACCGGCTCGATCACGCCCTTCTCGATGAGCCGTTCCCGCGGCACGCTGATTGCCCGTGAGTCGACGCCCATCCCGGCGGCGATCGCGGCGCGGGTGACGTTGCCGTCGCCGGCCGCGGCCATCGCGGCGAGGAAGCGCTGCTCGAGCCGGGTCGCAGCACCCCAGCGGGCGCGGTGCATCGCGGCGAGCTGGTCGCGCGCGACCGGGAGTCCGCGCCGGACGTCGTTGAGGGTGAGCCGGTCGCCGCGGTCGGGCTCCGCGGCGTCCCAGGTGGTGCTGCCGAGCAGCTGGATGAGGTACGGGTAGCCGTGCGACTCGGCCACGATCGCGGCGAGCGCGGCGTCGGTCCAGCCCACGCCCTCGACCTCGGCCGGCTGCACCAGCGCCGCCCGGGCGTCGTCCTCGGAGAGGACGTCGAGGGAGATGAACGTGCTCCGCTCACCGAAGGTGGCGGCCCGGGTCAGGGCCTCGGGCGTCACGGGCAGGCCGGCGGACACCGCCGCGAGCGGGTTGTCGGCGCGCTCGCCGTCGAGGTTCTGCAGCGTGTTGAGCAGCACCGACATGTCGTCGGCCGACGCGGTGTGCAGCTCGTCGAGCAGGAGCAGCAGGCCGGCCCCGCCGTGCTGGCGGACCGCGGTGGCAGCGTCGTGCAGCAGCGACTCGAGGATCCCGATCACCGCCTGCGGGGGAGCGGTCGCCTCCTTGCGCGCGAGCTCGGCCTGCACCTTCGCCCCGGGCAGGCCGACCTCGACGGTGAGCCGCTCCAGCTGACCACGCCAGCGGTTGCCGGCCGCGCCGGACGGTACGGCGTCCGCGCGCTCCAGCGCCCGGCCGATGCTGTGCGCGACCTCCGGCAGCACCGGCCGCTGCCGAGAGCACGCGACCCACGCGGTGACGAACCCGGACTCGGTCGCGCGGCGCTGGCCCGCGCGCAGCAGGGAGGTCTTGCCGATGCCGCGCGGCGCGTGGAACACCAGCAGCGGACCACCCAGCTCGCCGTACGTCGCGACGCGCGCCAGCAGCCCCTCGATCCGCCGCATCTCGACCGCGCGCCCGGCGAGGATCCGGGGCACCTGGCCGGGGGTGTAGGGGTTGCTGGGCATGCCGCCTCCGCGTGATACGTCTTTATACTTCGGCCGAGTATAAATCGGTATCCCGACACAACCCCGGCGTCCGGGACGAACCTGACCGTCAAAGCTCACGCTTGACCGACGAAGCTTCGTCGGTCAAGCGTGAGTTTCGCCGGTCGACCGGCGAATTTCTCCCCCGCCGCCGCGCCGACCAGCGTCAGGACAGCGCCGGCACGAGCGCCACGCCCTCGCCCGAGACCAGGGCGGGGTCGGGGCGGCGGCCGGAGGCGATCATCAGCAGCTCCTGCATCGGGCCGGTGATGGTCGGGCCGGAGCCACGGGCCCAGTCGACGTCGGTGGCGACGAGGCGCACGCTGCGCAGCAGGCGGCGGGTGCCCATGAGGAAGGCGAGGCGGCGCACCCGGTCGGCGGCGACCGCCGCCGCCTCCGGTGGCATCTCGCGGGTCCGGCCGAGCGGGCGGACGACGTCCTGGTGGTGGATCAGCGAGTCGATGAGCGGCTCGACGCTGGTGGTCGTCGGCACGTGGTGCGTGCTGGTGGCGAACCGGTCGAAGTCGGCGAGGATGCTCTCCCTCGTCTCTCGGGCGCCGAGTCGCTTCACCTCGCGGAAGATCATCGTGTTGTGGCCACGCCCGAGGTTGCGTGCCACCAGCCCGCCCATCTGCGGCCAGCCGATCTGCGGGGTCGAGATCACGTGCGCCGCGACGTCGTGCACGCTCCACCCCGGGCACAGCGACTCGTGCGCCCACTCCTCGGGGGAGAGGTCGGCGAGGGTGGTGGCCAGAGCCGTGCGCTCGGCGTGGACCCAGGCCCACAGGGTGCTCTTGTCCATCGCCGCCCTCGTGATCTCGACTGGTCAGTTTCCCTGACTGATATGGTCAGTCGCGCTGACCAGTTCGTCAAGGTCTCGAGGAGGAAGAGTTGTCCGGTCCGCATCCCGGCCTGCTGATGTTCATCGGCGCGCGGTACGTCGAGCAGCGGATCAACGACGCGGTCGTGGCCGCTGGCTTCGAGGACCTGACGCCCGCGATGGCGCGGGCCGCCGCCCGACTCCGCGAGGACGGCATCCGGGTCACCGACATCGCCGAGCAGGCGCGGATCACCAAGCAGAGCGCCAGTGCGCTCGTCGACCAGCTCGAGCGGTGCGGGTACGTCGAGCGGGTGCCTGACCCCGCGGACGCCCGGGCGCGCCTCGTCGTGCTCGCCCCCCGCGGCCGCGCCGCGCAGGCGGTCGCCCGGCGCGAGGAGCGGGCCGTGGAGCGGGAGTGGCGCCGCCACCTCGGCGCCGAGCGGATGGCCGCACTGCAGGACGCGCTGGTCGCGCTCCGCGAGGTCACGGACCCGTACCTCTAGCGGTCCGGTCGGGGCCCTGACGTGGATTTCGCGGCGACGGCCGTCCCTCGGTAGTCTCTTCCGGTTGCCTCGGCGAGGGAGCACCCGCTTCTGTGACTCCGTGATCGACTGGGCCGGTTCGTCTTCTGACGCCGCGCGCCCTGCCGGTCATCGGGCCAGGGAAGCGTGGCGTTCCTCTTTCCCGGGCAACGCCACCCGACAAGGACGAGCCAGGAGTTCCCCATGAGCACCGAGAAGATCAAGGCCGAGCTGCGCACCGAGTTCGGCAAGGGCGCCGCCCGCCGCATCCGCCGCGAGGACAAGATCCCCGCCGTCGTCTACGGCCACGGCAACGACCCGATCCACCTGACCCTCCCGGGCCACGAGACCATGATGGCGATCCGCCACGGCGGCGCGAACGCCCTGCTCGAGCTCGACATCGACGGCGACGTCCAGCTCGCCCTGACCAAGCAGGTCCAGGTCGACCCGGTCCGCCGCCTCCTCGAGCACGTCGACTTCGTCGCCGTGAAGCGTGGCGAGAAGGTCACCGTCGACGTCCCCGTCCACCTGGTCGGCGACGCCGCCCCGGGCACCCTCGTCGTCACCGAGAACGCGACCCTCCAGGTCGAGGCCGAGGCGACCCACATCCCCGAGCAGTTCGAGATCAGCATCGAGGGCGCCGAGGCCGGCACCCAGATCCACGCCAGCGACGTCGAGCTGCCCAACGGCACCACGCTGCTGACCGACGCCGAGACCCTCGTCGTCAACGTCACCGAGGCCCCCGTGGCCGAGGAGCCCGCCGACGAGGCCGCTGAGGGCGACACCGAGGCCGCCGAGGAGGCTGCGCCCGCCGAGGGCGGCGACAGCGAGTGACCTTCGCACGGCTCAGGTGGTTCCTGGGCCGGTTGATCTCCCCGGCGCGGTCCTCCGCGCCGGGGAGCTCTGCTTCCACCCCTGACCCGAGGAGCGATGACGTGACCGGCACCGACGTGTGGCTCGTCGTCGGCCTCGGCAACCCCGGGCCGTCGTACGCCGGGCACCGGCACAACATCGGCTACATGGTGGTCGACGAGCTCGCCCGCCGGATGGGCAGCGGCTTCCGCGCTCACAAGTCCGGCCGTGCCGACGTCGTCGAGGGCCGGCTCGGCGCCCCCGGCGCCGACGCGCCGCGAGTCGTGCTCGCGAAGGCCCGCTCCTACATGAACGAGTCCGGCGGCCCGGTCAAGGCGCTCGCCACGTTCTACAAGGTCCCCGCCGAGCGCATCGTCGCCATCCACGACGAGCTCGACATCGACTTCGGGACCCTCCGTGTCAAGAAGGGCGGCGGCGACAACGGCCACAACGGCCTCAAGTCCATGCGGTCCTCCCTCGGCACCGGCGACTTCTTCCGGGTCCGCGCCGGCATCGGCCGCCCGCCCGGCCGCCAGGACGTCGCCGACTTCGTGCTGTCGAACTACTCGACCACGCAGCGCAAGGAGCTCCCCTTCCAGGTCGACTCCGCCGCCGACGCCGTCGAGTGCCTGATCACCGAGGGCCTCGAGAAGACCCAGCAGCGGTACAACTCCTGATGGCGCGAGCGTGTCGCCTGTCGAGGGCTGCGCGCAGGCCTGATCGATGGCGCGAGCGTGTCGCCTGTCGAGGGCTCCGGGATGTGGCACAGTCCGTCTGGCGGCCAGACGGGCGTAGGTGGACCGAGCGTTCCGCCCGGTGGTTGAGGTGCGACGAGCGCCAGCGAGGAGCCTCGAAACCTCCGGGCCTTGATGGCGGGCTGGGGCGATCATGGCTCGGTGCACCGGGGCCACTGGTTTCGAGGCTCGGCGCTAGCGCGCCTCGCACCTCAACCAGCGGCGGGAGGTCGGCGCTGGGGCGCCTCGCACTTCAACCAGCGGCGGAAGGTCGGCGCTGGGGCGCCTCGCACNGAGCGCCTCGCACTTCAACCAGCGGCGGAAGGTCGGCGCTGGGGCGCCTCGCACCTCAACCAGCGGCGGAAGGTCGGCGCTGGAGCGCCTCGCACCTCAACCAGCGGCGGGAGGCACGTCGCTGGCGCTCCTCGCACCTCGACCAGCGGCGGCGGGCGGGCCGGGCTCCCGGGGCCGGAGCCGGTGACCCCCGGTCGGCCTCGGGGGTGTGGTTGCGACCTCGCTACGCTGGGCGGGTGACTTTCGAGCCCGGTACCCCTGCTCCCGAGGTCGTTGCTGACGACCACCTCTTCGCCGCCTGGCTGGCCGAGGCCGCCGGCCGGCGCCTGCTCGAGGTGCGGGGTGAGGGACTGGAGGGCAAGGAGCTCAAGGACGCCGGCGACCGTGCCGCGCACGAGCTGCTGATGGAGCTGCTCGCGGCGCACCGCCCCGACGACGCGGTGCTGTCGGAGGAGGCGCTGGAGAGCGCCGAGGACAAGGACGCGCGGCTGACTGCGTCGAAGGTGTGGATCGTCGACCCGCTCGACGGCACCCGCGAGTTCTCCGAGCCGCCGCGCGACGACTGGGCCGTGCACGTCGCCCTCTGGCAGGACGGCCAGCTGGTCGCCGGCGCCGTCGCGCAGCCCGCGCTCGGCGAGACCTTCAACACCGGGCAGCCGCCCGTCGTGCCGCCGCGCACCTCCACGCGGCCGCGCATCGCCGTGTCGCGCACCCGGCCGCCGGCCTTCGTCGAGGCGCTCGCTGCCGAGCTGGACGCCGAGCTGGTGCCCATGGGCTCGGCCGGCGTGAAGATGATGTCCGTCGTGCGCGACGTCGCCGACGCCTACGTCCACGCGGGCGGGCAGTACGAGTGGGACTCCGCCGCCCCGGTCGCGGTCGCCCGGGCCGCCGGCCTGTTCACCTCGCGGGTCGACGGCAGCGAGCTGGTCTACAACCAGGCCGACGTCTACCTGCCCGACGTGATCGTGTGCCGTCCGGAGCTGTCGGAGAAGATCCTCGCCTTCATCGAGGCCAACGGCACCGACTGACGGAGCGGACGTGGCCGAGGAGAGGGAGGAACGGCGTACGCCCGTCGTCGACTGGCAGGCCACCGCGGCCGGTGCCGGCGCGGCGGTCACCGTCGCCGTGCTGCTCTCCACCCTGGGCGCGGCCGGCACGCTGATCGGAGCTGCGCTCGGCAGCGTCATCGCCACCGTCAGCAGCGCGGTCTACAAGCAGGGCATCGAGCGCAGCCGCCGCCGCGTCGCCGAGCTGCAGGCTGCCGCCCTCGCCCGGGACGCCGCGCGAGCGCGCCGGCACGCCGAGAGCGACGAGGTCGACGGGCACCACGACACGAGGCATCTCGACGAGGCCGCGGAGGAGTCGGTGATGGACGACGCGGGTGGGGAGCACTCGCGCTGGTCCGGGCTGCCGTGGCGCCGCATCGCCGTGGCAGCGGTCGTCGTCTTCCTGGTCGCGGTGGTCGTCATCAGCGTCGTCGAGCTGATCGCGGGGCGGAGCGTCTCCAGCATCACCGGGGGCACCGACGGCACGGACCGCACCTCGATCACCGGCGTCGTCGACCGCGAGAAGCGGAAGGACGACAAGCCGAGCAAGCCGCGGCCCGACCGGCCCGCTGACGACGGGACGACCCCGGCACCCGGCGACACCCCGACCCCGACCGGCGCGCCGACGGACTCGACGTCGGGCCCCACGCCGGGCCCCTCGGGCTCGACGGGCACGCCGTCGCCGACCGCGACCGTCACCGAGACCGTCACGCAGACGGTCGACCCGGGTCCCGCCCCGAGCACGCCGCCGCCGGCGACCCCGCCGCCGACACCCTGATAACCGGTTGTGGCCCGCGGGCCCGCTCGGGAGGGTGGGTCCGTGACGTCCTACATCTCGCACACCGCGATCGACTGCGCGAACGCCTACGAGCTCTCCGAGTGGTGGAAGCCGGTGCTCGGGTACGTCGACATCGACGGGGACCCCAACCTCCCCGGCCACGAGGAGTGCATGGTCCGCGACCCGCAGACCGGCCACCAGCTGCTCTTCATCGAGGTCCCCGACGCGAAGTCGGTCAAGAACCGCGTGCACCTCGACCTCCGCCCGCGCGAGCGCACCCGCGACGAGGAGGTCGAGTGGCTGCTCGGGTACGGCGCCACGCAGGTCGCCGACCATCGCGGCATCCACGGGCCCGGCTCCGGCTGGGTGGTCCTGGCCGATCCGGAGGGCAACGAGTTCTGCATCCTGCGCTCCGACGCGGAGGTCGCGGCGGCCGACCACTGAACCCCGGTCTCCGGCCCGGGTGGCGGTCAGAAGACGTTGAGCGGGCGGAACTGCACCGAGATCCGCGGGCCGGCCGAGGCGACCTTCGGCACGGCGTGCTCCCAGGTCCGCTGGCAGGAGCCGCCCATGACGACGAGGTCGCCGTGGCCCATCTCGACGGCGAAGGACTCCTCGCGGCGCTCGGGGTCACGCGGGCGCAGGTGCAGCCGGCGCGGGTCGCCGAGGGAGACGATCGCGACCATCGTGTCGTGGGTCGAGCCGCGACCGATGGTGTCGCCGTGCCAGGCCACACTGTCGCGGCCGTCGCGGTAGTAGCAGCAGCCGGCGGTGCGGAAGGGCTCGCCGAGCTCGCCGGCGTAGTGGGCGCTGAGGTCCTCCCGGGCGGCGGTGAGCCGTGGGTGGGGCAGCTCCTCGCCGATCATGTAGGTGTAGACGAGCCGCGGCACGTCGACGACGCGGTCGTACATCGCCCGTCGCTCCGCCCGCCAGGGCACGTCGCGCACCAGCGTGGCGAAGACGTCGTCGGCGTCCGGCAGCCAGTTGCGGGCCACGTCGACCCAGGCGCCGCCACTCAGGACGCGCCGCTCCGGGACGGCCGGCGGGTGGCTGGCCGGGCTGTCGAAGAGGGTGCTCTGGAAGTCCACCGACATGCCACCCAGCGTACGCCGTCGTTCGAACAGGTGTTCGCACGACGCGCGGTGCGCGTCCTCCCTCGGAAATGAGGTAGCGAACCGGGCAAAGGATTCCGGGTTCGGCGGACGGTACGGGTGCGCCTACCTAGCCTGATGAGGTGGCTCCCGAGGGACGTACGGCACGGCGGTCGCTCAAGCACGTGGCGATCCGCGAGTACGTGCGCGGCCTCGTCGCCGACCGCCCGCCGGGCACGCCGGCGCCCTCCGAGCGCGAGCTCGTCGACCAGTTCGGCGTCGCCCGGATGACCGTGCGGCAGGCACTCGACGCGCTGGTGGGGGAGGGCGTGCTCGAGCGCCACCCGGGTCGCGGGACGTTCGTCGCCGTGCCGCGCCGCACCCCCACGGGGGTGCGCGGGCTGACCGAGGACCTCGCCCGGCGCGGCACGGTGCTCGAGACCCGGACCCTGGCCGCCGGCGCAGAGCCGGCCGAGCCCGAGATGGCCGCGGCGTTCCGGGTGCAGCCCGGCGACGCGATGGTGCACTGGGTGCGCCTGCGGGTCGCCGAGGGCCGCCCGTTCGGGTGGTCGGAGACGTGGCTGCCGGCTGTGGTCGCCGGCGACCTGCTGGACCACCTCCCCACCAGCCTGTACGACGCCCTGGAGGCTCGCGGTTCCCGCCCGACCTGGTGCGACGACTCGGTCGCGGCCGGCGTCGCCACGGGTCGTGAGGCCGCGCTGCTCGAGGTCCCACCGGGCAGCGCGGTGCTCCGCTTCACCCGCCGGGCGATGCGCGAGGAGACGGTGGTCGAGATGACCCGCTCGGTGCTGCGCGGGGACGCCTACACGCTGCACCTGCAGCTGCGAGCCTGACCGGGATCCAGCCGCCCGGGTGCCACTCGGAGGCGGGCTCAGGTGCCGGCGAGCCCGCCCAGCGGCGCGACCGCCTCGCCGGTCTCCTCGCACACCCAGCGCGGGTCCGGCCCGCCGAGGTCGGGGTCGACGTGCAGCGCGTGCACCGGCCCCTCGGCGCAGCGCGAGCACACCGGCCACAGCCCGTCGCGCTGGTCGCGGCCGAACTCGTCGGCGAGCGCGTCCTGCAGGTCCTGGGCGATCAGCCCGGCGATGTAGGGCGCACCCTCGGCCCACTGCTCGAGCCACCAGCGCCGCTCCGAGCAGGCCTCGTCGAGCAGGCTCACGGACGCCGGTGTGTCGAGCCCCCGGGCGGCCAGGTCGGCCAGCACCTGGGCCCGCGCCACGAAGATCACGCTGTCGTCCACACGCCCCATTGTGCGCACCCGGCCAACCCCGCCGGTGCCCGGTCGGAGCATGCCGCGACGGTCGTCGTCCGGGTCAGTCCGCCTCCGCGGGCGGCAGCTTCTCCAGCTCCCGCGCGAGGTTCGCCCGGGCGGGCTCCTCCCAGGTGGCCAGGCCGTGCGCGGTGTGGAAGAGCCGTGGCTTGGCGGCGAGCTGGCGCAGGACGTCGCCGCGGCCGGCGGCGAACACCTCGTCGGGCAGGTGCGCGTACTCCTTGCGGACCGCTGCGACGTACTGGTCGTAGCGCTGCGCGCCCGAGGCCAGGATCGCGAGGTCGGCGTCGGACAGTGCGCACCCGTTCCCGTCCTCCGGCTCGGGCCGGTGGTGCTCGGTGAGCCGCACCAGCCGGGTCACCTCGGCGACGGTCGCCTCGTCCACGAGCGGCGCGAGCGCGTGCTCGGCCCACACGGCCGAGCGCTCCTCGGCGTCCCGCTCGCCGTCGTAGACGGCGTCGTGGAACCACGCAGCCAGCTGCACCGGCACCCGGTCGTAGCGGGCCCCGGCCTCCTCCAGCTCGTCGAGGCGACGCAGCACCTCGCGCAGGTGGTCGACGCCGTGGTGCCCGCGGGCAGGGTCGGCGTAGGCCGCGAGGACCTCGTCGCGCAGGGAGTCCGCGCCGGTCAGCGGCCAGGGCAGGTCGGGATGGTCGTCCTCCATCCGGACATTCAAACCGACCGCCCCAGCCGCTGTCACCGAGGGGTCCCGACCACCGATCAGTCGCCCTTGACGTTCACGATCTGGCGCAGCGTGTGCCGGACCTCGACCAGGTCGGCGGCGTCGGCCATGACCTGGTCGATGTCCTTGTACGCCGCCGGGATCTCGTCGATGAACGCGTCGGTGTCGCGGTACTCGATGCCGGTCATCGCCTCCCGCAGCTGCTCCCGGGTGAAGGTGCGCCGTGCCCTCGACCGGGAGTACTCCCGCCCGGCGCCGTGCGGTGCCGAGTTGAGCGCCACCGGGTTGCCCAGCCCGCTGACGACGTACGACGCCGTCCCCATCGAGCCCGGGATGAGTCCCATCCGGCCGCGCTCGGCGTTGATCGCGCCCTTGCGGGAGAGCCACACGTCCTTGCCGAAGTGGTGCTCCTGCTCGGTGTAGTTGTGGTGGCAGTTGACCTCCTCGGTCCGCTCCACCTCGTCGGCCGAGCCGAGGCCGACCCACTCCGCGAACTGGCGGACCACCCGGTCCATCATCTCCTCGCGGTTGAGCAGGGCGTAGCGCTGCGCCCACCGCATCTCGCGGATGTAGGCCCAGAACTCGTCGGTGCCCTCCGAGAGGTAGGCGAGGTCCTTGTCGGGCAGGTCGATCCACCACTTCTCGCACAGGTCGCGGGCGACCTTGATGTGCTTCTGCGCGATCTTGTTGCCCACGCCCCGCGAGCCGGAGTGCAGGAACAGCCACACCCGCTGCTCCTCGTCGACGGTGACCTCGATGAAGTGGTTGCCCGACCCGAGCGTCCCCAGCTGCAGCTCCCACGTCTTCGCGTAGCGGCCGGGCTCGAAGCCGGCCTGCTCCGCGGCCGCCGTGAGCTCCTCGAGCCGGTGCTCGGTGTGCTCGCGGGAGACCTTCCGGTTCGCGGCGCCGGCGGAGAGCGGGACGGCCCGCTCGATGGCCTCGCGCAGCGGCCGCCGGTCGGCCGGCAGCTCGGGCAGGGTGAGCTGGGTGCGCACCGCGATCATGCCGCAGCCGATGTCGACGCCGACCGCGGCCGGGATGATCGCGCCGAGGGTCGGGATGACCGACCCCACCGTCGCGCCCAGGCCCAGGTGGGCGTCGGGCATCAGCGCGAGGTGCGGGTGGATGAACGGCATGCTGGCCGTCGTCACCGCCTGGTCGCGGGTGCCCTGCTCGAGGATCGAAGCCCAGCTGAGGAGCTTCGGGGTGATCTTCTCCATCGATGGTTCCTGTGTCGTTGCCCTTCTGGTGCCGAGGACCCGCCGGGTGCGGGCCGACGGACGAGGCTAGGGACCGGGAAATGCGTTGCACACGCCATTTCCCGGGCGCTACCCACGCAACGCCAGGCGCATCCACACGTCGTCCGGACCGCCCCGCTCGTCGGGGCTGCGGTGGGTCTCGACGAACCCGTGGCCCCCGTAGAACCGCCGGGCCTGCTCGTGCCCGGCCATGTAGGCCAGGCGCACCTCGCGGGCCCGTGCGCCGGGGCCCGCGAGGACGGCGGCGAGCAGCGCGGACCCGGTGCCGCGCCGCTGCCGGGTGGGTACGACGTACAGCTTCCAGATCGTGAGCACGCCGTCGGCGACGGAGCACATCACCATGCCGGTGACCTCGCCGCCCGACTCCGCGACCAGCACCATCCCGGCCTCGACGGCGCGGGCGACGTCGTCGGGTGCCCACAGCTCCGCCAGCCCGCGCTCGACGTACTCCTCCCCGGCGAGGGCGGTGTAGGCGGCCGGCCACGTCGCGTGGCCGACCGCCACGACCGCGTCCACGTCGGCGACGGAGGCCGGGCGGACGACGACGGTCATCGGGTCCTCACACCACCGGGACGTTGGCCAGAGCCTCGGCGAGGGCCGCGTCGGAGAGCGGGTCGTCCTCGAGGTTCCCGGACAGGTAGGTCGCGTAGGCGCCCAGCTCGAGCAGCCCGTGCCCGGAGAGGCCGACGACGATGACCGGCTCGGCGCCGGTCTCCGCGGCGGCGAGCGCCTCGCGACGCACCTGTGCGAGTGCGTGCGACGACTCCGGCGCCGGGACGACGCCCTGGGTGCGGGCGAACTCGACGGCGGCGTCGAAGCACTCGTTCTGGTGCAGCGCGACGGCGTCGATGTAGCCCTGCTCGACTGCGTGCGAGACCAGCGGCGCCATGCCGTGGTAGCGCAGGCCGCCGGCGTGGATCGGCGACGGGACGAAGTCGTGGCCCAGCGTGTGCATCTTCATCAGGGGTGTCAGGCCGGCGGTGTCGCCGAAGTCGTAGCGGTACTCGCCGCGCGTCAGCGTCGGGCACGAGCTCGGCTCCACCGCGAGGATCCGCGGGTCCTGGTTGCCCGCCAGCTTCTCGCGCAGGAACGGGAACGACAGGCCCGCGAAGTTGGAGCCGCCGCCCGCGCAGCCGACCACGAGGTCGGCGCCGGGCTCGCCGGCCTTGGCCAGCTGGCGCAGTGCCTCCTCGCCGATCACGGTCTGGTGCAGCAGCACGTGGTTGAGCACCGAGCCGAGCGCGTACTTCGCGCCCGGGTCCTGCGCGGCGACCTCGACGGCCTCGGAGATCGCGATGCCGAGCGAGCCGGGGTGGTCCTCGGCGAACGCCTTGCCGGCCTCGGTGAGCCGGCTGGGGGAGCGGTGCACCGTGCCCCCGAAGACCTCGATCAGCGTGCGCCGCTGCGGCTTGGTGTCGTACGACGCCCCGACCTGCCACACCTCGCACTCGACGCCGAACAGCGCGGCGGCGTACGACAGGGCGGTGCCCCACTGGCCGGCGCCGGTCTCGGTCGTGAGCCGGGTGATGCCGTTGAGCTGGTTGTAGTAGACCTGCGGGACCGCGGTGTTGACCTTGTGCGAGCCGGCGGGGGAGACGCCCTCGTACTTGTAGTAGATCCGCGCGGACGTGCCGAGGTGCTGCTCCCAGCGCCGGGCGCGGTAGAGCGGGCTCGGGCGGTACTGCCGGTAGACGTCGAGGACCGGCTCGGGGATCTCGACGTAGCGCTCGGCGCTCACCTCCTGGGCGATGAGCTCCGGCGGGAAGAGCGGCGCGAGGTCGTCGGGGCCGACCGGCGCGCGGGTGCCGGGGTGCAGCGGCGGGGGCGGGGGGACGGGCAGGTCCGCGACGACGTTGTACCAGTGCGTCGGCTGCTCGTCCGGCTCGAGGGTGTACATCACCTGGTCGCTCATGGGGCGCCCTCTCGGTCTTCGGTTGGCGGCGGGGGGTGGTCCGGATCGTAGGGCAGGATGGAGCCCGTGAGTGCTGACGACGCCCGGGCCGAGCTCCACCGACTCCGGTCGAGCATCGACAACCTCGACGCCGCCCTCGTGCACCTGCTGGCCGAGCGGTTCAAGTGCACCGAGCAGGTCGGCCGGCTGAAGGCCCGCGCCGGCATGCCGCCCGCCGACCCGGCCCGCGAGGCGGTCCAGATCGCGCGGCTGCGGTCGATGGCGGAGAGCTCCGGCCTCGACCCGCACTTCGCGGAGAAGATCCTCAACGTGATCATCGCCGAGGTCATCCGCAACCACGAGCAGTTCGCCGAGGACGAGTCCGGGGCCTGAGCGCCTTCAGCCGGAGGTACGGCGGATCGCGACGACGGTCGTGTCGTCGTCGCGGTTGCCCGGCACGGAGTCGACCAGGGCGGACGACCAGGGGGCGGTGCCGCCGGCACGCGGACCGGGCTCTCCCGAGCGGCGGAGGTCCTCGACGCTCTCGACCAGGTCGCGCCCGCGGCGCTCGATCAGGCCGTCGGTGAACAGCAGCAGGGTCGCCCCGGGCGCCAGGGTCGCGGTGGTCGCGACGGCGCCGCCCATGCCCACGCCGAGCAGGGCTCGGTGGTCCCCCTCCAGCACGCGGGCCGGCCCGTCGCCGTACAGCAGGGGCGCGGGGTGGCCGGCGTTGACGATCTCCAGCTCCCCGGTCGCGGGATCGACCACGACGACGATCGCCGAGGCGACCTGGTCGCCCATCAGCGTCGCCATCATGCGGTCGAGCAGGTCGAGGCTCGCGGTGGCCGGGGTGCCGGCGAAGAGGTGCGCACGCAGCGCCGTGCGGATCTGCGTCATCGCAGCGACCGCGGCCACGCCGTGCCCCGCGACGTCACCGACGGCGAACGCGACCCGGCCGTCGTCGAGGTCGAGGGTGTCCCACCAGTCACCGCCCAGCTGGTACTCGCTGGCAGGCAGGTAGGTGGCGGCCACCTCGAGTCCCCGGTGCTCGGCGACGAGGTCGGTGACGACGCTGCGCTGCAACGACTCCGCGACGGCGATCTGCTCCCGTGACCGGTGCAGCAGCAGGGTCGACGCCTGCAGGCGCAGGGAGTTGGCCAGCTCGAGGTCGGAGGGGGACCACGGCAGGCTGTGCCCGCGGACGACCTCGCGCCACTTGTCGAAGGACTTGCGCGGGGAGAGCCGGACCTCCGACCCCTCGGTGGCGTAGAGCTTGGCGTTGCTGGGGTCGCCACCCCAGTTGACCTCCTGCTCCTGCTCGGGGCGGAACCAGGCGAGCCAGCGGTCGTCGGCGGTGCCGACCACCAGGGCCCCGGCCGCCAGCCGGGCGTGCCCGGCCAGGTCCGGGTCGAGGTCGGCCAGGTGGTCGTGCGCCGCCGCCTCGCCGTCGGGGCGGCGGACCAGCTCCGCGATCCGGCGGCAGGTCTCCGGTGGCGGCACGTTCCCGGCGCTGGTGATCTGGTCGTCGAAGCACAGCGCGACGCCGTGCGCACCCACGAGCTGGCGCACGGCCGGCTCGCTCACGAGGACCTCGAGCAGCCGGTCACCCGCGCCGAGCAGCGCTGCGTTGGCCTTGCTGAGCACCTCCTGGCCGGCCAGGGCGCGCTCCCGCTCGTCGCTGCGCTCGCGCTCGGCCATCATCCTGGAGGAGATCTGGCCGAGGTACTCGGCCGCGGCGCGGGCCTCGTGGTCCGGGCGGTGCGGCCCCGAGTAGTGGTGGCACGCGATGAGGCCCCACAGCTGGCCGTCGACGACCAGCGAGACCGACATGGAGGCGGTCACGCCCATGTTGGTGAGGTACTCGACGTGGATCGGGGACACGCTGCGCAGGGTGGAGCCGGACAGGTCCAGCGGCTGCCCGGTCCCCGGGTCCAGCACGGGGTGCAGCGGCACCGGCCGGTAGCCCAGGTCGGCGATCAGCCGCAGCCAGTTGGTCGTGTAGAGGCGGCGCGCCTGCGCGGGGATGTCGGTGGCGGGGTAGTGCAGCCCGAGGAACGGGTTCAGGTCCTCGCGCCGGTCCTCCGCGATGACCTCCCCGTTCCAGTCGGCGTCGAACCGGTAGACCATCACCCGGTCGAAGCCGGTGACGGCACAGACCTCCTCGGCCAGGCGTGCGGCCAGCTCGGAGACGGTGCCGGCGGCGACCAGGCGGGCCATCGCGGCGCGCGCCGAGGAGTAGGTGAGCCCCCGACGGTCGGCGAGCGGCTCGAGCTCGACGACGACCCGGTCGGCGGACAGGTGCACCGCGACGTCGACCTCGCGGCCGCGCAGGCTGCCCAGCCCGTCCGGGTCCGCCGGGGCCGGGCGCACCTGCGCGACGAGCGGCTCGTGCCCCTCCTGCTCAGCGCGGGCCATGGCCTCGACGGTGAGCTCGGACCCGAGCAGCGCGCGCAGGTCCTGCCCGAGGGCGTCGGCCGCGCTCACGCCCAGCAGGTCTGCCACGTTCTCCGAGGCGGTGACGACCAGGCCGGTGGCGTGGTCGACGGCGAGCAGGCAGCCGTGCGGCTGGATGGCCCCCGGGATGTGGATCGGCTCGGTGTCGCAGGTCGTGAGGTCGGCGGTCTGGTACGCCGGGGTGTGGGCGGACGGCGGCACGCCGCTGGAATCCACCTGGCTCACTGCGTCCCCGATCCGCGTCGTGTGGCGGGCCTCGTCCCGCCGGCCCCTCGCAGGAGGCTAGTGGACGTCACCGCCCCCGGCCCCCACCCGGGGGACCGCGCCGGGGCGCCGGTCGCGGCGCGGCCCGCGCTCAGGAGGTGATGTCCTCGGCGTCGACGATCCGGTAGGCGTAGCCCTGCTCGGCGAGGAAGCGCTGGCGGTTCTGGGCGAACTCCGCGTCGACGGTGTCGCGGGAGACGATCGTGTAGAAGTGCGCGACCTTGCGCTCGCCGTCCGGGCCGGGGTCGCCGGGGCGGAGCAGGCGGCCGAGGCGCTGGGCCTCCTCCTGCCGCGAGCCGAACGACCCGGACACCTGGATCGCGACCTCGGCCGAGGGCAGGTCGATGGAGAAGTTCGCGACCTTGGAGACGACCAGCAGGCCTATCTCGCCGGAGCGGAAGCCGTCGAAGAGCCGCTGCCGCTCCTTGACGGGCGTCTGGCCGGTGATGACCGGGGCGCCGAGCGCCGTGGCGAGCTCGTCGAGCTGCTCGAGGTACTGCCCGATCACCAGCGTCGGCTGCCCGGCGTGCCGGTCGACGAGGTCGCGCACGACCCGCACCTTCTCCGGTGTGCAGGCCGCGAGCCGGTAGCGCTCCTCGGGGTCGGAGGTCGCGTAGACCATCCGCGAGGCGTCGGGCAGCGAGACCCGCACCTCGATGCAGTCGGCCGGCGCGATCCAGCCCTGCGCCTCGATGTCCTTCCACGGGGCGTCGTACCGCTTCGGGCCGATGAGCGAGAAGACGTCGCCCTCGCGTCCGTCCTCGCGCACCAGCGTCGCGGTCAGGCCGAGCCGGCGGCGCGCCTGCAGGTCGGCGGTCATCCGGAAGATCGGCGCGGGCAGCAGGTGCACCTCGTCGTAGACGATGAGGCCCCAGTCGCGGGCGTCGAAGAGCTCGAGGTGCGGGTAGACGCCCTTCCGCTTCGTCGTCACGACCTGGTAGGTCGCGATGGTGACCGGGCGGACCTCCTTGACGGTGCCGGAGTACTCGCCGATCTCCTCCTCCGTCAGGGAGGTACGACGGACCAGCTCGTCCTTCCACTGGCGGGCGCTGACGGTGTTGGTCACCAGGATCAGCGTCGTCGCCTGCGCCTCGGCCATCGCGGCCGCCCCGACGATCGTCTTGCCCGCCCCGCAGGGCAGGACCACGACCCCGGAGCCGCCGTGCCAGAAGGACTCGGCCGCCTCGGCCTGGTAGGCACGCAGGGACCAGCCGTCCTCGGCCAGCGCGATCGGGTGGGCCTCGCCGTCGACGTACCCGGCGTAGTCCTCGGCCGGCCAGCCGATCTTCAGCAGGGCCTGCTTGAGGTTGCCGCGCTCGGAGGGGTGCACGGCGACCGTGTCGTCGTCGATGCGGGCACCGAGCATGCCGGCGACCTTCTTCGCGCGCAGCACCTCCTCCAGCACCGGTCGGTCGGTGGTCGAGAGGACCAGGCCGTGGGTGGGGTGCTTCTCCAGGCGCAGCCGCCCGTAGCGCGACATCGTCTCCGCGACGTCGACCAGCAGCGCGTGCGGCACGGGGTAGCGCGACCAGGTGAGCAGGGTGTCGACGACCTGCTCGGCGTCGTGGCCGGCGGCGCGGGCGTTCCACAGCCCCAGCGGGGTGAGCCGGTAGGTGTGGATGTGCTCGGGGGACCGCTCGAGCTCGGCGAAGGGGGCGATCGCCTTGCGGCACTCGGCGGCCTGCTCGTGGTCGACCTCCAGCAGGAGGGACTTGTCGGACTGCACGATGAGGGGTCCGTCGGTCACCGAACGAGTCTACGTTCCGCCCGGTCAGCCCCCGACGGGCAGGACGCGGTTGATCCGGTGGACCGCGTAGCGCCGCTCGGCGTCCGGGTCGTCCGGGTCGGCGTCGCTGTCGCGGGCGACCAGCTGGCCGCCGTCGACGGAGAGGGGCAGCACCGACCGCTCGGCGATGACGCCCTGGTTGTCGGTGAACCCGATGACCACGACGCCGCGGCGCTCGATCGCGTCGCGCAGCGCGGAGAGCACCCCGCCGCCGGGGGCGGACGCGGACGCCGGGCGGGAGCGTGCGTCCGCGTCGCCGTCGCGGACGCTGCGGACCGCGGACGCGACCTGCGCGGCCTGCCGGGCGGCGACGCGACCGGGCTCCGCGGAGTCGCGGGTGCGGGGCGTGCGGGCGCGCAGGCCCTCGCTGGCGCCGACCCGCACCGTGCCGTCCGGCCCCTCCACCACCGGCGCGGACCCGAGCTCCCGCAGGCGAGGGAGGAGGACGTCCAGCGGCAGCGACGAGATGAGGACGGTCGGCGCGAGGCGCTGCAGGCCGAGCCCGGCCGCCCGCGGGTGGTTGACCAGCTCGGCGAGGGCGACCTCGTCGTCGGAGCGGATGAACGACGTCGCGGCGCCGACGCGCAGCCGGCCGAAGCTGCGGGCCACGTCCTCGACCAGGTAGGTCAGCGGCTGGGGGACCGGGGTGCGCGAGGCCGCGAGCACGAACGCGTGCACCTCGGCCGTGGTCCACCCGGAGTCGAGCGCCCGGCGCACGGAGTCGGCCGAGAAGCGGTAGACGGTGGCGCCGCCGTGGGACTCGACGTCGGCGACCTGCTGCAGCCGGCGCGCGAGGTCCGGCTCGAGCGGCCCGGGCGCGACGGCGGTCAGGTCGGCCTGGAGCAGCACGTGGTCGACGGGCGGCGGCAGCAGCGCGGCCAGCACCGGTGTCGGGTCGTCGCCGGCGACCAGCGCCCGGGCGTACGGCGCGAGCACGTCCGCGCCGGTCAGGCCGAGCACCGCCGCCTCGGCGACGGCCCACGCGACCAGGTCGGGCCGGGTGCGCGGGCGCCGCGGCCGGTCCCAGGCGACCCGGTCGACCAGGGACGGCAGCCCGGTGCCGGACGCCAGGCCCTCGCCCTCGGGGAGGCCGGCGAGGGTGGCGAGCACCATCTGCTTGGCCTCCGGCATGCCGTGGGCGGCCAGCTCGGGGGTGAGCGCGTTCCACGGCTTCTGGTCCGGTCCGCGCTCGCCGACCAGCGACGGCAGTCGCGGGCTGGCCAGCCACGCCTGCGCCAGCACGGTCCACTGCTCGGCGGGCGGCAGGTCGCGC
Source organism: Nocardioides sp. J54 (assembly GCF_000519005.1). Lineage (GTDB taxonomy): Bacteria > Actinomycetota > Actinomycetes > Propionibacteriales > Nocardioidaceae > Nocardioides. Next base: position 37,608 of record NZ_JAER01000005.1, on the reverse strand, counting down.
CAGCGGTCGAACTCGTCGGTCGGCACCCACACCTGGTTGCCGTCGGCGTCGGCGCGGCTGCCGAGCAGGCCGGCCTCGGCCGCGACCTCGACGACCAGCGCCGCCTCCGGCTCGGCGACCTGCAGGTGCGCGGCCGCGGCGCGCAGCTCGCGCACGCCGAGCCCGGTGGTGCGCAGGGCGGCCGCGGGGCGGTGACCCCACCACTCGAGCAGGGTCGTGGTGCGCCGCACGACGTCGGTCGCGGCGCCGACCGCCGCGCTGGCCGACAGGCGCGGGGAGCGCGGCTCGGACGCGACCGGCGGGGGCACGTCGACCGGCGTGGTCGTGGTCCGGCCGCCGCGCAGGGCCAGCCCGACCTCTCCCGGCACCGCGAGCAGGCCGGGCTGCAGCGAGCCGGCCGGCACGAGCAGCCGGTGCGCGATGAGCAGCTCGGCGGGTGTCTCGGCGTCCTCCGGGCGCAGCCCGATCCGCGCCGAGCCGGCCTTCGCGGTGCTGCCGTTGTCGACGACGTGGTCGAGCAGCGCGCGGGCCGGCCCCGGCAGCGACTCGACGACGGCGAGCAGCTCCTCGGTCGGGCGTGGGTCGGCCGAGCGGGGGCGCAAACCGCTCACGCCGGCGTCCGGACCGCCGACCAGCGCGTCCGCCACGACGCTCAGCGGGCGCAGTCCCTCCGGCGACTCCCAGGCCAGGGCGAGGTCCACCAGTCGTCGTACCGTCGCGACGGTGAAGCCGGGGTCGGCGTGGACGATCTCCACCAGCTCGATCTCGGTGGTTTGGCCCGCGACGACGAGGGCATCAAGCACGAAGAGCTCGCCTCGGGTGAGGTTGTCGAGTGCGCGTGCGATCGAGTTCCTGACCGCGGCGCGCGACGCGAGCTGGCTGAAGTCGTGAGGGGCAGGGGTGGCGAGGTCGGGACGATCCGTGAGCAGCCGGACCAGGCGCTCGTCGGGCCACGACCGCAGCTGGTCGGCCAGCGACCTGTGCCCGCTCCGCTCCTCTCCCACGGGGGCCAAACTACCGAGCGCCCCGGCAGCGACGGCGGCTGTCCCCGCATGAGCGCGCCACGACGCTCCGAGGTGCAGCACGTCGAGCTGCAGCACGGCGCCGCCACCGACGTCGGCCGGGTCCGCAAGGCCAACGAGGACGCCTGGCTCGCCGACCCGCCCGTCTTCGTCGTGGCCGACGGCATGGGCGGGCACGACCGCGGCGACGTCGCCAGCGCGATCGTGGTCGAGGAGTTCGCCCGCCTGGCCAGCGACGGCTACGACGCCGAGCGCGGTGCCGAGGCCGTCGCGGCGACGCTCGAGGCCGTCCAGGAGCGGATCCTCGCCTTCGACGCCGAGCAGCGCGCCGGCGGCGCCGCCGCCGACTTCTCCGCCGGCACCACCGCCGTCGTCGCCCTCCTCGTCGACTCCGCCTCCGGCCCGGTGTGGTTGCTGGCCAACGTCGGCGACTCCCGCGCCTACCGGTTCACCGACGGCGAGCTCGAGCAGGTCTCGGTCGACCACAGCCTCGTGCAGGAGCTCGTCGACACCGGCCAGATCACCCGTGACGACGCGGCCGTGCACCCGAGCCGCAACGTCATCACCCGCGCCCTCGGCGGCGCCGGCCTGCCCGGCGGCGTGAGCGGCGAGGCCGACTACTTCCTGCTGCCCCTCGTCGCCGCCGAGCGGTTGCTGCTGTGCTCGGACGGCGTGAGCGGGATGATCGACGACGACCGGATCGCCGCCATCCTCGCCTCCTGCGACGACCCGCGTGACGCGGCAGAGCAGGTCGTCGCGGCAGCGGTCGCCGCCGGTGGTCACGACAACGCAACGGCCGTCGTGGTCGATGTGGTGGGATTGGTCCGCACGGAGCCGTACGACGCGGACGCGCAGCGGCTGAGCCTGGAGCAGAAGTTGGGAGCCCTCCCATGAGCGAGACCGCCACCGGCGCGAGCGGCGCCTGGTCCTACCGTCCCGGCGACTGGTTCGCCGTGTTCGGTGCGAACGCGACCGTCCTCCTGCCCACGTCGCAGAAGGACCAGGTCGTCTCGTTGTGGGCCCTCGTCGACGGTGGAGCCGGGTTCGACGAGGTGCTCGACGGCCTGCTGGCCTCCGGCCTGAGCCGGATCCCGGGCTTCGTCCTGATCAGCTCCGACGACGGCCCGACCCGGGTCCTGCTGCGCGGCCAGGGCGTCACCGCCACCCTCGCCACCGACGGCGAGACGGTCGAGCTCGACGGAGCCGCCAGCCACACCTGGGTCGAGCGCTCGGTCGACCACGTCACCGCCCTGTCGGTGACCCTGCCCGTCGAGGGTGAGGACGTCGCCGAGAACGACCTCCCGATCGTGACCGGCCTGGTCCGGGTCAGCCGCGTCGACCGCCCGGCCGTCGCCGCCCCGACGTCGGCCGCGCCGGCCCCGGCGGTCGAGCCTGCCGAGCCCGCCGCCGAGGAGCCGTCCGGACAGCTGGACGCGCCGGTCGTCGTACCCGTGGCGGAGGAGCCGGCCGCCGAGCCGATGGCGGGCGACCCGCTCGCCGGCGACCCGCTCGCCGCCGACCCGCTGGTCAAGGCCGCGGACGAACCCGCCCGGGACCCGCTGGGCGAGCCGGACCTCGAGGAGCCGGTGCCGGCCACCGACGACGACGGCACGGCCACCGAGGTGCTCGAGGCCGTCCAGGACCCCGCGCCGATGGGTGACCCGCTGAGCGACCCGATCCCGCCCGCGCCGCCGGGCCCGGCGCCCGACGGCTGGGTCACCCCGTGGGACTCCTCGCCCGCCGCCGACGATGACGCCGGCGCCGCCGCCGGGTCCGATGCGGGCACGGACGCGGGCAGCGACGCGGGCCCGTCCGTCCCGCCGCCGCCGCTGCCGCCGATGGGCGGCGAGACCGAGGTCGCCCCGGCCGGCTGGGTGCCGCCCCCGCCGCCGTCGGTCCCGGCACCGACCCCCGAGGCCCCCGAGACCCCCGAGCCGCCGCTGGGCATCGGTTCCTGGGAGCCCGTCGGCGGCACGCCGCCGGCTCCGCAGCGCGAGGCGTCCCCCTTCGACCCCGACCACGACGGCAACACGCTCTCCGGGATCAGCCGCGAGGCCGAGGCCCCGGCGTCCGGCATCCCCGGCCAGCCGCAGGCGCCGGCGGTGACCCCGCCGGTCGCGAAGCTGCTGATCTCCGACGGCCAGACCGTCGTCGTCGACCGCGCCGTGCTCATCGGCCGGGCCCCCGAGGCGCGACGGTTCACCTCGACCGAGCAGCCGATGCTGGTCGCGGTGCCGAGCCGCCTGCACGAGATCTCCTCGACGCACATCGAGGTGCGTCCCGGCACCGGCGCCGACCACGGCAGCGCCGTGGTCACCGACATGGGCTCGACCAACGGCACCGTCCTGGTCCAGCCGGGCCTCCAGCCCGAGGACCTCAAGCCCGGCATCGCCGTGCAGCTCATCCCGGGCGCCACCATCAACCTCGGTGACGGGATCACCATCCAGGTCACCCGGCCCTGACGGCCGGCGGCCGCTACTCGGAGCGCTGCCCATGTCCCACCTCCCCCCGCCCGCCACGTCCCCGTTGACCTGTCCGCCGGCCGTGCTCGACCGCCGCTTCTCGGCGTTCGTGCTCGACCGGGTGGTCACCTGGAGCCTGGCGGGGGCAGGCGGATACGCCGTGTGGGCGCTCCTCGACACCACCGTCACGACCGCCCTGCTCGCCGTGGTCGCGTGCGACGTGCTGCTCGGCGTCGTGCTCGCGGTGCTCGTCGGCACGACCGGCCTGACACCCGGCAAGGCCGCCGTCGGGCTGCGGGTCGTCCGCCGCTCCACGGGCCGCCCGATCGGCGTCCCGGCCGCGCTCGGGAGGTACGCCGTGCTCGGGCTCGCCACGCTGCCCACGCTCGGCATCGGCCTGGCCACCCTGGCGTGGACGGCCGCCGCCGACCCCGGCCACCGACGCCGGGGCCTGCACGACCGGATCGGCGATGCCGTCGTCGTCGACGTCCGGCCCGTCCCCGACGTGGTCGAGGAGGACGACCCCGGGCCGGCCCAGCAGATCGTCAACCTCACCGCGCTGCGGTTGATGCCGGACCCGCCGTCGCAGCACCCGGCCCCGGCGCCGCCCGTGGTGGCGACCCGCTCGGGCACGGTGCCGACACCTCCGCCGGCCTGGCCGCCCTCGGTGCCGTCCGCCGCGCCCGCTCCGGCGCCCCCGGCACCACCCGCACCGCCGGTGCGCTCGCCGCAGCCGGAGGAGCCGCCGACCCGGGAGGTCCCGGTGCTGGTGCCCGCGATGGCCGCCACGGCCACCGTGCCGCCGCGGGTGGCCCCGCCGCCCGCCCCGGCGCCCGCCCCCGTACCCCTCGCGCCCATCGAGCCCGCGGGGGAGCAGACCCGGGTCCGGCCGGACCCGGCCGACACCACGACGCAGCCGGCGACCGCCCGCTGGCGGGTCGCGTTCGACACCGGGGAGTCCTTCGTCGTCGAGGGGCTCGCGCTGGTGGGGCGCCGGCCCGAGCCGCGCTCCGGTGAGCAGGTGCGGCACGTGGTGCCGCTGCGCTCGGCCGACATGTCCCTGTCCAAGACCCACGCCCAGTTCCAGGTCGCTCCCGACGGGGCGCTGGTCGTCATGGACCGCGGGTCCACCAACGGCTCCTACGTCGTGCGGCGCGGCCTGTCCAAGGCGCTCAGCGCCGGCCGGCCGAGCACGCTGCTCGCCGGCGACGAGGTGCGCTTCGGCGACCGCACGATGACGGTCGAGCGCGAGGACTGACCGAACCGCCGGCCCCCGCCCTGCTCATCCGCCGGGGCGTGCGGCCTCCCACTCACGGCGCAGCAGGCCGTAGACCGAGGTGTCGCTCCACGAGCCGTCGTGGTCGGGGTAGTCCTCCCGCGTGTGCGCCTCGTGGGTCATGCCGAGCCGCTCGCACAGCCGCGCCGACGCGGTGTTGCGCGGGTCCAGCCGCGCCATCAGCCGGTGCAGCGGATAGGTGGTGAACGCCAGGTCCACCAGCGCCCGGGCGGCCTCGGTCGCGAGCCCGCGGCCGCCGTACGACGGGGCGAAGACCCAGCCGAGCTCGGCGATCGACGGCGCGGCGCCCTCGCCGTGCGCTGCCTCGAAGCGGAGCATCAGGTCGCCGACGAGGACGCCCTCGTGCTCGACGGCCAGGGCCAGCACGTCACCGACCTGGGCGGGAGCGGTGCCGGCGACCAGCCGCTCCATCCGCCGGGCCAGGCCGGCTTCGTCGAGCGGGGGGAACGGCAGGTAGCGGGTGACCTCCGGGTCGGCGCAGTAGGCGCCGATCGCAGCGGCGTCCGACGGCACGACCGGCCGCAGCACCAGCCGCTCGGTGCGCACCGGCAGGGGAGGGGTGATCCGGTCGAGTCCCACGCCCCGACCCTAGGGGGCTCCACGGACAGCGGCGAAAGTCCTTTCCGGGCGTTCGAACCCATGTCCTAACATGTGCCGTCGCGGCGCCGGAGCGGCGTCGCAGATCGCAGGACCGACGAGGAAGGCCGAGGCCGTGCCGACTGGCAAGGTGAAGTGGTACGACGCGGAGAAGGGCTTCGGCTTCCTCTCCCAGACCGACGGGCCGGACGTCTACGTCCGCTCCGACGCGCTGCCCGAGGGCGTCACCACGCTGAAGGCCGGCGCCCGCGTCGAGTTCGGCATCGCGCAGGGTCGCCGCGGCGACCAGGCCCTCCAGGTCCGGCTGCTCGACGCCCCGGCGTCGGTGTCGCGCAACCAGAAGGAGGCGCGCCGCAAGAAGCCCGAGGAGATGGTCCCGATCGTCGAGGACCTGATCCGGCTGCTCGACGGCGTCGGCGAGGCCTACCGCCACGGCCGCCACCCGGAGCGTCGCACCTCCCAGCCGGTCGCCAAGCTGCTCCGCGCGCTGGCCGACGAGCTCGACGCCTGAGCCTGCTCAGGTAGCCGGGGGCGGCGGCGGGACCACGGACTCCGCGGCCCCGGCGGTCGTCGTGGCCGCCGCCTTCTTCTGCCGTGCCGGGGCGCTGCGCAGCACGAAGACCGCCCACGCCGTCAGCAGCACGGCCGCGAAGGCGAGGCCGACGCCGTTGACCGCCGGGTAGGACAGCACCACCCCGAGGAAGCCGCCGATCACCCACGCCAGCTGCAGCGTGGTGTCGCCCTTCGCGAACGCGCTCGCGTGCGCCCGCACCGGCACCCCGCTCTGGATCGTGGAGTCGAGCGACACCTTGGCGAGGTACTGCATCAGCCCCACGGTGAGGCCGAGCGCGACGAGCGGCACCAACCCGTAGAAGAGGGTCGCCACGACCAGCACGACGATGTCGGCGAGCAGCGCGACGACCACCATCACCGACGGGTTGATCTTCCGGACCAGTGACGCCAGCACGATCCCGACCGTGTTGCCCAGGCCGGCCGCGCCCACGACGAGGCCGATCAGCAGCGTGGAGCGGGTCGTGCTCTCCCAGCCGTCGAGCGGCTCGGTGGCGAGCACGAAGGTCATGAACATGGTGAGGAAGCCGGACAACAGGCGCGGGCCGCAGTTGGCGCGCAGCGCGAAGGCGACCTTCGGCGGCAGGCCGCCGCGCCGCCCGCCCGTCGCGGCCCCGCGGGGCGCGTCGATCGACTCCTCGCCGGTGGAGGAGTCCACCTTCGCCGGCAGCAGGATCGCGGCGACGGTGCCGACCGTGAACACCAGGAAGGCGTAGCGACACGCCCACTCCGGGCCGATCCAGTAGGCCAGGCCGGCCAGCGGCGCGGACGCGCAGGCGCCGACCACGCCGGACAGCGCGACCCGACCGTTGGCCTTCACGAGCGTGATCTCGTGCGGCAGCAACCGGGGGACGGCGGCGGCCTTCGCGACGCCGTACGCCTTCGACGAGACGAGGACGCCGAGCGCCGCCACGTAGAACCACGGCGAGCCGTCGCCCAGGGTGCCGGCGAGCACCCAGCACAGGAACGCCCGCAGCGCGAAGGTCGCGCCGATCGCCCACCGCCGGCCGTGGCTGAACCGGTCGAGGAACGGGCCGATCAGCGGCGCGACGATCGCGAACGGCACCATCGTCAGTCCGAGGAAGAGCAGCACCGGCCCGCGCTCGCCGCTCGTGGCGCCCGCGAAGAAGACGGTGCCGGCCAGCGCGATCGCGAAGGCCGAGTCGCCCGCGGCGTTCGCCGCGTGCAGCTCGATCAGCCGGTTGAGGCCCGAGCGCTCGGCGCCCTGCGCACCGGCAGCACGGCGGGCCGTGCGGACCGTCGCCTTGCTCGCGCGGCCGGTCACCCGGGCGAAGCCCGCGACGCCGCGCGCCGTCGCCTTCGCGGCCCGCACCGAGCCCGGCTCGGCGGCCGGGCCGTCGCCGGGGACCTCGGCACCCGGGGGCGGGGGAGGCGGCGGGTACGACGCACCGTCGGGGCGCGGGCGGTCACCGGGAGGGCGGGGCTGGGCTCCGTCGGTGCTCACCCTCCTATCTTGCCTGCCACCCCCGAGGTGACGGACGTCGCCACGATGCGCGATGCTGTGCCGGTGTCCACCCTCGAGCGCAAGCTGACCGACGCCGCCACCGCTGACGCGGTCGACGCCGCCCGCGCGGCCCTGCTCGACGAGGTCGACGCCGCGGACGTCGGCGACCACCTCGGCCACCAGGTCGACGGGCTGCGCGTCGTCACCCACCTCTTCGCCTGCACCCGCAAGGGCTACCGCGGCTGGCAGTGGGCGGTCACCCTCACCCGTGCCTCGCGGCAGCGGAAGGTCACCGTCGTCGAGGTCGTGCTGCTGCCCGGCTCCGACGCGATCGTCGCCCCGCCGTGGGTGCCCTACCGCGAGCGCCTCCAGCCCGGCGACATGTCGCCCGGCGACCTGCTGCCCGTCTCCGACGACGACCCCCGCCTCGTGCCGACGTACTCCTTCGGCGACGACCCGCTCGACACCGACGAGAAGGCGCAGGTGCGCCAGGTCGCCAAGGACCTCGGACTCGGTCGCGTGCGCGTCCTCTCGCCCGAGGGCCGCGACGCCGCCGCCGAGCGCTGGTACGACGGCGACGCCGGCCCCGACGCGCCGATCGCCCGCTCCGCCCCGCACCAGTGCTACTCCTGCGGCTTCCTCGTCCGCCTCTCCGGCCCGCTCTCGCAGATGTTCGGCGTCTGCGCCAACGGCGACGCCAACGACGACGGCCGCGTGGTCGCCTTCCAGCACGGCTGCGGCGGCCACTCCGAGGTCCGGCTCAGCAAGCGCCAGCAGCCCCAGCCCCCCGCCCCGCCCGTCCTCGACACCATCTCCTCCGAGGGCCTCGAGACCTTCTGAGCTGTCTGCGCGAGCGCGCCGCGGTTGTCTTCCGTAGGTCCCGCCTCCGCCCGGCGGCACGCCTCGCGCCGCGGTTGCCGGTCGAGGCGTCACTTGTGGCGGGTCGAGTGGTCAGCTGTGGCGGGTTGAGACGTCACTTGTGGCGGGTCGAGGCGTCACGACGCGCGCGCCGAGTGGTCGAGAGCCGAGCGCTCAGGCGCGGCGGAGGATCCAGACGGCGTACTGGTCGTCGACCGGGCGGAGGTCGTAGCCGCCGAAGCGGTGGTCGACCCGGAGCCCGGCGGCCGTGGCGTCGCGCACGAATTCCTCCGGCGAGTACGACCGGGCGCTCGCCGGACCACCGGCCAGGTGGAAGCCGACGAGGATGCGCCCGCCGGGGGCGAGCAGGCTGCCGAGGCGCTCGAGCACGGCGACCTCGGTGTCCTCGGCGACGAAGGTGAGCACGTTGCCGACGCAGACGACGAGGTCGAACTCCTCGGGGGCCCCGGACTCCGCGAGCGCCTCCGGCGTGATCGCGAGGATCTCCAGCGGAAGCACCTGCAGGTCGGGGTACGAGCGCCGGGCCTGCTCGACCAGGGTCGGGTCGGGCTCCGCGGCGACGACCCGGTGGCCCTGCGCCTGCAGGTGGGCGCCGATCCGGCCCATGCCGGCGCCGGCGTCGAGCACGCGGGCTCCGCGCGGCAGCATCGCGTCGGCCAGCCGCGCCTCGCCGACGACGTCCTCGCCGCGCTCGACCAGCTCGGCGAAGCGCTGGCCGTAGCCGGAGTTCCTCGCGCCGCCGAGCGCCCAGCGGGTCGGCGGCAGCGGCTGGTCGGTCACGACGCGGCGTCGCGCTCGGCGCGGACCTGGCGGCGACGCTTGCAGTACTCCACGCCCAGCAGGCCCAGGCCGACGCCGGTGAGGCACATCCACAGCAGCCAGGTCCGGCCGTCCTCCTCGAGGCGACCGTAGAAGGGGAGCAGGGCCAGGAAGGCGAGCGCGAACAGCGCCGTCCCGACCTGGACCGTCCGCACGCCGTCGACGTCGAGCGGTTCGACGGGCGCGATCAGGTAGGTCCGCTTGCCGAACTCGTGCTGGGTCGGCTGGTCGTCACGGAGCTCCACGCCGTCGATCGTAGACCGCCGCGTGACGGAGATCGCCCCGCGATCGGAATAGTTAGCCAAGGTAATGACTTAGACTAACGACATGCCCATCCAGGACCAGCACGTGCGGACGACGTCCGGACTCGCCACCGAGCTCCGGTTCGCCGTCATGCGGCTGCGCCGCCGCCTCGTCCGCGAGCGGCACCCGGACAACGACCTGAGCCTGTCGGCGATGGCCGTGCTCTGGGCGCTGCACCGGCTGGGTGACCTCAGCGTCGGCGCGCTCGCGGCGCGCGAGCAGGTGCAGCCGCCGAGCATGACCCGCACGGTGACCTGCCTGGCCGACGAGGGCCTCGTCGAGCGCCTGCCGCACCCGACCGACGGCCGCCAGGTCGTCGTACGGATCACCGACGAGGGCCGCGCGGTCGTCCAGGCCGACGCCGCGCGCCGCGACCGCTGGCTGTCGCTGCGCCTGGCCGAGTTCACCCCCGAGGAGCGCGACGTCCTGCGTCGCGCCGCACCCCTGCTGCAGCGCCTGGCCGAGGCCGACCCGGCCGACCGCGCCTGACCAGGCCGACCGCTCGACCGCCCGACCGCCCGCCACCGAACCGAGGAGCCGACCACGAGTCCCCGATTCCGTTCCCTCGCCCACCGCAACTACCGCCTCTACTTCGCCGGCAGTCTGGTCTCCAACGTCGGCACGTGGATGCAGCGCGTCGCCCAGGACTGGCTCGTCCTCACCATCCCCGGCAACGGAGGCACCGCCCTCGGCATCACGACCGGGCTGCAGTTCCTGCCGGTCCTGCTCCTCTCGCCGTACGCCGGCGTCGTGGCCGACCGCATCCCCAAGCGGGTGCTGCTGCAGGTCACCCAGGCGGTCATGGCGCTCTCGGCGCTCGCGCTCGGCGTGATCGCCGCCCTCGGTGCGGCGCAGACCTGGCACGTCTACCTGATCGCCTTCGTCTTCGGCGTCGGCGCCGCGTTCGACGCCCCTGCGCGCCAGGCGTTCGTCTCCGAGATGGTCGGCACCGACGACGTCGCCAACGCGGTCAGCCTGAACTCGGCGGCGTTCAACACCGCCCGCCTGATCGGCCCCGGCATCGCCGGCCTGCTCATCGGCCTCGGCGGCGGCGGGATGAAGGCCACCGGCTGGGTCATCCTGGCCAACGCGCTGTCCTACCTCGCGGTCATCGTCCAGCTCCGTCGCATGGACGAGGCCGGACTGCACTCGCCGAAGCCGGCGGCCCGCACCCGCGGCATGCTGCGCGAGGGTGTCGGCTACCTGCGCACCCAGCCCAAGATGCTGATGATCCTGGTGCTGGTGTTCTTCGTGGGCACCTTCGGCATGAACTTCCAGATCACCTCCGCCCTGATGGCGACCGAGGTGTTCGACAAGGGCGCGGGGGAGTACGGCGTCCTCGGCTCGGTCCTCGCGATCGGCTCGGTCACGGGCGCGCTCCTCGCGGCGGGCCGCGTCCGGGTCCGGGTCCGGCTGCTCATGGGGGCTGCGGTCGCCTTCGGGCTGCTCGAGATCGCGGCGGGCTTCGCGCCGTCGTACCTCCTCTTCGTGCTGCTGTGCCCGGCGCTCGGGCTGACGGTGATCACCGTGCTCAACTCGTGCAACGCCCTGCTGCAGACCGAGTCGGCCCCCGCCTTCCGCGGCCGGGTGATGGCGATCTACATGACGATCGTCATGGGTGGCACCCCGGCGGGGGCGCCGCTGATCGGCTGGATCGGCGAGCAGTACGGCGCCCGGTGGACCCTCGTCGTCGGCGGAGTCCTGGTGCTCCTCGGTGTCGCGCTGGCGGTCGCCGTCCGCAATGTGGCATCCCGCGAGCCTTCGCCACATCGGGTGCCGGCTCCTGCCATGCTGCCCTCGTGAGCTCCGCCCAGATCGCCCCCGGCAACAGCCCGCTCGACCGCTTCTTCAGGATCACCGAGCGCGGATCCACCGTCGGCCGCGAGGTCCGCGGTGGCGTGGTCACCTTCTTCACGATGGCCTACATCGTGGTGCTGAACCCGCTGATCCTCGGCTACGCGACCGACATCGACGGCAAGTTCCTCGGCGGCGGCGACGAGCCCAACCTCGCTGCCATCGCCGCAGGCACCGCGCTCGTCGCCGGCGTGCTGACGATCCTCATGGGGGTCGTGGCCAACTACCCGCTCGCCCTGGCGACCGGGCTCGGCCTCAACGCGTTCCTCGCGTTCGCGGTGGCCAGCCAGATGACGTGGGCCGACGCGATGGGCCTGATCGTGATCGAGGGTGTGCTGATCCTCGTGCTGGTGCTGACCGGCTTCCGGACCGCGGTGTTCCGCGCCGTCCCCGGCCAGCTCAAGGTGGCGATCTCGGTCGGCATCGGCCTGTTCATCACCCTGATCGGCTTCGTCGACGCCGGCATCGTGACCCGCATCCCCGACGTGGCCAACACGACCGTCCCCGTCCAGCTCGGCGGCGACGGCAACCTCAGCGGCTGGCCGGTGCTGGTCTTCATCGTCGGCCTGCTGCTCATGGTCGCGCTGTGGGTGCGCCGGGTCCGCGGCGCGATCCTGATCTCGATCGTCGCCATGACCCTGGTCGCGGTCGTCGTCGAGGCCGTCGGCGACCTCGGGCGGGCCGCTGACAAGGCCGGCGGCTGGGCGCTCACCGTGCCGGCCTGGCCCGACGAGTTCCCCGGCCCCGACTTCGGCACCTTGGGCGAGTTCAACCTCCTCGGCTCGTGGGAGAAGGCCGGCGCCGTCACCGTGCTGCTCCTGGTCTTCTCGCTCCTGCTGGCCGACTTCTTCGACACCATGGGGACGATGACCGCGATCGGTGCCGAGGCCGGCCTGCTCGACGAGGACGGCGTGCCGCCGAACTCGGAGCGGATCCTGGCCGTCGACTCGATCGCCGCGATCGCTGGTGGTGCCGCGGGCGTGTCGTCGAACACGTCCTACATCGAGTCCGCGTCCGGCGTCGGCGAGGGCGCGCGCACCGGCCTGGCGTCGGTGGTGACCGGCGTGCTGTTCCTGCTCACCATCTTCCTGTCGCCCGTCGTGGCGATGATCCCGTCCGAGGCCGCCGTCCCGGCGCTGGTCCTGGTCGGCTTCCTGATGATGCAGCAGATCACCGGCATCTCCTGGAACGACCCCGAGATCGCGATCCCGGCGTTCCTCACCATCGTGCTGATGCCGTTCGCGTACTCGATCACGGTCGGCATCGGCGCCGGCTTCGTCGCCTACACCTTCCTCAAGGTCGTGCGCGGCAAGGCCGCCGAGGTGCACGTGCTGATGTGGCTGGTCGCGGCCCTGTTCGTGGTCTACTTCGCCATCGACCCGCTCACCCGCCTGCTCACCTGAGCCGGCGGCCGGGCGCCGCCCGGGACAGGCGGGGGAGCGGCCCCGGAATCCGGGCGGCCCCGGGGCGTGACCGGCATTTTGACCCGCCTCTGGGCGGCCGGTAATCTCGATTCTCGTGTCTGGGGCGACCCGGCACGTCCCGCATGCCCTCAGAGCAGCCCCCGATCAGCGGTGGTTGCCGCAGGGGATCCAGCATCCGGCACACAGCAGTGAGCAGTACCCCGAGCCCGGCACCGTGCCGGGCCGTGACAAGACCGAGAGGGAAAGCACAAGAGTGCCTACCATTCAGCAGCTGGTCCGCAAGGGCCGCCAGGACAAGGTGTCGAAGAACAAGACGCCTGCCCTGAAGGGATCGCCTCAGCGGCGCGGTGTGTGCACCCGCGTCTACACCACCACCCCGAAGAAGCCGAACTCCGCCCTCCGCAAGGTCGCCCGTGTGCGCCTGAGCAGCGGCGTCGAGGTCACCGCCTACATCCCGGGTGAGGGTCACAACCTCCAGGAGCACTCGATCGTGCTCGTCCGCGGCGGTCGTGTGAAGGACCTGCCCGGTGTTCGCTACAAGGTCATCCGCGGTGCGCTCGACACCCAGGCCGTGAAGAACCGCAAGCAGGCTCGCAGCCGCTACGGCGCCAAGAAGGAGAAGAGCTGACATGCCGCGCAAGGGCCCCGCTCCGAAGCGCCCCATCGACGTCGACCCGGTCTACGGGTCCCAGCTGGTGAGCCAGCTGGTCTCGAAGGTGCTCCAGGATGGCAAGAAGCAGGTCGCTCAGCGGATCGTGTACGCCGCTCTCGAGGGCACCCGCGAGAAGACCGGCACCGACCCGGTCATCACCCTCAAGCGCGCGCTGGACAACGTCCGCCCCGCGCTCGAGGTGAAGTCCCGCCGCGTCGGCGGTGCGACCTACCAGGTCCCCGTCGAGGTCAAGGGCAACCGCGGCACCACGCTGTCGCTGCGCTGGCTGGTCGGCTACGCCCAGGAGCGTCGCGAGAAGACCATGGCCGAGCGCCTGCAGAACGAGATCCTCGACGCCGCGAACGGCCTCGGTGCCGCCGTGAAGAAGCGCGAGGACACGCACAAGATGGCCGAGTCCAACAAGGCCTTCGCCCACTACCGCTGGTGACGTCGTCGGAGCGGGTCCGCCTCGGCGGCGCCCGCTCCGGCCCCACCGCTCCATCCCCCTTACCTAAGGAACGCTGACTCACGTGGCAGTCGACATCACGACGGACCTGAACGTCGTCCGGAACATCGGCATCATGGCGCACATCGATGCCGGAAAGACCACCACCACCGAGCGCATCCTGTTCTACACCGGTATCAACTACAAGATCGGCGACACCCACGAGGGTTCGGCGACCATGGACTGGATGGAGCAGGAGCAGGAGCGCGGCATCACGATCACGTCGGCCGCGACCACCTGCTGGTGGAAGAAGCACCAGATCAACATCATCGACACCCCCGGGCACGTCGACTTCACCGTCGAGGTCGAGCGCTCGCTGCGCGTCCTCGACGGCGCTGTCGCGGTGTTCGACGGCGTCGCCGGCGTGGAGCCGCAGTCGCAGACGGTGTGGCGCCAGGCCAACAAGTACGCCGTCCCGCGGATGTGCTTCGTCAACAAGCTCGACCGCACCGGCGCGGACTTCTACCGCGTCGTCGACTCGATCGTGCAGAAGCTCAACTCCACCCCGCTGGTCCTGCAGATCCCGATCGGCGCCGAGGGCGACTTCATCGGCGTCGTGGACCTCGTCGAGATGAACGCCAAGGTCTGGCGGGGCGAGACCGCCCAGGGCGAGGACTACGTCGTCGAGGAGATCCCCGCCGACCTGGCCGACAAGGCCGCGGAGTACCGCGAGAAGCTCGTCGAGACCCTCGCCGAGGCCGATGACGACGTCATGGAGGTCTACCTCGAGGACGGCGATACGTTCGACGTGCCGACCCTCAAGGCCGCCATCCGTCGCGCGACCCTCGCTGACAAGGTCAACCCGATCCTCACCGGCACCGCGTTCAAGAACAAGGGCGTCCAGCCCCTCCTCGACGCGATCGTCGACTACCTCCCCTCCCCGCTCGACGTCGACGCCATCGTGGGCCACAAGCCCGGTGCGGAGGAGACCGAGGAGAACGAGATCGTCCGCAAGCCGTCCGCCGACGAGCCCCTGTCGGCCCTGGCCTTCAAGATCGCGGCCGACCCGCACCTGGGCAAGCTGACCTTCGTCCGCGTCTACTCGGGCAAGCTCGAGGCCGGCGGCACCGTGCTCAACTCGAGCAACGGCCGCAAGGAGCGGATCGGCAAGGTCTACCAGATGCACGCCAACAAGCGTGAGGAGATCGCCTCGGTCGGCGCCGGCCAGATCGTCGCGGTGATGGGCCTCAAGGACACCCGGACCGGTCACACCCTCTCCGACCCGACCAAGCCGGTCGTGCTGGAGTCGATGACCTTCCCGGCCCCCGTGATCTCCGTCGCGATCGAGCCGAAGACCAAGAGCGACCAGGAGAAGCTCGGCGTCGCCATCCAGCGCCTCGCCGAGGAGGACCCGACCTTCGTCGTGAAGACCGACGAGGAGACCGGCCAGACCATCATCTCCGGCATGGGCGAGCTCCACCTGGAGATCCTCGTCGACCGGATGAAGCGCGAGTTCAAGGTCGAGGCCACCGTCGGCAAGCCGCAGGTCGCCTACCGCGAGACCATCCGCGGCACCGTGTCGAACCACAGCTACACGCACAAGAAGCAGACCGGTGGTTCGGGCCAGTTCGCGAAGGTCGTCATCTCGATCGAGCCGAACATCGACCCCGAGACCGGCACCGGTGCGGGCTACGAGTTCGCCAACAACGTCACGGGTGGCCGCGTGCCGCGCGAGTACATCCCGTCGGTCGACAACGGTGCCCAGGAGGCCATGGAGTTCGGCGTCCTCGCCGGCTACCCGATGGTCGACGTGAAGGTCTCGCTCGAGGACGGCGCCTACCACGACGTCGACTCCTCCGAGCTCGCCTTCAAGATCGCCGGCATCCAGGCGTTCAAGGAGGCCGCTCGCATGGCGAAGCCGGTCCTCCTCGAGCCCATGTTCGCCGTCGAGGTGACCACCCCCGAGGACTTCCTCGGCACGGTCATCGGTGACATCAACAGCCGTCGCGGCCAGATCCGCGCCCAGGAGGAGCGTCACGGCGACATCGTCGTGTCGGCCCTCGTGCCGCTGTCCGAGATGTTCGGGTACGTTGGCGACCTGAGGTCCAAGACCTCTGGTCAGGCGTCGTACTCGATGGAGTTCGACTCGTACGCCGAGGTTCCTACGAACATCGCCGACGAGATCATCAAGAAGGCGCGCGGCGAGTGATTCCCCCGGGTCCACCCGGACCCGTGGGGGTTCTCGACGCGAACCCTCGGCGCACCACCCCTTTAGTACGAGTCAAGTAACAACCACACCAGGAGGAGCCCCCAGTGGCTAAGGCGAAGTTCGAGCGGACCAAGCCGCACGTGAACATCGGCACGATCGGTCACATCGACCACGGCAAGACGACGCTGACCGCAGCGATCTCGAAGGTGCTTCACGACAAGTACCCGGACCTCAACGAGGCGTCGCCGTTCGACACGATCGACAAGGCTCCCGAGGAGCGCCAGCGCGGTATCACGATCTCGATCGCGCACATCGAGTACCAGACCGAGGCGCGCCACTACGCGCACGTCGACTGCCCCGGTCACGCTGACTACATCAAGAACATGATCACCGGTGCCGCGCAGATGGACGGCGCGATCCTGGTGGTTGCCGCGACCGACGGCCCGATGCCGCAGACCCGCGAGCACGTGCTGCTCGCCCGCCAGGTCGGCGTCCCCGCCCTGGTCGTCGCGCTCAACAAGTGCGACATGGTCGACGACGAGGAGCTCATCGAGCTCGTCGAGATGGAGGTGCGCGAGCTCCTCAACGAGTACGAGTTCCCAGGCGACGACGTCCCGGTCGTGCGCGTTGCTGCCTTCCCGGCGCTGAACGGCGACGAGAAGTGGGCCAACTCGGTTGCCGAGCTCATGTCGGCCGTCGACGAGTACATCCCGCAGCCCGAGCGTGAGGTCGACAAGCCGTTCCTCATGCCCGTCGAGGACGTCTTCACGATCACCGGTCGTGGCACCGTCATCACCGGTCGTATCGAGCGCGGCATCATCAAGGTGAACGAGGAGGTCGAGATCCTCGGTATCCGCGAGGAGGGCATCAAGACCACCGTCACCGGTGTCGAGATGTTCCGCAAGCTCCTCGACGAGGGCCAGGCCGGTGAGAACGTCGGTCTGCTCCTCCGCGGCACCAAGCGCGAGGACGTCGAGCGCGGCATGGTCGTCGTGAAGCCGGGCAGCGCGACCCCGCACACCAACTTCGAGGCGAGCGTCTACATTCTCTCGAAGGAGGAGGGCGGCCGCCACACGCCGTTCTTCAACAACTACCGTCCGCAGTTCTACTTCCGGACCACCGACGTGACCGGCGTCGTGACCCTCCCCGAGGGCACCGAGATGGTCATGCCGGGCGACAACACCGACATGTCGGTCGAGCTCATCCAGCCGATCGTCATGGACGAGGGTCTGAAGTTCGCGATCCGCGAGGGTGGCCGCACCGTCGGCGCCGGCCGGGTCACGAAGATCACCAAGTGATCTGACCTGCTCAGGGGGAAGCCCCCGCTGCCTCACGGCGGCGGGGGCTTCCCGCATTTTCGGCCGGGCCCGCCCTGCCGGGAGAATGGGCACGTGAACGACGAGCAGCACGCCACGGGCGGCGTCCGCCCCGCCCGGCCCCACCACAAGCTGACCCAGGACGGCCGGCGGGTGCGGGAGGTGCTGACGTACACCCGGCGTGGCAGCCGGTTCACCCCGAAGCAGCAGGCCGCCTGGGACGCGCACGCCGACGCCTGGGTCATCCCCGAGGACGCCGTCGACCAGCCGGGCTTCGACTGGGCCGAGTGGTTCGGCCGCGAGGCGCCGCTGGTCGTCGAGATCGGCGGGGGAGTCGGCGAGGCCACCGCCGCCCTCGCGGCCTCCCGTCCGGAGTGCAACGTGCTGGCGCTGGAGGTCTGGCGTCCCGGCGTCGCCGAGGGCCTGGGCCGCGTCGCCGACGCCGGCGCCGACAACGTCCGCTTCTGCAGCGTCGACGCGCTCTGGACCGTCGAGAACCTCCTGCCCGAGGCCAGCATCACCGAGCTGTGGACCTTCTTCCCCGACCCGTGGCACAAGAAGCGGCACCACAAGCGCCGGTTGGTCACCCCGCCGAACGCCCGCCTGCTCGCCTCCCGGCTGGTGCCGGGCGCGACCTGGCGCCTGGCCACCGACTGGGCGGAGTACGCCGAGCAGATGGTCGAGGTGCTCGACGCAGAGCCGCTCATGGAGGGCGGCGTCGTGGAACGCTGGGACGAGCGACCGGTCACGAAGTTCGAGCGCAAGGGGCTCGCCAAGGGCCGCACCATCACCGACCTGGCCTACCGGCGCGTCACCTGACATTAACTTTTCCGGTTCGGCGTGGCGCGCCAACCAGAAACCCACCGGGCGTAGTTTCCGAAGCAGTGGCAGGTGGGGAAGCCGGCCACATCGGGAGGCCCGACGTGAACCATCACGACTGTGCAACCCGGTCCGCCAACAAGGGATAGGGCCGGGGGCCCTGCGGGGCGTGCGGTCCGGTGAGGTTCAACGTGTCGAACACGAAGGCCCAGGCCAGCGCGCAGCGCCGTACGTACGTCCTCGACACCAGCGTCCTGCTGGCCGACCCTGCCGCCCTCCGGCGGTTCGAGGAGCACGAGGTCGTGCTCCCGGTGGTCGTCATCACCGAGCTCGAGGCCAAGCGCCACCACCCCGAGCTGGGCTACTTCGCCCGCGGCGCGCTGCGGATGCTCGACGAGATGCGGGTGACCCACGGCCGCCTCGACACGCCCGTCCCCGTGGGCGACCACGGCGGGAGCCTGCGCGTCGAGCTCAACCACACCGACGCCACGTCGCTGCCGTCCGGCTTCCGCCTCGGCGACAACGACACCCGGATCCTCGCTGTCGCGCGCAACCTCGCCGACGAGGGCCACCAGGTCACCCTGGTCTCCAAGGACCTCCCCATGCGGATCAAGGCCTCCGCCGTCGGCCTCGACGCGCAGGAGTACCGCGGGGAGACGATCGGTGACTCCGACACCGGCTACTCCGGGATGGCGGAGGTGGAGGTCGCGGCCGAGGAGCTCGACGAGCTGTACGACGACGGCACGCTCGACCTCGCCGAGGCCCGTGAGCTGCCGTGCCACACCGGCCTGGTGATGCTGTCCGAGCGCGGCACCGCGCTCGGCCGGGTCGGGCCGGACAAGCAGGTGCACCTGGTCCGCGGCGACCGCGAGGCGTTCGGCATCCACGGTCGCAGCGCGGAGCAGCGGGTCGCGCTCGACCTGCTGCTCGACCCCGAGGTCGGCATCGTCTCCCTCGGTGGCCGCGCCGGCACCGGCAAGTCCGCGCTGGCGCTGTGCGCCGGCCTGGAGGCCGTCATGGAGCGCCAGCAGCACAAGAAGGTCGTCGTGTTCCGCCCGCTCTACGCCGTGGGCGGCCAGGAGCTCGGCTACCTGCCCGGCTCGGAGTCGGAGAAGATGTCGCCCTGGGCCCAGGCGGTCTTCGACACCCTCGGTGCCCTGACGTCCAGCGACGTCGTCGACGAGATCCTCGACCGCGGGATGCTCGAGGTGCTGCCGCTGACCCACATCCGCGGCCGCTCGCTGCACGACTCGTTCGTGATCGTGGACGAGGCCCAGTCCCTGGAGCGCAACGTGCTGCTCACGGTCCTGTCCCGCATCGGCGCCAACTCCAAGGTGGTGCTGACCCACGACGTCGCGCAGCGCGACAACCTGCGGGTCGGGCGACACGACGGCGTCGTCGCCGTGGTCGAGAAGCTCAAGGGCCACCCGCTGTTCGCGCACGTCACGCTCACCCGCTCCGAGCGTTCGCCGATCGCGGCGCTGGTCACCGAGATGCTGGAGAACGTCGTCGTCTGACGCGTCCCCGGGCCCAGCCCGCCGGTGCTTCAGCCGGCGGGCTGGCGCAGGACCTTCTCCATCGCCTTGCCCTTCGCCAGCTCGTCGACGAGCTTGTCGAGGTAGCGGATCTTCTGCATCAGCGGGTCCTCGACCTCCTGCACCTTCACCCCGCACACCGAGCCGGTGATCAGCGACGCGTTCGGGTTCAGCGTCGCGGCGCCGAAGAAGTCGAGGAAGGTCGTCTCCTCCGCGAGGTGCTGGTCGAGCTCGGCCTGGCTGAAGCCGGTGAGCCACCGGATGACCTCGTCGACCTCCTGCTTCGACCGGCCCTTGCGCTCCGCCTTCGTCACGTAGTGCGGGTAGACGGACGCGACGCTGGTGGTGAAGATCCGGTGCATCCCACCACAGTAGGCCGCGTCGTACGTGAGCAGGTTCACCGGTGCCCGAGGGGGCGGCGGGCCCGCTGTGACTGGTGTGGCAGGAGTGATCAGATTCCGCCGCGACACCTGTGCGGTTCGGTTTGCACCTGCCCTGCCCGTCAGGCAGTGTGGTCGCTGGTCACCGGCGGCCAGGACGACGAGGTCCGGCCCGATCGGGCGGTGACCGGCCCGTGAAGTCGAGCCCGAAGTCGAGAACACTTGTCGAAGCACGCACCCGCGAAGCACCGCGGAACGCCGAAACATGCCCATCTCGCCCAAGCCCCTCGCAAGGCCGCACGCAACGTCCTCGTGCTGTCCTCGGTCGCTGCCGCCGTCACGGGGGTGTCGGTCGCTGCCGGCGTCCTCGGCAACGACGTCGCCGCCCCGGCCGCCAGCGCCGACCTCGACGCCCTGAGGACCGCCGGCGACAGCACCGCCCCGGTCGACACCCAGCGCCGCGAGGCCGTGCTGTCCCGCTCGGACCGCCGCCCCGAGGCCGACCCCGCCAAGGCCGCCGGCCTCGAGGAGTCCGCCACCGCCGCGCTGACCGACGAGCGCCGCCTCTCCGACTCCGACCCCAAGGACATCGCCCGCGCGCTGCTCCCGGAGTTCGGCTTCTCCTCCGACCAGTTCGGCTGCCTCGACTCGCTGTGGACCCGCGAGTCCAACTGGCGCTGGAACGCCGACAACCCCACGTCGAGCGCCTACGGCATCCCGCAGGCCCTCCCCGGCTCCAAGATGTCCTCCGCCGGCGCCGACTGGGCCACCAACCCCGCCACCCAGATCCGCTGGGGCCTGGGCTACATCCAGGGCCGGTACGGCAGCCCCTGCAGCGCCTGGGGACATTCGGAGAGCCACGGCTGGTATTAGGAGGCGCGAGCGTGTCGCCTGTCGAGGGCGGCGCGCAGGCCTCGCAAGCTCGGCCCGCACTTGCCCTCGACGCGCCTTCGCGCGGGCGCCACGCTGCCGCGCACGCAGTTGCCTCCGGCAAGGGGCACAGTGGGCATGGCGGCCAGACAGGCGTAGGTGGACCGAGCGTTCCTCCCGGTGGTTGAGGTGCGAGGCCGCCCGCGGCCGAGCCTCGAAACCTCCGGGCTTTCCTGGCGGGCTGTGTCGACCACAGTTCGGTGGACCGGGGCCGCTGGTTCGAGGCTCGTCGCTGGCGCTGCTCCGCACCTCAACCAGCGGTGTTGCGCCTGGGCGCGTTGCGGGAGCGCACGCGGCGTGTCGTGCGAGGTCCTGCTTCCGCCGGGCGGCAAGCCGTGGGTTCGCTTTGCCGGACTCCCGGTGGTTGAGGTGCGAGGCCGCCCGCGGCCGAGCCTCGAAACCTCCGGGCCTTCCTGGCGGACTGTCGACCACAGTTCGGTGGACCGGGGCCGCTGGTTTCGAGGCTCGGCGCTGGGGCGCCTCGCACCTCAATCAGCGGCGCTGCATCTAGGCGCATTGCGGGAACGCGCGGCGTGCTGTGCGAGGCCGGGCTTCCGGGCGGGCTGTGGTGGGGCACAGTGGGCGTAGACCGGGGCCGCTGGCTTCGAGGCTCGGCGCTGGGGCGCCTCGCACCTCAACCAGCGGTGCTGCGACCACCGGCGCTGCCGCCGGCGTCGGCTCAGTCGAGCAGGCGCTGCTTCTGGACCTTGCCCATCTCGTTGCGGGGGAGGGAGGCGACGAAGCGGACCTCGCGGGGGCGCTTGTGGGCGGAGAGCTCGGTGCTGACCAGGTCGGTGAGCTCGGTGGCCAGGGCGGCCTCGCCGGGGACGGGGGAGCGGAGGACGACCCAGGCGACGATGCGCTGGCCGAGGTCGTCGTCGGGGACGCCGACCACGGCGCACTCGGCGACGGCGGGGTGGCCGAGCAGCGTCGACTCGACCTCGCCGGCGCCGATCCGGTAGCCGCCGGACTTGATCAGGTCGACCGACGCCCGGCCGACGATGCGGTGACGGCCGTCGGGGCCGATGCAGGCGACGTCACCGGTGCGGAACCAGCCGTCGTGGGTCCACACCTCGGCGGTCGCGTCGGGGCGGTTGAGGTAGCCGGAGAACAGCGTGGGGCCGCGCACCTCGAGCTGCCCGACCGTCTCCCCGTCGAGCGGCACCGCGGCCCCGTCCTCGTCGCGCAGACGGGTCTCCACGCCGGCGATCGGCAGGCCGACCCAGCCGGCCTGGCGGCGACCGTCGGCGCGGGTGGCCACGGTGATCAGGGTCTCGCTCATCCCGTAGCGCTCGGCGACCTCGTGGCCGGTGAGCTCGCGCAGCCGCTCGAAGACCGGCACCGGCAGGGCAGCGCTGCCCGAGACCAGGAGGCGGGCAGGCCGGAGGGCGGCGGCGTGCTCGGGTGCGTCGGCGACCCTGCTCCACACGGTCGGCACGCCGAAGAGCAGGGTGGCACCCGCGCGGACCGCGTCGGCGTACCGCTCCGGCGTCGGCCGGCCGGTGTGCACCAGCCCGCCGCCGACGCGCAGCGGGCCGAGCACGCCGAGCACGAGGCCGTGCACGTGGAAGAGCGGCAGGCCGTGGGCGAGGACGTCGTCCGCCGTCCAGCCCCAGGCGTCGGCCAGGCCGTCGAGGCCCGCCGTGAGCGCGCGGTAGGGGATCAGCACGCCCTTGGGCAGGCCCGTCGTGCCGGAGGTGTAGAGCACGAACGCGACGTCGTCGGGACCCACCCCCGCCGGCGTGTACGACGCCCGCGCGGTGAGGTCGACAGCCACGTGGTCGATCCCGCGCGGGTCGGGCGGGGTCGGTCCCACCCAGCAGTCGGGCGCACTGTCAAAGAGCAGATGCCGCAGCTCGGCCGCACCCGAGTCGGGCGGCACGGGCACGACGCTCACGCCGGCCAGCAGCGCACCCACCACGGCGACCACGGTCTCCATCGTCGGTGTGGCGTGCACGGCGACCCGCGAGCGGCCGGAGAGCGGCTCGCGCAGCGCCGCGGCGGCGCCGAGCAGGTCCGGGGCGGCCAGCGTCGTGCCGTCGACGCTCACGGACCGTCCGGTGCCGGAGACGAGGGCGGTCAGCAGGTCGGACACGCCGACATCCTCCCGGATCCGGGCCCGGGGTGCGGGTATCGGGGGTCGCGCAAGTGCATGATGCAAGGAAGGCGGGGCACGGGTGCCCCGCACGACGGAAGGAAACCAGATGCTCTGGACCATCATCGTCACGCTGGTCGGCGGCACGATCATCGGCCTGCTCGGCAAGGCCGTCGCGCCGGGCGACCGCGACAAGATCCCGTTCTGGCTCACCGTCGTCTGCGGCATCGTCGGGATGCTCGTCGGCAGCCTGCTCTACTGGGTGCTCTTCGGGCACAACAACGGCCGCTTCGACGGCCACGCGGCCACGTGGGACAACGCCACCGACGGCCCGGACTGGCTGCGCCACCTGTGGCAGGTCGCCGTCGCCGCGGTGGCGGTCGTCGCTGCTGCGACGCTCACCGGCCGCAGCAAGACCCGCCTCTGACGGGCACCTGGGTCAGGGCCGCGTCATCGCGGCCAGGTCGAGCGCGGCGTCCAGCTCCTCGAGGCTGAGCTCGCCGCGCTCGACGAAGCCCATCTCGATCACGGTCTCGCGGATCGTGCGGCCGCTCGCGAGCGCCTGCTTGGCGACCTTCGCGGCCGCCTCGTAGCCGATGTGCCGGTTCAGCGGCGTCACCACCGAGGGCGAGGACGCGGCGTAGCGCTGCATCCGCTCCGCGTCGGCGGTGATCCCGTCGACGCAGCGCCGCGCCAGGGTCGTCATGGACGTCGACAGCAGGCGCACGGACTCCAGCACGCTGCGGGCCATCACCGGCATCGCGACGTTCAGCTCGAAGGAGCCGCTCGCACCGGCCGCGGTCACCGTCGCGTCGTTGCCCACGACCTGCATGCAGACCATCAGCGTCGCCTCGGGCAGCACCGGGTTCACCTTGCCGGGCATGATCGAGGAGCCCGGCTGCAGGTCGGGCAGGTGGATCTCGGCGAGCCCGGTCGTGGGGCCGGAGCCCATCCAGCGCAGGTCGTTGCAGATCTTGGTGAGCCCGACCGCGATGGTGCGCAGCACGCCGCTGAGCTCGACGAGGGAGTCGCGCGTGCCTTGCGCCTCGAAGTGGTTGCGCGCCTCGGTGAACGGCTCGCCGGTCGCCTCGGCGAGCGCGGCGATGGCGGCCGCGGCGAAGCCCGGCGGGGTGTTGATGCCGGTGCCGACGGCGGTGCCGCCCAGCGGCAGCTCGCGGACCCGGGGGAGGACCGAGGTGAGCCGCTCGACGCCGTAGCGGACGGTCGCGGCGTACCCGCCGAGCTCCTGGCCCAGCATCACCGGGGTCGCGTCCATCAGGTGGGTGCGCCCGGACTTCACGACGTCGGCGAACTCTGCCGCCTTGCCCTCCAGCGAGCTCGCGAGCACCTCGAGCGCCGGCAGCAGGTCGCGTACGACGGCGAGCGTCGCCGCGACGTGGATGGCCGTGGGGAAGGTGTCGTTGCTCGACTGACTGGCGTTGACGTGGTCGTTGGGGTGCACCTGCTGGCCCGAGCGCGCGGCGAGGGTCGCGATCACCTCGTTGGCGTTCATGTTGGAGCTGGTGCCCGAGCCGGTCTGGAAGACGTCGATGGGGAACTGGTCGTCGTGCCGGCCGTCGGCCACCTCCCGCGCCGCCGCGCGGATGGCGTCGGCCAGCTCGGCAGGCAGCACCCCCAGCTCGGCGTTCGCGCGTGCCGCGGCGGCCTTCACCTCGCCCAGCGCGTGCACCAGCGCGGGCTCGATCGGCGTGCCGCTGATCGGGAAGTTCTCGACCGCGCGCTGGGTCTGGGCCTGCCAGAGGGCGTCGGCCGGGACCCGGACCTCGCCCATGGAGTCGTGCTCGATCCGGTAGTTCGTCACGTCCCCGACGGTAGCGCGCCGCGGAAGTGACGCAATCGGGATTGTTCTAGTACGATGCGAACATGTTGATCCGCGTGGACCCGGCGAGCCCGATGGGGCTGGCCGACCAGATCGCCGCCCAGGTGCGGGCGGCGGTCATCGACGGCTCCGTGCGCCCCGGCGAGAAGCTGCCGCCTGCCCGGGAGCTGGCCGCCGGCCTCGACGTCAACATGCACACCGTGCTGCGGGCCTACTCGGTGCTCCGCGACGAGGGCCTGGTCGAGCTCCGGCGCGGCCGCGGCGCCCACGTCCGTGCCGACCTCGACCAGCTCGACCGCGACCGGACGGCGCTGCGCCGCCTGGTCCAGGAGCTCGTGGAGGAAGCCGCCCGCCTGGGCATCACCCCCGACCAGCTGGTCGACGAGATCCGAGAGGCAACCCGATGACGAACCGCTCCGGGCAGCTCGCTGCTGCCGTCGTGGCCTTGCTGGCGCCCGCCCTGGTGGCCGGCGTCGCGCTCCTGCTGGGTGGGGACGTCCCCGACCCGGTGCCGACGCACTGGAACCTCTCCGGGGAGGTCGATGGCACTGCGTCGTTCGCGACCCTCACCGCCGTCGTCGCCACGGTCACCGGGCTCGCCACCGCCGCGGCGCTCGTGCTCGTCGCGGGCGTGCGCAGGGGCGTCGACCGGGCTGCCGGTGCCGCTGCACTGACCTGGCTCGCGTGGCTGTCCGCCGTCCTGTACGCCGCCACGCTCGGTGCCGCGGAGGGCGCGGCCACCGCGACGGAGGTCGACCTGCCCGTCGGGATCGTCCTGCTCGCGATGGTCGTCCCGGTCGCCGCCGCGGCGCTGGTGCACAAGCAGCTGCCCCGCCACGTCGCGACCGCCGTCGCTGCGCCCACGTCCTCGATGGAGCTCGCCGACGGCGAGCGGGCCGTGTGGGTCGGCAGCGCATCGTCCCGGCCGATGCTGGTCGCGGGCGTCGTCCTCGCCGTGGCCGCGCTCCCGCTGTGGTTCGCCGCGTGGCCGGCCGCGATCGTGGCGACCGTCGCCGCCGTGGCCATGAGCTGGCTGCACGCCGTGAGCGTCCGCGTGGACGACGCGGCGGTGAGCGTCTCGTGGGGCCCGCTGCTCTGGCCGCGGGTCGGTGTCGCCCTCGAGCGGGTGGCCTCCGCCACCGCCGAGGACGTCGACCCGCTGCGCTGGGGCGGCTGGGGCTACCGTCGCACGCTGGGCGGCCGGGCCGCCGTCGTCCGCCGCGGGCCGGGCCTCGTCCTCGCCCTCACCGACGGTCAGCGGTTCGCCGTCACCGTCGACGCCCCCGAGCCCGCCGCCGACCTCGTCAACGCCGTGCTGGCACGATCCGCGCGCTGATCCTCAGCGCAGCAGGCTGCTGCCGACCCCGTCGACCGACCGGGAGGTGCCGCGGACGACCGCCACGGCCCGGCCGGCGGCCCGGTCGAGACCGACGTACGAGCGCCAGCCGCCGGTGCCGCCGTTGTGCCAGGTGATCGCCTGCCCCCGGGACTCGGTGGTCAACCATGCGGCGCCGACCTGCACGGCCCGGCCCGTGAAGCGTGCGGTCGGGTCGAGGGCGGAGATGCCCACGACGTCGCCGTCGAGCAACGCGGCGGCGAAGCGGGTGAGGTCGTCGACGGTCGAGCGGATGCCGCCGGCCGGGCCCAGCCCCTCGCCGGTCCACGCCTCCGCCGGTCGACCCCCGCGGCCCGTCCCGGTCACCGCGTGCGGGGACAGGTCGGCGGGCGTGGCGGGGACGTACCAGCTCTCGAGGCCGAGCGGCCCCGCCACGCGGTCGCGGACCAGGTCCGCGTAGGTCGTGTCCTGCGCGGCAGCGACGGCGTGGCCGAGGAGCTGGAAGCCCAGGTTCGAGTACGACGCCCGCGGTCGGCGCACCTTCGTCGCGCGCGCCTGCTCCAGCAGCTCGGCCAGCGTGTCGTCGTACGGGTTGGCCAGGTCGCGCCACATCCGCCACGACCGGCGCCAGATGTCGGGCAGGACGGGGAGCCGAGGCAGGCCCGAGCGGTGCTGCGCGAGCGACTCGAGGGTCACCGCGGCGGCGGGGCAGTCGCCGAGGGGGAGGTGGCGGCCGAGCTCGTCGTCCGGGTTGACGACGCCGCGCTCGGCCGCGTCGCGGTAGAGCAGGCCGGTCACCCCCTTGGTGACCGAGCCGATCTCGACGTCACCGTCGGCCGGCAGCCGGTGCCGGGTCGTCGAGACGACCCCGTCCTCCACCAGGCCGACGCCCCAGGGGACGTCTCCGAGGTCGGTGAGCAGGCTCTGCTCGGTCAGGGGCGTGGTCCTTCGAGACTGACGACGCATGCCCCCACGAACGGGTGGGTGGCGGGGAGAGTTCCCCGACGGGTCACTCGGCGGAGCGGACCCGGATGCCGGAGATCGGGACGGTCACCGAGCCGCCGGGGTCGGTGAAGAAGTCGTTGCCCTTGTCGTCGACGACGATGAACGCGGGGAAGTCCTCGACCTCGATCTTCCAGACCGCCTCCATGCCGAGCTCGGGGTACTCGATGACCTCCTGGCTCTTGATGCAGTCCTGCGCCAGCCGTGCGGCCGGGCCGCCGATGGAGCCGAGGTAGAAGCCGCCGTGCTCGTGGCAGGCCTCGGTGACCTGCTTCGAGCGGTTGCCCTTGGCGAGCATGACCATCGAGCCGCCGGCGGCCTGGAAGGACTTCACGTAGGAGTCCATCCGGCCGGCCGTCGTCGGGCCGAACGAGCCCGACGCCATGCCCTCGGGCGTCTTGGCGGGGCCGGCGTAGTAGACCGGGTGGTTCTTGAGGTAGTCGGGCATCGGCTCGCCGGCGTCCAGGCGCTCCTGGATCTTGGCGTGCGCGATGTCGCGGGCCACGACGAGCGGTCCGGTGAGGGACAGCCGCGTCTTGACGGGGTACTGCGACAGCTGGGCGAGGATCTCGCTCATCGGGCGGTTGAGGTCCACCTTGACGACCTCACCGCCGGAGATGTCCTCGGCGACACCCGCGTCGGGCATGTACTGCGCCGGGTCGGTCTCGAGCTGCTCGAGGAAGACACCCTCGCTGGTGATCTTGCCGAGCGCCTGGCGGTCGGCCGAGCACGACACGGCGATCGCGACCGGGCACGACGCGCCGTGGCGGGGGAGGCGCACGACGCGCACGTCGTGGCAGAAGTACTTCCCGCCGAACTGGGCGCCGATGCCGAAGGACTGGGTCAGCTTGAAGACCTCCTCCTCCAGCTCGAGGTCGCGGAAGCCGTGCGCGCTCATCGAGCCCTCGGTGGGGAGGTTGTCGAGGTAGTGCGCGGAGGCGTACTTCGCCGTCTTCAGGGCGAACTCCGCGCTGGTGCCACCGATGACCACGGCGAGGTGGTACGGCGGGCACGCGGCCGTGCCGAGGGAGCGGATCTTCTCGTCCAGGAACTCCAGCATCCGCTTGGGGTTGAGGATCGCCTTCGTCTCCTGGAACAGGAACGACTTGTTGGCCGAGCCGCCGCCCTTGGCCATGAAGAGGAACTTGTACTCCGGGCCCTTCGGGCCCTGGGCGGTCGAGTAGATCTCGACCTGCGCCGGCAGGTTGGTGCCGGTGTTCTTCTCCTCGTAGGTGGTCAGCGGCGCGAGCTGGCTGTAGCGCAGGTTCAGCTTCGTGTAGGCGTCGTACACGCCCTTGCTGACCCACTCGGCGTCGTCGGCGCCGGTGAGCACGCCCTCGGACTTCTTGCCCATCACGATCGCGGTGCCGGTGTCCTGGCACATCGGCAGCACGCCGCCGGCGGAGATGTTGACGTTCTTGAGCAGGTCGAGCGCCACGAAGCGGTCGTTGCCGGACGCCTCGGGGTCGTCGATGATCTTGCGCAGCTGGCGCAGGTGCGCCGGGCGCAGGTAGTGGCTGATGTCGTGCATCGCCTCGGCGGTCAGCCGCTGGATGGCGGCGGGGTCGACCTTGAGGAAGGTCTGGCCGTCGGGGCCCTCGACCGTCTCCACGCCCTCCGTGGTGATCAGGCGGTAGGGCGTGTCGTCGTGCGACGCCGGGAGGAGGTCGGAGTACCGGAACTCAGCTTCAGCCACGAGCACCAAGGGTATCGCGCCCGAAATCGGACGAGGGCCGGGGCGCCATCGGCGTCCCGGCCCTCGCTCCTGTTGGCCCGTGCGGCTACCTGGTCAGGCAGTCGTCATCTGCGTCGCAGCGATCGCGAGCTCGATGACCGCGCCGACCGGCAGGCCCGCCTGGGCCGTGTCGAGCGTGATCTTCAGGCCGTCGATCCTGTTGATCTTCTGCGCCGGCAGGGTGCCCTGCTTGTTGATCTCGACCTTGCCGAGCCCGGCGATGTCGATGGCCGTGTTGGGCGCGACGTCGATCGGGATCTTCTGGCCGGCGATGACGAGGTTGACCGTCGACATCTTCATCGACTGCGTCCACACGCCGTCCACGAGCTTGGCGCTCGCCGTCACCTCGATCGCGTCGGCCTTGATCAGGCCGCCGAGCAGGTTGAGGCCCACCGTCTTGTTGGTGTTGGTGATCTCGGCGTTGCCGTTGCTGGAGTCACGCTTCGACGTGCTGGTCGAGGTCAGCGTGCCGAGCGTCGCGATGCCCGGGAGGCTCACGGTGGCGGTCGAGTTGCGCAGCGTGTTGCCGTTGCTGCCGTCGAACGGGGTGCCGGTGTAGGCGGTCGGGTCGGAGACGACGCTGATCTGCGTGCCGACCTTGGCCTGGATGCGGCTGCTGTAGGCGAAGCCGCCGAGGCGCGGGGCGTTGGCGGCCGGGGTGGCCTCCTGCAGGTAGTGGTTGACCGGGCTCAGGATGATGACCGTGCCGGCGTCGTAGCCGTCGCGGGACTTGAGCAGCTGCACCGCGACCGCCCAGCTGCGCGTGGCGGAGAGCTCGGAGGTGCCGGCGTGGTAGGTCGTGTTGAGGCTGATCGCCGCCACGCCCGGGATGTTCACGCCGTAGTTCTGCGGGATGTTGACCGGCAGGTTGACGCCCAGGATCTTGATGCCGAGCAGCTTGTGGTTGCCGACCGCGGAGCTGGTGCCGTCCGGCTTGCCGGTGGTGACGACCGTGCTCTCGACCGCGTCGAGCTTGATCAGGCCGTTGAGCAGGCTCACACCAGCGGTGCGCGACCACGACTCGATCTTGATGTTGGCGCCGTCCTTGGTGGCGGTGGTGCGGGTCTCGGCCGCACCGACGCTCGCCAGGTTGAGGACGTTGGCCGCCGCGGTGCTGTTGCTGTGCGTGCGGGCCGGTCCACCGTTGATCGCGGTCTGCGCGGTCAGGTCGGAGGAGACGATGTTGCCGAGCGCCTTGATGTAGGTGGCGCCGGTGTTGGCGGAGTAGTTCCAGTCGTCGACCGGAGCGGCCTGCGCCGGTGCCGGAACGGCGACCAGGGCAGTGGCCGTCGCCAGGAAGGCGATCAGGCTCAGGAGCTTGCGGATGTTCACGGGTCCCCATTTCCCACGTGTTGATTGCGTTGTCGTGTCCCTCACTGGAACGACGGAACGCCACGTGAGGGGAAAATTGCCGAGCTGTACCCGGTGGGTCAACGGAGCAGCCCCGGTCCAGGTCACGCTCGGCCAGGGCAAGGCTATCGGTTCCGCGCCGTGAGGTTGAGAGGGGTGACCAATGTCGCAGGGGGTACCGGGGCAGGGTCTGCGGTTCCGGGGCGTTGGGCTGACGTGCACGTGTACGACGCCGTGGTGGTCGGAGCCGGTCAGGCCGGTCTCTCCGCGTCCTTCCACCTGCGCCGGCTCGGGCTCGACCACGTGGTCCTCGACGCCGACGAACGACCCGGCGGAGCCTGGCAGCACCGCTGGGACTCGCTGACGATGGCCGACGTGCACGGCGTCGCCGACCTGCCCGACGCGCCGGCCCCCGGCGGGTCGGCCGAGCGGGCCAACGAGGTCGTGCCGGCGTGGTTCGCCCGCTACGAGGCCGAGCACGCACTGCCGGTCGAGCGGCCGGTGCGCGTCGACCGGGTGACCTCCGAGGGCGACCTGCTCGTGGTCCACGCCGGCGAGCGGCGGTGGACGACCCGGACCCTGGTGAACGCGACCGGCACCTGGTCGCGGCCGTTCGTGCCGTCGTACCCGGGGGCGGGGGAGTTCCGCGGGGAGCAGCTGCACACCCACGACTACCCCGGTCCGGAGCACCTCGCCGGCAAGCGGGTGCTGGTCGTCGGCGGCGGCGCGTCGGCGGTGCAGTTCATCGGCGAGCTCGCCCCGCGCACCGACGTGCTGTGGGTGACGCGACGGCCGCCGGTGTGGCGCGACCACTTCGACGAGGGCCTCGGCCGGCACGCCATCGAGCTGGTGCAGGAGCGGGTCCGCGCCGGTCTGCCGCCGGCGAGCGTCGTCAGTGTCACCGGCCTCGCCCTCCGACCCCAGGAGCAGGAGGCGGCCCGGCTCGGCGCCTACGACCGCCGGCTCCCGATGTTCGACCGGATCGAGCCCGACGGCGTGCGCTGGGACCACCCCGCGCCCGGCCAGCCGGCGTTCGAGCCGGTCGACGTCATCCTCTGGGCCACCGGCTTCCGGCCCGCCGTGGCGCACCTGGCGCCGCTGCACCTGCGCAGCCCCCGCGGCGGGATCGCGTTGCTGCAGACGGGCGCCGACGTGCAGACCGCCACCGTCGCCGAGCGCGACCCGCGCGTGCAGCTCGTCGGCTACGGCCCCTCGGCCAGCACCATCGGGGCGAACCGGGCCGGGCGTGCGGCCGCGCTGGCCGTGCGCCGCTACGTGGACAGCGAGTTGCGGGGGGCCGGTGACCGTGCGCTAGCGTGACGCACGACACCCCACGGGAGTCCGCGGCAGCGGGCTGAGAGGGAGCTGGAGCCGCTCCGACCGTCACACCTGATCCGGGTCATGCCGGCGAAGGAACGGACTGAGATGACTGCTTTTCGCGCTACCCCGCGCCTGCACTGCCTGGTCTCCGACCGGGACGACCACGCCCTGCTGCCGGTGCTCGCCGAGGCCGGCGTCGACGGCTTCCAGGTCCGCGCCAAGGAGCTGGGCACCCGCGACCTCGTCGCGCTGACGCGTGCCGTCGTGGCCGCCGTGCGACCGCACGGCGCGCTGGTCGTCGTCGACGACCGCGTCGACGTCGCCCTCGCGGCAGGCGCGGACGGGGTCCACCTCGGCGCCGACGACCTCGCCGTCGCCGACGCCCGCGGGCTCGCGCCCCGGTTGCTGGTCGGGGCGACCTGCCGCACCCGGACCGACGTCGAGGCCGCCCGGGCCGACGGCGCCGACTACGCCGGCCTCGGCCCGGTCTTCGCGACCACGTCGAAGCCCGGCCTGCCCGCGCCCCTCGGCGCCGGCGCGGTCGCCGACGCCACCGGCGTCCTGCCGATCATCGCCATCGGAGGCATCGACGCCGACGGCGCCAGCGCCGTGCGGGCCTCCGGCGCCCACGGCGTCGCGGTCATCGGCGCGATCTGGCGACATCGCGATCCCGTGGCAGCAGCGAAGGAGCTCGTCGCGGCGGTGGCCTGATGCGGGTCGAGGTCCTCGGGGCCGGGATCGTCGGGCTGGCCGTCGCCGAGGAGCTGCAGCGCCGCGGCCACGCCGTGGCCCTCGTCGACCCGCGCCCGGCCAGCGGGGCGTCGTACGCCGCGGCGGGGATGCTCAGCCCCGCCGCCGAGGTCTGGCACGGCGAGGAGGACGTGCTGCGGCTCGGGACCGCATCGCTGCGGCTGTGGCCGGGGCTGGCCGCCCGGCTCGGCGTCCCGGTGCGTCGCGAGGGCACCCTCCTCGTCGGGCACGACGCCGCCGACCTCCAGCAGGTCGACCGGCAGGTCGAGCTGCTCGCCCGGCACGGCCACGACGCGGTGCCCCTCGACCGGGCCGGCGTCCGCGAGCACGAGCCGGCCCTGGCCCGGGTCGCGGGCGGTGCCCTGCTGCCCGGCGAGGGGAGCGTCGACCCGCGGGCGGTGTGCGCCGCCCTGCTGGCGCGGGTCCCGGTGCACACGGCGCCCGTCGGCGCCGACGTCACCGTGGTCGCCACCGGCGCCCGGCTCCCGGAGCCGTGGACGCGGCTGGTGACAGGCGTGCGGGGCGAGGTCCTGCGGCTGCGCTCGGACGACCCGCCGCGCCGTACCGTCCGCGGCTGGGTCGCCGGTGAACCGGTCTACCTCGTCCCGCGCGGGGACGGCCGGGTCGTCGTCGGCGCGACGTCGGAGCACCACGACGACGGGCCGGTCGTGACGGCCGGCGGCGCGCTGCGCCTGCTCGCCGCCGCTCGCGAGCTGTGGCCGGCGCTCGAGCGCGCCGAGCTCGTCGAGGCCACCGCCCGCGACCGCCCGTCCACCGCCGACGGGCTGCCCCTGGTCGGACCGAGCGGCGTCGACGGCGTCGTCCTCGCCGCCGGCCACCACCGCCACGGCGTGCTGCTCGCCCCGCTGACCGCGCAGCTCGTCGCCGACCACCTGGAGACCGGGGCCGTCGACCCAGCCGTCGACCCCCGGAGGGAAGGAGCACGATGATCACCCTCAACGGAGAACCCGTCGCCGCGATCGGGAGCGTCGCCGACCTGCTCGGCCGCCGCCTCGGGGACCCGGCCCCGTCAGGGGTCGCGGTCGCGCTGAACGGCGAGGTCCTGCCTCGCGCCCAGTGGCCGGCCACCCCGCTGGCCGACGGCGACGTGGTCGAGGTCGTGACGGCGGTGCAGGGCGGATGAGCGCGACCACCGACCCGTTCGTCGTCGCCGGTACCGTGCTGTCGTCCCGGTTGCTCCTCGGCACCGGCGGCCTGCCGCACGTGTCGCTGCTGGGACCCGTCCTCGACGCGGCCCGGCCCGGCCTGGTCACCGTGTCCGTACGCCGCGCCTCCTCGCTGTCGGACGGCAGCCTGCTCGGCGCGCTGCGCGCGGCCGGGGTCCGGCTGCTGCCGAACACCGCCGGCTGCCTGTCCGCCCGCGAGGCCGTGCTGACCGCCGAGCTCGCTCGCGAGGCGCTCGGCACCGACTGGGTGAAGCTGGAGGTGATCGGCGACGAGCGCTCGCTGCTGCCCGACGTCGTCGAGCTCCTCGAGGCCGCCGAGCAGCTGGTGCGCCGCGGGTTCACCGTGCTGCCCTACACGACCGACGACCCGGTGGTCGCGCGTCGCCTCGCCGACGCCGGCTGCGCCGCCGTGATGCCGCTCGGGTCGCCGATCGGCTCCGGCCTCGGCGTGCTCAACCCGCACGCGATCGAGGCGGTGCGCGCGGCCGTCGACGTGCCCGTCGTGCTCGATGCCGGCGTGGGCACGGCGAGCGACGCCGCCCTCGCGATGGAGCTCGGCTGCGAAGCGGTCCTCGCCGCCACCGCGGTGACCCGCGCCGACGACCCCGTCGCGATGGCCCGGGCGCTGCGACTCGCCGTCGAGGCCGGCCGGTCCGCCCGCGGGGCCGGCCGGATCCCGCGCCGAGCCGTCGCCCGCGCGTCGAGCCCGATGTCGGGACGGATCGCGTGATGCCGCGGCTGCTCGTGCTCACCGACCGCACCCAGGTGCCGACGGGCCGGACCCTGCGCGACGTGCTCGACGACGTCGCGGCCGCTGGCCTCGGCGACGGGGGAGCGCTCGTGCTCCGCGAGGTCGACCTGCCCGACCACGACCGCAGCGACCTCGCCGCCCACGCCCGCTCCCTGGGCCTGCCGGTCCTCGCCGCCCACCGGGCGCTGCCGGGTTGCCTCGGGGTCCACCTGCCCGCCGGCGCGGCGGCGCTGCCGGACGTGGCGTGGGGCCGCTCCTGCCACACCCGTGCCGAGGTGGCTGCGGCCGCGGCGACCGGCGCCCGGTGGGCCACCCTGTCGCCGTACGCCGCCAGCGCGAGCAAGCCCGGCTACGGCCCGCCGCTGCCGCCCGAGGTCTGGGCCGACCTGCCGATGCCCGTCCACGCGCTCGGCGGCATCGACACCCGTCGCGCGGTCGAGGCCCGGGCTGCCGGGGCGTACGGCGTCGCCGTGATGGGCGCCGTCATGCGGGCCGAGGCCCCCGGCGCGGTCGTCGTCGGCCTGCTCGCGGCGGTGGCGGCATGACCCCGCCCGTCGTCGTGACGATCGCCGGCTCCGACTCCGGCGGCGCCGCCGGCATCGCCGCCGACCTCACCACCTTCGCCGCCCTCGGCGTGCACGGCGCGTGCGTGGTCACGGCCGTGACCGCGCAGGACACGACCGGCGTCCGCGCCGTGCACCCCGTCCCGCTCGACGTCGTCGCCGCGCAGCTCGACGCCGTGCTCGAGGACCTCGACCCGGCCGCGGTGAAGACCGGGATGCTCGCCACCCCCGAGGTGGTGCGCCTGGTCGCCGAGCGCTGCGCCGACCGGCTCCTCGTCGTCGACCCCGTCGTCGTCGCCACCTCCGGCGCGGTGCTCGCCTCCGAGGAGGTGGTGCGCGCCTACCGCGAGCACCTGCTGCCCGTCGCCACCGTCAGCACCCCGAACGCCGAGGAGCACGACGCCCTCGGCCGGCCCGACCTGCCGACCGTGCTCGTCACCCGCGGCGGCGACATCCCGACGACCAACGACCACGGCACCGGCTGCACGCACAGCGCCGCCCTGGCGTCGTACCTCGCCCTCGGGGACGACGTCCCCACCGCCGCCGCCCGGGCCGACGCCTTCGTCGCCCGCCAGCTGCTCGTCAGCCAGCACTGGCGCCTCGGCCGCGGCCGGGGCCCGGTCGCCCACGTCCACCCCTCCACCACCCCCACCCACCGAGGAGCTCCCGCATGACCGTCCACCCCGCCCATACCCGCATCGAGGTCGGTGACCTGAAGGTGCCGTTCACCCGCGTCGCGCTGACCAACGGCGAGACCTTCGAGCGCTACTGCACCGAGGGCCCCGGCTCCGACCCCGAGGTCGGGCTGCCCGCGCTGCGCGCCGCCTGGATCGACGGCCGCGGCGACACCGAGGAGTACGACGGCCGCGAGGTCCAGCTCGTCGACAACGGCCGCTCCGCCATCCGCCGTGGCGCCGCCCAGGGCGAGTGGCGCGGCGTACGACGCGCACCCCGCCGCGCGTCCGGCGGTCGCACCGTCACCCAGATGGCCTACGCCCGCGCCGGCGTCGTCACCGAGGAGATGCGCTACGTCGCCGAGCGCGAGCAGTGCGACGTCGAGCTCGTGCGCAGCGAGGTCGCCGCGGGCCGCGCGATCATCCCCGCCAACGTCAACCACCCCGAGACCGAGCCGATGATCATCGGCCGCCGGTTCCTGGTGAAGATCAACGCCAACATCGGCAACTCCGCCGTCACCTCCTCGATCGCCGAGGAGGTCGACAAGCTCACCCACGCCATCACGTGGGGCGCCGACACCGTGATGGACCTGTCGACCGGCGACGACATCCACACCACGCGCGAGTGGATCATCCGCAACAGCCCCGTCCCGATCGGCACCGTGCCGATCTACCAGGCGCTCGAGAAGGTCAACGGCGAGGCGGACAAGCTCAGCTGGGAGGTCTTCCGCGACACCGTCATCGAGCAGTGCGAGCAGGGCGTCGACTACATGACGATCCACGCCGGCGTGCTGCTGCGCTACGTCCCGCTCACCGCCAACCGGATCACCGGCATCGTCAGCCGCGGCGGCTCGATCATGGCGGGCTGGTGCCTGGCGCACCACCAGGAGAACTTCCTCTACACGCACTTCGACGAGCTCTGCGAGATCTTCCGCCAGTACGACGTCAGCTTCTCCCTCGGCGACGGCCTCCGCCCCGGCTGCACCGCCGACGCCAACGACGAGGCCCAGCTATCCGAGCTGCGCACCCTCGCCGAGCTCACCGCCCGCGCCTGGGAGCACGACGTGCAGGTGATGGTCGAGGGACCCGGCCATGTCCCGCTCGACCTCGTCGAGGAGAACGTCCGCCTCCAGCAGGACTGGTGCCACGGCGCGCCCTTCTACACGCTCGGCCCGCTCGCCACCGACGTCGCGCCCGGCTACGACCACATCACCTCCGCCATCGGCGCCGCCACCATTGCCATGCACGGCACCGCGATGCTCTGCTACGTCACCCCCAAGGAGCACCTCGGCCTGCCCGACCGCGACGACGTGAAGACCGGCGTCATCACCTACAAGCTCGCCGCCCACGCCGCCGACGTCGCCAAGGGCCACCCCGGCGCCCGCCACTGGGACGACGCCCTGTCGAAGGCGCGCTTCGAGTTCCGCTGGCGCGACCAGTTCGCCCTCTCCCTCGACCCCGTCACCGCCGAGGCCTTCCACGACGAGACCCTCCCCGCCGAGAACGCCAAGACCGCCCACTTCTGCTCCATGTGCGGCCCGAAGTTCTGCTCCATGCGGATCAGCCAGGACGTCCGCAAGCGCTTCGCCGACGACGGCATGGCCCAGAAGTCCGCGGAGTTCCTCGAGCTCGGCGGGACGGTGTACGTCGAGCCGGAGGCGTCGTAGGGCTGGCGCCTCGCGCCTCAACCAGCGGCAGCTGGTCGCTGTCGTGGCTGGTGTCGGCGGCCGCGCACCGTAGCCGACCGGCCCCCCGCCGTGTTGTCTGGCGCGAGCGCGTTGCCTGTCGAGGGCGGCGCGCAGGCGCTCGCTGCGCTCGGCCTGCACTTGCCCTCGACGCGCCTTCGGCGCGGGCGCCGCGCTGCCGCGCGCGCAGTTGGCTCCGATGGGTGGTTGCGTTGTTCTGGCGGCAAGCCTTGGGTTCGCCTCGCCGGACTCCCGGTGGTTGAGGTGCGAGGCCGCCCGCGGCCGAGCCTCGCGGTGTTGTCTGGCGCGAGCGCGTCGCCTGTCGAGGGCCGCGCGCAGGCC
>NZ_JAER01000041.1 GCF_000519005.1 Nocardioides sp. J54 | reverse complement strand
GAATGTTTGTCCGGCGGCGTCCTACTCTCCCACATCCTCTCGGTTGCAGTACCATCGGCGCTGGCAGGCTTAACTTCCGGGTTCGGGATGGGACCGGGTGTTTCCCTGCCGCTATGGCCGCCGTAACTCTATGAACCCCTGTTCGGGCCGTCGGACCGGTGCCGCCCAGGTTCCGATTGCTCGGGCTGGTGGTGGGTGGTCCGTCCCTGGTGGGGGTTGGATCTTGTTAGTGGACGCGTGCGGTGTGTTGCCCCTGTTTGGAATCCACGTGTCAGGCACGTGTTGTTGGTGTGTGTTGGGGGTTTGTTGTGGCAAGTCTTCGGCCTATTAGTACCGGTCGGCTGGGCATTGCTGCTGTACACCTCCGGCCTATCAACCCAGTGTTCTGCTGGGGGCCTTAACCCACAAGGGGTGGGAAACCTCATCTTGAAACGTGCTTCCCGCTTAGATGCGTTCAGCGGTTATCACTTCCGAACGTAGCCAACCAGCCCTGCACCTGGCGGTACAACTGGCACACCAGAGGTTCGTCCATCCCGGTCCTCTCGTACTAGGGACAGCCTTTCTCAAGTTTCCTACGCGCGCGGCGGATAGGGACCGAACTGTCTCACGACGTTCTAAACCCAGCTCGCGTGCCGCTTTAATGGGCGAACAGCCCAACCCTTGGGACCTACTCCAGCCCCAGGATGCGACGAGCCGACATCGAGGTGCCAAACCATCCCGTCGATATGGACTCTTGGGGAAGATCAGCCTGTTATCCCCGGGGTACCTTTTATCCGTTGAGCGACGACCCTTCCACTCGGAGTCGCCGGATCACTAGTTCCGACTTTCGTCCCTGCTCGACATGTCTGTCTCACAGTCAAGCTCCCTTGTGCACTTACACTCGAAACCTGATTGCCAACCAGGCTGAGGGAACCTTTGAGCGCCTCCGTTACATTTTGGGAGGCAACCGCCCCAGTTAAACTACCCATCAGGCACTGTCCCTGAACCAGATCATGGCCCTAGGTTAGACATCTAGTACGACCAGAGTGGTATTTCAACGATGACTCCACCCCAACTGGCGTCGAGGTTTCACAGTCTCCCACCTATCCTACACAAGCCGAACCAAACACCAATGCCAAACTATAGTAAAGGTCCCGGGGTCTTTCCGTCCTGCCGCGCGTAACGAGCATCTTTACTCGTAGTGCAATTTCGCCGAGTCCATGGTTGAGACAGTAGGAAAGTCGTTACTCCATTCGTGCAGGTCGGAACTTACCCGACAAGGAATTTCGCTACCTTAGGATGGTTATAGTTACCACCGCCGTTTACTGGGGCTTAAATTCTGAGCTTCGACTTGCGTCTAACCCGTCCTCTTAACCTTCCAGCACCGGGCAGGAGTCAGTCCGTATACATCGTCTTGCAACTTCGCACGGACCTGTGTTTTTAGTAAACAGTCGCTTTCCCCTGGTCTCTGCGGCCCTTCCCGCTCACCCAGCAAGTGGGGTCACGTTCCGGGCCCCCCTTCTCCCGAAGTTACGGGGGCATTTTGCCGAGTTCCTTAACCATGGTTGTCTCGATCGCCTCGGTATTCTCTACCTGATCACCTGAGTCGGTTTCGGGTACGGGCGGCTCGTGGCTCGCTAGAGGTTTTTCTCGGCAGCATAGGATCACCCACTTCCCCCCTACGGGGTCGGCATCACATCTCAGACTCACCCACCAAAGGGCTGCGAACCGGATTTGCCTGGTCCACGTCCTACATGCTTACCCGCCGTCTACCATCGCGGCGGTTGGGCTACCTTCCTGCGTCACCCCATCGCTTGCCTACTACCGGGTCGGATCCCACGCTCCACACCAAGCTCTCACCCCGAAGGGATCGATACGAGGTGCTTCGGGTGGTTAGCATCACCGGGTTCAGCATGGGCGCCACTTCGCCGGTACGGGAATATCAACCCGTTGTCCATCGACTACGCCTGTCGGCCTCGCCTTAGGTCCCGACTTACCCAGGGCAGATTAGCTTGACCCTGGAACCCTTGATCAATCGGCGGAAGAGTTTCTCACTCTTCATTCGCTACTCATGCCTGCATTCTCACTCGTGTCACGTCCAGCCCTGGATCACTCCGGACCTTCACCCGTGACACGACGCTCCCCTACCCAACCGCACCCCTGAACCACCATCAAGTGATGGCTGGGGTTGATGTGCGATTGCCATGGCTTCGGCGGACGGCTTGAGCCCCGCTACATTGTCGGCGCGGAATCACTTGACCAGTGAGCTATTACGCACTCTTTCAAGGGTGGCTGCTTCCAAGCCAACCTCCTGGTTGTCACTGCGACTCCACATCCTTTTCCACTTAGCCGCCTCTTAGGGGCCTTAGCCGATGGTCTGGGCTGTTTCCCTCTCGACTACGAAGCTTATCCCCCGCAGTCTCACTGCCACGCTCTCACTTACCGGCATTCGGAGTTTGGCTAACGTCAGTAACCTGGTCGGGCCCATCGGCTATCCAGTGCTCTACCTCCGGCAAGAAACACGCAACGCTGCACCTAAATGCATTTCGGGGAGAACCAGCTATCACGGAGTTTGATTGGCCTTTCACCCCTATCCACAGGTCATCCCCTCCATTTTCAACTGAAGTGGGTTCGGTCCTCCACGCCGTCTTACCGGCGCTTCAACCTGCCCATGGATAGATCACTCCGCTTCGGGTCTAGAACACGCGACTCAAACGCCCTGTTCGGACTCGCTTTCGCTACGGCTTCCCCACACGGGTTAACCTCGCCACGTATCGCTAACTCGCAGGCTCATTCTTCAAAAGGCACGCCATCACCCTGTCACAGGCTTTGACGGATTGTAGGCACATGGTTTCAGGTACTATTTCACTCCCCGCCAGGGGTACTTTTCACCTTTCCCTCACGGTACTGGTCCGCTATCGGTCATCGAGGAGTATTTAGGCTTAACGGGTGGTCCCGCCAGATTCACACACCATTCCAGGAGTGGCGTGTTACTTGGGAAATGCTGAACACAGCCTCACACTGTCGTCTACGGGGCTATCACCCGCTACGGCACCGCTTTCCAACGGACTTCGACCTCGTCTGAGGTTTCTAACTGTGCGCCACCCCGGCAGAGACAGCAACAACACTCCCACAACCCCCAGACCGCAACGCCTGCCGGCTATCACACGACCTGGGTTTAGCCTCATCCGATTTCGCTCGCCACTACTCTCGGAATCACTTTTGTTTTCTCTTCCTGCGGGTACTGAGATGTTTCACTTCCCCGCGTTCCCTCCACACACCCTATTTCATTCAGGTGCAGGTAACACGACATGACTCGTGCTGGGTTTCCCCATTCGGACATCCCCGGATCAACGCTCGGTTGCCAACTCCCCAGGGCATATCGCAGGCTCCCACGTCCTTCATCGGCTCTCGATGCCAAGGCATCCACCATGTGCCCTTAACAACTTGCCCACAACAAACCACCAACACACACAAACACCACCCAAGCTCCTCCGAAAGAAGAAGCCTGGCCATGCCTGTCGTTTGGTGGACTCGAGTGGAACAAACCATTCAAGAGAACACACAAAACAATCAATTCAAACGAAACAACACACACCCAACGCCACTCACAACCGTGAGCTACGCGGGTGGATGCTCGCGTCCACTATCAAGAAGTCAAACAACCAGAAGCCAACCAGCACCAACACCCCAAGCAAACCCTCACGGGCCAGAAAGCTTGTTTGTGTGGATGCGGCGTCTGATGCCTCAGACACCCAACAGCGTGTCACACGTCCAGGACGAACATTGTCGCCCAGCAATACGATTGCGTTCCACTAGCAGACACCCATGATGTCCAACCACCACTCAGCAGCTGGTAAGGGTGTGCTCCTTAGAAAGGAGGTGATCCAGCCGCACCTTCCGGTACGGCTACCTTGTTACGACTTCGTCCCAATCGCCAGCCCCACCTTCGACGGCTCCCCCCACAAGGGTTAGGCCACCGGCTTCGGGTGTTGCCGACTTTCGTGACGTGACGGGCGGTGTGTACAAGGCCCGGGAACGTATTCACCGCAGCGTTGCTGATCTGCGATTACTAGCGACTCCGACTTCATGGGGTCGAGTTGCAGACCCCAATCCGAACTGAGACCGGCTTTTTGGGATTCGCTCCCCCTCACGGGATCGCAGCCCTTTGTACCGGCCATTGTAGCATGCGTGAAGCCCTGGACATAAGGGGCATGATGACTTGACGTCATCCCCACCTTCCTCCGAGTTGACCCCGGCAGTCTCCCATGAGTCCCCGGCATTACCCGCTGGCAACATGGAACGAGGGTTGCGCTCGTTGCGGGACTTAACCCAACATCTCACGACACGAGCTGACGACAGCCATGCACCACCTGTACACCAGTATCAAAGAGACCCCCATCTCTGGGGGCTTCCGGTGTATGTCAAACCCAGGTAAGGTTCTTCGCGTTGCATCGAATTAATCCGCATGCTCCGCCGCTTGTGCGGGCCCCCGTCAATTCCTTTGAGTTTTAGCCTTGCGGCCGTACTCCCCAGGCGGGGCGCTTAATGCGTTAGCTACGGCACGGAATCCGTGGAAAGGACCCCACACCTAGCGCCCAACGTTTACGGTGTGGACTACCAGGGTATCTAATCCTGTTCGCTCCCCACACTTTCGCTCCTCAGCGTCAGGTAATGCCCAGAGAACCGCCTTCGCCACCGGTGTTCCTCCTGATATCTGCGCATTTCACCGCTACACCAGGAATTCCATTCTCCCCTGCATACCTCTAGTCTGCCCGTATCGGAAGCAAGCAACCAGTTAAGCTGGCTGTTTTCACTCCCGACGCGACAAACCGCCTACGAGCCCTTTACGCCCAATAATTCCGGACAACGCTCGGACCCTACGTATTACCGCGGCTGCTGGCACGTAGTTGGCCGGTCCTTCTTCTACCCCTACCGTCACTTGCGCTTCGTCGAGGTTGAAAGAGGTTTACAACCCGAAGGCCGTCATCCCTCACGCGGCGTTGCTGGATCAGGCTTCCGCCCATTGTCCAATATTCCCCACTGCTGCCTCCCGTAGGAGTCTGGGCCGTGTCTCAGTCCCAGTGTGGCCGGTCACCCTCTCAGGCCGGCTACCCGTCAAAGCCTTGGTGAGCCATTACCTCACCAACAAGCTGATAGGCCGCGAGCACATCCTGGACCGAAAAAACTTTCCACCACCATCACATGCATGAAGTGGTCATATCCGGTATTAATCACCGTTTCCGGTGGCTATCCCAGAGTCCAGGGCAGATTACTCACGTGTTACTCACCCGTTCGCCGCTCGAGTACCCCCGAAGGAGCCTTTCCGCTCGACTTGCATGTGTTAAGCACGCCGCCAGCGTTCGTCCTGAGCCAGGATCAAACTCTCCATAAGAAAATCAATCCCAACAAAGAAACTGCTGACAATAAAGTCACAGAATCATTCATTGACAAGTCACATCCACAGAACAACCAACCCCGAAGAGCCAGCCGATCCGCCAATGCATACACAAACGTCACAATCGAATCTATGCATGACACACTGTTGAGTTCTCAAACATCACACGCTGCGAGGTTTCCCGTTGCCGGTTCTTCCTCGTGCTGATGTGCGCCCCGAAGGTTAGTCCTTCGTCCTGGTCTGTACCAAACCCGCAAGGCTTGCTTTTCTGACCGGGGCTCCGAGCTGGTTCTCGGGGCTGGTGGTCGCGGAGCCGGAAGCCCTCCGGCTGACCGCCGTCTTGCTTCCCGCCGCTCTCGGCGACGAAGAGAACATTACGCACTCCCCCGCAGAAGCACAAATCGAAACGACGTGACCCGGGCCACACGCCTCCAGAGGGCTCTCCGGGCGCCCCTCCAGAGCCGCTGCCGGGCGCCTGGGAAGCCCCGGCTCCACGCCTGAAAAGCAGGCCAGGGAGGCCCGTGGACGGGCCTCCCTGGCGGGGTGTTCGTTGCGGCTGTCAGCGCACGCGCACGCCTGCGAACCGCTTCTTGCCGCGGCGCAGCACCAGCCACGACGAGTCGATGAGGTCGCTCGCCGCGGGCACGTGCTCGGGGTCGTCGACGCGCACGTTGTTGACGTAGGCGCCGCCCTCGGCGACGGTGCGCCGCGCCTCCCCCTTGGACTTGGCGAGGCCGGTGAGGGTCAGCAGCTCGACCACGTCGGGGATCCCGGCGCCCGCGTCGAGGTCGACGGAGCCGGCCTCGGCGAGGGCGGCCTCGAGGGTCGCGGCGGAGAGGCTGGTGATGTCGCCGGTGCCGAACAGGGCCTGCGCGGCCGCCTTGGCATTCTCCGTCTCCTCCGCGCCGTGCACCAACGTGGTCACCTCGTCGGCCAGCACCTTCTGCGCCTCGCGCAGGAAGGGCTTCTCCGCGTGCCGCGCCTCCAGGTCCGCGATCTCCTCGCGGGAGAGGAACGTGAAGACGCGCAGCAGCTCGCCCG
The DNA here is from genome assembly GCF_000519005.1 of Nocardioides sp. J54. Lineage (GTDB taxonomy): Bacteria > Actinomycetota > Actinomycetes > Propionibacteriales > Nocardioidaceae > Nocardioides. Next base: position 33,292 of record NZ_JAER01000041.1, on the reverse strand, counting down.
CCTTCTCGTCCTCGACGTTGAGCCAGAACTGGTGGAAGGCGTACGGCGCCATGAGCTCCGGGTCGAGCCACAGGGCGCCGCCCTCGGTCTTGCCGTACTTGGTGCCGTCGGACTTCGTCAGCAGCGGCGTCGCGAAGGCGTGGGCGTGCCCACCCTCGGCGCGCCGGATCAGCTCGACGCCGGCGGTCAGGTTGCCCCACTGGTCGGAGCCGCCGAACTGGAGCGTGACCCCGTGGTCGCGGAAGAGGGTCAGGAAGTCGAAGGACTGCAGCAGCACGTAGGAGAACTCCGTGTAGCTGATGCCCGACTCGAGGCGGCGCCGCACGGTGTCGCGCGCCAGCATCCGGTTGACCGGGAAGTGCTTGCCGATGTCACGCAGGAAGTCGATGGTCGACAGGCCGCTGGTCCAGTCGAAGTTGTTGACCATCCGGGCGGCGTTGTCGCCCTCGAAGGACAGGAAGGGCTCGATCTGGGCCCGCACCTTCGCTGTCCAGTCCTGCACCGTCTCCAGCGAGTTGAGCGTGCGCTCCCCACTGTCACGCGGATCGCCGATCATGCCGGTGGCGCCGCCGACCAGGGCGTGCGGCTGGTGGCCGGCGAGCTGCAGGCGGCGTGCGGTGAGGATCTGGACGAGATGCCCCATGTGCAGGCTGGGCGCCGTCGGGTCGAAGCCGACATAGAACCGGACGCTGCCCTCCGCCAGCGCTGCGCGCAGCGCGTCACGATCGGTGGACTCGGCCAGCAGGCCGCGCCACTCGAGGTCGTCGAGGAGGGTCGGGTCGACGGACACGTCGTACTTCTTTCCGTTGAGGGCCGTGGACGCAGGCGTCCAGCTTGACCATCTAAGGGTGCCGCATCCGCCGAGGACCTCTCCAATGGGTTCACGGGCGTGGGCGCGGGTACCGTGCAAGGACCATGAGCACGCGACGGGTGGCAGACCGGTATGCGCTGCGGCGAGCCGTCGGGCACGGTGCCAGCGGCGCGGTCTGGCTGGCCCACGACGAGCTGCTCGACCGCCCGGTGGCGGTCAAGCGCACCGGCCCCGGTCCCGGGTACGACGGCCACACTGCCCAGGTCGAGCGGGAAGCGCGCCTCGCGGCGCAGCTCGGCCACCCCAACGTCGTCGCGGTCTACGACCTCGCGATCGACGAGGAGGGTGCCTGGCTCGTCATGGAGTACGTCGACGGCCCGCCGCTCTCGACGGTGGTCCGCGAGGCCGGGCCCCTCAGCCCGGACGAGGCTGCGCGGCTGGTCGCCCCCGTGGCGGACGCGCTCGCGCACGCCCACGAGCTCGGGATCGTGCACCGCGACGTGAAGCCGTCCAACATCCTCTCGCCGGGCGACGGTGGCGCGAAGCTCTCCGACTTCGGCATCGCGCGCGGCGCCGACGACGCGACGATGACGGCCACCGGCATGGTCACCGGCTCCCCCGCCTACCTCGCGCCGGAGGTCGCCCGCGGTGGGCAGGCGACCCCGGCCAGCGACGTGTGGGCGCTCGGCGCGACGCTCGTGCACCTGCTGACCGGACGACCGCCGTACCACCGCGACGGGATGGACAACGGCCCGTTCGCCGTCGTGCACCGCATCGTCACCGAGGACCCGCCGGCCGTCCCCGAGGCGGACTGGCTCGCCCCCCTCATCGCCGACACCATGCAGCACGACCCGGAGGCCCGGCCGTCGATGCGCGACGTCCGGGACCGGCTGGAGCGCACCGGCCGGGCCGCTGCTGAGCAGACCATGGCCCTGCCGCCGGTGCCACCACCACCCCCGCCGCCTCCTGCGTACCCGCCCCCGGGCTACGCCCCGAACCGGTCGCCCGAGCAGCACCGGCACCGCGGTCGCGTCGCCACCACCATCGCGGCCGGCTCCGCCGCCGCGGTCGCCGCCGTCGCGGTGCTGGCCCTCCAGGGCGGCGGTGACGGCGACCCGCCGGCGGCCGCGACGACGACCACGCCCGAGGGGGTGGCCCAGTCCGAGAGCAGCGGGCCGACCGAGCAGCCCGCCCCGACGGCGGAGCAGATGGAGGAGTTCGCCCGCAGCTACGTCCGCACCGCCGACACCGACCCCTCGGCCGGGTTGAGGATGCTGACGCCGGCCTACCGCAAGGCGAGCCCGGACTACGCCGACTTCTGGGGACCGATGCGCAACCCGCGGATCCTGGCTATCACCGCGGACCCGGCGGCGATGACGGTGACCTACACCTACCGCTACCAGCTGCCGCGGCAGGGCAGCCGGACGGAGGAGGTGACCCTCTTCCTCGAGGAGCACGACGGCGACCTGCTGATCGCCGGCGCCGAGTAGCGAACCCTTGCCGAGACGTCCCGGCGAGCGGCCCCGCCTTGGGTAGCCTCGGCGAGGTGAGCGAGCACGACGCCCGGTTGGCGGACCGGGTGCGCACGCGCGGCGTCCTCGGGCCGGACGACGCCGCGCGCCTCCTGCTGCCCGTCGCCGACGACCTGGCCCGGTTGCACCGGGCCGGCCAGGCCCACGGGGCGCTCTCCCCCGACGCGGTCCGCGTGGACGCGCACGGCAGCGCCCACCTGGCCGACCGCGCCGACGTGGTGCCGGACCCGACGTACACGCCGCCGGACCCGACGGCGGGGTTCCGGCCCCACCCCGCTGCCGACGACGTGTGGGCCTTTGCCGCGGTGCTGCGCTTCGTGACCACCGGGGCGGCCCCGGGCACCGGTGCAACGGTCGCGGGCATCGTCCGCGACGCCGGCTGGCTGGCCCCGGTCACGGAGCTGGCGATGGCGGCCGACCCACGGGAGCGCCCGTCCATGGGGGACGTGGCGGACTACCTGCGCGCCCGGGTCGCGCCCCCGGCGGCCGCTGCGCCCGAGGGCCGAGCCCGCGGTGGCCCCCTCCTGGTCGCCGGCGTGGTCGTCGCGGCCCTCGCGCTGGTCGGGGCGCTGCTGCTCGTCGTCGGGTCGGGCGGCGACGAGCCGCGACGACCGGCGGCGACGCCCTCCCGCAGCGCTGACGCCCGCGACGAGGAAACCACGAGCCCGCCACCGGACGCGGGACCCACCGAGGAGCCCGTCACCGCCGAGGAGCTCGAGGCGTTCGCCCGCGACTACGTCGACCTGGCCAGCCGCGACCCGGACCGGGGCTTCGAGATGCTCACCCGGTCCTACCAGCGGCAGAGCCCGCGCTACCGCGAGGTGTGGACCGCGATCACCAACCCGCAGATCCTCGCGATCAACCCGGACCCGTTCGCGATGACGGTCGGCTACACCTACCGCTACGAGCTGCCCGGAGGGTCCGCCCGCACCGAGGACATCACGCTGCGCCTGGTCGAGCGCGGTGGGCGGCTGCTCATCGCGGGGGCGACGGCACGCTGACCGCCGAGCCGTGGCCGGTGGCGGCGGCCGTGGCCGCCTCGACCGGATCCGGGTCACCGGCGACGAAGAGGTACTCGACGTTGCGCAGCCGGCGGACCTCACCGACCCGCTGGCCGGTCGGGCCGTGGATGCCGATCTGCGCCCCGACGTACCGCTTGCGCTCGAAGGCGAGGACGGCGACCTCGCGGTGCCCGGCGTCGCGCAGCATCGTGGTCATCTGCGCGGGCTCGATCCACGACTCGTCGTTGTAGGAGACCACCACGACGTCGGCGCGCACCCGGGCCAGCACGTCACCGAGCGCGGCGGGCATCGTCCGGCGGCTGTTGAAGACGCTGCGCCGCTCACGAGCGTCCACGCGCTTGCACGCGACGCCGTAGTGCTCGGGGGCGTCCCAGCGGACGAGGGTCTCCCAGATGTGGTAGTTCGCGAAGTACCGGTGCTGGTTGTAGGGCGGGTCGACGTAGGCGAGGTCGACGACCGGCAACACGTCGACGGTGTCGAGCACGTCGCCGCCGATGGTGGCGCCCGGACCGGCCAGCAGCTCGGGGCGGCGCACGTCGAGCTCGCCCAGCGCCCGCGGTGCCCACTGCTTGAGGTAGGCCATCTGGACGCCGGTCGTGGAGTCGACGCGGTCGGCCGCGAGCATCAGGCTGGTCAGCAGGATCGGTCGTAGCGGCGCCCCGGGCGGGTGGTCGCGCTCGATCGCGTCGCGGATGGCGTCCACCCGCTCGCCGTTGCGGGGCTGGAAGAAGCGGGCGCGCTCGCAGAAGGTCTCGGTGAAGTAGCCGCGGTGGCCCGGTAGCGCGCCGAGCCGGTCGAGCTCGGCGGCGAGGGCGGCCTCGTCCACCGTCCCGGCGTCCGTGGCGACGTAGCAGTCGCTCAGCACGGTGGAGTACGACGCCAGGTCGGCCGCGGTGACGAACAGCCCGCGCCGCTTGAACTCCTGCGCCACCCGGGTGGTGCCGGTGAACAGGTCGACCGCGGTCCGCGCACCCGTCGCGGCGGCGATCTCCCCCAGCACCGGCACCAGGGTGCGCTTGGAGCCGAGGTACTTGATCACGCCGGGAGCCTATGTGCGATGTGGCCCACGTCTCAGCAGGCGCGACGGTCCGCAGGTGTGGGAACCCGGGAACGGGGGAAGGGAGCCCTCACCAAGACCCTCCGGGAAGGAACCCCCATGAACGTCAAGCTCGCCCTGCCCGCTGCGCTGCTCGCGGTTCTCTCGCTCAGCGCCTGCGGGGACGACGAGAGCCCGTCCGCCAGCGACCCGACCCCGGAGACGACGTCGGAGACGCCCAGCGAGCCGGAGACCGAGCTCGAGACGGAGACCGAGGAGACGGAGGAGACCGAGGGCACCGACTCCGGTGACGCCCCGCTGTCCGGTGACGTCACCGCCCCCGGCACCGAGCTCTCGATCGGCGACACCGCGATCCTCCCCGTCACCTACGGCACCAACGGCCAGGCCACCCTCGAGGTGACCGTGACCGGCATCGAGGAAGGCACCAGCGCCGACCTCGAGGCTGCGAAGGTGAAGAACGCCGCCGACTACACGCCGTTTTACATCCAGATGGAGATGAAGATCCTCGACGCGAACGACGACTTCGGCTCCTACGGCCCGGGGAGCGACTTCGACGGCCTCACCGGCAGCTCCAAGGCCGGCAGCCTCATCGTCTTCGGCGACTTCGAGCCGTGCAACGACGACGCGTTCGAGTACGACTCGAAGGTCGGCGACACCGCCACCACCTGCGTCCCGGCGCTGACCACCAAGGGCTCGGTCGTCGACGGCGTCCAGTTCTCCGGTGGCACCGACGAGTACGACCAGTTCGACGGCAAGCCGGTCGTCTGGAAGTGACCTCACCGGTGACCCGCTCCTGACACCCGGAGCCGGGCACCAGCACCACGAACACCACCCCCGGTCGGCCCACGTGAGCCCGGCCGGGGGTGGTGTCTGTCCGGGGCCGCCGGGCCTGGCCGGGGCTGGCCGGGTCTGTCCCCGGGCCCGGTCGGGTACGGCCAGGTCGTGGGCGGGATCCGGGTGGGCACGTCCGGCTGGTCGTACGCCAGCTGGCGCGGCGACTTCTACCCCGAGGGGCTGCGCCGGGCCGACGAGCTGGGGCACCTGTCCCGCCGGTTGACCTCGGTCGAGGTCAACGGCTCCTTCTACTCGCTGCAGCGGCCGTCGTCGTACCGCTCCTGGCGGGACGCGACCCCCGACGACTTCGTGCTGGCCGTCAAGGGCGGGCGGTTCATCACCCACCTCAAGCGGCTGCGCGACGTCGAGGCGCCGCTCGCGAACTTCTTCGCCTCCGGCGTGCTGGCCCTGGGCCACAAGCTGGGGCCGGTGCTGTGGCAGCTCCCCGAGTCGCTGTCGTACGACGCCGGGCTGGTGCGCGACTTCTACGAGCTGCTGCCGCGGACCACCTCCGCGGCGGCCGAGCTCGCGTCCCGCCACGACGACCGGCTCTCCGGCGACCGGGCCCTCACTACCTGCGAGGTCGACCAGCCGGTCGCGCACGTGCTGGAGTTCCGCCACCGGTCGTTCTGCGAGGACGCCGCGCTGGAGCAGTTGCGCGAGCACGACGTCGGCTGCGTCGTCGCGGACTCCGACGGCCGCTGGCCGCGCGCGGAGGCGGTCACCAGCGGCGTGGTGCACGTCCGGTTGCACGGGCACACCGAGCTCTACCGCAGCCGCTACGCCGCACGCTCGCTGGACGCGTGGGCCGCGCGGTGCCGGCGGTGGGCCGAGGAGGCGGACGTCTTCGTCTACTTCGACAACGACGCCGCCGGCCACGCGCCGCACGACGCCGAGGCGCTGCTGGAGCGCCTGCGCTGACCGTGGCGCAGCCGCGGCGAGGCTGCCATGCTCGGGACATGGTCGACGCTCCCGCTCCCCTGCAGCCGCTCGACGAGGACTGGCAGCGGGCACTGTGCATCGTGGCCCACCCCGACGACATGGAGTTCGGCGCGGCCGCGGCAGTCGCCCGCTGGACCGGCCAGGGCAAGACGGTCGTCTACTGCATGGTCACCAGCGGCGAGGCCGGGATCGACGGCATGCACCCGGACGAGTGCCGCGCCGTCCGCGAGGCCGAGGAGGTCCGCTCCGCACAGGTCGTCGGCGTCGACGTCGTCGAGTTCCTCGGCCTGCCCGACGGGATCCTGGAGTACGGCGTGCCGCTGCGCCGCGAGCTCGCCGCCGTCGTACGCAAGCACCGGCCCGACGTCGTCATTACCGGCAACTTCCGCGACACCTGGGGCGGCCGCTCGCTCAACCAGGCCGACCACATCGCCGTCGGCCGGGGCGTGGTCGACGCCGTCCGCGACGCCGGCAACCGCTGGGTCTTCCCCGAGCAGCTCACCGACGGCGTCGAGCCGTGGGGCGGCGTGCGCGAGGTGTGGGCGTTCGGCTCCCCCGAGGCGACCCACGCGGTCGACACGACGGACACCTTCGACGCCGGCGTCGCCTCGCTGGAGGAGCACTCGGCCTACATCGAGGGCCTCGGCTGGGAGAACTGGGACCCCCGCGAGTTCCTCGAGGGCTTCGCCCGCCCCACCGGCTCACGGCTCGGCACCACCTTCGCCGCCGCGTTCGAGGTGTTCCCGATGGGCTGGGGCGACTGACGCCGCCCGGACGCACTCGATAGGGTCCGAGGCACCCGGGGCGGTAGCTCAGTCGGTCAGAGCAGAGGACTCATAATCCTTGGGTCGTGGGTTCGAGCCCCACCCGCCCTACGACGCGCTCGGTGCTGGTCACGACGGCCGGTGCCGGCTCTGCCAGCATGGCGCCATGGACACGCTGCGCTCCGTCGCCCTGTTCGTGGCTGCCGCCGTCGCGGAGATCGGCGGCGCCTGGCTGGTGTGGCAGGGCGTGCGGGAGCACCGCGGGTGGTTGTGGGTCGGGGCGGGGGTGATCGCGCTCGGGCTCTACGGGTTCGTCGCGACGCTGCAGCCGGACGCGCACTTCGGGCGCATCCTCGCGGCGTACGGCGGCGTCTTCATCGCGGGGTCGCTGGCGTGGGGCATGGTCGCGGACGGCTTCCGCCCGGACCGCTACGACGTGGTCGGTGCGCTGGTGTGCCTGGCCGGTGTCGCCGTGATCATGTACGCGCCGCGCTCGGCCTGACCTCGACGGGCGGCGGCTCGAGCAGCATGCCGAGCCAGCGCGCCGGGACATACCCCCACTGGGCCTGCTCCTCCGGCGTCATCGTCGCGACGCAGCGGCGCCAGGACTCCACGCGGGCGAGCCGGGCGAGCTGCAGCGAGGCGGGCAGGGCCTCGCGCAGGTCGGCCATCGGGACGAGGTCGTTCCAGACCTCCAGCCCGGCGTCGGCGATGCGCCACAGCCGCGGGTCGTCGCGCCCGGCGCCGAGCTCGCGGCTGGCGATGTGCAGCGGGATGAGCAGGTTGGCGAGGGGCTCCCCCGCCACGGCGTCACCGAAGTCGAAGAAGCGCAACGTCCCGGCGAGGGGGACGACGTTGGCGGCATGAAGGTCGTTGTGCACCAGGGTCAGCGGCAGGTCGAGGTCGTCGACCCGGTCCGACCACCGCTCGACCGTCGGCAGCAGCGCCTCGAGCCGGTGGGCGACGTCGGGGTCGAGGCGGCGCGGGTCCCCCGGGGCGAGGGCGGCGAGGCGACCGACGGCGTCGGCGACGTACGTCGACGCGTCGCAGGGCTCCATGACGGTGAGGCCGAGGTCGACGCCGGTGGTCGCGACCCGGCGCTGGAGGGCCGCGGACTCGGCGACGACGCGGCACCAGGCGTCCACGTCGGTGGCACGGCCGAGCTGCTCGAGGGTCGGACCGAGGTCCTCGGTGAGGAGCAGGTCGCGCTCGGGGTCGGCCGCGATGACCGGCACCAGCTGGTCGGGGGCGACCCGCGCGAGGTCGCGGACCAGGCGGGCCTCGAAGGCCTGGCCGGGGCAGTTCGTCTTCAGGTACGACGTCCGGGACCCTACGCGCACCCGCCACACGGCCGACCACGGCTGCCGGGCGACGACCTCGATCGTCGCCGGCCCGTCGACGGCGTGGGCCACGAACGTGCGGAGGCCGGCGAGGAACTCCTCGTCCCCCCACACCGCGCTGGTCCACGTGCCCACCTGCGCAGCGTGACCCACCGGGGTCACCCTGCGCCAGCGGGTTTCCACGGCAGGACGACGCCGGGCCGGGTGGGGAGCTCCCCACCCGGCCCGGCGCCGGTGACCTCTCTCAGGTCAGGACAGCGGCAGCAGCGCCGTCACCTGGGTGAGCAGCGAGCTGACCACCGGGTTGGTGGACAGCTGGCCGACCACGTCGTCCACCGCCTGGTCGATCGCGTCGGTGAGCCGCTCGGCCGCCGGCGACGGGGTCGCCAGCGGGTCGAAGACGGTGCCGAGGCCGACGGGCAGCGGGTTGTTGTAGACGGCGACGCCGGTGCCCAGCAGGAAGTCGACCACGAGGCAGCCGGCCCCGACCGGCGTCTCGCTCGCCGACCAGGTGCCGGTGCCGAGGAAGTCCATCGTCCGGGGCTCGACGGTGCTCACCCCGCTGAGGAACGGGTTCACCCACACCGGGTAGCCGTTGGGCTCGTCCACCGCGGTGTCGACCCCGAGCACAGCGGTGGCCGTGTTGACCAGCGCATCCGACCGGAAGCGACCGGTGACGTGGTAGAGCGGGCCGCCGACGACCGCGCCGAGCGGGCCGACGCGCGGCACCTCCGGCAGGAGGTCGGACCTCGTGACGGTGTAGCCGTTGTCCTCGTTCGGCGTGAACCGGTCGGGGGCGGAGTCCGAGCTGGCGCTGTTGGTCGCGCACGCCCCGCCGGTCAGGCGCAGCGAGCTGTAGATGTCGAGCACCACGCCGGCCTGCACGGTGGCGTCAGAGGCGATCTGCACCCCACCGGGCTTCGTGGACGGGTCGACCTGCAGGCCGTTGAGCAGGCTCAGCGACACCTGCTGGTCGCCGGTGCCCACCCGCACCTGGGTCGCGAGGATCGAGGCGAGGTCGACGCCCTGGGCCGCGGCGCCGGCAGCGAGCTTCTGCAGCAGGTCGCGGTAGTAGCCGTCGTTGGTGGTCCCGAGCGACAGCAGGGTGCGGGTCGTGCCGTCCACGGTGGCGTGGGCGACGAACGCCCTGGTGTCGAGGTCGAAGACGCCGACCAGGCCGTTGGGGTCGGCCGCGGTGGCCGGGCGGTCGATGATCATCAGCCGCGGCGTGCAGCCGAAGGACGGCTGGCACGGGTAGGCCCTCGACGGCAGGCAGGCGGTCAGGTCGTCGAGGCAGGCCTGCGGGTTGTTGGGCAGCGCGAAGGCCCCCTGCAGCCCGTAGAACTGCTGGTTGCGGCCGGTGCCCGCGAGCGGCAGGTCGCCGTCGTACACCGGCGAGGTCTTGCTGCCGACGGCGACCTCGTACTCCGCGGGCTCGATGTTGGCGCGCACGGCACCCTTGCCGAGGACGTCGACGAACTGCGCCGCCCACGGCCGGTACTCGAACGTCTCGGTCGTCACCACGGGTCCGGGCGTCACGTTCTTGCCGAAGCCGGTGCCGAGGGTCTCGGGGGTTGCGAAGGAGCAGGCGCCGAGGCCGGTCTTGACGGTGTTGTGGTCGGTGGTGGTCACCGTGTAGACGCCCGCGGGCTTCCCGGCGAGCGACACGTCGACGTTCATGCCGTGGTGCGCGTTGCCGGAGAAGTCGCCGCGGTAGTTGGCGTTGGCCGGGCCGGGCTGGGGGTCGAGCGGCTGGTTCGGCGGGCTGGTGAGGAACGAGAGCAGCCCGAGGTCCCGCACCGGCGACACCCGGCTCAGGAGCGTGCTGCCGTCGGGCGCGGTCACGGTGACCTCGGTCCGCGGGGAGGCGTTGGTGCCGTTCGGGTTGTCGCCCCTGCACCCGGTGAGCGCGACGGTGCTCGCGGAAGCAGGGGCGAAGTTCTGCGTCGCCGCGGTGCGGGCGTAGTGCATCGCCACGCGGTCGACGTCGATCGTCACGGAGTCGCCCCGGACGACCGGCGGGTCGCCCGGCTCGGCCGGCGAGACGGTGGTCCCGGCACTGGCCGGGCCGAGGCCGGCTCCGGCCGAGACGAGGGTCGCGACGACGGTCGTGGCCAGGACGGTGGCGCCGAGCCGCCGGAGGTGCCGGGAGGTGGGCGCCGCACGACGGCGCCGGCGGTGCTGGGTCATGCGCTTCTCCTTGGGGAGCCGTGGCCCCGAGGCCGCTGGAGAGTGCCGGCTGGCAGGCACAGCGTGGTGCACGTCACACCTGCCTGAGAAGTGCTCGGGAACCATCGGAATGCACACCCGTCACGTCCGTGACGTCGCCGTCTCGGGGCTCGTTGAGCCTCGGTCCCTCGCACCGCCTCGCGGCGTCGGGCTCAGCGCAGCGGCGGCAGCTGGACCCCGACGACGGTCCGCCCCGGGGCACTGGACAGCGAGACCGTGCCGCCGTGCGCGGCGACGATCGCCCGCACCAGGGCCAGGCCGAGACCCACGCCGTCGGACCGGTGGCGGGACACGTCGCCACGGGTGAACCTCTCGAAGGCGCTGTCGACGAGGTCCGCGGGGAAGCCCGGGCCGTCGTCGTGCACGTCGAAGCCCCGGGCACGGGCGACCACCCGGACCGTGGTCCCCGGCGGCGTGTGCCGGCGCGCGTTGACCAGGAGGTTCGACACGACCTGGTGCAGCCGCCCGGCGTCGCCCGTCACCTCGAGCTGCCGGCCGTCGGCCGGCAGCTCGATCTGCCAGTGGTGGTCGGGAGCCACGACCCGGGCGTCCTCGACCGCCTCCACCAGCAGCCGGCTGAGGTCGACACGCTCCTGGACGAGCGGTCGTCCGGCGTCGAGCCGGGCGAGCAGGAGCAGGTCCTCGACGAGGGCGGTCATCCGGCCGGCCTCCTCCTCGACCTTGACGAGGGCGAGCTGCGCGGTGCCCGGGTCGCCCTGCCGCCGGGCGAGCTCGGTGTAGCCGGCGATCGTGGTCAGCGGGGTGCGCAGCTCGTGGGAGGCGTCGGCGACGAACTGCCGCACCTGCTGCTCGCTGCGGTGGCGCGCGGAGAGCGAGGTCTCGACATGCGCGAGGAGCCGGTTCAGGGCGAGCCCGACCTGACCGGCCTCGGTCTGCGGATCGGTGAGGTGCTCCGGCACCCGCTCGGTCACCCCGACCTCGCCGGACTGGAGCGGGAGCTCGGAGACGGCGTTGGCGGTGGCGGCCACCTCGGTGAGCGGCCGCAGCTGGCGCCGTACTACGGCGGAGCCGGCCGCCGCCGCGACGAGGATGCCGAGCAGCGCGAGCGCCAGCTCCCAGCGCACGAGCGAGGCCGTCGCGGCGTCGACGTCGTCGGTCGGCAGGCCGACGACCCGCTGCGCACCGCCGGTCGCGGTCCCGGACACGACGCGATAGGTGCCCTGCCCCGGCACCTCGACGGTCTCGGCTCCCCCGCGCCCCGCCCCCTCGAGGGCGGCGAGCGCGGCGTCGTCGAGGGGCACCCCGACCGGGCCGGCGCTGCTGTCGGCCAGGACGTAGCCGCGGTCGCCGTCGGCGGAGAAGGTGGCGGCCAGGATGCCGACCTGCTGGCCGAAGCCGCCGCGGCCCCAGGGCCCGCGGCGGAGCGGGGCGTCCTGCCGGCCCGGCGTCCCGGCGTCGTCGGCCCCCGGCGGGGTGACGCCCGCCGGCACCAGCGCCAGCCGCTGGAAGGCGGCCTGCACCTCACGGTCGAGCCGGTCGGTCAGCCAGGCCCGCATGCCGACGGTGGTGACCGCACCCACGAGCAGGGACACCACGGCGACGAGGGCCACCGCCGTGACCACCAGCCGTGATGCCAGCGAGCGCGGGACCATCAGCCGGCCGGCTTCAAGACGTAGCCGGCGCCGCGCAGGGTGTGGATCATCGGCTCGCGCCCGGCGTCGACCTTCTTGCGCAGGTAGGAGATGTAGAGCTCGACGACGTTGGCCCGGCCCCCGAAGTCGTAGCTCCAGACGCGGTCGAGGATCTGCGCCTTGCTCAGCACACGGCGCGGGTTGCGCATGAGGTAGCGCAACAGCTCGAACTCGGTGTGGGTCAGGTGGATCGGCTCGCCGCCGCGGGTCACCTCGTGGCTGTCCTCGTCGAGGACGAGGTCGCCGACGACGAGCGCCGACCGGGACTGCTCGAGCGCCGACCCGGCGCGGCGCACCAGCGCCCGCAACCGGGCGACCAGCTCCTCGAGGGAGAACGGCTTCGTCACGTAGTCGTCACCGCCGGCCGTCAGCCCCGCGACACGGTCCTCGACCGCGTCGCGCGCGGTCAGGAAGAGCACCGGCACCGAGGGGTCGTCGGCGCGCACCCTCCGCATCACCTCCATGCCGTCGAGGTCGGGCAGCATCAGGTCGAGCACGACGACGTCGGGGCCGTGTCGCCGGACCGCGGCGACCGCGTCGGCACCGGTGTGGGCGACCTCGACCGACCACCCGTCGTACCGCAGCGCCATGGCGACGAGCTCGGCGATGTTCACCTCGTCGTCCACGACGACGGCACGCAGCGGTGTCCCGTCGGGACGCGTGGCTGGCTCGGTCACACCACCAGCGTGCGCCACGATCCTGTGCGATTCCTGTGGAACTGCACGGCTCAGCCGTACGCCGCGCGGATCGCCTTCCAGTACGCCGCCGTGGTCGCCCGGTTCTGCCCCGGCGTGGCCGCCAGCCCGTCGGGCAGCGGCGTGCGGCAGGTCTCCCCGCGGCAGCTCTTCACCTGCGTCCAGACCCCGGCCAGCTGCGCCCGCACGTCGGCGTACGCCGCGGAGCGGTAGACGTTGCGGTCCTGGCGGGGGTCGCGCAACAGGTCGTAGAGCTCCCCGCCGCCGTCGCGGTAGCGGGTGTAGCTGTAGCGCGAGGTGCGGATGCCGATGCTGCTGCGTCGGTCGGTGAACAGCGGGTGCGACCCGCGGGCGGTGCTGATCGCCTCCGTCACGATCGGCGTGCTCCAGCCCTGGTCTCCCCCACGCATCGCCGGCCAGCGGCTGGTGCCGTCCGGGGTGCGCGGCGGCTCCGCCCCGGCGACGTCGAGGATGGTGGCGGTGAGGTCCATCGTCGAGACCGGGTCGTAGCGCCGCTGCCCGCTGCGCATGCCGGGGCCGGTGACCAGCAGCGGCACGCGCAGCGACGGCTCGTGCGCCCAGATCTTGGTCAGCCCGAGGTCGTGCTCGCCGATGATGAGGCCGTTGTCGGAGGTGAACACGAAGACGGTGCGCGCCCACTCCCCCGAGCGCTTCAGCTCGGCGACCAGCCGGGCGATGTTGCGGTCCATCACGAAGACCGCCTCGGCGCGCTGGCGGGTCGCCTCGAGGTAGGCGCGGTACGCCTGGCTGCCCGCGTGCATGCGGGCGCGTCGCACCGAGCGCGGCTTGTCGCTGAGGTCGCGCTCGACGGCGTTGCCGGTGCGGGCGAGGCCCGCGGCGCGACGGATCCTCTTGTCGAAGCGACCCTTGACCCACTGCGGGCGGGCCGGCGTCTTGACCTTGATCCGCTTGCCGGTCGTGCCGCGCACGCCGCGCGGGTCGTCCGGCTCCCACGGCGCGCCGTGGTGCGGGGCGACGTAGTTGACGTACATGAAGAACGGCGAGGGGCGGGCTGCGAAGCGCCGCGCCATCCCCACGGAGAGGTCCCCGATCACGTCGGACTGGTAGCGGCCGCGGTAGGAGTCGACGATGCGGCCGTTCATGTTGAAGGCGGTGTTGAAGTAGCCGTAGGTGCCGCCGGAGTAGCGGCCGGACCCGTCGTTCTCGATCGCCGCCCGCCAGTCGTGCCAGCCGCGCGGCACGTAGCGGGCCGACTGCTGGCCGCTCACCCGCGACCGGTCGCGGCCGTAGCCGTTGAGGTACTTCCCGATGAACCCGGTGCGGTAGCCCGCCGCGCGCAGCGACGTCGCGAGCGTGCGCGAGTCGTCGAAGGACTGGTAGCCCCAGGGCTTGTCGTGGTGGTAGACGCGGTGGTTGTGCGCGTAGCGGCCGGTGAGGAAGGACGCCCGGGCCGGGCAGCACAGCGGGTACGGCGAGAAGGAGTTCTCGTAGGTCAGCCCGCGCCGGGCGACGAGCCGGCGCAGGTTGGGTGCGTAGGCGAGGTCATCGACGCGCATGTCGTCGGCCATCACCACGACGACGTTCAGCCCGCTGGCCGCCGCCCGCGCGGCCGGGTCCGTCGCGGCCGGGTCCGGAGTCGCGGCGCTCGCACCGACGTCCTCGGCCGGCGCGGTGATCCCGGACGCCAGCGCCAGGGCGACGACGAGTGCGACGAGGACCGCCAGCAGGCGGGTCTTGCTCCGAACCACGGGGTTATTCCTCCCAGCCGTAGGCGGCGTCGATGGCGGTCCAGTAGGCATCGGTGTCGGCCTGGACCCGGCCAGGGGTGCCGGCGAGCAGGTCGGGCAGCGGCAGCGCGCACCCCGCGCCGCGGCAGTCCTTCACCCGCGGCCAGAGCCGGTCGAGCGCTCGCCGCACCTCGGCGTAGGCCGGGTCGTCGGCCACGTTGCGGTCCTGGCGCGGGTCCCGGACCAGGTCGTAGAGCTCCGCGACCCCGCCGCGGTAGCGGGTGTAGGAGTAGCGGTTGACCCGGATCCCGATGGTGGCACGCCGGTCGGTGAACTGCGGGTCCTTGCCGGGGGCGGTGTAGACGGCCTCGGTGACCACGGGCGTGGTCCAGCCGAGGTCGCCGCCGACGAGCGTGGGCACCCGGCTCACGCCGTCCGCGAGGTGCGGCGGCCGGGCACCGGCGAGGTCGAGGACGGTCGCGGCGAGGTCGACGGTGCTGATCGGGTCGTAGCGCTCCTGCGCCGTCCGCAGGCCCGGTCCGGTCACCAGCATCGGGACCCGCAGGGAGGGCTCGTGGGCGATCACCTTCATCATCCCGAGCCCGTGCTCACCGATCACCATCCCGTTGTCGGAGGTGAACACGAACACCGTGCGGTCCCACTCCCCCGACCGCCTGAGCTCCCGGACGAGGCGGGCGATGTTGCGGTCCATGACGTGCACCGCCTCGGCCCGACGGCGGGTGGCGAGGCGCAGCGCCTCCTTCGCCTCGTCGCCCAGGCGGCGGACGTGGTGGCGGAAGGCCTTCGGCTTGTCGCTGGTGTCGGCCTCGACCGGCTCGCCGGTGCGGGCGATGCCGGAGGCCCGGTCGACGACGTCGTCGTACATCCCGCGCACGTCGTCGGGCACCGCGGGGGTGACCACGCTGACCTCGCGGCCGTCCTCGTCGAGCACGGTGCGTGGCTCGTCGGCGGAGTTCGGCTCGCCGTGGTGCGGCGCGACGTAGTTGACGTACATGAAGAACGGCTCACCGCTGCCTGCGAAGCCGCGGGCCATGTCGACGGAGAAGTCGCCGATGACGTCGCTCTGGTAGACCCCGCGGTAGGCGTTGTCGATCGTGCCGTTCACGTTGAACGGGGTGTCCATGTAGTCGTAGGTGTTGCCGTGGATGCCCGAGCCGGGCAGCGGCTCGACGGCCGCGCGCCAGTCGTCCCACCCCTCCGGCACGTAGGTCGCTGAGGGCTCGCCGGTCACGTTCGACGGGTCGAGGCCGTAGCGGTTGAGGTACTTGCCGATGAACCCGGTGCGGTAGCCGGCAGACTGCAGGGAGGTGGCGATCGTGCGGGAGTCGTCGAAGGCGCCGTACCCGAAGGGCGGGTTGTGCCACCAGACCTGGTGGTTGTGGGCGTACTGGCCCGTGAGCAAGGAGGCCCGCGCCGGGCAGCACAGCGGGTACGGCGAGAAGGAGTTCTCGAAGGTGATGCCGTGCTCGGCGACCAGGCGGCGCAGCCGGGGCGCGAACGCGAGGTCGTCGACGCGCATGTCGTCGGCCATGACCAGCACCACGTTCGGCTGCTCGGGGAGCTCGACCGGGTCGACGGGGTCGACCGGGTCGGCGGGGTCGACCGGGTCGGCGGCCGCGGTGGTCGCCGGCGCTCCAGCCGGTCGCCCGTCCGGCGTCGACTCGGCCGCCGGGCCGCCGGCGCCCGCGAGCACGAGGAGCGCGAGCAGGATGCACAACGACAGGGCTGCGCCGACGGCGCCGCCCCAGACCCTCGCCGAGCCGCGCATGTGCCCTGTCCCCTCCCGTTGCGGATCGTCACCCTACGGCTGGGCAGACGCGCGCGAGGGCGATTCGGTTGCGAACCGGTCGCGGTGTCAGGGAAAACGCTCCACCGGTCCAGACCGGGGGTCCGGTGCGGGACCTCAGTCCCAGTACCAGCGGATGCCGAGGGTCCCCGGTCCGAACCCGGTCACCGTGCGGCTGACGCTGGCGCCGAAGGTCTCGAGCTCGGTGACGTGCTCGACGCCGTCGACGACCGTGTAGTACTCGCAGCGGGCCGGGACGAGCTCGGGGTGGAAGCGGACCCAGATGCTCACCGAGGTCATCCGCCGCACGGCCCAGTAGAGGTAGGAGTTGTCGCTGGGGTCGGCGGTCGCGTAGGTGACCTCCTGCTCCAGCATCGCCGTCTCACCTGCGACGAGCGGCCGGTCGAGGATCATCTCCCCGACGACGATGCCGCGCTCGCGGTCGTGGCGGAGCCGGCCGAGCCGGTAGCCGCCGAGCGGGGTGACCTGTGGGGTCTCTGCGCCCGGCCGGACGGTGAGCACGGTGGCGCGCCGGTCGGCGTGCGGGTGGATGGACTCCACCACGAGCACGTACGACGAGCGGACGGGTGCGCGGTCCGGACCGAGCTCGTACTTGAGCACGACCTCGCGGTCGATCAACCGGTCGGAGGGCGAGTTGAAGCCGACCTCGCCGAGCAGCTCGCGGATCCGCTCGTGGTGCTCGCTGAAGTCGGCGAGCCGGTCCAGCCCGACCCGCCGTCGTCGCGGCTCGAGCAGGCGCTCGAGGGCGCCCGGGTCGAGGTGCAGGATGTGCTCGATCTGGGCGAGGGCTCGAAGCGACGCCTCCTGCTCCGGCTCGCGCTGGCCGGAGCGCCAGTAGCTCAACGTCGCCAGGCTCACCGGCGTGCCCCGGGCCTCGAGCGAGCGCTGCAGCGCACCCAGGCTCATCGACCGCGCCGCGAGGGCATCACGGAACGCAGCCCCGAAGCCACCGTTCCCCATGCCCCTGACCCTAACGAACCCGTCCGAGCCAGGCCGGGGCTCGCGCGTGCGGCGCCGGGGCGCTGCCGGAAGACGGTGAGAGCCCCGCCGTCCTGCCGGGCAGGTCGTGCGGGGCTCTGGGTGCTCTCGCGGTGGTGGCTCCCCCGATTGGACTCGAACCAATAACCCTGCGATTAACAGTCGCATGCTCTGCCAGTTGAGCTACGGGGGAATGCTGGCCGCGGCCGGGGCCGTGCAGCGGGGAAACACTAGCAAGGCCGGGCCGGGCGCCCGAAATCGAGGGGCCGGGTCAGGCGCCGACGTCCGCGCGGGCGGCCGCGAGCGCTGCCTGCACCAGCGCGTCGACCTGGGGGTCGGCGGGGTCCAGCCCCTCGTCGTACTCGACGAACCAGGCGAGCTCACCGCGACGGCCGGGGGCCTGACGGGCGAGCACCCGGACGGAGCGGCGGTCGGTGACCTGGACGTGGCGCTGGAGCGCGATGCTCGCGGTCACCCGCTCGCGCACCAGCTGCAGCAGCCGGCCGGCGTCCTCGAGGTGCAGCACGTGCACGACCCGTTCCTGGCCGAAGCGGCCGACCTCGGTGACCGTCAGCGTGCGCTCCTCGGGGTCCCAGTCCGCCGCGGCGACCTCCTCCCACGGCAGCCGCTGCGGAAGGTAGAGCGCGTCCCGGGTCCCGCCCACCGCGCCGGAGGAGGTGGACGCGGAGGCCAGCAGCCGCTCCCCCGCCGCGACCGCCACGGGGTCGCCGCCGCGCCGGCGCCGGAACAGGCGGGTCATGCGCCGGAGCCGACGATCTTCTCGCGCAGGGTCCGCCGCGCCTGCTCCAGCGCGGCCAGCTCCCCGAACATCCGGTTGAATTCGGTCTCGTTCTCCACCGGGTTGGTCCGCTGCAGGCGCGACTTCACCTCGTCGATGCGCCGCAGGGCGGTGAGCTCCTGGAGCCGGAAGAGGTGGTGGGCGACGTAGTCGGCGTTGATCTCCCGGTTCGCCGGGATCGGCTCGACCGCGAGCGCGCTGACGACCGACGACACCGCCGGGTCGGTGGCGCCGTCGCGGACCCGGGACACCCAGCCGGCGTCGTTCTGCCCCGCGACCGGCCCGCCGGCGGCGGCGATCAGCTCCCACACGGCACGGTAGGTCGGGTGCGTGAAGTCGTTGCTGCCGATGTCGGCGCTGGTGCGGCCGATCGCGATCGGGTGCTGGAGCACGAGCTTGAGCGTCTCCCGCTCGATGCCGAACCGCGGGTCGCGCAGGTCGGGGACCCTGCTGCGCGGGGCCGGCTCGGGCGGCGCGGAGCTCGCCGCGCGGTCCCGGGAACGACCGCGGTCGGGCTCGCTGCCTCGGGCCGCGGCCCGTCGTACCTCGGAGCGGGCCTGGTCCATGTCGACACCGACCATCGCGGCGAGCTCGCGGGCGAAGGCGTCGACCTTCGACTTGTCCCGCACGCTGGCGACCAGCCTGGCGCCGGCGCGCAGCGCGTCGACGCGGCTGTCGGCCCGGTCCAGGTCGTAGCGGCCGACGACGTTCTCCAGCACGAAGCGGTAGAGCGGGCGGCGGGTGGCGACCAGCTCGCGCACCGCGGCGTCGCCCTCCTTGATCCGCAGCTCGCAGGGGTCCATCCCCTCCGGCGCGACGGCGACGTAGGTCTGGGCGACGAACCGCTGGTCGCCCTCGAAGGTGCGCAGTGCCGCCTTCTGCCCGGCCTCGTCGCCGTCGAAGGTGAAGACCACCTCGCTGCGCAGCTCGGCGTGGTCGTCCAGGAAGCGGCGCAGCACGCGGGCGTGGTCGTCACCGAAGGCGGTGCCACAGGTGGCCACGGCCGTGGTCACGCCGGCCAGGTGGCACGCCATGACGTCGGTGTAGCCCTCGACGATGACGGCCTGTGAGGTCATCGCGATCTGCTTGCGCGCCAGGTCGA
Organism: Nocardioides sp. J54; assembly: GCF_000519005.1. GTDB lineage: Bacteria > Actinomycetota > Actinomycetes > Propionibacteriales > Nocardioidaceae > Nocardioides. The sequence continues at coordinate 13,998 of NZ_JAER01000041.1, read as the reverse complement.
TGCCGTAGAGCACGTGGCTCTTCTTGTAGATCGCGGTCTCGCCGGTGTTGAGGTACTTCGCCTCGATCCGGTCGTCCTCGAAGATCCGGCGGGCCCCGAAGCCGATCGTGTCGCCGTTGGTCTCCCGGATCGGCCAGAGCAGCCGGCCGCGGAACTTGTCGTAGTGGGAGCGGCCCATCGCGACCAGCCCGGCGGCGATGCCCTCCTCCGCGGTGAACCCGCGGCCCTTGAGGTGGCGCCACAGCGCCTCGCCGTCCCGCGGCGCGAAACCGACGCCGAAGTGCTCGGCGGCGGCCTGGTCGAAGCCGCGCTCGGCCAGGAACTGGCGCGCCTGGAGCGCGTCGGGGGTGGCGAGCTGCTCGGCGTAGAACTGCTGGGCGACGGCGTGGGCCTCCACGAGGCGCCGGCGCTGGGGGCCGCGGGGGCGGTCGTCGAACCCGGACTCGTCGCGGCGCAGCTGCACGCCGTACTTGTCCGCCATCCGCTCGACGGCCTCGCCGAAGCTCAGCCCGTCGATCTTCATCAGGAAGGTGAAGACGTCCCCGCCCTCCTGGCAGCCGAAGCAGTGGAAGAACCCGCGGCTGGGGGTGACGTGGAAGGACGGCGACTTCTCGTCGTGGAACGGGCACAGGCCCTTCATCGAGCCGCCGCCGGCGTTGCGCAGGGTGACGTAGCCGGACACGACCTCGTCGATCCGCACCCGTTCCCGGACCGCGGCGATGTCCTCGTCACGGATCCGTCCAGCCATGCCGGAATCCTACTGACGACGCCCCGGGCGCCGTCCGGTCGTCCCCGTCCGCGGCGGCGGTCGGTCCCGGGACCCGGCAGCCGGGACCGGGTCCCGGAGAAAAGTCGAGCGAATCGCTATTCTCTGCGTGACCTCAGGCCCTGATGGTCGTTTCCCACTCGGGAGCGGTGTGGGAACCGGACAGTGGGAGCCAGCAATGGGCATGCGGGGAGGGACCAGGCATGGAGCAGTCGACTGCGCGTTCGCGCGCGTCGTGGCCGGTGCCCCTGGTGATCGCGCTCCTCGTGATCTCGCTCCTCTTCGTGGTCTTCCGCGACACCGACAGGGCGCCGCAGCAGGAGCCGGCCACCCCGGTCGCCGAGAAGGTCGACCTGAGGAAGCTGCCGCTCAGCTCCACGAAGACCACGATCAAGGCCGCCCCGAAGGATCCCCGGCCGACGAAGATCCCCAAGGGCACCGTCGTGCACCCCAGGAAGATGCTTCCGCTGTACGACGAGCCGGACGGCACGCCGTTCGCGAAGATCGGCCCGAAGCAGTTCGGCGACACCTGGCTGACCGTGATCACGCGCAACCGCGACTGGGTGCAGGTGATGCTGCCGTCGAAGCCGAACGGCTCGACCGGCTGGCTCCGCTCCCGGTACCTCGAGGAGGCGCACAGCCGGTTCCTGGTGCAGGTGCATCTCGACTCGCACTCGCTGGAGCTCTTCGAGGACAACGAGCTGGTCGGGACCTGGACGGTGGCCATCGGCGCACCGGAGACCCCCACGCCCACCGGCCGCACCTTCGTGCTGGGGCAGATCACCGACGAGAAGCAGCCCTTCTCCCCCGTGATCCTGCCGCTCGGCAGCCACAGCGACACGCTGGACTCCTACGGGGGCGGACCGGGCACGGTCGCCCTGCACGGCTGGACGGACCCGTCGGTCTTCGGCAAGTCGGTCAGCCACGGCTGCGTGCGGGTGCCGGATGACGCACTCGCCCTGCTCCGGACCGTTCCGACCGGCACACCCGTGATGGTCGACGAGGCCTGACACCCACACAGACGTTCCGCCGACAAGAGATGAAGATGAAGGGAAACCCATGAAGAAGACAAGGACCCTGGCCTCGGCCGCTGGCGCGGTCGTCCTGGTGACGGGTGCTGCGTCGTTCGCCGTGCTCGGTGGCGGGACCGCCACCGCGGCAGGTCAGCCGTCGTCCGCCTACGGGCTGTCGCTGAGCATCGCCGGCAACGCCGTGATCGGGGAGGACACCGTCCAGGTCGAGTCGACCGACGGCTCGCTGGTCGAGGACGAGCTCATCGGCCTGCCGGACAACCCGGTCGCCAGCGGTGGCGTGATCACCGTCAGCGCGAAGAACGGCAACGCGCGGGCCGCGGTGACCGACCTCGGCGTGGGTGACGGCCTCCTGTCCGCCCTTCCTTCGGAGCTCACCAGCCAGCTCGGCTCGGCGTGCGACACGCTCGTCGGCGCGCTCGACCCGCTGACCGGCGCGATCGACGACACGCTGCTCGGCACCCTGCTGCCGCAGATCGGTGGCCTGCTCGACCAGATCGCCGACGCCACCGACGGCACCCCGCTGGACCTGAGCCTGCTCGGCGCGCTCAACCTCTCCGAACTGACCAGCCTCCAGCTGGGCGGCCTGTGCGACGTCCTGCGCGGTGACGACCAGCTGGTCGGCGCCGACGCCGTCGTCGCAGAGTGCAACGGCGACACCGGCACCACCACGGTCACCGACATCAGCGCCCTCGGCCTGCCGCTCGACATCGACGTGGACGAGCCGAACGCCAAGGTCGAGATCCCCGGCCTGCTCACCGTCACCGCGAACGAGCAGATCGCGAACGCCGACGGCACCTTCACCGTCAACGCCCTGCACGTCAACCTGCTGGGCCAGGTCGACCTGGTGATCGCCTCCGCCACCTGCGGCGAGGTGATCAACGACGTCGACGACCCGGGCCCGTCGGACGCCCCGTCGCCGACCCCGGTCGAGTCGCACGTCCCGGTCACCGGCTGACCCCTCCCCGACATCTGCTTGTCGGTCACCGACCGGCCACGACCTCCCGTGTCGTGGCCGGTCGGTGCTTTTTCTGGGCCGCCACCGCCGGCGGTCGAGGTGCGAGGCGCCACAGCCCGCCACCAGGCCCGGAGGCTTCGAGGCTCCTCGCTAGCGCTCGTCGCACCTCAACCACCGGAAAGGCTTGCCGCCAGACGGGCTGTGCCACCTACCGGGGCCAACTGCGGCGCGGCAGCGCGGCGCCCGCGCCGGAGGCGCGTCGAGGGCAAGTGCGGGCCGAGCTTGCGAGTGCCCGCGCGCAGCCCTCGACAGGCGACACGCTCGCGCCATCAGACAGCGCGGCGCCCGCGCCGGAGGCGCGTCGAGGGCAAGTGCGGGCCGAGCTTGCGAGGCCTGCGCGCCGCCTTCGACAGGCGACGCGCTCGCGCAATCAGCTCACCAATCGCGTGTGCCAGGCGACGGCGCTGGCGTCGGTGAGCGAGGCGACCTGGTCGACGACGACGCGGGTGCGGGCGGCGTCGTCGGTGGCGCGGGCCCAGTCGGCGGCGAAGGAGTCGTCGAGCGCGGCGCCGTCGCTGCGCAGCAGGACGTCGACCAGCTCGGCGAGCAGCTCGCGCTGGCGGCTCTGCAGGGCGACGCGGCCAGCGTCCTGCATGACGTAGTGGGCGGCGATGCCCTTGAGGACCGTGATCTCGGCCCAGGTGTCGGCGGGCACGACGAGGTCGGCGGCGTAGCGGGCGAAGGGGCCGGAGGAGGCCGCGAAGGTGGCCTGCTGGACCGCGCCGCAGAACCGGCCGATCAGGTCGCTGGTGAGGTTCTTGAGGGCGGCGAGCGCCGGTCGGCTGCCGTCGTACGACGTGCTGGGCCAGCTGCCGACGGAGCGGAGCCGGGCGAGGACGTCGTAGAGGGCGTCGTCGTCGGCGTCCGGCTGGTACCACTCGCGCACGGCCTGCCACACGGCGGCGGTGTCGAGGCGGGTCAGGTCGATCTTGCCGGCGACGATGCCGTCCTCGACGTCGTGCACGGAGTAGGCGACGTCGTCGGCGAGGTCCATGACCTGCGCCTCGACGCAGCGGCGGCGCTCGGGGGCGTCGCGGCGCAGCCACTCGAAGGCGGCCAGGTCGTCGTCGTAGACGCCGAACTTGCCGTCGGCGGGCGCGTCGGCGCGGCGCCAGGGGTACTTCGTGCAGGCGTCGAGGGTCGCCCGGGTGAGGTTGAGCCCGACCGACTCCCCGGCCGCGTCCACGGTCTTCGCCTCGAGCCGGACCAGCAGCCGGAGGGTCTGCGCGTTGCCCTCGAAGCCGCCGCACTCCTCGGCGAGGGCGGCGAGGGCCCGCTCGCCGTTGTGCCCGAAAGGCGGGTGGCCGAGGTCGTGGGCCAGCGCCGCGGTCTCGGTGATGTCCGGGTGGGTCCCGAGCGCCCGGGAGAGGTCACGGGCGATCTGGGCGACCTCGAGGCTGTGGGTGAGCCGGTTGCGCACGAAGTCGTCGCTCTGCGGGCCGACGACCTGGGTCTTGGCGGCGAGCCGGCGGAAGGACGCGGCGTGCACCACCCGGGCGCGGTCGCGCTCGAAGGGCAGCCGCTCCGGCGCCTCGACCCGCTTCGGCGGCTCGGGCACGATGCGTTCGCGGGCGCGCTCGTCGTACAGCCGCTCCACCTGGTCCACGCCCGCGACCCTATCGACCGGATCCGACGCTGCGGCGCCGATCCGGCCGGTCGCCTCCGCGGCGTCGGTCAGGGCGTCGGTCAGACGGACGCGAGGAAGGCCCGCACCCGCTCCAGCAGCAGCGCCGCGGCCCCGGGGTCGTGGGCGTCGAGCGAGGAGTCGGTGAACAGGTGCTGCTCGCCGGGGTAGACGAACAGCTCCGCGGTGGGGGTGGAGGCGGCCAGCTCGCGGGCCGCCGGCAGGTCCTCGTCGAAGAACTCGTCGCCCTCCATCCCGTGCACCTGCACCGGCACGCCTGCGGGCCACGCGTCGCTGACCTCGGTGACCGGGAGACACGAGTGGAGCAGCAGCGCCCCTCGTGCGCCCGGGCGGGTCTGCGCCAGGCGCTGGGCGATGGTCACGCCGAAGGACATCCCGGCGTGGACCACGTCGGGGCCCAGGTCGTCGGCCACGGCGAGACCGCGTGCCCGGAGCTCCTCGAAGCCGACCTCCTGCGCGAACCCGAAGCCCTCCTCGATGCTGGCGAACGTGCGCCCGCCGAAGAGGTCCGGCGTGTGCACGGTGTGGCCGTCGGCCCGCACCGCGTCCGCGAAGGCACGCACCCCGGCAGTCAGCCCCTGGATGTGGTGGAAGAGCAGCACGTCGGCCATGTCGGCCTCCTCACGATCAGCGGTTCCCGGGAACCGGGCGTGAGGTCGAGCATGCACTCCCCCACCGACAGCAGCCGGCAGGGCCAGGGTCAGTACGTCGTGACGTGGACGTGGTCGTAGTGGTTGGCCGTGGCCGAGCCGCGGTTCGACATGCCCCGCCAGCCCTCGCCGGAGCGCTCCACCGACCAGATCTTCTGGGAGTAGATGACGTAGCTGACGCCGAGCGCGGCGGAGTTGGCGCGGACGAACTCCGCGATCTCCCAGCCGCGGGAGCCCGAGGTCATGATGTCGACCGCGATGCCCTGGCCGTGCTCACCGTCGCTGCGGAACGTGCCGTAGGTGGTGACCTCGGGGAAGTTCGCGCAGACGGCCTGGTGGACCTTCTTGATGTTGGGGCTCACGCTGGCCGGCACGCTGGTGCCGTTGGTGCAGGCCGCGTCGACGCTCAGCGGCTCCTCGTCGGAGAGGTAGCCGGCGGTGACCCAGCGGGCCTTGCCGTCGACCACGATCTCGACGCGCTCGCGGTACTCGCGACCGGTGACCAGGACCTTCTCGCCGTCACCGATCTCGCCGACCTTCTTGCCGGCCCTGTCGGGGCGGGTCCACAGGTTGAGGGCCTCGGTGGTCCACAGCCGGGTGTCGGCCTTGCGGACCGCCCGCCTGGTGGCCTCCTCGGACACGAGCCGGTCGACCCGCGTGCCGATCGCGTCGGCGGAGCGGTCGCTGCTCCGGGAGATGACGGGGAGCTCGCGGGGGGCCGCGCCCTGCACGGAGCCGGCGGCGGCCTTGCTGTCGATCGCGAGCAGGTCCTGCTCGGGGGCCGGGGAGCTCATCACACCGGCGGTGACGACCGCACCGGTCGCCAGGGTTGCGAGGGAGCCGGCCAGGAGGGCGGCTCGGGGCGTGCGTCGCGCGGTTTCCCGCTTGTGGCTGGTGGCCACGCGCTGATCCTTTGCTGTCGCTGACATGGGCGTCCCGAGGACCTTACCGGCCCCGGGCATCCTGCGAGTAGAGCACACTGGTGGACCGTTCAATCAATTTTGTGAGGGTCCTTGAGCGTGAGTCGAGTCACCCTCCGGTGGTCTCGTCGACGTCCTCGAGGACCCCGCAGGCCCCCTCGCCGAGGCCGTCGGTGTCGTCCAGCCAGCCCTCGGGGAGCACGACCTTGTGCCGCGGGGCGCCCTGGCGCCCACGGGGGGCGCCCAGCTCGGAGACCGGGAACGGCTCGTCCGGGTCGAGACCGGCGAGCAGCTCGTCGAGGGCCGCGAGGGAGTCGACGAGGCCGAGCGAGCGACGCAGCTCCCCGCCCGCGCGGAAGCCCTTGAGGTACCACGAGACGTGCTTGCGGAACTCCTTGCAGCCCCGCTCCTCCCCCATGTGCTCACACAAGAGCTCGGCGTGGCGGCGCATCATCGCGGTCACCTCGCCCAGGGTCGGGAGCGTGGTGGAGCCGACGCCCTCGGGCCCGAACGCGGCCGCGAGGTCACGGAACAGCCACGGTCGGCCGAGGCAGCCGCGGCCGACGACGACGCCGGCGGCGCCGGTCTGCTCGACCATCCGCACCGCGTCGGCAGCCTCCCAGATGTCGCCGTTGCCGAGCACCGGGATGTCGACGTGCGCCACCAGCGCGGCGATGGCGTCCCAGTCGGCGGTGCCGGAGTAGGCCTGCGCGACGGTGCGGCCGTGCAGCGCGATCGCGGCGCAGCCCGCCTCCTGAGCGATACGGCCCGCGTCGAGGTAGGTGAGGTGGTCGTCGTCGAGGCCCTTGCGGGTCTTCATGGTGACCGGCACGTCGTACGGCGCAGCGACGGCCACGGCCTCCTCCAGGATGCGGCCGAGCAGGTTCCGCTTCCACGGCAGGGCACCGCCGCCGCCCTTGCGGGTCACCTTGGGCACCGGGCAGCCGAAGTTGAGGTCGACGTGGGCGACGCCGTACTCCTCGCAGAGGATCTTCGTCGCCTGGCCGACGTAGGTCGGGTCGGTGCCGTAGAGCTGGACCGAGCGCACCTGCTCGGCGTCGTCGAAGACCAGCATCCGCTTCGTGTTCTCGTCGCCCTCGACGAGCCCGCGGCTGGTGATCATCTCGCAGACGTAGAGCCCGGCGCCGTGCTCGGCGCACAGGCGGCGGTAGGCCGCGTTGGTGATGCCCGCCATCGGTGCCAGCACGACGGGCGTGGGCACCTCCAGCGAGCCGAGGCGCAGCGCGGTCACGACGTCGACGCCGAGGCGCTCGTCGTGGCCGACGGCGTCGCCGACGGGGTGGTGCGCCCCTTGCGGCCGGTGCCGTCCTTCTTCTCCTTGTCGCCCTGCTTGCCCCCGCCCGGGCCCTTCTTCCCGGTCTTGCCGGTCTTGCCGGCCTTGCCGGGCTTGGTGACCTTGCTGACCTCGCCGCTCCACGTCACCGGGTCGAGGCCGCCGAAGGGCGGGAAGGCGACGCGCTCGAGCGCCCGGTCCGGGGCGATGAAGTAGACCTGGCACAGCTCGGCGCTCGCGCCGGTGGCGAAAGGCTCCGGCAGCGGCCCGCCGTGGCAGGCGGGCTGCTGCTGGCGGGTGTAGTAGTTCGGCGCCTCGAGGGTGGTGCCGTCGTCGGCCCACAGCACGTTGTCGAGGCGGACGCCGCCGAGGTCGGTCTCGCCGGCGTTGGTGACCGTGACCCGCACGAAGTAGGGCGTACGGGCGGCGGTCGTGTCGTCGACGTTCCAGCCCTTGAAGGACTCCTGGAAGGACGTCCGCTCGATCCGGTCGACGGTCACGGCGAGCACGCCGTTCTCGTCCTGGCGGCGCTGGAAGGCGATCACGCCCTCCTCACCGAGCTCGAGCCCGGTGCCCGGCTCGGTGACCGTGACGTCCTCCGGGACCTCGAGGTACGGCGGTGCCGACCCGGTGGCCGAGGGGCTCGGCGAGCCGGACCCCTCGGCCCGGTCGTCGCCGTCCCCGGAACCGCACCCGGCGAGCCCGACCGTGAGCGCCAGCGGGAGGCCCGCAGCGACCACAAGTCGGGCGAGCCGGGTGCGCGTCAGCATCCGGCGAGCCGCTCGGCGAAGTAGGAGGTCAGCTTGTCCAGCGCGACCCGCTCCTGGGACATGGTGTCCCGGTCGCGGACGGTGACCGCCTGGTCGTCGAGGGTGTCGAAGTCGACGGTGACGCAGAACGGGGTGCCGATCTCGTCCTGGCGGCGGTAGCGCTTCCCGATCGCGCCGGAGTCGTCGAAGTCGACGTTCCACAGCGCGCGCAGCTCGGTCGCGACGGCCTTCGCCCGCGGGGTGAGGTCCTCGTTGCGGCTCAGCGGCAGCACGGCGACCTTGACCGGAGCCAGGCGCGGGTCGAGGCGCAGCACGGTGCGCTTGTCGACGCCGCCCTTGGTGTTCGGCGCCTCGTCCTCGGTGTACGCGTCGACGAGGAAGGTCATCAGGCTGCGCGAGAGGCCGGCTGCGGGCTCGATGACGTAGGGCACGTAGCGGGCGTTGTTGGCCTGGTCGAAGTACGACAGGTCCTTGCCGGAGTGCTCCGCGTGCGTCGAGAGGTCGAAGTCGGTGCGGTTGGCGATGCCCTCGAGCTCACCCCACTCGGAGCCGGTGAAGCCGAAGCGGTACTCGATGTCGACGGTGCGCTTCGAGTAGTGCGACAGCTTCTCCTTGGCGTGCTCGTAGTGCCGGAGGTTGTCGGGGTTGATGCCCAGGTCGACGTACCACTGCGTGCGGGCGTCGATCCAGTACTGGTGCCACTCCTCGTCCTCACCCGGCTTGACGAAGAACTCCATCTCCATCTGCTCGAACTCGCGGGTGCGGAAGATGAAGTTGCCCGGCGTGATCTCGTTGCGGAAGCTCTTGCCGATCTGCGCGATGCCGAACGGGGGCTTCATCCGCTGCGAGGTGACCACGTTGGCGAAGTTGAGGAAGATGCCCTGCGCGGTCTCCGGACGGAGGTAGTGCAGGCCGGACTCGTCCTCGATGACGCCGAGGTAGGTCTTCAGCAGGCCGGAGAACTGGCGCGGCTCGGTCCACGCGCCGCGCGTGCCGCAGTTGGGGCACGCGACCTGCGCGAGGTCGACGTCGTCGGGGTCGTCGATCCCCTTCTTCTCCGCCACGGCCTCCTGCAGGTGGTCGGCACGGAAGCGCTTGTGACAGGACTGGCACTCGGTCAGCGGGTCCGTGAAGGTCGCGACGTGGCCGGAGGCCTCCCAGGTCTGGCGCGGGAGGATGACGCTGGAGTCGAGGCCGACGACGTCGTCGCGGCTCTGGACCATCGAGCGCCACCACTGGCGCTTGATGTTCTCCTTGAGCTCGACGCCGAGCGGGCCGTAGTCCCAGGCCGAGCGGGTTCCGCCGTAGATCTCCCCGCAGGGGTAGACGAAGCCTCGGCGCTTCGCGAGGGAGACGACGTTGTCGACGGTGGACGGGGGCGGCTTGGCCACGTGGTGATCCTTATGGGACGAGCCCGGCTGGCTGTCGGGCGTGACTTGTCTGGCTACTCGCGGGAGCGAATGACTAGGTTACGCGAGGGTCCGCGACGTTGAGGACTCTCCCCGGCTCCACGACCTCGTAGGCACCCGGCTCGTCGATCGCGCGGCTGAGCACGGGCACCCCGTGCAGCTTGAGCTCGTACGACGACAGGGCGCGCCGGTAGGCACCGACGTTCTCCCAGCGGGTGGCCAGGACCCACAGGTCCGGCTCGTCCATGTTGCGCCCGACCCACCCGGCGACGTAGCCGGGCTTGCTGGCGAGCAGCTCGTGCACGCGTTCGAGGTCGGCGCGCAGCTCGTCGGGACCGTCGGGGTGGTCACCGGCCCGGAAGCGGTTCATCACCAGCATCCGCGCACCCTATCGTTGGGCCGTCTCCCTGTAGCCGTCTCGAGGAGGGAGCTCGCATGGGGCGCCCGGAGTGGTGGCACGCCCGCCGTCGTACCCGTTGGTGGCGCGCCAGTGCCGTGGCCTGCGTGCTGCTGACCATCGCCACGTGCGTGGTCGTGGCGCTCCTGCCGGGAGCCGTCCGAGCGGACGCCGACCTCGCGAAGCGGGCGGTCGAGGTCGAGGCCCGGGTGGCGAGCGTCGACTGCGGCAGCAGGTGCAACGAGGTGGAGTACACCCTCGACGGGACCACCTACCGGGTGGTCAAGCGCAGCTGGAACCGGGACCTGTTCGACAGGTTCACCATCTACGTCGACCCGGACGACCCCGAGGAATTCGGGACCCGCCGGGGCGGCAGCCGGTCCTTCACCATCATCCTCGGGCTCACGCTGCTCCTGGTGGCGGCCTGGCTCACAGCCTGCAGCACGATCGGGAACCGGCCGGTGGAGCGCGACGGCGACGTCGTCCGCCTGCGGGCCTCGCTGACCCACCACGGCGCCATGGTCGCGCTCGGCGGCCTCCTCGGTGCACTGGTGGGCGTGTTCGTCGCGATCTTCCTGTCGCTCGGCGCGGGTGACATCGTCACCGCGTGGGCCGCCGGCACGGCACTGGTCGCCGGCGCCGTGCACCTGTGGCGACGCCGTGGCGGCACCACCCTCGAGCTCCGGCCGCGGGAGGTGGTGCGGGTCGGCGGGCTCGTGCGAGCACCCCTCCGCCTCGGGCCGGGCACGACCTTCCAGGAGCTCTCCCGGCGGATGTCGCGCACGTCGGGCCACTGGCCCGTCCGCGTCGACGACGGCAGCTCGAAGGCCCGCCTGCTCCCCTCGGCGTGGGGGACCGACGGGGCGGAGTCGCGCCAGCTGCTGCTGGGCCACCTGTACCGCTACGGCTGCGACCCCAGGGATCCCTCCATGTTCTGAACTTGACCGACACCTGACCACAGTTGAGAATGATTCTCATGCGCTTTGGTTCCGGTCTCGCCCTGCTCTCCTCCGCCGCCCTGCTCGCCTCCGGCTGCTCGGCGTTCAGCGAGGACGGCGGCAGCGCGAGCGGTGGGTCCGGGACGAGCGTGGTCGCCGCGTTCTACCCGCTGGCGTGGCTGACCGAGCGCGTGGCCGAGGGCACCGGCACCGAGGTGGAGCTGCTGACCACCCCCGGTGCCGAGCCGCACGACCTCGAGCTCGACGTGCAGCGCACCGCACTCGTCTCGCAGGCCGACCTCGTCGTCTACCAGGCCGGCTTCCAGCCCGCCGTCGACGACACCGTCGCCCAGAACGCCCAGGGCAGCAGCCTCGACGTCGCCGCGCTCGCCGGCCTCCTGCCGATGGACGAGTCCGCCGAGGAGCACGAGGAGCACGGGGAGCACGGGGACGAGGACGGCCACGACCACGGCGACCTCGACCCGCACTTCTGGCAGGACCCGGTCCGGGTCGCCACCGTGGCCGACGCCGTCGCCGGCGAGCTCGCCGCGATCGACGAGGAGCACGCCGAGGAGTACGCCGCCAACGCCGCCGCGCTGCGCGAGGACCTCGAGGCGCTCGACGCGTCGTACGCCGCTGGCCTCGCCGACTGCGAGCGTGACACCATCGTGGTGTCGCACGACGCGTTCGGGTACCTCGAGAAGTACGGCCTGCACATCGCCTCGATCGTCGGCCTCTCCCCCGACGCCGAGCCGACGGCCGCCGTGCTCGGCAGGCTCCAGGACCTGATCGAGGAGGAGGGCATCACCACGGTGTTCAGCGAGCCGCTCGAGCCCGCGCTCGGCGAGTCCCTCGCCGGCGACCTCGGCCTGACCAACGGCGTCCTCGACCCGGTCGAGGGACTGTCCGACGCCGACTCCGGCGAGGACTACCTGTCGATCATGGAGGCGAACCTGGCCGCGCTGCAGACCGCCAACGGGTGCCGATGACCACCACCAACACGACCAGCCCCGCCGTCTCGGTCAGCAACGGCACGGTCGCCCTCGGCGGTCGGCCGGTGCTGCGCAGCATCGACCTGTCGGTCCAGCCCGGGGAGTTCCTCGCCCTGATGGGCGCCAACGGCTCCGGCAAGTCGACCCTGGTCCGCACCCTCGTGGGCCTGCGACCGCTGCTGTCCGGCGAGGTGCGGCTGTTCGGCACCCCGCTGGCGTCGTACGACGAGTGGTTCCGGATCGGCTTCGTGCCCCAGCGCGCGACCGCCGCCGCCGGCGTGCCCGCGTCGGTCTGGGAGGTCGTCGCCGCCGGCCGGCTGACCCGCCGCAGGCTGCTGCGCCCGCTCTCCCGCGCCGACCGGGCCGCGATCGAGGACGCCCTCGAGATCGTCGGCCTCGCCGACCGGCGCCGCGACGCCGTCAGCAACCTCTCCGGCGGCCAGCAACAGCGGGTGCTCATCGCCCGCGCGCTCGCCGGCGAGCCCGAGCTGCTCTTCCTCGACGAGCCGACCGCCGGCGTCGACCTGCCCAACCAGCAGGCGCTCGCCGACACGCTCGGCCGGCTCAAGGGCCGCGGCGCGACGATCGTCCTCGTCGCCCACGAGCTCGGCCCGCTGGCGCCGCTGGTGGACCGCGCGGTCGTCATGCGCGACGGCCGCGTCGTCTACGACGGCGACCCGCTCGGGGACCACGAGGTGCACCAGCCGTGGCTCGGCGAGCCGCACACCCACCACCATCACCACACCGGCCGCCCGGGCCGCCCCGACCACGTCCCGGGCGTGGCCTCCCCGGTCGACGGAACCGGAGAGGACGCGCGATGAGCCCCGTGGAGCTGTTCGCGACCCCCTTCATGCAGCGCGCCCTCATCGCCGCCCTGCTCACCGGGCTCGCCGCCCCCGCCATCGGCACCTTCCTGGTCCAGCGCCGGCTCGCGCTGATGGGCGACGGCATCGGGCACGTGGCGGTCACGGGCGTGGCCGTCGGCCTGGTCACCGGCACCGCGCCGGTGTGGACCGCCGTCGTCATCGCCGTGCTCGGCGCGATCCTGCTCGAGGTGATCCGCGAGCGCGGCCAGACCAACGGCGACGTGGCCCTGGCCCTGCTCTTCTACGGCGGCCTCGCCGGCGGCATCTTCCTCACCGGCCTCGGCGGCGAGAGCGCGTCCTCGCTCAACCGCTACCTCTTCGGCTCCCTCAACACGATCTCCGTCGACGACCTGGTCGTCACCATGGTGCTCGCCGTCGCGGTCGTCGGCCTCTGCGTCGGACTGGCGCCCCAGCTCTTCGCCGTCGCCCAGGACCAGGAGTTCGCCCGCGTCGCCGGACTCAAGGTCCGCGCCTACAACGTCCTGGTCGCCGTCCTCGCCGCAGTCAGCGTCACCGTCGCCATGCGCACCGTCGGTCTGCTGCTGGTCTCGGCGCTCATGGTGGTGCCGGTCGCCACCGCCCAGCAGCTCACCCGTTCCTTCCGCACCACCATCGCCGCCGCGATGGCACTCGGCACCCTCGCCTCGGTCGGCGGCCTCGTCGTGGCCACCTTCGCGTCGTACAAGGCGACCGTCGCACCCGGCCCGACCATCGTCCTGCTCGCCCTCGCCTGCTACGTGGTCGCCTGGCCGATCGGGATCTGGACCCGCCACCGCGCCCGCCTGCGCGAGCCCTTCGCCGAGGGCCAGCCCGACGAGCACGAGACCGTCGAGGAGCACCACCCCCACGACCACGGCCCCGGCTGCGGCCACCTCGCCGTCCCCCACGACGACCACGTCGACTACGTCCACGACGGCCACCGCCACGCGCCCCACGGGTCGCACTACGACGAGCACTAGCCTTGATGGGGCGAGCGTGTCGCTCGTTGCTGGTCTGGGCGAGCGTGTCGCTCGTCCGGAGGCCGCCGCTGGTTGAGGTGCGAGGCGCCCCAGCGCCGAGCCTCGAAACCAGCGGCACCGATGCACCGGACTGTGCCCGCCACAGCCCGCCATCAGGGCCCGGAGGTTTCGAGGCTCCTCGCTAGCGCTCGTCGCACCTCAACCACCGGGAGTATGGCGTCGCGCACCCGAGGCTTGCCGCCACGCCGACGCAACCGCCTACCGGAGCCAACGGCGCGCGCGGCAGCGTGGCGCCCGCGCCGAAGGCGCGTCGAGGGCAAGTGCGGGCCGAGCTGTCGAGGCC
>NZ_JAER01000040.1 GCF_000519005.1 Nocardioides sp. J54 | reverse complement strand
TGCGTGACCACACCTGCCGCTTCCCCGGCTGCACCGTCAAGGCGACCCGCTGCGACCTCGACCACACCATCGAGCACAACCGCGGCGGCCCGACCTGTCCGTGCAACCTCGTCCCGCTCTGCCGACGCCACCACCGGGCCAAGACCTTCAGCCTCTGGCGCTACGTGACCGTCCAGCCCGGCCACTACCTCTGGCTCTCCCCCAACGGCCGCCACTTCCTGGTCAGCCCCAAGGGCACCAAGGTCCTCGCCACCTCGCGCCGCCTCGACCCCGACGACTACTAGCCACCACGCCCCACACCCCGCCTGACGGCGGGGTCACAGGCATGTCCGCTGCCGCTATTCGAGGTGCGAGGCGCCCCAGCGGCCCCGGTGCGCCGGACTGTGCCGGACACAGTCCGCCTCAAGGGCCCGGTGGTTTCGAGGCTCGGCCGCGGGCGGCCTCGCACCTCAACCACCGGGAGTCGGCGACGTTCCAAGACGTCATGCGAATCGTGGCCTGGAGCCCACGATCCGTATGACCTTCCACGAAGGCGGCGGCCGCGCAGCGGCGGCGCGGACGCAGTCCGTGCCGCCGCTGCGCCGGAAAGCCGACCGGCAGGGCCCCGGGGTCAAGGATCGCGAAGCGACCGCGTAGCGGCGGAGCGAAGCGACGTCCTTGACGCCGGGGGCCGGTCGGCTACGGTGCGCGGCCGCCGATACCAACCACGACAGCGATCAACTGCCGCTGGTTGAGGTGCGAGGCGCCCCAGCGCCGACCTCCCGCCGCTGGTTGAGGTGCGAGGCGCCCCAGCGCCGAGCCTCGAAACCAGTGGCCCCGGTGCACCGGACTGTGCCCACCGCAGTCCGCCTGACACGCCCGGAGGTTGCGAGGCTCCTCGCTGGCGCTCGTCGCACCTCAACCACCGGGAGTCAGGCGAAGCGAACCTCGAGCCTTGCCGCCAGGCGAACGCCACCGCCGACGGGCGACGCGCTCGCGCAGTCGAGGACAGTCACCCCACCACGGCCTTCGCCGCCTGGCGCACCATGCTCGCGGCCCGCCTCACCTCCGCGCCGGTGAGGTCGCGCAGCGGGTGGACGACGAGGGCGGTGCGGACGGTGCCGTCGGGGCCGGGGACGGGGGCGGCGACGGAGGTGACCGGCTGGCTGGCGGCGTCGTGGGTCTCCATGCTGGTCCGGACGACCTCGGCGAGCAGCTCCCCGGCGAGCTCGTGGACGGCGGCAGGGAAGTCGCCCTCGTGGGTGGCCTGCACCAGCGACGAGACGTGCTCGACGACCGGGCTCATCCGCTCGACGAGGAAGCCGTCGGCGCGGGCCTGGTCGAGGTGGGCGCCGTAGGAGGCGACGGCGGCCTCGGTGAGGCGGCCGCGGCGCAGCCAGCCCCTGCGCTCGTCGGGCTCGGCCCAGGCGGCGAAGAGGGTGCCGAAGGGGGCGGCATAGGGGAGGCGCTGGCCGCGCATGACGGTGAGGTCGTCGGGGTCGACGCTGGAGACGTAGAGGACGTCGTCGACGAGCTCGACCACCGAGGCCGGCCAGCCGGTGGCGCTGGCGAGGCCGGCGGCGGCGCGCACGCCGAGGCGGGTGCCGGTGCGCTGCTCGGCGACGGCGGCGGCCACCGGGCCGAGGGCGGGGCCGAGGGCGAGGTGGCCGGTGTCAGGGGAGCGGACCAGCCAGCCGCGGGCGGCGAGGGTGTGCACGATCGCGTGGGTGGTCGCGCGGGAGAGGCCGAGCTCGCGGGCGACGTCGGCGGCACGCAGCGGCCGGTCGCGGCGGGCGGCGACGAGCTCGAGGACGTCGACGACCCGGGTGGTCGGTGGTGAGGGACTCGCGGTCACCGGCGCTCCGTTCGACGTCCGAACCCGCCCGGGCGACGCCACGGAGGCGCGGAGCGAGTTCGAATAGTCGAATCTAGCAGCGCAAGCCGTCGATCGACGGTCGTCTGCGCCCTACGTTGCGGCCATGCACGACGCACCGCTCGCCTTCCCCGAACTCGGGTTCTACGGGCTCGCCGGCCACGCGGGTGACCCGCGCGCGCTCCTAGACGAGGTGGCCGACGCCGAGCGCCTCGGCCTCGGCTCGGTGTTCCTCTCCGAGCGCTTCAACTTCAAGGACGCCACGGTCCTCGCCGGCGCCGCGGCCGCGGCGAGCGAGCGGATCGGGATCGCGACGGCGGCGACCAACCACAACACCCGCCACCTGCTCGTGACCGCGACGGCGGCGGCGACGCTGAACCGGATGACCCGTGGCCGCTTCGCCCTCGGCCTCGGCCGCGGGTTCGACGCGCTCTTCGACGTCATGGGCGTCCCGCGGATCACCAGCGCCCAGCTCGCCGACGCGGTCGACGTGCTGCGCCGGCTCTGGCGGGGGGAGCGGTTCGACCACGACGGCCCGGCCGGTCGCTACCCCTACCTCTTCCTCATGGACGAGGACGTCGCCGAGGACGTCCCGGTCCTCATGGTCGCGATCGGGCCGCGGGCGCTCACCCTCGCCGGCGGGACCGCCGACGCGGTCGTGCTGCACACCTACCTGAGCGACGAGGCGGTCGCCCGCGCCGTGCGACGGGTGCGCGACGGGGCGGAGGCGGCCGGGCGCGACCCGGCCGACGTACGGGTCTGGGCGTGCACCGCCGTCGTGGAGGACTCGCTGCCGCACGAGCTGGTGCTGCGCAAGACCGTCGGGCGGCTCGCCACCTACCTGCAGGGGTACGGCGACCTGCTGGTCCGCACCAACGGCTGGGACCCGGCCCGGCTCCAGGCCTTCCGGGACGACCCGCTGGTCGCCGGCTTCCAGGGCGCGTTCGACGCCGACGCGAGCACCGACGACCTGGAGTACCTCGCCGAGAAGGTGATCCCGCAGCAGTGGCTCGACTGCGCGATCACCGGCTCCGCCGCCACCTGCGCCCGCCGGGTGCAGGAGCAGCTCGCCGGCACCGGCGTCGACAGCGTGATCCTGCACGGCGCCACGCCCCGGGAGCTCGAGCCCGTCCTCGCGGCGTACGGCGCCCGCCGCACCGCGCGCCCCGACCTGCCGGTCAACCCGGGGCGGGCCCGGTGAGCGCGCCGCAGCCGGTCGCGGACGTCCGCGACCTCACCCCGGCCTGGCTGACCGCTGCCCTCGGCGCCGAGGTGACCGCGGTCCACTCCGTCCCGGTCGGGACCGGCCAGATGGGCTCGTGCCACCGCCTCGCGCTGGAGGGCGACCCGGCGCTGCCGCCGACGGTGCTCGCGAAGCTGCCGACCGACGACCCGGCGTCGCGGGAGTTCCTCCACGGCTCCTACGCCATCGAGGTCACCTTCTACCGCGACCTGTGCCCGACCGTCGCCGTCCGCGTGCCGCGGGTCCACTACGCCGCGATCTCCGACGACCCGGCGCAGCGTGGCACCTTCACCCTCCTGCTCGAGGACCTCGCGCCCGCGCAGCAGGGCGACCAGATCACCGGCTGCACGCCCGCCCAGGCGCGGGCCGCGGTCGAGAACATCGCCGGCCTGCACGCGCCGCGCTGGTGCGACCGCAGCCTGCTCGACGTCCCCGGCCTCAGCGCGGTCGGTCGCGAGGACGCGGACCTCATGGACCAGCTGTTCCCGGACGCCGTGGAGACCGTGCTCGGCAAGCTCGGCGACCTGGTGGGCGCGGAGGACGCGGCGACGCTGCGCGAGGTCGCCCGGTACGGCGGCCGGTGGCTCCTCGGCGCCCCCGACCGGTTCGGCCTGGTCCACGGCGACCACCGGCCCGACAACCTGCTCGTCCACCCGGACGGGCGGCTGTGGACCGTCGACTGGCAGACCCTCGCGCTCGGCCTGCCCGCCCGCGACGTCGCGCTGCTCGTCTCCTCCGGTCTGCCCGTGGAGGAGCGTCGTCGCCACGAGCGGGCGCTGGTCGAGGCGTGGCACCGCCGCCTGGTCGACCTCGGGGTCGCGGACTACGACCCCGACGACGCCTGGGACGACTACCGCTTCGCGCTGGTGCAGACCCCGCTGCTCGCGACCTTCGGCTGCGCCTACAGCAGCGTGCGGACCGAGCGTGGCGACCGGATGTTCGCCGCGATGCTCGCCCGGGGCGGCCAGGCGCTGCGCGACCACGCGACCCTCGACCTGCTCCGGGCGCTGCCGACGTCGTGAGGCCCCGGCGTGAGCCGAAGGGGCTGGCCACCCGGGACCCGGGTCCCGACTCCGCCCGGCCGCCTCATCCCCCTCCCCGCCGGGCCGATGGGCAGCCCGGAAGGAGGGGCGGATGGACGACGACGCAGAGATCATCGCGGAGTTCCTCGTGGAGTCCCACGAGAACCTCGACCAGCTGGACCGTGACCTGGTCGAGCTGGAGCAGCAGCCGGACTCACGGGACCGGCTGTCGAGCATCTTCCGCACGATCCACACGATCAAGGGCACCAGCGGGTTCCTGGCGTTCAACCGCCTCGAGCAGCTGACCCACGTCGGCGAGACCCTGCTGTCGCGGCTGCGCGACGGCGAGGCGGTCATGACGCCGGCGATCGCCGAGGCGCTGCTGTCCATGGTCGACACCGTGCGCGCCCTCCTCGACGTGATCGAGCGCACCAGCAGCGACGCGGACCCCTCCGTCGACGTCGCCCCCGTCGTCGCCGTCATCGAAGACCTCCTGGCCGGGCGCGAGCCCTCGTCCGGCGGAGCCGCAGAGGAGCCGGTCGTGTCCCCGGCGGCCTCCTCCGCGGCCCCGCCGGACCTCGCGCCGGACCCCGCGCCGGACCCCGCGCCGGACCCCGTGCTGGCGCCGGAGCCGGCACCCGTCCCCGCGTCCCACCCCGAGCCGCACCCCGCGCCCCACCCGGAGCCCGAGGTGCACGCCGAGGACGGCGCCGAGCGCCGCTCCCGCGTCGACTCCTCCGTCCGCGTCGACGTCGACCTGCTCGACGACCTCGTCGACCTCGTCGGCGAGCTGGTGCTCACCCGCAACCAGCTCATCCAGCGCAGCCTCGCCTCCGACGACCTCGAGCTGGTGCGCGCCAGCCAGCGGCTCGACCTGGTCGCCAGCGAGCTGCAGGAGTCGGTCATGAAGACCCGCATGCAGCCCATCGGCCAGGTCTGGTCGAAGATGCCGCGCGTCGTCCGCGACCTCTCCCACCAGCTCGGCCGCGAGGTCGAGCTCGTCATGGAGGGCCACGAGACCGAGCTCGACCGCAGCCTGCTCGAGGCGGTCAAGGACCCGCTGACCCACCTGGTCCGCAACTCCCTCGACCACGGCATCGAGCCGCCCGACGTACGCGCGGCCGCCGGCAAGCCGGCCAAGGGCACGCTCAGCCTGCGCGCCTACCACGAGTCCGGCCAGGTGGTCGTCGAGATCGCCGACGACGGCAAGGGCATCGACCCGGAGAAGATCGCCGCCGTCGCCCTCGAGCGCGGGGTCGTGACCCGCGACCAGCTCGCGCGGATGGACGGCCGCGAGGTCCTCGGCCTGATCTTCCGCCCTGGGTTCTCCACCGCCTCCGCGGTCTCCAACATCTCCGGCCGCGGCGTCGGCATGGACGTGGTGCGCACCAACATCGAGCGCATCGGCGGGAGTGTCGACGTCGTCTCCGAGCCCGGGCGCGGCACGACGACGCGGGTCCGCATCCCGCTCACGCTCGCGATCATCCCGGCCCTCGTGGTCGGCGAGGGCGCCGAGCGCTACGCCATCCCGCAGGCCAACCTCGTCGAGCTGGTCCGCATCGAGGGCGAGGACCTGGAGCGCCAGGTCGAGGACCTCGCCGGCGCGCCCGTCCTCCGGCTGCGCGGCCAGCTGCTCCCGCTGGTGCCGCTGGCCGGCGTGCTCGAGGACGGCGGCCTGCCGGGAGACGAGGCGCTCACCGTCGTGGTGCTCCAGTCCGACGACGTCCGCTTCGGGCTGTGCGTGTCGACCGTGCACGACACCCAGGAGATCGTGGTCAAGCCGATCGGCCGGCAGCTCAAGGGCCTGGCGATGTACGCCGGCGCCACGATCATGGGCGACGGCCGGGTCGCGCTCATCCTGGACGTGGCCGGCATCGCCGCCACCGCCGGCGTCGGCGCGACGCAGGCCGAGGTCGTCGACCTCAAGGCCGGCGCTGCCGACGACCGCACCGCACTGCTGGTGCTCGAGGTCGCCGACGGCCGCCGTGCAGCCCTCCCGCTCGCGGCGGTCGCCCGGCTCGAGGAGTTCGAGCGCGACCGCATCGAGCGCAGTGGCACCGCGGAGGTCGTGCAGTACCGTGACGGGATCCTGCCGCTGGTGCGGCTGGCGTCCGCGATCGGGCTGCCGGACACCAGCGACCGCAGCGACCAGGTCAGCGTCGTCGTCCACGAGACGGGTGCCACCGGGGGAGCCGTCGGGATCGTCATCGACAAGGTCCTCGACGTGGTCGAGGTCGAGGTCAGCGCGAGCCAGGTCGGACGTCGCGCCGGCGTCACCGGCAGCGCCGTCGTCCAGGACCGGGTCACCGACCTGGTCGACCTCGCCGCCGTAGTCGCCCGGTCAGGAGTGTCCGCATGAGCGCCGTCGCCACCGTCCCGACCACCGAGCAGTACTGCACCTTCTGGGTGTCCGGGCTGTTCTTCGGCGTCGCCGTCGAGGAGGTGCAGGAGGTCCTGCGCCTCCAGCCGATGACGCCGGTGCCCCGTGCCGACGAGGCCGTCACCGGGCTGATCAACCTGCGCGGCCAGATCGTCACCGCCGTCGACATGCGGGTCCGGCTCGGCCTGCCGCCGCGCGCCGACGACGAGGACCCGATGAACGTGATCGTCCGCAGCCGCGGGGAGGTCGTCAGCCTCCTGGTCGACGACATCGGCGACGTCATCGACACCGCCGGCGTGGACGCCCAGCCGGCCCCCTCGAACATGCCCCGGGAGGTGCAGGACGTGCTGCGCGGGGTCTGCCCCCTCCCCGACGCCATCCTGCTCGTCCTCGACGCCGACCGCGCCGTCGACGTGGCGACCGCACCCGACACCACCGGAGGAACCCCGTGACCGAGACCCTGGACGCCCCGGTGAACGGCACCGGGCCCGCCAAGACCACCCGACCGCGCACCAAGGCTGCCCCCAAGCCGGCGACCAAGCCGGCGGCCAAGCCGGCGGCCAAGCCGGCAGCGGCCGACGCGTCGGCGATCGCGCTGTCGATGATGGAGAACAGCCCGACGAACATGATGTTCGCCGACCGCGACTTCGTCATCCGCTACATGAACCCGGCCTCGCTCGAGACCCTGCGCCGCCTCGAGGAACACCTGCCGGTCCGCGCCGACGACATCGTCGGCTCCAGCCTCGACGTCTTCCACAAGTCGCCGGCGTACCAGCGCCAGATCCTCGCCGACCAGGCGAACCTGCCGCGCCGCGCCAACATCAAGGTCGGCCCCGAGATCCTCGACCTGCTCGTCTCGCCGATCACCGACGCCTCCGGCGAGTACGTCGGCGCGATGGCCACCTGGGAGGTCGTCACCGAGAAGGTGCGGATGGCCGAGGAGGTCGCCCGGGTGACCTCGATGATGGAGAACAGCCCGACGAACATGATGTTCGCCGACCGCGACTTCGTCATCCGCTACATGAACCCGGCCTCGCTGGACACCCTGCGCAAGCTCGAGTCCGTCCTGCCGGTGCGCGCCGACGAGGTCGTCGGCTCCAGCCTCGACGTCTTCCACAAGAACCCCGCCTACCAGCGCGGCCTGCTCGAGACCGCCGACCACCTGCCGCGCCGCGCGAACATCCAGGTCGGCGGCGAGGTGCTCGACCTGCTGGTCAGCGCGATCACCGACGCCGACGGTCAGTACATCGGCGCGATGGCGACCTGGGAGGTCGTCACCGAGCGCCTCCGCCTCGAGGCGGACAAGAAGGCCCGTGACGAGGCCGAGCGCGAGGCGGCGGCCGACCTGGCCGCCAAGGTCGAGCAGATCCTCGACGTCGTCTCCGCCGCCGCGGCCGGCGACCTGACCCGCGAGCTCGACATCGAGGGCGACGACGCCGTCGGCCGGGTGGCCGCCGCGCTGCGCACCCTCATCGCGACCCTGCGCTCCAGCATGGGCGACATCGGCGGCACCGCCGAGACGCTCACCGCCGCCGCGGACCAGCTCACCTCGCTGGCCCAGGGCATGGGCGAGGGCGCCACGACCACCTCCGACCGCGCCGCCTCGGCCTCGAGCGCCAGCGTGCAGGTCTCCGCGTCCATCCAGACCGTCGCCACGGCGGCGGAGGAGATGACCGCCTCGATCCGCGAGATCGCCAAGAACGCCACCGAGGCCGCGACCGTCGCCACCGACGCCGTGTCCGTCGCCTCCGAGGCGCAGGGGACCGTCGCGTCCCTCGGCGAGTCCTCGGCCGAGATCGGCCAGGTCATCAAGGTGATCACCTCGATCGCCCAGCAGACCAACCTGCTCGCCCTCAACGCGACCATCGAGGCCGCCCGCGCCGGCGACGCCGGCAAGGGCTTCGCCGTGGTGGCCAACGAGGTCAAGGAGCTCGCCAAGGAGACCGCCAAGGCGACCGAGGAGATCGGCCAGAAGATCGAGGCGATCCAGTCCGACACCCAGGGCGCGGTCTCCGCGATCAGCCGGATCGCCAACGTCATCGCGCGGATCAACGACATCCAGTCGACGATCGCCTCGGCGGTCGAGGAGCAGACCGCGACGACCAACGAGATCGCCCGGTCGGTGACCGAGGCGGCCGCCGGGGCCAACGGCATCGCCGAGGACGTCACCCAGGTCGCGACCGCCGCCGACCACACCCGCGAGGGAGCCCAGGACACGCTCGCGTCGGCGACCGAGCTGACCGGCATGGCCGGGCAGCTGCGCGGCCTGGTCGGCCGGTTCACCCTCTGACGGGCGGCCGGGCGGCCTCCAGCAGCACACGACGAACCCCGCCGGGCCCGCCCGGCGGGGTCCTGTCGTCCCCGGACCGGGGAAGAGGCTGGAAAGGGAAGGACCCCGCCGGTGTGGGACGGGCGGGGTCCTTCGCTGGGGGCGTCCGGGTGGGGACCGGACGCCCGGGGTCAGCCGACGCGGCGCTCGGCGAGCGGCGGGGCGGTCGTGCCCTCGCCCCCGCGGAGCCGTACGGCGAGCAGGGCGGCCTGGGTGCGGTGCTGCAGGCCGAGACGGGAGAGCAGACCGGTGACGTGGTTCTTGACCGTCTTCTCGGCGAGGAAGAGCTCCTCGGCGATCTGGCGGTTGGTCATGCCCTCGGCGATGAGGAAGAAGATCTTGCGCTGCTGCGGGGTCAGCTCGCAGATGACGTCGAGTGAGCGGCGCTGCATCTCCATCTGCTCCACCACGCGGCTGGCGACGGTGGGGTCGATGAGCGAGTGGCCGCCGGCGACCAGCTTGATCCCGCTGATCAGCGAGTTGCCCTCGATCCGCTTGAGCACGTAGCCCGACGCGCCGGCCAGGATCGCCGCGGAGATGGCGTCCGGGTCGTCGTACGTGGTGAGGATCAGGCCCTTGATGTCGGGGTCGACCGAGCGCATCTCGCGGCAGATGTCGACGCCGCTGCCGTCGCCGAGGTGGGCGTCGAGGATCGCGACGTCCGGGCGCAGCTCCAGGATCTCGCGCAGGGCGACGGTGGCGCTGCCCGACTGCCCGACGACCTCGATGGTGTCGTCGGTCTCGAGGAGGCTGGCGACGCCACGTCGGACGACTTCGTGGTCGTCGACGAGGTACACGCGGATCGGGTTCGACTCAGTCACGCGGACGAGTCTGGTGGTCCGGAGGGGCCGGCACGCACCATTCGGGACAGGTCCGGCCGAGGGTCTTGGGACCATGGCCCGAACGGGCCAGCAGGCGCTGGCCGATCGGAGGAATCAGCGGGCGCGCAGCTCGGCCAGCGCGGTGTGCACGTCCCGCTCGCTGCGCCGCAGCTGCTCGAGCAGTGCGACGATCTCGCCCGTCGTCAGGTGGTCGTCACCGGTCGAGGGGGCCAGCCACTCTCGCGCCTCGCCGGCGGTCATCCGTCCGCCGATCTCGAGGCGGTACGACGTGTCCTCGAGCTCGAAGGAGACGTCGGCCACGACCGCGCGGAAGTGCTCGTCGGCCACGGGGTCGTGGACCAGCACGAGCTCACCGGGCTCGAGGCCGCGGGAGAGCTCCTGGGCGCGGTGGCCGACAGCGAGCGAACGGCTGCGCCGCGTGAACGGGCTGAGCGCCACCACGATCTGCTCCACGGGACCTCCCTCGACGGCCCGGCTCGGTCACCGGGCTCCGTGTTCTCGACAGGGTCAACCGACGGCCGGACAGGGGGTTATGGCCGGCGCAGTCCTCTTCACACTGGCCCCCTGTGACCAGGCGACTAGTTCTTTTGGGTGGTACGACGTGTTTGAGGTGTTGTACGGTGGGTAAGTAGCGCGACAGATGTTCGACACGCGGCCAAGCCCACCGCCGCACCGCTCCTACCCACAGGAGTTGTCCATGTCCGCCATCACCCTTGAAGTACCCACCATCCCGTCGGCTCACTCGGAGCTGGCACTGCCTTCGGACGAGCGGAAGGCCCGCACCGCGGAGCTGCTCGCCGAGGCCCGTCTGACCGACGGTGAGGAGCGCCGTGCGATCCTCGAGCAGGTCATCGTCATCAACATCCCGGTCGCCCGCACGCTGGCCGCCCGCTACCGCAACCGCGGGCAGGCCCAGGACGAGCTCGAGCAGGTCGCGTGCCTCGCGCTGACCCGTGCCGTCCACGGGTTCGACCCGGAGCTCGGTGACGACCTCCTCGTGTTCGCGGTGCCGACCATCCTCGGGGAGCTGAAGCGTCACTTCCGCTCCGCGAGCTGGGTCGTCCGGCCCCCGCGCCGGGTCCAGGAGATCCGCCCGCGGATCGCCGTCATGGAGGCCGAGCTCACCCAGGAGCTGGGTCGTCCGCCGTCGGTCGAGGAGCTGGCCGAGGCCGTCGACGCCCCGGTCGCCGAGGTCGAGGAGGCTCTCTCCTGCGGTGACCTCGCGCACGCGTCGTCCCTCGACGAGCCCGTCTCGGAGACCGGCAGCAGCCTCGCCGAGCTGCTGCCCACCACCGAGGCCGGCTTCGAGCACAGCGAGGCCGTCGCCCTGCTCGGCCCCGCCTGCCGTCAGCTCAAGGAGCGTGACCGGGCCATCCTCCGGATGCGCTTCTACGAGCAGATGACCCAGCAGCAGATCGCCGACGAGCTGGGCGTCACCCAGGTGCAGGTGTCGCGTCTCCTGCAGCGCATCTTCACCGACCTCCGCAAGAGCGTCGGCCAGGCCAACGCCGCCTGACGAAGCACTGATCGACGGCCCACGCGGCTGGCCCGCCCGACAAACGTCGGGTGGCCCGGCCGGTGGGCCGTCGTCGTGTGCCCTGCCCCGCGCCCCGGACGGTCACGGACGGTCACGGACGGTCACGGGCGGTCACGGGCGGAAGAGCACCTTGACCATGCCGTCCCGCTTGTCGCGGAAGTCGCGGTAGGCCCGGGGTGCGTCGTCCAGCGGCAGGTGGTGCGTCGCGAAGCCCTCGACGCCGAGGTGGTCCTCGTCCTGGAGCAGGAGCTCGAGGATCTCGTCGCTCCAGCGGCGGACGTTGGCCTGCCCCATCCGCAGGTGGACCTGCTTGTCGAAGAGCTCCATCAACGGCATCGGGTCCATCGCGCCGCCGTAGACGCCGACGACGGAGATGGTGCCGCCGCGGCGCACGGCGTCGATCGCGAAGTGCAGGGCGGCCAGCCGGTCCACGCCCGCCGAGCGCACGAGCGGTTCGGACACCCGGTCGGGCAGGAGCGCGACGACCTTGGCCATGCCCTCGGCGACCGGCGACCCGTGCGCCTCCATGCCGACGGCGTCGATGACGGCGTCGGCGCCGCGGCCCCGGGTCAGCTCGCGGACCTGCTGCAGCGCCGGTGCCTCGTCGGTGAGGGACACCACGTCCGGGCCGTACGACGTCGACCGGTCGATCCGCTCGGCGACCGGGTCCGCCACGATGACGCGCAGCCCGCGGTGGCGCGCGATGCGCACGCACATGTCACCGATCGGACCCGCGCCGAGCACCAGCACCGTGTCGCCGGGGTCGAGGTCGGCGTACTCCAGCGCCTGCCAGGCCGTGGGCAGCACGTCGGAGAGGAACACGAAGCGGTCGTCCGGCGGGCCGTGGGGCACCTTGATCGGCAGGGCGTTGCCGAAGGGCACGCGCAGGTACTCCGCCTGGGCGCCCGGGACCTGGCCGTAGAGCCTGCTGTAGCCGAAGAGGCTGGCCCCGGTGCCGTGCTCGTGGTTCTGGGTCGCCTCGCACTGGCTGTGCAGGCCGCGCGAGCACATCCAGCAGGACCCGCAGCTGATGGTGAACGGCACGACGACCCGGTCGCCCGGCCGCAGCGCGGTGACGCCGGGGCCGACCTCCTCGACGACGCCCATCGGCTCGTGGCCGACGACGTCACCCGGCTCCATGAACGGCGCGAGGGGGTCGTAGAGGTGGAGGTCGGAGCCGCACAGCCCGGTCGAGGTGACCTTGACGACGATGTCGTCGGGAAGTGAGAGCCGGGGGTCGGGCACCTCCTCGACGGACATCGTGCCCTTGCCCTGCCACGTCACTGCCTTCACTCGGCCCTCCTGTCAGGTGGCTCGCTCGTCCTTCTGCTTCTGCTTGCTCCTGCGCCGGGTCCGGTGGCTGTCGTCGCACCAGGGCATCCGGTCGGAGCGGTTGCACCGGCACAGGGCCACCACCGCGCGGTCGGTCGCGGTCACCTGCCCGTCGACGCCGACCACCTCGTCCGCGCCGCGCACGAGCAGTGGCCCGCCCGGGCACTCGATGACGCTGACCCGCTTCGCGGCGCTCACCCCGCGGCCCTCACGGGCTGGTGCGCGGAGCGGGCGTCGAGCCAGCTGTCGAGCTGTGCCTGCCCGGCGAGGCCGTCGAGGGTCAGGCACGCCCGCGCGCCCATGAGCACGTCGTCGGCGAGCTCGGGCTCGTCGGTGACCAGGCCCCCGCAGATGCCGTGGATCGCGAGCTGCTCGTGGACGGCGTCGGCCACCACGTGCTCCTCGTAGTACTCCGCGACCTCCGGCATGCCCAGGCGCTGCGCGCCCTTGGCGATCCGGTCGCAGGGCAGCGCGCTGGTCGCCTCGAACGCGGCGAGGTGGCCCAGCGCGGCGCCGCGCAGCCGCCGGTTGAGGGAGAACAGCGACATCACGTTGACCGAGGCCAGGGTGGCGGCGTCCGCCTCCTCGGCGTAGACCGAGACGTCGGTCGGCAGGTCGAGCGAGCGGAGCCCGGCCGCGAACAGCTCCTGGTGGAGCCGGTCGGGACGACCGGAGCCGTACTCGTCGTACTGCAGCTCGGCGAGGCCCACCTTGGCCGCGCCGTCGAGGCGCGGCAGCAGGAAGCTGTGCGGGTCGGACTCGCGCAGGTGGTGCACCGCGCGGCGCCGCAGGTAGGCGACGAACTCGTCGCGGGTCGCCTCCTGCTCGAGGAACGCCGTGGTGTCGGAGGGACCCTCGGAGACGGTCAGCCGGGTCAGCTCCCGGGTGACCTGCTCGGCCGGGGGGGCCCCGATGTGGCCGAGGCCGTCGCCGTCGTCGGCGGTGTCGGCGACGAGCTGGCGCACCGCCCGCTCGAAGACGCGCTCGATGGCGGCCCGGCTGACCAGCAGCAGCGGGTCCCACTCGGTGTCGGGGTCGACGCCGTCGAAGCCGCGGTAGTGCAGCTCGTAGAGCATCCACAGCGCCAGCTGCAGGTCCCGGTCGGCCAGGGGCATCACGATGTCGCCGACGGCGCGCTGCTCGGGGACGGGGTGGGGTCCGGTCGCCTCCGCCGTCAGGGCGCGCACCACGCCCTCGCTGAGGGGTCCACAAGGTTCTGGGAGCCGCATCGCAGTCTCTTTTCGGGGGGAGAGGGGCAGGCCGGTGTTGTGGCCGGACCCGCGGTTCGGAATGATTGGCTGCTGCAGGCAACGGGGGCCGCTGCAACTTCCTCTGGTGGACGCGGAGGTACCCCGCACTCCTGCCGGCACACGGTCCCCCCGGTGCTGCGAGCACGGGTCAGGAGGGTCACGTGAACCAGGTCGGGTCGTTGGTCGACGTCGCCGAGGAGCGGCAGACCGGCAGGTTCGTCTTCCACGTGGAGACCCGGACCTGGGAGTGGGACGACGACGTCTTCGCCATCCACGGCTACCTACCGGGCGAGGTCGAGCCCACGACCGACCTGATCATGAAGCACAAGCACGAGCAGGACCGCGAGCTCGTCGAGGACACCATCGCCGCCGCGATCGAGGACGGCGCGCCGTTCAACATCTACTACCGGATCCTCGTCGGCGACGAGATCCGCCGGGTCGTGCTCGTCGGCGAGGGCGAGTGGGACGAGGGCCACCCCGTCGGCGGGCGGGCCGACCGGCTCGTCGGCTACTACCTCGACCTGTCCCCGGAGCTCGAGGCCGAGACCCGCACGGCCGCCGACGCGGCCGTGGCAGCCTCCGCCGCGGCGCGGGACACCATCGAGCAGGCCAAGGGCATCCTCATGCTCGGCTACGGGCTCGACGCCGACGCCGCCTTCGCGATGCTCAAGTGGTGGTCGCGCAACCGCAACGTCAAGGTGCGCGAGGTCGCCGACCGGCTGATCCAGGTCGCCCGCGAGGGCCACGTCAGCCACCCCGGGCTGCGCCGCCTGCTCGACAGCCTGCTCGACGACCTCACCACCCGCCGCATCCCGTAGGCGGGCCCGGGTACCTCCCGGGCATGAGCGACTCCGACGACACCCAGTTCCCTGCCCAGCAGCAGACCCCGCCGGGCCTGACCGGCGAGATGACGCCGCAGCCGGACCACGGCGAGCAGTCGTACGTCGGGCACGGGCGCCTCGAGGGCCAGGTCGCCCTCGTCACGGGCGGCGACTCCGGCATCGGACGTGCGGTCGCGCTCGCCTACGCCCGCGAGGGGGCCGACGTGGCCTTCACCTACCTGCCCGAGGAGCAGCCGGACGCGGACGCGACGGTCGCCCTCGTCGAGGACGCCGGCCGGCGCGCGCTGCCGATGGCCCTCGACCTCACCAGCCGCGACGCGTGCGACGAGGCCGTGCAGCGCACCGTCGACGAGCTCGGCGCGCTCGACGTCCTGGTCAACAACGCGGGCTACCAGATGGCCCGCGACCACGCCGTCGACGACCTCAGCGACGAGCGGATCGACCGCACCTTCAAGACCAACCTGTACGCCCTGATGTGGGGTGTGCGGGCGGCCGTCCCGCACCTGCGCAAGCGGCCGGGCTGCATCATCAACAACGCGTCCATCCAAGCCTACGAGCCGTCGACCACGCTGCTCGACTACGCCGCGACCAAGGCCGCGATCAACAACCTCACCGTCAACCTCGCCGCCTCCCTCGGGGGCGACGGGATCCGGGTCAACGCGGTCGCGCCGGGACCGATCTGGACGCCGCTCCAGCCGGCGACCCAGGAGCCGGAGAAGGTCGAGAAGTTCGGCGCCGACACACCACTCGGCCGGGCCGGCCAGCCCGCCGAGGTGGCCCCGGCGTTCGTCTTCCTCGCCTCGCCCGGCGACGCGTCGTACGTCTCCGGCACGGTGCTCGGCGTCACCGGCGGCAAGCCCGTCTTCTGAGCACCTTCCGAACGGATGCGGGCGGGGGCCACGGGTACCGCGACGACATGTCCAGCGAATCCGAGAAGAACCAGGAATCCGGCCAGGTGTCGGAGGTCGCCAGCCACAAGTCGGCAGGCCAGGTGACCCCGGGCGACGCGGTCGCCGGGCACCCCGCCGACGACACCGTCCAGGAGGGCTCCGCCGGCCCGGACGCCCTCACCGGGGACGAGGACCCCGACGCCGTCGCCCACCGCCCGAAGGATCCTGATCCGGAGGCCATCGTCGACGAGGAGGACCGCGACCCGGAGGCGATCGTCGACGAGGCGGACACTGCGGACCTGGTGGACGACGACGACGGCGCGTACCCCCGCGTGCAGGACGTGGAGGAGGACCGGGCGTGAGGACGCCCCCGTCGCTGCGCAACCACCAGCAGCGACGACCCCCGCAGCAGCTCAACCGCAACCTCAACGAGCTGCTGCAGGAGCTCCGGGTCATGCAGACCGGTGTCCAGATCCTCACCGGCTTCCTGCTGACCATCCCGTTCACCCAGCGCTTCGAGTCGCTGACCGACACGCAGCGCACGTTGTACCTCTGCATCCTGATCGTCGCCGTGCTCACCACCTTCGCGATCGTCGCGCCGGTCTGCTACCACCGCCTGCTCTTCCGGCAGGGGGAGCGTGAGTGGATCGTCCGCGCCGCGCACCGGTGCTGCCTCGGCGGGATCCTCGGTCTGGGCGTGCTCTCGGCGGGCTCCGTGTACCTCGTCTTCGACGTGGTGATCACGGCGACCGCCGCCCTGATCGCCGCGGCGGCGGTCGCGCTGGCCTTCATCTCGTTGTGGGCCGCGGTTCCGTTCATCTTCCGGGACCGCGAGCGATGATGTCGGCCTGGCGTACGACCGCCGTCGTGGTCTGCTTCCTCGCCTGGGTCCTTGCGGTGGCGTCGGGCTGCTCCCTCGTGGGACAGCCCGACGTCGCTGCGTGGGACCAGAAGGCGCGGCAGGCCGTCACCGACGCTGCCAGCGAGGTCGCGACCGCCCGACTCGCGGTGGAGACGGCCCGCGACGACCGGACCTGGTCGTCGTACACGACGGTGGTGGTGGCGCAGGCCGAGGAGGCGATGGGCACCGTGCAGGACGACGTCTCCCGCCTCCAGGTGCCTCCGGGGCGCGCGCAGGACGCGGACGACCTCGAGGCCCTCCTCGACGCCGCCTCGAGCGCCGTGCAGGACGCCCGGCAGCACGCCGTTGCTGGCGAGCACGACGACCGCGACCTGCTCGACCGGCTCGACCGCGTGGGGGAGCGCCTCACCCGGGCCGAGACCCGGTGGTGAGTCGGTGGTGACCCGGTGAAGCGCTACTTCGCCGTCCTGCTCGGCGTCCTGACGGCCATCGGGGGCTTCGTCGACATCGGCGACCTCGTCACCAACGCCCAGGTCGGCGCCCGGTTCGGCCTCTCGCTGGCGTGGGTCGTGGTGGTCGGCGTCATCGGCATCTGCGTCTTCGCCGAGATGTCGGGCCGGATCGCCGCGGTCAGCGGGCGAGCGACCTTCGACCTCGTCCGCGAGCGACTCGGCCCGCGGATGGGCTTCCTCAACCTCGTCGGCTCGATGCTGGTCACCTTGCTCACCTTCATCGCCGAGATCGGCGGCATCGCGCTCGCGCTGCAGCTGGTGAGCTCGGTCAACCACGTGCTGCTCGTGCCGTTCGTGGCCGCGCTGGTGTGGATCGTGCTCTGGCGCGCGAAGTTCTCCGCGATCGAGAACGTCCTCGGCCTGCTGGGCCTCACGCTGATCGGCTTCGCCGTGGCGTTGTGGCAGCTCGGCCCGGACTGGGGCGAGCTCGCCGCGGGCTTGTCGCCGGCGGAGAAGCCCGGCGCGGAGAGCTGGGCGGCCTACGCCTACTTCGCGGTCGCGCTCTTCGGAGCCGCGATGACGCCGTACGAGGTGTTCTTCTTCTCCAGCGGCGGCGTGGAGGAGCGCTGGACGCCGAAGGACCTCGGCGTGATGCGGGCGAACGTGCTCATCGGCTTCCCCCTCGGCGGCCTGCTGTCGATCTCGATCGCCGCCTGCGCGACCGTGGTCCTGATGCCCGAGGGCATCGCCGTCGAGACGCTCGGCCAGGTCGGGCTCCCCGTCGCGGTCGCGCTCGGCAAGGTCGGGCTCGCCGTCGTCGTGCTCGGCTTCTTCGCCGCCACCTTCGGCGCCGCCTGCGAGACCGGGCTGTCCACCGGCTACAGCCTGGCGCAGTACTTCGGCTTCCAGTGGGGCAAGTACGTGCGCACCCGCGAGGCCGCCGGCTTCCACGTCATCCTGCTGGTCGTGACCGTGCTGGCGGCCGGGGTGCTGCTCACCGGGGTCGACCCGATCATGGTCACCGAGATGTCGGTGATCTTCTCCGCGGTCGCGCTGCCGCTGACCTACT
This sequence comes from Nocardioides sp. J54, assembly GCF_000519005.1. Lineage (GTDB taxonomy): Bacteria > Actinomycetota > Actinomycetes > Propionibacteriales > Nocardioidaceae > Nocardioides. The sequence goes on along the minus strand of NZ_JAER01000040.1, from coordinate 22,852 downwards.
TCCCGATCCTCGTGGTGGCCAACGACCCCGACTACCTCGGCGAGCACCGCAACGGTCGTTTCGCCAACCTGCTGGGGATGGTCTACCTGGTGATCATCGTCGTCGCCGCACTCGCGGCGGTGCCGCTGATCATCGCGACCTCGATGGGACAGGGCTGATGAGGGACTCCTACGACGCCGCGCTGCACCTGCTGGACCGGCAGGTCCTCGACTGCGACGAGCGGCTGGTGTGCAAGGTCGACGACGTCGAGCTCACGGTCGCCGCCGACGGGTCGCTGGTGCCGACCGGCCTGCTGGCGGGCCTGCCCGCCCTCCTCCCGCGCTTCGGGCCGCGCCTCGGCGCCGTGATGGCCCGCACCCACGCCAGCGTCCACGACGTCGTCGCCGGCGGCGACGCCCCGGACGTGGTGGAGATGGATCTGGTCGACGAGATCGCCAGCGCCGTCCACCTCACCGTGCCGGGCGCCGGCCTGCTCCGCCCCCGCGAGGAGGTCGACGCGGCCGCACCCGAGCGGGTCCGGCTCGGCCAGCTGCTCGGCATGCCGGTCACCGCGCCGCCCGAGGTGGGCCTGCACCGGAGCAGCCGCCTGCTCGACGTACGCATCACCCGGGTGGCCGACGGTCGCGGCTCGGTCGTCGACGCCCTGGTCGTCGGTCCCGGCCGCCCCGGCGCCCTGCTCGGCTACGACCGCCGCAGCGAGTCCGGCCCCTGGCTGCTCGCCGACGCGGTGCGCTGGCTGCACCGCCACGCGCGCGTCGTGGAGGTCGGCCCGGAGGTCGAGGTGGACCGCGACCGCGGCGAGGTGCGGGTCGGCCCCGGCGCGTCTGTCAGCCCGCTGCTCGGGTAGCGACAGGGTGACCCAGCACGGACCACGAGAGGAGCTGCCATGCCCGGCAAGGACCACGGTCCCGGGATCAAGAACCCCGACATGTACGAGGAGCTGCGTGAGGACGGCGCCAGCAAGGAGAAGGCCGCCCGCATCTCCAACGCCGCCGACAACGAGGGTGCCTCCGAGGTCGGCCGCCGCGGCGGCAAGGCCGGCGACTACGAGGACTGGACCGTCGACGAGCTCCAGGACCGCGCCGCCGAGCTCGACATCGAGGGCCGCTCGAAGATGAACAAGGACGAGCTCATCGACGCCCTGCGCAACCACTGATCCACCACGACGAGGTGCGCCTCATGGTTCCGCGAGGTGCGCCTTGTGGCTGCCTGAGGTGCGCCTCGTGGTCGGGGTAGCGCCGGACATGACCCGCACGTCGCGCCGCCACAACCCGCACCTCGTCGTGGTGCGCTTGCAGGCCGGGCTAGACCCAGCGGGTGAACCAGATGCGGTCGAGCCACTCGCTGTGGGTGAGCAGCTGGTTGGTCCAGATGGGCCAGAACCAGGCGAAGTTGACGAGGGTGAGGATGACGAAGGCGCCGCCGACCACGACGCCGACGGTACGGCGCGCCGAGGGCAGGCGGGACGGGCCGATGAGGTGGCCGATCGCGAGGGTGGTGGCGATGACGGTGAACGGCAGCACCGCGATCGCGTAGAAGATGAAGATCGGGCGGTCGTCGTACTGCATCCACGGCAGCCAGGTGGACAGGGCGCCGACGACGGCGAGGCCGTAGCGCCAGTCGCGGGCGCCGACCCACATCACGGCGGAGAAGAGCAGGGCGACCAGGCCGCCCCACCACAGCACCGGGGTCGGCAGCAGGAGCACCTGCTTGATGCAGTCGCTGCCGGCGGGGGCGCCGCAGCCCTGCTCGCCGGGCGGGATGTCGTTGGTGACGGCCACACCCACCGGGCGGTTGATCAGCAGCCAGCTCGACGGCTTCGACTCGTAGAAGTGCTCGGAGCAGTTGAGGAAGTGGGTGTGGAAGGTGAAGACGTCCTGGTGGTAGTACCAGAGCGAGCGCAGCGACTGCCAGGCCTCGCCCAGGCCGTCGGCGTCCTTCTCGGTCGCGGTCGGCCACTTCTTCGTGTCGTCGAGGTCGGTGGCGACGTAGGAGTCGTCGTCGTCCGCGCAGTGGCCCTGGCCGGTGTACTGGCGGTACTGCGTGGAGCTGAGGTGCTCCTCGTACTCGTTCGCGTGCGCCAGCCAGCCTCCCCACGTCGCGACGTAGACGAGGCCGGCGACGACGACGAGGTGCACGAAGGCGGGTACGCCGTCGGCGACGGCGCCCTTGAGCACGGCGAACCGGATGCCGAGCATCCGCCGGGCACCGGCGCTCCAGAGCCAGCACAGCACGCCGAAGGCGGCCAGCGGGTAGAGCGCGGTCCACTTGGTGCCGATCGCCAGGCCGAAGCAGATGCCGCCGGCGAGCAGCCACGGGCGGAGCAGGACCCGCCCGCCCCAGCCGGGCAGGGTGCCGTCCTCCCGCAGGGCGGCGCGGGCGGCGAGGCGGCGGCGCAACCAGTCCCGGTCGGCGACGATGCAGTGCACCCCGCACAGCAGGAAGAGCGCGAGGAAGATGTCGAGCAGGGCGAGCCGCGACAGCACGAAGTGCAGGCCGTCGAGCATCAGCAGCGTGCCAGCGACGCAGCCGAGCAGCGTCGACCCGGTCAGGCGTCGTACCAGCCGGCAGATGACGAGGACCATCAGCGCGCCCGCGACCGCGGCGGAGATCCGCCAGCCGAACGGGTCCATGCCGAACGCCTTCTCGCCGAGCGCGATCAGCCACTTCCCGACGTCGGGGTGCACCGCGAGCGAGGGCTCACCGGTCCACACGTCCTGCGTGTGCCCGGCGAGGATGTCGGCGTTGATGTCGGTCTTGGTGTTGCCGTCGACGTCGTCCAGGTAGGTCTGGATGTAGCCGTTGTTGAGCAGCGACCACGCGTCCTTGGCGTAGTAGGTCTCGTCGAAGGCGAAGCGCTTCGGGTCGCCGAGCCCGACCAGGCGCAGGCCGAGCGCCAGCAGGGTGATCGCGATAGGGCCGAGCCAGCCGACGAGCCGCTGGCGGGCGCGGAGGTGGCGCAGGGGGCCGAGCGCGCGGTCGATCGCGTGGGGCACCCGGCGTCCTGCCGCCGTGGACGAGAGGGTCGTGAGGCTGCGCGGGCCAGCGGACGTGCGGCGGCCCTCCTCCTCGACGACGGTCACGGTCGGGAAGCCTACGCAACCGTGCGAGGATCCTCACCGTGACCGGAGTCCTCGTCCTCGCAGGCACCCCGATCGGCCAGGTCGGCGACGCCCCGCCCCGCCTCGCCGAGGAGCTGGCGGCCGCCGACGTCGTGGCGGCGGAGGACACCCGCCGGTTGCGGCGGCTCACCACCGACCTCGGCATCGAGCTCCGCGGACGCGTCGTGTCCTACTTCGAGGGCAACGAGTCCGCACGCACCCCGACCCTGGTCGAGGCGCTCGTCGCGGGGGAGCGGGTCGTGCTGGTCACCGACGCCGGCATGCCCAGCGTGAGCGACCCGGGCTACCGCCTCGTCGCCGCCGCCGTCGAGCAGGGCATCCGGGTCACGGCGGTGCCGGGGCCGTCCGCGGTGCTCACCGCGCTCGCGGTGTCCGGCCTGCCGGTCGACCGGTTCTGCTTCGAGGGCTTCCTGCCCCGCAAGGCCGGCGAGCGCGCCCGGCGCCTGGCCGACCTCGGTGCCGAGCAGCGCACGATGGTGTTCTTCGAGGCACCGCACCGCACCGAGGCCGCGCTCGCCGCGATGCGCGACGCGTTCGGCGCCGACCGTGCCGCCGTCGTGTGCCGTGAGCTGACCAAGACCCACGAGGAGGTACGACGCGGCCCGCTCGCCGAGCTCGTCGACTGGGCCGCGGAAGGGGTGCGCGGCGAGGTGACCATCGTCGTCTCCGGCGCCGAGCCGGCGGCCGCCCTGTCCAGCGACCCCGCCAGCCTGCGCGCCGCCGTCGCCGAGCTCGAGGAGTCCGGGATGCGGCGCAAGGATGCGATCGCGGCGGTCGCCGTACAGGCTGGGGTGCCGAAGCGCGACGTCTACCAGGTGGTGCACATCGATGACTGAGATGACTGACCCGACCGACCCGACCGCGACCGGGAGGCTGACCAGCCTGGTCCGCGGCACCCTCACCTTCGACGTGTACGACGAGGGCCCGGTCGACGGCGAGCCCGTGCTGCTGCTCCACGGCTTCCCGGAGCGGTCCACCTGCTGGCGGCTGGTCGCGCCGCAGCTGCACGCCGCGGGCTACCGCACGGTGGCGATGGACCAGCGCGGCTACTCCCGTGGCGCACGGCCGCCCGGTCGTCGTGCGTACCGGATGCGCGAGCTGCTCGCCGACGTCCTCGCGCTCGCCGAGGCGGTCGCCCCGCAGGGGAAGGTGCACGTCGTGGGCCACGACTGGGGCGCGATCCCGGCGTGGCTGCTCGCCGCGCACCACCCCGACCGGGTGGCGACGCTGACCGCGGTGTCCGTCCCGCACCCGCTGGTGTTCATGAAGGCGATGGTCCGCAGCACCCAGCTGCTCCACTCCTGGTACATGCTGGCCTTCCAGCTGCCCCTGCTGCCGGAGCGCCTGCTGGGCTCCCGCGCCGCCGACCGGCTCGTCGCCTCCTTCGGGATGACCGAGCAGGACGCGGAGCGGTTCCGCGCCGAGGTCGTCGCCGACGGGGCGCTCCCCACGGCGCTCAACTGGTACCGCGCCATGGCTCTGGAGGACCCGCGCCTGCTGCGCCGGACCGTCACCGTGCCGACCACGATGGTCTGGAGCGACGGCGACGTCGCCGTCGACCGGTGGGGCCCCGCCCACACCGACGCCTGGGTCGACGCGCCCTTCCGGTTCGTCGAGCTGCAGGGGGTCTCGCACTGGGTCCCCACCCACGCGCCGGACCGCCTCGTCGCCGCGATCCTCGCCCGCGTCCGCCCGACCCCCGCCGCGTCGTGAGCGACCAGCGCCCGCCGGTCCCGGAGCCGCTGCCGCACCCGGTCGTCGACAACCACTGCCACCTCGACATCGGTCGGGGCGACGAGCCGTGGCCGGTGACCGAGGCGCTCGCTGCAGCGGCCGCCGTGGGCGTCCCGCGGATCGTGCAGATCGGTTGCGACCTGCCCGGCGCCCGCTGGGCGGTCGCCGCGGCCGCGGACCACCACGCCCTGGTCGCCGGCGTCGCCCTGCACCCCAACGAGGCGCCGCGCATCCTCGCCGACGGTGGGCGCGCCGCGCTCGAGGCCGCGTTGGAGGAGATCGAGGACCTCGCCGGCGCCCACGAGAAGGTGCGCGCGGTGGGGGAGACCGGCCTCGACGCCTTCCGCACGGGGGAGGACGGCCGCGCCGTGCAGGTCGAGTCCTTCGCGCGGCACATCGACATCGCGAAGCGGCTCGACAAGACCCTCGTCATCCACGACCGCGACACCCACGACGAGGTGCTGGAGGTGCTCGACGCCGAGGGCACCCCGCAGCGGTGGGTGATGCACTGCTTCTCCGGGGACGCGGACTTCGCCCGTGCCTGCCTCGACCGCGGCGCCTTCCTGTCCTTCGCCGGCACGGTCACCTTCAAGAACGCCGAGCCCCTGCGCGAGGCCCTGCGCGTGGTCCCGCGCGACCGACTGCTGGTGGAGACCGACGCCCCCTACCTGACCCCGGTGCCGCACCGCGGCCGCACGAACGCGTCGTACCTCGTGCCGCTCACGGTGCGGGCGATGGCCGCCGAGCGCGGCGACGACCTCGGTGAGCTCTGCGCCGCCATCGACACCAACACCGAGACGGCCTTCGGCGGCACCTGGTAGGCCGGCCCGAGCGGCAGGAGATCGCTTGCAGGGCGCCAGCAGGATGCTTGCAAGAGCAAGCGGAAGGACGTGAGACGAGTCACGTCCACCGCCTGAAGAGGGCTCTCAGGAGTTGCATCGACCTCCGGACCTTGTTCTGGTAGACGGGTCGGCCGGGATCGGGGGAGCACCTTCCCGACCAGTCCGCACGGAGTCCGGAGCCTGTTCTGACGCAGGCCTGGGGGGCCCGGACGCGACTGGTCACCGAGGCCCGGGGAGTACGAAGTTCGGAGAATCGTGCCAGTTGCGCGCCCTCACCTCGCCCAGTCCCTCAAGGGGATCGTCCACAAGCTGACCCAGAGCCGGGTCGCCCTCGTCGCCACCGTCGTCGGGGTCCTCCTCGCCGTCTCCACGGTGACCTGGGGCTACTCGTCCCTCTCTGACGAGGTCACGCTCGCCGTCGACGGCAAGGAGCGCACCGTCAGCACGTTCGGCGGCACCGTCCGCGACGTGCTCGAGGACGAGGGCGTCGAGGTCTCCGACCGCGACCTCGTCCAGCCCGGCCTCGACGAGCAGGTCGAGGACGGCGACCGCATCGCCGTCCGGTACAGCCGCCCCGTCGAGCTGACGGTCGACGGCAAGACGTCGACCCACTGGGTGACCGCCCTGGACGTCAACGGTGCGCTCGACCAGATCGGCGTTCTGTACGCCGACAGCCGGCTCTCCACCAGCCGTAGCGCCAGCATCGACCGTGGCGGCGCCGAGATCGAGGTCGTCACCCCGAAGACGCTCGTCCTGAAGCTGGCCGGCAAGAAGCCCGTGCGCAAGACCGTCCCCGCTCTGACCGTCGAGGAGGCCCTCGAGCTGGCCGGCGTCGAGCTGGACGCCCTCGACCGCGTCCGCCCCGGCCGCAAGGCCAGGGTGAAGGACGGCGACCGGGTGGTCTACGTCGACATCGAGCACCGCAAGCGCCGGGTCAAGGCCGAGACCATCCCGGCCGCGACCCGCGAGGTCCCCGACGACTCCATGAACAAGGGCGAGGCCAAGGTCGTCACCGAGGGCGTCGACGGCGTCCGCGACGTGACCTACCGCGTGGTCGTCCGCAACGGTGACGTCGTGCGCCGCGTCGTCCTCAAGGAGGACGTGAAGAAGGCGCCGCGCACCGAGGTCGTCCACGTGGGCACCAGGGAGGTCGCGCCGAACTTCGCCGGCGGCAACTCCGTCTGGGACCGCCTCGCGCAGTGCGAGTCCGGCGGCAACTGGGCGATCAACACGGGCAACGGCTACTACGGCGGCCTGCAGTTCAACCTCGGCACCTGGCAGGCGTACGGCGGCACCGGCTACCCGCACCAGGCCTCGCGCGAGACCCAGATCGCCATCGCGACCAAGCTCCGCGACGCCTCCGGCGGGTACGGCGCCTGGCCGCACTGCTCCGCCCAGCTGGGCCTGCCCCGCTGACGGTCCCCGCGACCGACGCTCCCGGTCATCCGCTCACGGCGAGCGGGTCAGCCGGCGAACACGACCCACGCACCGTCGTGCAGGGCGACGTCGCCGAGCTCGACCCGCTCGCCGTCGGCCTCGACCACGACGCCGGTCCGGTTCCCCCGGGCCCTAGGCTGATGGGCATGACCGAGACCTCCCTGCCGCGCCTCCTCGGTCCGGCGGAGGTCCGCGAACTCGCCGCGCGCCTCGACCTGCGCCCGACCAAGCAGCGCGGTCAGAACTTCGTCATCGACGCCAACACCGTGCGCCGCATCGTGCGCGAGTCCGGAGTGGTCGACGGCGAGGTCGTCGTCGAGGTCGGCCCGGGCCTCGGCTCGCTGACCCTCGCCCTCCTCGAGGCCGGCGCGACGGTCACCGCGATCGAGGTCGACCCGCTGCTCGCCGGCGAGCTGCCCACCACGATCGCCGCCTACGCGCCCGCGCAGGCCGACCGGTTCCAGGTCGTGCTCGCGGACGCGATGACGGTCGACGTCGTACCCGGCCCGCCGCCGCAGGCGCTCGTCGCGAACCTGCCCTACAACGTCTCCGTCCCGGTCCTGCTGCACCTGATGGCGCTGCTGCCGTCGCTGGAGCACGGCCTGGTGATGGTGCAGGCCGAGGTCGCCGACCGGCTCGCGGCCCCGCCCGGGTCGAAGGTCTACGGCGTCCCCTCGGCCAAGGCCGCCTGGTTCGCCGACGTGCGCCGCGCCGGTGCCATCGGCCGCAACGTCTTCTGGCCCGCCCCGAACGTCGACTCGGGTCTCGTCGCGTGGACCCGCCGCGAGCCGCCCACGGACCGGGTCACCCGCGAGGAGGTGTTCGCGGTCATCGACGCAGCCTTCGCGCAGCGGCGCAAGGCGCTGCGCGGCGCGCTGCGCACCCTCGCCGGGGGCTCCGAGCCCGCCGAGGCCGCGCTGCGGGCCGCCGGGATCGACCCGCTCACCCGCGGCGAGATGCTCGGCATCGACGAGTTCGTCGCCCTCACCGTCGCGCTGCGGGAGCAGGCAGGCGCCGATGAGTGAGGCGCGCGTCGAGCCGAACGCCCGGGTCACCGTCCGGGCGCCGGCCAAGATCAACCTGCACCTCGGGGTCGGCAGCCCCCGTGCGGACGGCTTCCACCCGCTGGCCACCGTCTACCAGGCCGTGGGGCTGTACGACGACGTCACGGTCACCGAGGCCCCCGACTGGTCCGTCGGCCTGACCTCCCCGGTCGACGGCGTGCCCCTCGACGACGACAACATCGCCATCCGGTCCGGCCGCGCGCTCGTCGCGCACCACGGCCTGGACCTGGCGGCGCGGATCACCATCGCCAAGGGCATCCCCGTGATGGGCGGGATGGCGGGCGGCTCCGCTGACGCCGCAGCGACCCTGCTCGCGCTCGACCGGCTCTGGGACCTGCAGACCAGCGACGAGGACCTGCTGCGCATCGCCGGCGAGCTGGGCAGCGACGTCCCCTTCGCGCTCGTCGGCGGCACCGCCCTGGGCACCGGCCGCGGCGAGGTCGTCACCCCCGTCCCGGACAGCACCTCGGTGTGGTGGGTCGTCGTCCTCTCCGACCAGGGCCTGTCGACGCCGGAGGTCTACCGGCGCTTCGACCTGCTCGCCCCGGACGCGGAGGCCGAGCCGTCGCTCCCGCAGGCGCTGCTCGATGCCCTCGCCGAGGGCTACACCGACGAGGTCGGCGCCCTGCTGCACAACGACCTGTGGGCCGCGGCCCGCGACCTGCGCCCCGACCTCGTCGACGTCGAGGCCCAGCTGCGGGTCCTCGGCCCCGACGGCGTCCTGCTGTCCGGGTCCGGGCCGACCCTGCTGATGCTGCACGACGACGTCGAGGAGGCGCGCAACGCCGTGGCGGAGCTGACCGAGCGTGGCCTGCGGTGCACGATCGCACCGGGACCGGTCGCCGGAGCGCACGTGGTGACCTATGCCTGAGCCCGGGACGGGACGGAGCCTGCTCAACCTCGAGCGGGTCTCGAAGTCCTACGGCATCCGGCCGCTGCTCACCGACGTCTCGCTCGGCGTGTCCGCCGGCGAGCGGATCGGCATCGTCGGCCGCAACGGCGACGGCAAGACCACGCTGCTGCGGATCATGACCGGCGCCGAGGAGCCCGACGAGGGTCGCGTCTCCCGCCAGCGGGGGCTCCTGCTCGGTGTGCTCGCGCAGCACGACGACTTCGAGGACAGCCACACCGTCCGCGAGGTCGTGCTGCAAGGCATGGCCGACCACGAGTGGGCGGCCGACTCCCGGCTGCGGGAGATCGTCGACGTGCTGCTCGCCGGCATCGACCTCGACCGCGCCGTCGCCGGCCTCTCCGGCGGCGAGCGCCGCCGCTGCGCCCTGGCCGGGCTGCTGCTCGGCGAGCACGACCTGATCATCCTCGACGAGCCGACCAACCACCTCGACGTCGAGGCGGTGGCCTGGCTGGCTTCGCACCTCGCCGCCCGCTCCTCCGCGCTCGTCGTGGTCACCCACGACCGGTGGTTCCTCGACGCCGTCTGCCAGCAGACCTGGGAGGTCCACGACGGCGTCGTCGACAGCTACGAGGGCGGGTACGCCGCCTTCGTGCTCGCGAAGGCCGAGCGGCAGCGGCAGGCGGCCGCCTCCGAGGCCCGCCGGCAGAACCTCGTCCGCAAGGAGCTGGCCTGGCTGCGCCGCGGCGCCCCCGCCCGCACGTCCAAGCCGAAGTTCCGCATCGACGCCGCCAACGCGCTGATCGAGGACGTCCCCCCGCCGCGCGACCGGCTCGAGCTCCAGCGCTTCGCGGCCCAGCGCCTCGGCAAGGACGTCATCGACGTCGAGGACGTCGACTTCTCCCGTGGCCCGCGGCAGCTGCTGAAGCAGGCCACCTGGCGCCTGGGCCCCGGCGACCGCGTCGGACTGGTCGGGGTCAACGGCGCCGGAAAGACCTCCGTCCTGTGCCTGCTCGCCGGTGAGGCCGCCCCGCAGGCCGGCACGGTGCGCCACGGCCGCACCGTCGCGCTCCAGCACCTCTCGCAGAGTGTGGAGTTCGAGGACCCCGAGTCGCGGGTGCTCGCCACCGTCGAGTCGATCCGCCGCGTCACCCGCACCGCCGACGGCGAGATCAGCGCGACCTCGATGCTCGAGCGCTTCGGCTTCACCGGGGACAAGCTCACCGCCCGTCTCGGCGACCTCTCCGGCGGCGAGCGGCGCCGCTTCCAGCTCCTGAGGCTGCTGCTCACCGAGCCGAACGTGCTGCTCCTCGACGAGCCCACCAACGACCTCGACATCGAGACCCTCAACGTGCTCGAGGACTTCCTGGACGGGTGGCCCGGCACCCTGGTCGTGGTCTCGCACGACCGCTACTTCCTCGAGCGGGTCACCGACTCCGTGTGGGCCCTGCTCGGAGACGGCCAGATCTCGATGCTGCCGCGCGGGGTCGACGAGTACCTCGAGCGCCGGGCCGCGGCCATGCACCTCGACGTCGCGAAGCCCGCGCCGGCCACCCCGGCCGCGCCCGTGCCCGGCCCGCCGTCCGCGGACGCCGCCCCCGCCACCACCCCCGCCACCACTCCGAAGGCCAAGCCCGGCTCGGCCGAGGAGCGGGCGGCGCGCAAGACGGTGGCGCGGCTCGACAAGGTCCTCGCCCGGCTCGCCGCGCGCGAGGCGGAGCTGACCGAGCAGCTGGCGGCGCACGCCTCCGACCCGGGGAAGCTCACCGAGATCTCCGAGGCGCTGGGAGCGCTGCACGAGGAGAAGGAGGCCGCCGAGATGGAGTGGCTCGAGGCCGCGGAGCTGCTGCACTGACGATGGGGCGTTCTCGGGACCTCGGCTGGGTCGGTGCGCTCGACCCGCGTGGCCTGCGCACGACCGGCCAGCGGCTCGCGGCCGCCGTGGTCGTGCTCGGCCTCGTCACCGCGCTCGGCAGCTGGGTGCTCGGCCACGTCGCCAACGACCGCAGGTACGACGCCCTCGACCTCTGCGACCAGCCGAGCCCGACCGCCGACGACTGCCTCTCCGCCGTGCCCGGCGAGCTCGACCGGCGGCGGACCCGCTCGGGCGACGGGTACCGGACCCGGATCCACTTCGTGCCGGCCGACGACGGCTTCGGCAGCGCCTACACCGGCAAGAAGCGGGGTCCCGACGGCGTCGTCGCCGGTCTCTACCTCGCTGGCGACTACGTCGGGCTGCTCCGCAGTGACGACCGCCGCACCTACCGCAGCTCCTTCGCCGACATCCCGCGGCACTACCTCGTCGCCGGCGTGCTCGGGCTCGTCTGCTTCGGCGCGGGCCTGCCGCTGCTGGGGTGGCAGCTGCGCCGCCACCCACGGGGCGAGAGCGCCCAGCCGGGCTAGTCCTGGCCGGCGAAGGGCACCAGCAGGCGCCGGAGCAGGTCGGCCAGCTCCTTCTGGTCCGACGGCGACAGCCCGGCCAGCAGCTCCCGCTCGGCGTCGAGCAGCGCGCCGAACGCGCCGTCGACGGCGTCCTTGCCCTCAGGCGTCAGGCGCACCAGCACGCCCCGCCGGTCCGACGGGTCCGGGTGGCGCTCGACGAGGCCCCGCGTCGCCAGCCGGTCGACGCGGTTGGTCATCGTCCCGCTGGTCACCAGCGTCTCGCGCAGCAGGCGGCCGGGGGAGAGCTCGTAGGGCGCGCCCGCCCGCCGCAGCGCGGCGAGCACGTCGAACTCCCAGAGCTCGATGTCGTGCGCCATGAAGGCCTGCCGCCGGGCGCGGTCGACGTGGTGGGCCAGCCGGGAGATCCGGCTGAACACGGCGACCGGGCCGAGGTCGAGGTCGTGGCGCTCGCGCGCCCAGGCCTCCACCAGGTCGTCCACCTCGTCCCGCATGTGCTCACCGTAGCGGATGCGTCGAGAATCTTGATGTCAAGATAGGCGGCGCGTAGGGTCGAGCCGTGGACCAGCGCACCGACACCCTCGAGCGGATCACCCTGGCCAGCCTCAGCTGGGGCGACGTGGGCGACCTCGACCGGCCGCTCGCCGTGCTGCTGCACGGCTTCCCGGATACCGCGCACACCTGGCGCCACCTCGGTCCCGTGCTGGCCGAGGAGGGCTATCGCGTCGTCGCGCCGTTCACCCGCGGCTACGCGCCCAGCGACCTGCCCGCCGACGGCAGCTACCACGTGCCGGCGCTCATGGACGACGCGATCGCGCTGCACCGCCACCTCCGCGGCGACGACCGCGCGCTGCTCGTCGGCCACGACTGGGGCGCCATCACCGCCAACGGCATCGCCGCGGCCGCGGCGAACCCGTTCGGCGACGTCGTGGCGCTGGCCGTCCCGCCGATCCCGGCGATGCACCCGGGCGCGGACGACTGGACCCGCTGGCTGCGGATCCTGTCGCGGCAGGCGACCTTCAGCTGGTACACCGTCTTCAACCAGCTGCCCGGCCTGCCCGAGCGCACCTTCGACCGGTTCGTCGCGCACCTGTGGCACCGCTGGTCGCCCGGCTACGACGCGCGCGAGGACCTCGCCCACCTCGCGGCCGCCCTGCCGGACGACGCCCACCGGTCCGCCGCGATCGGCTACTACCGCGCGCAGCCGCGCACCTGGCGCCTCCCGGCCGCCTACCAGTCGCACGCACGTGACTGGGTCAGCGAGCCACGACTGCCGCTGCTGTTCCTGCAGGGCGCCGACGACGGCTGCCTCGACCCGCGCTGGGCCGCCCGGACCGCCAGCCGGCTGCCCGCCGGCAGCCGGGTCGCGGTCGTGGAGGGAGCAGGTCACTTCCTCCAGCTCGAGCGACCCGACGTGGTCAACGCCCGGATCCTCGAGCACCTCCACGAGCGGGCGGCGGACCGCTCGTGACGACGTGGGACCCGGACCGCTACCTCGCCTTCGCGGGGGAGCGCGGGCGCCCGTTCGTCGACCTCGTCGCGCGCGTCGACGCCACCGGGCCGCGGGTGGTCGTCGACCTCGGTTGTGGACCTGGCAACCTCACCTCCCTCCTCGCTGACCGCTGGCCGGCTGCTGCGGTCACCGGCATCGACTCCAGTGCCGACATGGTGCGCGCGGCCACCGACAGTCCGGCCGCCGAGCGCGTCGTCTTCCACAGGGCCGACCTGCGCGACTGGCTGCGCGGCGCCGAGCCCGGCTCCGTTGACGTGCTGGTGTCCAACGCGACCCTGCAGTGGGTCCCCGACCACCTCGACCTGCTGCCCGACCTGGTCCGCGCCGTCGCCCCCGGCGGCTGGCTGGCCTTCCAGGTGCCGGGCAACCACGTCGCCCCGAGCCACACCCTGCTGGCGGAGCTGGCCGCCGAGCCGCCGTACGACGCCCACACCGCCGGCGCCGCCCGGGTCTCCGCCCACGACGCCGCGACCTACCTGCGGGCCCTGCAGCCGCTCGGGTGCGAGGTCGACGCCTGGGAGACGACCTACCTCCACGTCCTGCACGGCGAGGACCCGGTCTTCACCTGGGTCTCCGGCACCGGGGCCCGCCCGGTGCTCCAGGGCCTGCCCACGGACCTCCGCCCGCGGTTCGAGGCGGAGTACAAGTCACGGCTGCGGGCGGCGTACCCCGACGACGGCCACGGCGTGGTCTTCCCCTTCCGGCGCACCTTCGTCGTCGCCCGGGTGCGCTGAGACACCCTTGCCGCAGTTGTTACCGACCAGTAATGTCGCCGCCATGACCCAGGTGCAGAACCTCTGGAAGACCACGACCGGCCTGCCCGTCGTCGGCGGCACGATCGGCAAGCGGGTCTTCTCGCTCGCGTTCGCGCAGAAGGCGCCCTACTTCGCCAGCATCCACCCGCGCGTGACCGAGCTCCGGCCCAACTACGCCGAGGTCGTGATCCCCAAGCGACGCAGCGTGCAGAACCACCTCGGCACCGTGCACGCCATCGCGCTGTGCAACGGCCTCGAGATGGCGATGGGCGGTCTCGCCGAGTCCACCATCCCCAGCGGCAAGCGCTGGATCCCCAAGGGCATGACGGTCTCCTACACCGCCAAGGCCACCAGCAGCATCACCTGCATCGCCGAGACCGACCAGGAGCAGTGGGACACCGCGGACGGCGACCTGCCGGTCCGCGTCCGCGGCGTCCGCGAGGACGGCACGGTCGTGATCGAGGGCGTCATCAACCTCTGGGTGACCAGCAAGAAGTGAGCCCGGCCGGGGTCAGCGCGCGGCGCGGTCCTCGTCGATGCCGGCGGCGACCTTGACGACGTCGATCTTCTTCTCCCCGACGAACCGCCTCTGCACCCACGTGGCCAGCCAGGTCAGGAGCAGGTTGAGGGTGACGTAGAGGATCGCGACCACGATCGCGGTCGGGACCTGGTTGTGCAGCTCCTTGTAGATCTGCTGGCCGACCTTGGTGAGGCCGGGGGCTGCGACCGCGTAGCCGAGGCTGGTGTCCTTCAGCGCCACCACCATCTGGCTGATGATCGCGGGCAGCATCACCTTCACCGCCTGGGGCAGCTGGATGATCGTCATCACCTGGGTCTTGCGCATGCCGATGGCGTACGCCGCCTCCGCCTGCCCCTTCGGGACCGCCTGCACGCCCGCGCGGACGACCTCGGCGAGGACGGCGCCGTTGTAGCAGGTGAGCGCGATGACGACGGCGAAGAAGCCGCCGGCCTGGTCGATCCACAGGAAGCCGGCGCGCGACGAGATGAACCACATGAAGAACACGAAGATCATCAGCAGCAGCACGGGCATGGCGCGGAAGAACTCCACGACCACCCACGCGGGCCAGCGGATCCAGCGATGGTCGGACATCTTGGCGACGCCGAAGAGGAACCCGAAGATGACGGCGCCGATGATCGCGAAGACGGCCATCGTGACCGTGACGACCAGGCCGTCGACGAGCAGGGCCCGGACGTAGTCCGGCGTGACGAAGGCTTCCCACAGGTCGTACTCGAACTGGCCGTCGTCGTAGAGCTTCCACGCGGCGAACGCGAGCGCGGCGACGATTGCCGCCGACGCGACGATGCTGTAGATGCGGTGGCGGACCCGGGTCCGCGGCCCGGGCGCGTCGAAGAGAACACTCGCGGCCATCAGGCGATCCTCCAGCGTCGTTCGAGGGCGAGCGAGATCATCGACACGATCTCGACCAGCACGATGTAGCCGACGGCGAAGCAGAGGAAGATCCCGATCCGCTGGCTGCTGTAGTCGTTGGTGAGCCCGCGCATGGTGGCGGTGGCTTCGGCGAGGAAGAAGACGCCGGCGACGGAGGTGTTCTTCAGCATCGCGATCAGCGCGCTGGCGACCGGCGGGACGGAGGCCCGGACCGCCTGCGGGAGGATCACCTCACGCATGACGCCGAGGAACGGCAACCCGATCGCCCGCGCTGCCTCGGCCTGGCCCATCGGGACGGCGTTGACGCCCGAGCGCAGGCCTTCGCAGACGAAGCAGGCGGTGTAGAGGCTCAGGGCGACGAAGGCGGTCGCAAACGCCGAGGTGAAGTCGAAGGTGCCGATGTGCACCTGGACCCACTTGAAGTTGATCCCGATGATCGGGGCCGCGAAGTGGAAGAAGATGAAGATGAGCACGAGTGGCGTGTTGCGCACCAACGTCACGTAGACCGAGCCGAGGACGCGCAGCACGGCGATCGGTCCGACCCGCATCGCCACGAGGATCGTGCCGAGGATCAACGAGGCCACGGCCGTCACCAGGAACAGGAAGAGCGTGTAGCCGAACGCCTTGAAGAACTCGTCGAGGTTGTCGAGGATCGCTTCCAACGACATCCCCCTCTCCGTCGAGGGAGCCGGGGACCCGCTGGTGGGCAGGCCCCCGGCTCCGGGGTCAGGCGTGGGTCACTGGCAGGCGTCCAGCTCCGGCGGCTCCGGAGTCTCGACGCCCGAGGGCCCGAGGGTCAGCTCGAAGGCCTCGGCCCACGATCCGTCGTCGAACGCCTTCTCCAGGACGCCGTTGATCCACTCGCACATCTCCGGGTGGTCCTTGCTGTAGCCGACGCCGATGCGCTCCTCGGAGAACTCGTCGCCGACGACCTTGAGCTGGCCCTCGTTCTGCGCGGCGAGGCCGGCGAGGATCGAGCCGTCGGTCGACATCGCGGCGTAGGTGCCGTCGAGGACCTTCTCCGCACACTCGGAGTAGGAGTCGGCGCCGACACCCTTGGCGCCCTTGGCCTTGACGTTCTCCAGCGACGTGGAGCCGGTCACCGAGCAGACCTCCTTGCCCTTGAGGTCCTCGATGCCCGCGACGTCGCTGTCCTCCTTCACGAGGATCTGCTGGCCGGTGACCATGTAGGGCCCGGTCTGGCCGACGACCTTGCGGCGGTCGTCGGTGATCGAGTACGACGCCAGGACGACGTCGACCTTGCCCGACTCGAGGTAGGGCTCGCGGTTGTCGGAGATCGTCTCCTCCCACGTCACGTTGCTCGACGCGGGGTCGATGCACAGGTCCGCGACGAGCAGCTTGGCGACCTCGACGTCGAAGCCGCTCGGCACGTCGTCGGTGGCGCCCTTGAACCCGAGGCCGGGCTGGTCGTACTTCACGCCCACGGTGATCTTGCCCGCCTCGGCGAGCTCGGCCATGCGGGTGCCCTCGTCGAACTTGCCGTCACAGTCGTCGGCGGCCTCGACGTCGCGTCCCTCGCTGTCGTTGCCCGCGTCACCGCAGGCCGCCAGCCCGGCAGCAATTGCGATCCCTGCGGCACCTGCCGCGAAGGCTTTCCTGAGTCGCATCCTTCTTTCCTCTCCTAGCCGAGTTGGTCGAACAGTCAGTGCTTGAGGATCTTGCCGAGGAAGTCCTTGGCGCGATCGCTCTGCGGGTTGGTGAAGAAGCTCTCCGGATCGGCCGTCTCGACGATCTGGCCGTCGGCCATGAACACCACCCGGTTGGCGGCCGTGCGGGCGAAGCCCATCTCGTGGGTCACCACGATCATCGTCATCCCGCGCTGCGCGAGACGGACCATGACGTCGAGGACCTCCTTGATCATCTCCGGGTCCAGCGCAGAGGTCGGCTCGTCGAAGAGCATCACCTTCGGCTCCATGGCCAGGGCGCGGGCGATCGCGACCCGCTGCTGCTGGCCGCCGGAGAGCTGGGCGGGGTACTTGGCCGCCTGGTGGGCGACGCCGACGCGTTCGAGGAGGTCCTTCGCCAGGGCCTCGGCGTCGGCCTTCGGCATCTTGCGGACCTTGATCGGCCCGAGCGTGACGTTCTCGAGGATCGTCTTGTGGGCGAAGAGGTTAAAGCTCTGGAACACCATGCCGACGTCGGCACGGTGTGCGGCGAGCGCCTTGCCCTCCTGCGGCAGCTCCTTGCCGTCGACGAGGATCTGGCCCTCGTCGACGGTCTCGAGCCGGTTGATGGTGCGGCACAGCGTGGACTTGCCGGAACCCGACGGGCCGATCACGACCACGACCTCACCCCGCGTGACGGTGAGGTCGATGTCCTGGAGGACGTGGAGGTCGCCGTACCACTTCTGGACGCCGTGCAGCTCCACGAGAGGCTCGCCGGGGCGAACCTTGCCGAGATCAACCGCTGCATCGTCGGAGACGGTCATGCGTCCGGACGCTAGCGCGTGATCCACGCCACCGGCTAGAGCGACGGGCCGCCGAGACCAATTCGTGACGGCATCGAGATTCGGGGGGTGCGCGCCGCCCGCCGTACCCTTGAGGACGCCATGACGACCGCAGCGCAGCCCCGGACCTACGAGGTCCGCACCTACGGGTGCCAGATGAACGTGCACGACTCCGAGCGCCTCTCCGGGCTGCTCGAGGACGCGGGCTACCTGCCTGCCCCCGAGGGGGAGCAGGCCGACGTCGTCGTCTTCAACACCTGCGCGGTGCGGGAGAACGCGGACAACCGCCTCTACGGCAACCTCGGCCACCTTGCGCCGGTCAAGGCGAAGCGGCCCGGCATGCAGATCGCCGTCGGCGGCTGCATGGCGCAGAAGGACCGCGACACGGTCGTGAAGAAGGCCCCGTGGGTCGACGTCGTCTTCGGCACCCACAACATCGGCTCCCTGCCGGCGCTGCTCGACCGGGCGCGGGTCCAGCAGGAGGCGCAGGTCGAGATCCTGGAGTCGCTCGACGTCTTCCCCTCGACGCTGCCCACCAAGCGCGAGTCCGCCTACGCCGCCTGGGTGTCGGTCAGCGTCGGCTGCAACAACACCTGCACCTTCTGCATCGTCCCGAGCCTGCGCGGCAAGGAGAAGGACCGGCGCCCCGGCGAGATCCTCGCCGAGATCGAGGCGCTCGTCGCCGAGGGCGTCTCCGAGGTCACCCTGCTCGGCCAGAACGTCAACGCGTACGGCGTGGAGTTCGGCGACCGGCAGGCCTTCTCCAAGCTGCTGCGGGCCTGCGGCGAGATCGAGGGCCTCGAGCGGGTGCGCTTCACCAGCCCCCACCCGGCCGAGTTCACCGACGACGTCATCGAGGCGATGGCCGAGACCCCGAACGTGATGCCGAGCCTGCACATGCCGCTGCAGTCGGGATCCTCGAAGGTCCTCAAGGACATGCGCCGCTCCTACCGCCAGAAGAAGTTCCTCGGCATCATCGAGCGCGTGCGCGCCGCGATCCCCGACGCCGCCATCACCACCGACATCATCGTCGGCTTCCCCGGTGAGACCGAGGAGGACTTCCAGGAGACGCTGAAGGTCGTCCGCGAGGCGCGCTTCTCCGGGGCGTTCACCTTCCAGTACTCCAAGCGCCCCGGCACGCCGGCCGCCACCCTGCCCGACCAGGTCGACCAGGCCGTGGTGACCGACCGCTACAACCGCCTCGTCGAGCTGGTCAACGAGATCACGTGGGACGAGAACAAGCGGCTGGTCGGGCGTGAGCTCGAGCTGATGGTCGCCGAGGGCGAGGGCCGCAAGGACGCCGCCACCATGCGGCTCTCCGGCCGCGCGCCCGACAACCGGCTGGTGCACTTCGAGGCCGACTTCTCCCAGGTCGAGGGCGCACCGCGCCCCGGCGACATGGTCACCGTCCAGGTCACCTACGCCGCGCCGCACCACCTCGTCGCCGACGGCCCGGTGCGTTCGCTGCGCCGCACCCGCTCGGGCGACGCGTGGGAGCGCCGCACCGCCGAGCCGCCCGCCACCGGACCGGCCGTCGGGCTCGGGATGCCGTCCGTCGGCGTACCCGCGCCGCTGCCGGAGGCTCCCGCCTGCCGTTGAGCCGGAGGCCTCCGCTGGGCTAGGTTCGTGGCCGATGCCAGCGGAACGAACGATTCTCGCAACCTCGGGCGGCATCCTTCCGGGCGTACGAACGCGCTGGAGCGTCGGCCCGTTGACCCGTCATGCCATCGACCTCGCCGGTGTGGACGGTCGCACGCCCCGCGTCTGCTTCATCGGCACCGCCTGCGGTGACGCCCCGGCGGTGATCCGGGACTTCTACGACATGGCGCAGGAGGCCGGCTTCCACGGCAGCCACCTGCAGCTCTTCCCGATGCCCAACATCGAGGACGTGCGCGGGCACCTGCTCGAGCAGGACGTCATCTGGGTCTGGGGCGGCAGCGTCGCCGGGCTGCTCGCGATGTGGGAGCTGCACGGCGTCGACGCCGCCCTGCGCGAGGCCTGGGAGGCCGGTGTCGTGCTCACCGGGGTCTCCGCCGGCTCGCTGTGCTGGCACGTCGGCGGGACGACCGACTCCTTCGGCCCCGACCTGCGCCCGTTCACCAACGGGCTCGGCCTGCTGCCCTGGTCCAACGGGGTCCACTACGACTCCGAGGAGCAGCGCCGCCCGCTCTTCCACAAGCTCGTCGGCGACGGCGTGCTGCCGTCCGGCTACGCCACCGACGACGGCGTCGGCGTGCTCTACCGCGGGACCGAGGTCGCCGGCGCGTTCACCGAGGTCGACGGCAAGGGCGCCTACTTCGTCGAGCGCTCCGCCGACGGCGGGGTCGTGGAGACCCGCCTCGACGTCGTACGGCTGCGCTAACCGGGCCTGACGGCTCAGGCCGGGGACTCGGACTCCGGCGGGACCTCCGGGTCGCCGCGGGTGGCCGCGGTGTCGGTGTCCTCCTCCTCGACGGCCGCCTCCGGGATCTCGTCGGTCGCCGGGTTGTGCATGGGGTTCGGGTCGCGTCCCACGGTGCTGCGCGGCCCGTCGCCCCCGACGCCCTCGATGCTGTTCGGCCCGCCGGGTGCCGGCTCGGGCGGCTCCACCTTCGGCTCGGGCTGCGGTGGCAGGTCAGCGTTCATGTCCATCCCCTCCCAGTGTCTCGGGAACACTCGGTAGGGCGGTATCCGCGCGGCGCGGTTTGATCCGGAGGCTCAGAAGCCGAAGTGCGTCAGCGGCGCCAGGTTGCCGGTGCGCAGCCCGTCGAGGACGATTCGCTCGTGCGGCACGACGGGGTCGGGCAGGTCGTCGAGCGCGAACCACCGCAGGTCCGCGCACTTGGCCGCCTCGACGATCCGCGGCTCTCCCGACCAGGAGCGGGCGGTGAAGAAGAAGTCGATGCGCTCGTCGATCGGCAGGTCGCGCGCCGTGCGCTGCATGGCGGTGACGAACGACAGGTCGAGGTCGCTGACCGCGACCTCCTCGAGCGCCTCGCGCCGCGCCGCCTGCTCGGCGGTCTCGCCGCGCTCGACGTGGCCGGCGGCCGCGGCAGCCCAGTGCCCGTCCATGTAGCCGGTGCCCTGCCTCAGCTGCAGCAGCACCTCGGTGCCGGAGCCCCCGGTCGCCTCGCGGAGGAGGAAGACGTAGGAGGCGGGGACGACGACGAAGCGGGTCTTCCCGGTCGCCGGGTCATGGACGGACACGCGGGTGGGACTCAGCGGATGTCGTCGTTCTTGCCGTCGAGGCTGTCGAGGGCGTCCTTCGCCTTCTCGACGCCGGTGTCGATCTTGTCGTCGAACTTGCCGCCGGTCTTCTTCGACGCGACGTCGGCAGCCTTGTCGAGGCCGTCGCCGATCTTGTCGCCGTGCTTGTCGACGGCGTCCGTCAGCTTGTCCTTGGCGTTGTCCAGAAAGCCCACGAGAACCCCCAAAGGTCGAAGGTGGCGACCCGCTCCGGGCCGTCGGAGCAACCTTGCCACACTGTCTCCATGCCGCAGCGCCCGTCCCCGATCCCGGTCGTGGCCATCGTCGGGCCCACCGCCAGCGGCAAGACCTCCCTCTCCCTCGACCTCGCCGAGGCCCTCGGGGGAGAGGTCGTCAACACCGACGCGATGCAGGTCTACCGCGGCATGGACATCGGTACGGCGAAGCTGCCCGTCTCCGAACGACGCGGCATCCCGCACCACCTGCTCGACACCCTGTCCGTGCGCGACCCCGCGACCGTCGCCGAGTTCCAGGGCTGGGCCCGCGCCGCGATCGCCGACATCCGCGACCGCGGCTGCGTCCCGGTCCTCGTCGGCGGCTCCGCGCTCTACACCCGCGCGATCCTCGACCGCTTCGACTTCCCCGGCACCGACCCCGACCTGCGCGCCCGCTACGAGGCCGAGCTCGCCGACGTCGGCCCCGCCGCCCTCCACGCCCGCCTCCGCGAGCTCGACCCCGACGCCGCCGACCGGATCGAGCCCGCCAACGGCCGCCGCATCGTGCGCGCCCTCGAGGTCATCGAGCTCACCGGCCGCCCGTTCAGCGCCACCCTCCCCGTGCAGGAGTACGTCGACCCCGCCACCGTGCAGGTCGGCGTCGAGATCCCGCGCGACGTCCTCGAGCAGCGCATCGCCACCC
Organism: Nocardioides sp. J54; assembly: GCF_000519005.1. GTDB lineage: Bacteria > Actinomycetota > Actinomycetes > Propionibacteriales > Nocardioidaceae > Nocardioides. The sequence goes on along the minus strand of NZ_JAER01000040.1, from coordinate 1,153 downwards.
GCGTCCACGCCATGTTCGACGCCGGCCTCCTCGACGAGGTCGACCGCCTGCTCGCCGACGGCCTCGCCGAGGGGCGCACCGCCTCCCTCGCCATCGGCTACCGCCAGGCCATGGCCGTGTTGGCCGGCCATATGAGCGTCGAGGAGGCGCAGGAGCGGACGATCATCGCCACTCGCAAGTTCGCCCGCCGCCAGATGGCCTGGTGGAAGGACGACCCCCGGATCACCTGGGTGGCGTACGACGACCCGGACCGGGTGGCGAAGGCGCTCAGCGTGGTGCGCGAAGGCTGAGCCCCGTTGCCGGATGCTGCCTCCGGGCGTGTCGGGCGGATCTTGGTGGGCACAGTCGGTGCGCTGGTGCCGCTGGTTTCGCGGCTCGGCGCTGGGGCGCCTCGCACCTCAACCAGCGGCGTGAGTGTTGCTTCGTGGTTGGTGTCGGCGGCCGCGCACCGTAGCCGACCGGTCCCCGGCGTCAAGGACGTCGCTGCGCTCCGCCGCTACGCGGCGCCTTCGGCGTCCTTGACTGCGGGGCCCTGCCGGTCGGCCGCCTTCCTCGGGACGTCATACGAATCGTGGGCTCCAGGCCACGATTCGCATGACGTCTAGGAGCGCTGCTGTCTCCCGGCGGTTGAGGTGCGACGAGCGCCAGCGAGGAGCCTCGAAACCTCCGGGCCTTGATGGCGAACTGTGGTGCCACAGTCGGGTGCATCGGTGCCACTGGTTTCGAGGCTCGGCGCTGGGGCGCCTCGCACCTCAACCAGCGGCGGGAGGTCGGCGCTGGGGCGCCTCGCACCTCAACCAGCGGCGGGAGGTCGGTGCTGGGGCGCCTCGCACCTCGACCGGTGGCAGTCCTGGAGGGTCAGGCATGCCGATGACCCCGCCGGTGGGCGGGGTGTGGGGCTCGGTGGCTAGTAGTCGTCCGGATCAACGCGGCGCGGGGTGTCGAGGACCTTCGTGCCCTTCGGGCCGACCAGGAAGTGCCGGTCGTTCGGTGATTTCCACAGGTAGTGGCCGGGCTGGATGGTGACGTAGCGCCAGAGGCTGAAGGTCTTGGCCCGGTGGTGGCGCCGGCACAAGGGCACGAGGTTGCACGGACACGTCGGGCCACCGCGAGCATGCTCGATCGTGTGGTCGAGGTCGCAACGGCTCGCCCT
>NZ_JAER01000039.1 GCF_000519005.1 Nocardioides sp. J54 | reverse complement strand
GCCTGCGTGGCGGGCTGTAGTGGGCACAGCCCGGTGAACAGGCGCCACTGGTTTCGAGGCTCGGCCGCGGGCGGCCTCGCACCTCAACCAGCGGCAGGCAGTCGGTACCAGGGCGCCTCAGACCTCAACCACCGGCGGGCTGGCGCGTGCTGGTGGCTCCGCAGTTTGAGCACCGGCGGGGTGCGCAGTTTCACGGTTCTCCGGACAGGTCCGCGCGCCGGACGTAGCGTCCGGGACGGAGGTCGGAGATGTCATCGATGGGACGCCGGGTGCGGCGGGGCGTGGGCGCCCTGGGGGCGGGCGCGTTGCTCGCGCTGACCAGTTGCGAGCTGGACAGCGGGACCGACGCGGGGCAGGTGGTCGTGACCGAGACGGTCACCGAGACCGTCGTACCCACGCCCGAGCCGACCGAGGTCGACGAGCTGCTCGACGAGCCGACCGACGGCGCCACCGTCGAGCCGGCGGTCGAGGAGGCGACGTACGTCGTCACCCACGTCGTCGACGGTGACACCGTCGACCTCGACAACGGCGAGACGGTGCGGCTGGTCGGGATCGACACCCCCGAGCGCGGCGAGTGCGGCTTCGGGCCCGCGCAGTCCACGATGAAGCGGCTCGTGCTCGGCAAGGAAGTCGTGCTCGTCGAGTCCGACGAGGACCGCGACGTCTACGACCGGCTGCTGCGCTACGTCGAGGTGGACGGCCTCGACGTCGGGCGGCAGATGCTCGACAAGGGCCTGGCGATCGCCCGCTACGACTCGCGCGACGGCTACGGCCGGCACCCGCGCGAGGACGACTACATCGCCGCCGACGAGGCGGCCCCCGACATCACCTGCAAGAGAAAGCCGCAGCAGGACAACCAGCCGCGCGGCCTCCTCGGCAGCGGGAAGAAGGACAAGGGCAGCAGCTGCGAGCCCGGCTACGACCCGTGCGTCCCGCTCTACCCGCCCGACCTGGACTGCGCCGACGTCGGGCCAGTCACCGTCACCGGCCCGGACCCGCACGGGCTGGACCGGGACGGCGACGGCCGGGCCTGCGGCGGGGACTGAGTTGTCACTGACTGCGCGAGCGTGTCGCCTCTCGGGGGCTGGGTCCGCCCAGCAGCAGGCCGCGAGTCCTGGGCTCGCCACGCCGTGCTCCCGGTGGTTGAGGTGCGACGAGCGCTAGCGAGGAGCCTCGAAACCTCCGGGCCTGGACGGCGGACTGTGGCGGGCACAGTCCGGTGCACCACGGCCGGTGGTTTCGAGGCTCGGCCGCGGGCGGCCTCGCACCTCAACCACCGGACCCGGATGGGGCGGCCTCGCACCTCAACCACCGGACTTGGGGTGGGGCGCCTCGCACCTCGCCCACTGGCGCAGGACCGGGCCTGTGGATGACGGCCGACGCGTTCCGCCGAAAAGGCGCAGGGTGGTCGCATGACCACTGACGACCAGCAGATCCCGCCCCGGCTCTCGCCCGACGAGATGCCGCCGTTTACCGACCAGTCCTCCGTCGAGCACGCCTGGCGCTCGCTCATGGGGGAGCTCGGCTTCGCCACCCCGCAGCTGTGGCTGCTGTTCGTGGACGGCGACCGGCCGCGCCACGTCCTCAACGTGGAGGACGTGCCGCTGCACCCCGGCGCCAGCGAGTGCGCCACCCTCGGCCGGCTGGTCGAGCAGCTCGTGGGCGGGGACCGCACCTGCGCGTTCCTCTACGCCCGCCCCGGCGGGCCGGGCCGCACGCCCGGCGACCTCGCGTGGGCGCGTGCCCTCAGCGCGACCTGCGACCGCTGGCCGGTGCACCTGGCCAACGACGTCGAGCTGCGCGTCGCCGCACCGGACGACCTCGCGGCAACCGGCTGAACCGTAGGCGCGACAGGCGCGAGTCTTGCCGCCAGCGGGAGGCTGGGCCTACGGGAGCCGACAGGCGACACGCTCGGCCAGTTCAGCTCAGCCGCAGTTGTCGCAGATGCCCGTCGCGGGGATGGCCATGAAGCAGGTCGGGCAGACCGCGACGACCGGCTCGGCCTTGACCGGCTTCGCCGGCGCCTTGGGCGCGCGCGGGGTGGCGGCGCGGCGGGCCTTCTCGGCCGGGGCGGTCGGCACCCGCGACTCGCGGACGACGGGGATCTCGGGCACCTCGACCACGGGCGGCACCCAGCCCGGCGGGGGCGGGTCGGTGATCTCGAACTGGCCGAGGATCTCGCGCGCCGCGTCGGTCGGCTGGTGCTTGGGCCGGGTGACGATGTCGAAGGGGGAGGACGCGCCCTCGAGGAAGGTCTGCGCGTCGGGGCGCAGTGTGTCCGGGATCCGCCGGTGGCGCCAGCGCTGCGGCGCGGCGCCCTTCTGGGTGATGGTCACCAGGTCCGGACGGTTCCAGCACACCAGGGCCCAGTCGTCGTGGTGGCTGGTGGCCCACACGGCGACGGCGATGTCACCGGCGTCGGCGGCCGCGCGCAGCGCGATCCGCTCCGGGTTGGAGAAGCGGCCCTTCACGTGGATCACACCGGGCAGCGGCTCGGTGACGGTGTACTCCTCGGCCTGCAGCTGGTCGACGAGGCGGGCGAGCTCTGGCGTGGTCTCCATCGTCAACCGAGCCTAGTCGAGTCCTCCCCGTCTGCACCCGTCGCCTCCGCTGCGTTCTCGGTCACGGCGCCGGTCGCCTCCGAGATGATCGTGGCCATCGCCGTGCGGGCCGCGTCGGCGTCGCCGGAGCGTACGGCGCGAGCCACCTCGACGTGCAGCGCCACCGCCTCGTCCTTGGGATGCTCGGGCATGAGGTGGTGGTGGGTGCGCCCGGCCAGCACCTCGGCGACGACGCCGTCGAGCGCGGCCAGCATCTCGTTGCCGGACGCCGCCAGCAGGATGCGGTGGAAGGCGATGTCGGCCTCCAGGAACGCCTCGAGGTCGCCGGCGCGGCCGTGCACGACCATGTCACTGGCCGCGGCCGTCAGCGCCGCGCACTGCTCGGGCGTCGCGCGCTGTGCGGCCAGCCCGGCGGCGACCGGCTCGACGCCGCTGCGCAGCTCGCCGAGCGAGCGCAGCTGACGGGTGCGGTCCTCGGAGTCGAGGCGCCAGCGGATCAGCCGGGGGTCGTAGACGTGCCAGGCCGAGCGGGGGAGCACGGTGACGCCGACCCGGCGCCGCGAGGCGACCAGGCCCATCGACTCCAGCACCCGCACGGCCTCGCGGGAGACCGAGCGGCTGACGTCGTACTCGGTGTCGATGGTGTCGAGGGTGAGCACCGCGCCCTCGGCGAGGTCGCCCGAGACGATGCGACCGCCGAGCGCCTCGAGGACGTCCTCGTGCAGCGCGGTGCGGGCCACGTTCCCTCCAAAGATCAGATTTAATGCGCCGGCGGGGTTGTAAAAAGCAGATTAATACTTGCAGACTGTGACGGCCAGCACACGGGGTACTCCGCCAGGAGTCCGGGTCATCGTCCTCCAGGAGGAGTCATGAGCAGCACCCTGCCGCACCACGGGGGCGCACCGCTGATCGTCGTCATGGGCGTGTCGGGATCGGGGAAGTCGACGGTCGGCGCGGCGCTCGCCCAGCGCCTCGGCGTCCCCTACGAGGACGCCGACGACCTCCACCCGCAGGCCAACATCGACAAGATGACGGCCGGCGTCCCGCTGGACGACGACGACCGCCGTCCGTGGCTGGAGCAGATCGGTCGCTGGCTGGCCGGTCACGGGGAGCGCGGTGGCGTCGTCAGCTGCTCGGCGCTCAAGCGCGCCTACCGTGACCAGCTCCGCAGCCATGCCCCGCGTGCCGTCTTCGTGCACCTGCACGGCACCCGCGAGGTCATCGCGCGGCGCCAGGCCGCCCGGCCCGGCCACTTCATGCCGGCCTCGCTGCTCGACTCGCAGTTCGACACGCTCGAGCCGCTCGCCGACGACGAGGCCGGCACCGTCATCGACGTCGACCAGTCGGTGGACGCGATCGTCCAGCAGTACGTCGACCAGACCGACCCGTCCTGAGGAGTCCCTGCATGTCCGCACAGCTCGTCCTCGCCGCCGGCACCGACCTCGTCGAGCCGGTCGCCTCCGAGGGGCGCCTGGTGGTCGCCGCCCTGCTCGGCATCGCCGTCATCGTCGTGCTCATCATCGGCGCCCGGCTGCACCCGTTCCTCGCCCTGACGGCCGGCGCCCTGACGGTCGGCGTCGTCGCCGGGGTCGGCGTCGAGACCTCGATCGCCAGCTTCACCGCGGGCTTCGGCTCCACGGCCGCCGGCGTCGGCATCCTGATCGCGCTCGGCGCGATGTTCGGCAAGCTCCTCGCCGACAGCGGAGGAGCCGACCAGATCGTCGACACGATCATCGGCCACGCCTCGCCGCGCGCGCTGCCGTGGGCGATGGCCGTGGTCGGCGCGGTCATCGGCCTGCCGATGTTCTTCGAGATCGGCCTCGTGCTGCTGATGCCGGTCATCTACCTCGTCGCCCGCCGCTCCGGGCAGTCCCTGGTCACCATCGGCATCCCGGCCCTGGCCGGCCTCTCGGCGATGCACGGCCTGGTCCCGCCGCACCCCGGCCCGCTCACCGCGATCGACTACCTCGGCGCCGACCTCGGCACCACCCTCGCGCTCGGCATCGCCGTTGCCGTCCCGACCGTGATCATCGCCGGCCCGGTGTTCGGCCTCGTCGGCCGGTACGTCGACGTGCCGGTCCCCGCGGGCTTCGAGGCCACCGACGCCGAGGAGCTCCCGCAGCGGCCGTCCTTCCCGGTCACCCTCGCCTCCGTGCTGCTGCCGGTGGTGCTGATGATGGGCAAGGCGCTGGCCGACATCTTCATCGACGACGAGTCCGACCCGCTGCGGCGCACCCTCGACGTGCTCGGCACCCCGCTCATCGCCTTGCTGATCGCCGTCGTGGTCGGCATGTTCACCCTCGGCATGGGCAGCGGGATGGGCCGCGACGGCATCGCGAAGTCGATCGAGTCCTCGCTGCCGGGTGTCGCGGGCATCCTGCTGATCGTCGCCGCCGGCGGCGGCTTCAAGCAGTCGCTGGTCGACACCGGGATCGGCACGATCGTCGCCGAGCGGGTCGCCGACAGCAACGTCTCGGTGCTCCTGCTCGCCTGGTTCGTCGCCGTCCTGATCCGCCTCGCCACCGGCTCGGCCACCGTCGCCACGGTCACCGCATCGGGCCTGCTCGCACCGCTGACCGACCAGCTCTCCACGGGCGAGGTGTCGCTGATGGTGCTCGCCATCGGCGCCGGCTCGGTGTTCTTCTCCCACGTCAACGACGCCGGCTTCTGGCTGGTGAAGGAGTACTTCGGGATGACCGTCGGCAAGACCCTCGCCACGTGGTCGGCGATGGAGACCCTGCTGTCGGTCAGCGGCCTGGTCTTCGTGATGGCGCTCAATCTGGTGATCTGACACGCTGGACGGGTGGCAGCCCCCGCGCCTGACCCCCTGATCCTGCTGGTGTCGGGGGAGCAGCTCGACGTGATGGTCGAGCAGTTCCACCGCTACGACCGGGAGTACGACGTCCGGTCGGCCGCCAGCGCCGCCGAGGCCACCGCGCTCCTGGAGCAGGCCCGGGCTGCCGGGCAGCCGGTGGCCCTGGTCGCGACGGAGTCGCGGCTGCCGGACACGGAGGTGCTGCACGCGCTGCACGTCTGGCGCACGCTGGTCCCGACCGCCCGTCGGCTGGTGCTGATCCCGGTGGAGCGGCTCGCCGAGGAGAGCGCGGCGCTGCGGCCCTACCTGCGCAAGGGGAAGTTCGACACCTACCACGTCCTCCCGCAGGCCCGCCGCGACGAGGAGTTCCACCACGCGGTGACCGACCTGCTCAACGACTGGGGCGCCACCGTCGCGATCAACGAGGTCGACACGGTGCGGGTCATCACCCCGGACGCCCGACCGATGGCGCTGGCCGTGCGGGACCTGCTGGACCGCACCGGCATGCCCTACTGCGTCTACACCCCCGACAGCCCGCAGGGGCAGGAGGCGCTGGCGAAGGTCGACGGCGAGCCGTCGTACCCGCTGGTGCACCTGACGGCTGCGGTCTGGGAGGACCGGCCGGTGCTGTCGCCGCGCTCGACGCGCGAGCTGGCGGCAGCGTTCTACGGCCGCCCCTCCGACATCGACTGCGGCGAGGTCGTGGACCTCGCGGTGGTCGGCGGGGGTCCCGCCGGGCTGGCGGCCGCGGTCTACGGCGCGTCCGAGGGGCTCTCGACCGTCGTCGTCGAGTCGGAGGTGGTCGGCGGGCAGGCCGGCACCAGCTCGATGATCCGCAACTACCTCGGCTTCCCCCGTGGCATCTCCGGTCAGCGGCTGGGCCAGCGCGCACGGGTGCAGGCGATCCGGTTCGGCGCCCGCTTCTTCACCGGCTGGCCGGTCGTCGAGCTGCGTCCCGCGCAGGACGGGGCACCGCACGTGCTGGTCACCGAGGGCGGTGACGTGCGCGCCCGCGCGGTCGTCGTCGCCTCGGGCGTCGCCTACCGCCGGCTCGGGGTTGCCCCGCTGGAGGACCTGGTCGGCGCGGGCGTCAACTACGGCGCCGCGATGACCGCTGCGCGGGAGATGGAGGACCGCGACGTCTTCGTCGTCGGCGGCGGCAACTCCGCGGGCCAGGCGGCCGTGCACCTCGCCCGCTTCGCGCGGTCGGTCACGATCCTGGTCCGCCGGGAGGACCTGTCGTCGACGATGTCGCAGTACCTCATCGACGAGATCACCTGGAACCCGCGGATCACGGTGCGGCCGTGCACCGAGATCGTCGACGGCGGCCCCGACGAGACCGGGCAGCTGGGCTGGCTCCAGCTGTGCGACGTGCGCACCCGCGCGCAGGAGCGGGTGCCTGCGGGTGGGCTGTTCCTGCTCATCGGCGCCGCCCCGCACTGCGACTGGCTGGGCGAGTCCGTGCTGCGCGACGACCACGGGTTCGTGCTGACCGGGCGGGACGTGCCGCGCGAGCGCTGGATCGACGGCCGGCCGCCGGAGAGCCTCGCCACGTCGGTGCCGGGCGTCTTCGCAGCCGGTGACATCCGCGCCGGGTCGATGAAGCGGGTCGCGGCCGCCAGCGGCGAGGGCGCGTCCGCGGTCTCGCTGGTGCACGCCCACCTCGAGCGGCTCCGGGCCGCGACCACGGCCTGAGCCGACGTACCGCGCCTCCAGCCAGCCGCCCGCACAGCCGTCCGCACAGCCGTCTGGACCACCTGCCGCGGGGCCGTTCACCCATTTCGGGGAAGTTGCCCGCTGCCCGGACCACACCGGCCCGGGCAGTCCTAGCGTCGCCTCACTGACGTGGTTCCGGGACCACGGATGCCCGACGGGCCGGGCTCCGGCCGCGCCGGTGTCGACGTCTCGGGCCGACTCGAGAAGGGCAGAAGGCACATGTGGATCCGGAGAGCTCCCCTCCTGGTGGCCGCGTTGATCGGTCTCCTCTCCACGGCGCTCGTCGCGCCGGCGCTGGCCGAGGACTCGCCACCGGGGCGCCTGGTCAGCGAGGTCGCGGCCAGCGGCACCCCGCACGTCCTCGACGGCAGGGTGCTGTCGGTGACGAAGGTCGGCAACACCGTCCTGCTGGGCGGCGACTTCAGCCAGGCCCGCAACGACAACAGCCAGACCGTGCTCGCGCGCAGCAACCTGCTCGCCTTCAACGCGACCACCGGGGCGATCAGCACGAGCTTCGTGCCAAACCCCAACGGCGTGGTGCAGAAGATCGTCGACGCCGGGGACAACGAGACGGTCTACGTCGTCGGCAACTTCACCAGCATCGGCAACCAGAGCCGCTCCCGCGTCGCCCGGGTGCGGATCTCCGACGGCCAGGTCGTCACGACCTTCAACGCCGGCACGGTCTCCGGGCAGGTCCGCGACGCGGCGCTGCGTGACGGCCGGCTCTGGATCGGCGGCGCCTTCACCCACGTCGGCGGCCGCGCCCAGCGCGCCCTCGCCACGCTCAACCCCACCACCGGTGCACCGACGACCTTCATGAGCCGCGTGATCGCCGGCAACCACAACGACGGTGTCACCCAGGTCCTCAAGTTCGACATCACCCCCGACGGCGACCGGCTCGTCGCGGTCGGCAACTTCCACACCCTCGACGACGTGGTGAACCACCAGCTGCTCATGCTGGACACCTCCGGCGCGAGCGCCGAGCCGGCAGACTTCCGGACGAGCTTCTACGAGGCCCGCTGCTCCACCGCGTTCGACAGCTACATGCGCGACGTCGACTTCTCCCCGGACGGCCGGTTCTTCGTCGTCTCCACGACCGGCGCGTACGGCGGCTCGTCCGGCCCCTGCGACACCACCGCCCGCTTCGAGACCGCGTCCTCCGGCGCCGGCATCCGGCCGTCGTGGGTCAACTACACCGGCGGTGACACCACCTACGGGGTCGAGGTCACCGACTCCGCCGTGTACGTCGGCGGCCACTTCCGCTGGCAGAACAACGCCTTCCGCGGCGACAACGCGGGCCAGGGCGCGGTGGCCCGCGAGGGCATCGCGGCGCTCGACCCGATCAACGGCCTGCCGTTCTCGTGGAACCCGGGTCGCACCAAGGGCGTCGGTGTCTTCGACTTCCTCGACACCCCCGAGGGCCTGTGGGTCGCCTCCGACACCGACCGGATCGGCAACTGGCAGCTCAAGAGCCGCATCGCCCGGATGAACCCCAACGGCGTCTCCTACCCGCGGGTGCGCACCCCCGGGCTGCCGAACGACCTCTACGGCGTCGGCACCGGCGGCAGCATCGCCGACCCGAGCATCCTGTACCGGGTGAACGCGGCCGGCGCCGCCCTGCCGGCCGACATCGGCCCGAGCTGGCAGGCCGACACCGCGGGCTCGCCCTCGCCGTACCACAACGCGGGCCAGAACCGGGCCGGCTACACCACCGTCCCGTCGGTCGACTCCACCGTCCCGGCCGGCACCCCGCGGGCCGTCTTCGACGACGAGTTGTGGGACGCCGCCGGCGGCCAGGAGCAGGAGTGGGCCTTCCCCGTGCCGGCCGGCACCGAGGTCAAGGTGCGGATGTACTTCGCCAACCGGTGCACCTGCACCCAGCAGGCCGGGCAGCGGGTCTTCCACGTCGACGTCGAGGGCGGCCGCGTGCTGACGAACTTCGACATCGTCGCGTCCGTCGGCCACGACCGCGGCACCATGCGCGAGTTCACCGTCACCAGCGACGGCACGGTCAACATCCGGCTCGTCCACGTCGTCGAGAACCCGCTGGTCAACGCGATCGAGATCGTCCGCGCCGACACCGCGCCGGTGACCACCGTCCCGGTGAGCCGGCGGGCGATGACGAATTCCAGCGTCGGCGAGGTCCAGTCGGCACCGTCGGGGTCGGTCGACTGGCTGACCGTGCGCGGGGCGTTCATGCTCAACGGCTGGCTCTACACCGCCCACTCCGACGGCACCTTCAAGCGTCGTACCTTCGACGGCAGCATGTACGGCGCGCCCCAGGCCGTCGACGCCAGCGAGCAGATCGTGCCCTTCCCCGACTGGTCCAGCGACCTCAGCACGATGACCGGCCTGTTCTACGACTCCGGCCGGATCTACTTCACCCGGTCCGGCTCGAACCAGCTGTTCTACCGCTACTTCACCGCCGAGAGCGGGGTCGTCGGGGCGCAGCGGCTGGTCGCCTCCGCCAACGTGGCGGGGATCGACTTCGCCCAGGTGCGCGGCATGTTCGGCACCGGCGAGCACCTCTGGTGGACGACGTCCGACGGCAACCTGCGCCGCATCGACTGGGCGCAGGGCCCGATCTCCGGAGCACCGGTCGGCGGGACGGCCACCGTCCGCTCCGGGCCGGGCGTCGACGGCACCACGTGGGGCGCCCGGGCGTGGTTCCTCTTCCAGGACTCCTCGGGCAACGGCACGGCGCCCAACCAGGAGCCGACCGCGTCCTTCACCGTGTCCTGCTCCGACCTCACCTGCTCCTTCGATGCCAGCGGGTCCTCGGACCCCGAGGGGCCGATCGCGTCCTACGCGTGGGACTTCGGTGACGGGGCGACCGGCAGCGGTGCGACTGCGCAGCACACCTACGCCGCCGCTGGCTCCTACGAGGCGACACTGACGGTCACCGACGGTGCCGGCGCCACCGCGCAGACCCAGCGCACCGCCGCGCCGACGGACCCGCCGGAGCCGCCCGACGCGGAGATCGGGTACGTCGGCGCGGACGCCGCGAACGCGAACAGCACGACCCACCGGGTGCGGGTGCCGGCGTCGGTGCAGCCCGGTGACACGCTGGTGCTGCAGCTGGCGGTCAACAGCACGACGCCGTCGGTCACCGGTCCGGCCGGGTGGACGCAGCTGGAGCAGGCTGCCGAGGGCAACGTCCAGGGCCGGTTGTGGACCCGCACCGCGACGGCGTCGGACGCGGACTCGCTGGTGACGGTGACGCTGTCGTCGATCGCCAAGGCCGACCTGACGGTGGCTGCCTACCGCAGCACCGCCGGCGGCTCCGAGGTGGTCGACAGCGGGGTGCTGATCAGCACCGCGACCGCCACGTCGCTGACCGCGCCCGGGGTGGTCACCACGCCCGGGAGCTGGGTGAGCACCTACTGGGCCGTGAAGAGCTCCTCGACGACCTCGCTGAGCACGACCGGCGGCGGGGTGCGGGAGTCGACCTCCGGCTCGGGCGGCGGCGCGATCTACTCGCTGACCGCGGACTCCGACGGCGTCGTACCCACCGGGCCGCAGGCCGGGCGGGTCGCCACCGCCGACCCGTCGGTGACCCGGCTCGTGGCGTTCAGCGTCGCGATCGGCCTCACCGACGGCCAGGGGCCGGTCATCGACCCCGAGGAGCCGGGCGACCCCGACCCGGAGGAGCCCGACCCCGAGGAGCCGGACCCGGAGGAGCCCGACCCGGGCACGGCCGAGGTCGCGCACGTCGGCGGCGACGCCGCCAACGCGAACAGCACGACCCACCGGGTGCGGGTGCCGGCGTCGGTGCAGGCCGGTGACACGCTGGTGCTGGCGCTGGCGGTCAACAGCACGACGCCGTCGATCACCGGTCCGGCCGGGTGGACCCAGCTGGAGCAGGCGGCCGAGGCCAACGTCCAGGGCCGGTTGTGGACCCGCACCGCGACCGCGTCGGACGCGGACTCGCTGGTGACGGTGACGCTGTCGTCGATCGCGAAGGCCGACCTCACGGTCACGGCCTACCGCAGCAGCGGCGGGTCGTCCGTGGTCGACAGCGCCGTCGCGGTCAGCACGGCGTCCACCACGTCGCTGACCGCCCCCGCGGTGGTCGCGACGCCGGGCAGCTGGGTGAGCACCTACTGGGCGGTGAAGAGCTCCTCGGACACCTCGCTGAGCACGACCGGCGGCGGGGTGCGGGAGGCGACCTCCGGGTCCGGCGGTGGCGCGGTGTTCTCGCTCACCGCGGACTCCGACGGCGTCGTACCTTCCGGGCCGCAGGCCGGGCGGGTCGCCACCGCCAGCCCGTCGGTCACCCGGGCCGTGATGTTCAGCGTGGTGATCGGCCAGCCGTGAGGCCGCGACGCGGTGCCCGCAGGACTGTCCCCGGGTCCTGCGGGTACCGGCCGCGGCATGACCACCGGAATCGATACCGGTCGCCCCACGTCGGGCGACGTCCTCGACCTGATCGCTGACGACCACCGTCGATTCGAGCTGCTCCTGGCCCAGCTCCGCCTCGGCACCGCCGACCGCGACACCGTACGCCGCGCGTTCGCCGACGTGCTGATCGCCCACGGCGAGGCCGAGGAGGAGCTCGTCTACCCCGTGCTGCGCCGCAAGGCCGAGGACATCGACGGCGAGACCGTCGAGCACGGCGAGGAGGAGCACGCCGAGGGCAACGAGGCGCTGCTGAAGGTGCTCGAGCTCAAGGGCACCGACACCCAGGCCTTCACCGACGCCGTGGAGGAGCTCAGCAACCTCATCGCCCACCACATCGCGGAGGAGGAGCTGACCATCATCGAGCCGGCGCGCACCGAGGTGTCGGCCAAGGTCCGCTTCGACCTCGGCGCCAAGTGGGCCGCGCGGCGCAACGAGCTGATCGACCAGGGCTGCGGCTCGGTCGAGAACGTCCGCCGCATCGTCGAGCAGGCGCGCGCCGAGGGCCTGCTCGACGACGATGACGACGAGGACGAGGGCGACGACGAGGAGTGACCCGCTGGCCGGCGCCGGCCGGGGTCAGACGATCCCGGCCGCCCGGCCCACCTCGCGGTAGGCCGCGGCCAGCGAGTCCACCGTCTCGTGGGCGTTGAGCCCGCTCGGGTTCGGCACCACCCACAGCTCCGCGCCGGCGAGGTCCTCCGGCTGGCGCCCCGGCACCGCCCTGGGCCTGCCGAAGGCGGCGCGGTAGGCCGTGATGCCGGCGATCGCGACCACCTTCGGCTGCTCCCGCTCGACGAGCGCCACGAGCTGCGCACCGCCGGCCCGCAGCTCCTCGTTCGACAGCTCCGAGGCCTTCGCCGTCGCACGGGGCACGACGTTGGTGATGCCGATCCCGCGGTCGCGCAGCAGGTCGCGCTGGTCGTCGTCCATGCCGTTGGCCGGGTCGACCGGCGTCGTGATCACCCCGGCCCGCAGCAGCGCGGGGTAGAAGCGGTTGCCCGGGTGGGCGAAGTGGGTGCTCGTCGCCGCGGTCCACAACCCCGGGTTGATGCCGACGAAGAGCAGCCGCAGCTCCTGGCCCGGCCGGGTCGGAAGCAGGTCGGGGACGACGGCGTCGCGGAACGACTCGAGCTCGGCGCGGGAGAAGGTACGGCGGGGCGCGGTGGTCACGGCGACGAGCCTGCCACGATGGGCCCGTGGCCGAACCGCAGCCCATCTGGAACACCTTCGTCGAGGGCGACAACCTCGACGTGCTGGCCGGCCTGCCCGCGGAGTCCTTCGACCTGGTCTACATCGACCCGCCGTACAACACCGGCAACGACTTCGCCTACCGCGACGACTTCCGCGGCGAGCGCGGCGAGGGCGCCCGCGGCCGGCACGCCGCGTGGCGGGCCTTCATGCGCCCCCGCCTCGAGGCCGGTCACCGGGTCCTCGCCCCGACCGGCGCGATCTTCGTGAGCATCGACGACCACGAGGTCGCGCACCTGCGGCTGCTGCTCGACGAGGTGTACGGCGAGGAGAACTTCCTCGCCCAGGTCGTGGTCAACCTCAACCCCAAGGGCCGGCAGCTGGGCCGCGGCTTCGCCACCTCGCACGAGTACCTCCTCGTCTACGCCAGGGACGCCGCCCGGTGCGTCCTGGATGCGTCGTCGGCCTCGACCGTCGTCGAGTCCGACTTCCCGCTCGTCGCGCCCGACGGCCGCCGCTACCGGCGCCTCCCGCTGCGCAACACCAACAAGAAGTTCAACCCGCTCACCGCGCCGACGCTGCACTTCGCGGTCTGGGGCGACCCCGACACCGGGCAGGTGGCGACCGAGCCGTTCCCCGGAGCCGTCGAGGTGAAGCCGGTGTTCGGCGACGGGACGCCGGCCGTCTGGCGCTGGTCCCGCCGCCGGATCGACGAGCGCCCCGACGACCTCGAGTGCCGCCGGGTGCGGGGGGTGGCGGGGGAGCGGGTCGACGTCTACCAGCGAGACTGGCGGCACCCGGTCGGCGGGCGGCGCAAGAAGCTGCGGACCATCTGGCTCGCCGAGGAGGTCGGCTCCACCGACACCGCGGTCGCCGAGCTCAAGGACCTGGTCGGCCACCTCTTCGAGTCGCCCAAGCCCACCGGGCTGCTGCTGCGGATCCTCGACACCATGCCGGACGACGCCCGGGTCCTCGACTACTTCGCCGGGTCCGGCACCACCGGGCACGCGGTCGCGCTCGCGAACGCGGCCGACGGCGGTCGTCGTACCTGCCTGTCGGTGAACGCGCCCGAGCCCACCCGGCCCGGCTCGAACGCCGAGCGGGCCGGCTACGCAACGGTCTCCGCGATCACCCGCGCCCGGCTGCAGGCGGTCGCCGAGCGGGTCGGGGGCGGGTTCGTCGAGCAACCCGGCCCCGCCTGAGCGCGGGCCTCAGCCGATTCCGGCGGCCTTCTCCAGCGCGGCGAGCTCGTCGTCGAGGAAGGTCAGCAGCCGCTGCAGGTGCGGCACCGTGCGCCGGCAGCCGGTCAGGCCGAAGCCCATGTTGCCGGAGTACGACGTGCAGGTGATGTTGAGCGCCATGCCGTTGATCGGGATGGAAACCGGGTAGGTGCCGACGAGCTTCGCGCCGTTCCAGTAGTGCGTGTCCCGGGGACCCGGCACGTTGCTGATGATCAGGTTGAACGGCGGGCGCACCACGCCCTGCATGCCCAGGGCCGGGATGACTATCGAGGGCGCCATGCCGATCGCGCTCATCGCGACGATCTGCGCCGGCGTCATCGACGACAGCGCCTCCTTGCCGTCCTGCATCGACTGGTTGATGGTGCGCAGCCGGTCGGCGGGGTCGGCCAGGTCGGTGGCCAGGCGCACCATCACCGCCCCGATCGCGTTGCCGCCCTCGGCGGAGGCGACGCCGGCCTGCTTGGCGTTCAGCCCGACCGGGACCATCGACACCATCGAGCGGTCCGGCAGGGCGTCGAGCTCCTCGAGGTAGGTCCGCATCGCGCCGCTGCACATGGCCAGCACGACGTCGTTGATGGTCGTGCCGGTGGCCTTGCCCACGGCTCGCATCCGCTCCACCGGCCAGTCCTGGGCGGCGAAGCGGCGCGCGCCGGTGATCGACTGGTTGAAGATCGTGCGCGGGGCGGCCAGGGAGACGGCGGACGTCTCGTTGCGCAGTCCCTTGCGCAGCGTCTTGACCAGCGCCGCCGGCATCCCGGCCGCCTCGGCGCTCAGGCTCATCGCGCTGCGCAGCGCGTCGGCCGGCAGGTCCGCGAGCGACTTGGCGGCGCTGGCCGCAGCGGTCAGCGGGTCGTGCCCCTCACCATCTCCCTCGCCCGGTTGCTGCCCGCGCCGGTTGCGGGGCGCGGCGTCCGCGGCAAAGGGCGCCGGCATGCCGCGCCGGTCGGGGTCGTCGGAGAGCACGCTCGCCATCAGCCGCATCGCCGAGATGCCGTCGACCAGCGCGTGGTGGAGCTTGGTGTACATCGCGACCCGGCCGTCGGCCAGGCCCTCGATGACGTGCGTCTCCCACAGCGGCCGCTCCCAGGCCAGCCGGGTGGAGTGCAGCCGGCCGACCAGCTCGAGCAGCTCCCGCACCCGGCCGGGCTGGGGGAGCGCGCTGTGGCGGACGTGGTGCTCGATGTCGAGCTGGTCGTCGTCGCGCCAGACCAGGGTGCCGCCGGTCCGCACCGAGCGGTGCGGGTGCTTCACGAACAGCGGTGCCAGCTGCTCGGTGTCGCGCATCGACTCGAACATCTCCCGGACGTAGCCCGGACCGGCGTCGGCCGGCCGTTCGAAGAGCTGCAGGCCACCGACGTGCATCGGCTGGCTACGGTTCTCCGCGAGCAGGAAGGCGGCCGAGGTCGGGTCGATGGGCCGGAACCCCGGAACAGAAACCACGGAGGTCCCCTTTCGTCGCAGGGCCCGATCCTTGCGCGTCCGGGTCCCGGTCACAACCGCCTGCCGCGTTTCATCTGCCCTCGAACCGGTTAGGACTCGGACGTGAACGACTTCTCGACGCCCGCGGGCTGGTACCCCGACGGCGACGGCTGGGAGCGGCGCTGGGACGGCAACGCGTGGACCGACGAGCGGCGCCGCAAGGCCGAGCCCACCCAGGTCCGCCAGCGGCACGACGACGCTGCGCCCACCGCCGTACCCGGTCAGCAGGCGCAGCCCGGGCAGTCCGGGCAGCCCGAGCAGCCCGGGCAGCCCGGGCAGGGACCGTCGTTCCCCGGCGCCCCGACCGCGCCGCCGCCGGCCCAGGCACCTGCCGGACCGCCGCCGTCGGCACCGCCGGGCTACGGCCACGTCCCCTCGCAGCCGGGGCCGGGCAGCTGGCCCACCCCCGGCAGCTGGCCGAACAGCGGGCAGGGGCCCAGCGGCCAGGGGCAGGGCCCCGGGCAGCCGTGGGGCCAGCCGTCGTACGGCACCCCGGCGGGCGGTCCGCGCAAGAGCCGCCCCGGGCTGTGGCTCACCCTGGCCGCCGTGCTCGTCCTCGTCGCGGGGGTCGGCATCACGCTCGCCGTGCTGCAGCCGTGGAGCGGTGGTGGCGGGTCGGGCGACGACCCGACCGACGAGCCGGCCACGGCCGCCGTGCAGGGCGACATCAACGGCGACGGGTACGGCGACGCGCGGTTCTACTTCTACCTCGACTACGACAAGGTGACGCGGGTCGAGGCGCTGAGCAACGGCAACGGCTTCGAGACCCGCGAGACCGCGGTCGACCCCTACCGGGAGCCCAACGAGATCTTCCTCGACTGGGACGGCGACGGCGCCAACGACCACCTCGCGTGGAAGTTCGTGGCCTCCGGCAAGCAGGTCACGCTGACGTCCTCCGACGACGCCTTCCCCGAGGACCAGACGTTCACGCTGTCGCTGTCGACGCTGAAGGAGTACGGCGACGCGGAGATCCAGCTCGCCCACGGTGACTTCGACGGCGACGGCGACCAGGACCTGGTCATCGCCAGCCCCAACGACCGCAACGTCGACGTCAGCGTGCTCACCAACGACGGCAAGGGCACCTTCTCCGCCCCGCGGCTGTGGCTGTCGATGCCGAACGCGGTGATCGACGTGGTGCGGCTGCACCCCGGCGACTTCGACGGCGACGGCGACACCGACCTGTGGGTCCAGCTGCCGGCCGAGCGGGTCAGCGACAAGGACTATGGCGGCTACTACTCCGGGGACCGTGGCTACGCGCTGCTGACCTCGACCGGCAAGGGGTTCGACGCCGGCGCGGTCAACAAGCCGGGCGTCTACCTCGACGCGCTGCGCGCCGGCGACGTGACCGGCGACGGCAAGACCTACCTCATCGGCGTCCGCACCAACTCCAGCACCGGGATCATCGACGTCAACGCCTACGACGTCTCCAGGGGCCGCCTCGAGGAGGTCGCCGGCTTCACGGGCAGCTCGAAGATCGGGTCCCGGACGCTGCAGGGCGCCGTGCTGAGCGACGTCACCGGCGACGGCAAGGCCGACCTCGTGTTCGTGGTGAAGGCCTTCGGCGAGTCGAAGTTCACCGGCGTGCAGGTGATGACGTCGACCGGGTCGGGCTTCGAGTCCGCGCTGGTGTGGACCGACACCCCGGTGTGCGAGGACGACGACTGCCGCATCGAGTTCATCGGGGTACCGCGCTACTGACGGCCCCCGGCCCCGGTCGCCCGGCTGCCCCGGCTAGCCGGGGCGCTGGTCGAGCTCGACGCGGAGCTCGCGGACGACGGAGTCGACGACGGCGACCAGGTCGTTGTCGGTGCGCCCGGCCACCACCCGCTGGCGCTGGTACGACGGACCGCGGGTCGGGATGTCGAGGACGGACGCCAGCTCCGCGGAGCAGCCGAGTCGCTCCGCGGTGGGCGCGAGCTGCTCGACGAGCTCGGCGAGGTCCTCGGTGACCAGCCGCTCGTTCGACTCGGCGTCGAGGATCACGATCGCGTCGACGCCGTACCGTGCGGCGCGCCACTTGTTCTCCTGCACGTGCCACGGCGGCATCGTCGGCAGGCGCTCGCCGGCGGCGGCGCGGCCGTCGAGCCAGACGACCAGGCAGTGCATGAGCGCCACCAGCGCGGCCATGTCGGTGAGGGTCGAGACACCGTCGCAGATGCGGTTCTCGAGGGTGCCGTGCGTGGGGGCGGGGCGCAGGTCCCAGCGGATCTCGCTGAGCTCGTCGATGACGCCGGTGGTGACCTGGTCGTGCGCGAACGCCTCGAACTCCTCCCACCGCTCGAACTGGAACGGCAGGCCCGCGGTCGGCAGCTGCTGGAACATCAGCGCCCGGTTGGAGGCGTAGCCGGTGTCGACGCCCATCCAGATCGGCGAGGACGCCGAGAGCGCCTGCAGGTGCGGGTAGTAGGTGAGCAGCGCGGCGAGGACCGGCATCACCCGGCTCTTCTCAGGGAGGCCGACGTGCACGTGGACGCCCCAGATCAGCATCTGCCGGCCCCACCACTGGGTGCGGTTGATCAGCTCCTCGTAGCGGTGGCCCTCGGTCAGCTGCTGCCCGGTCCAGCTCGCGAAGGGGTGCGTGCCGGCGCCGTACAGGTCCAGGTCGAGGTCGTCGGCCGCGGAGGTGACGTGGCGCAGCGTGTCGGTCAGGTCGGCCATCGCGTCGGCGACGGTGGGGCACACGCCGGTCACGACCTCGACGGTGTTGCGCAGCAGCTCCTTGTGCAGCTTGCCGGGGTCGGGCATCCGCGGCTTCGCCCGCGCGAAGAGATGGGCGGCGTCGTTGCGGAGGTCGCGGGTGCGGCGGTCGACCAGTGCGAACTCCCACTCCACCCCGAGCGTCGGCTCGGGCGAGCCGTGGAAGTCGATGCGCACCTCCTCAGCGTAGGGGGCGTCCGGTCGCGGTGGCGAACCTGACAGCATGGGGGGATGGACGACCTGCGGACCCTTCACCGCACGCTCGACCTGTGCCTGAAGGTGGGGGAGGTGCTGCTCTCGTCAGGCGCCGGTGCGCCGGACGTCGTCGCGACGATGCGGGCCCTCGCGCGGGCGCTCGGCGTGCGCCAGACCCAGGTCGACGTCACCTTCACGTCGCTGGCGATGAGCGTCCAGCAGGGGCTCGACGAGCCGCCGGTCGTGCAGCTGCGCTCGGTCACCCAGCGCGACATCGACTACGAGGACCTCACCCGTGTCGACCACCTGGTCCGCGACGTCGTCGCCGGGAAGGTGGGCCTCGAGGACGCCCGTACCGAGCTCGCGGCGATCGTGTCGTCCGGCCACGCCCGTCCCCGCTGGGCGGCGACCCTCGGCGTCGGCGTGATGTGCGGCGGCGTCGGCCTCCAGCTCGGCGGCAACGCGGTCGTGGTGCTCGTCGCGATGCTCGCCGCCGTCTGCATCGACCGGCTGCAGATGTGGATGACCCGGCGGCGGCTGCCCGGCTTCTACCAGCAGGTGGCCGGCGGCGTCGTCGCCACCGTCCTCGCCGCCCTCGGCACCCGCCTCGCCGAGCCGTGGGTGCACCTCAACGCCTCGCTCGTCGTCACCGCGAACATCATCATGCTGCTCGCCGGCATCGGCTTCGTCGGCGCGATCCAGGACGCCCTCTCCGGCTTCTTCGTCACCGGTGGGGCGCGCGTGCTCGAGGCGGTGCTCGCGACCGCCGGCATCATCGCCGGCGTCAGTGGCGGCCTGTCGCTGTGCGCGCAGATCGGGCTCGACATCCCACGGCTGACCCTGCCCCGCTTCGACCTGGTCAGCCTGACCGCCACCGCGATCGGGGCAGGCATCGCGGCCGCGGCCTTCGCCTTCGCCTGCTACGCCCCGCTGCGCACCCTGCTCCCGATCGGCGTCCTCGGAGCCGGCGCGATCACGGCCACCGGCCTGATCATCGAGGCCGGCTTCGGCCGCCCCTGGTCGGTCGGCATCGCCGCCTTCATGATCGGCCTCTTCGGCTACACCGTCGGCCGCCGCTTCCGCGTCCCGCCGCTCGTGGTCGTCGTCTCCGCCGTCGTCCCGATGCTGCCCGGCCTCTCCATCTACCGTGGCCTCTTCCTGCTCTCCGAGGGCGGCGGCGAGCAGGTCGCCCAGGGCCTCCTCGCCATGGTCACCGCCGCCTCCGTCGCCATCGCCCTCGCCTCCGGCGTCATCCTCGGTGAGTACGTCGCCCAGCCGGTCCTGCGCGAGGCCCGCCGCGTCGAGGCCCGCCTCGCCGGCCCCCGCCTCGTCGGCGTCACCCGCGTCGTCCGCCGCAAGCGCCAGCGCCACCCCCAGCGCCAACCCGATCCCGACTCGTCCTGACCCCACCCCCGCCCACCCCACCCCGCCGAAGTGCGGGTTGTGGCGGCGCGAGGTGCGGGTTGTGGTCGCGCGAGGTGCCGATTGTGGTCGCGCGAGGTGCCGATTGTGGCGGCGCGAGGTGCCGATGGTGGCGGCGCGAGGTGCGGGCTGTGGCTGTTCGAGGTGCGGGATCAGGTCGTTCGGACGCGTTCACACCTGTCACGCGACCGTCCACCTGCGGTCCGCATCCCTGTATACGACGACAGCCATCCACACGCCGCGTGCGACGGATCGAGGAAGTCTCGGACCGCGTCCACGCTGGCGGCATGGACATCCTCGATCGCCTCGGACCTGGTCCGTTCACCTACGCGATAGCCCGCGAATCGGGCGTCACCCGGGCGCAGCTGCGCCATCTCGTCGACCACGGCGTGCTCCGGCGCCCGCTGCGCGGCGTGTACGTCGCGAGTGCGCTCCGCGACTCCGTCGACCTCCGGGCAAGGGCGGCCGCCCTGGTCGTACCTCCTCGCGGCGTGGTGTGCGACCTCTCGGCTGCCTTCCTGCACGGCATCGACCTCCTCGACTTCGCAAGCTTGGACCTGTTGCCCGACGTGGAGGTGGTGTCGGCCGCCGGCGAGCCGACTCGCCGCAACGGCATCTTCGGCGGCAAGCGGACGCTGCGGCCGGAGGACGTGATGTCGATCGGCGGCGTTCGAGTGACCACTCCGCTCCGCACTGCTTGCGACGTTGCCCGGCTGCGCGGCCGGTTGCGCGCGATTGCGGCCCTGGATGCGTTCCGGCGGGAGCATCAAGTCACCGAGACGCAGCTGACTGCGATGTTGCCGCGCTTCAAGGGACACCGTGGCGTCGTACAGCTGCGCGAGCTGGTCCCGCTCTCGACCGACGAAGCGGACTCACAGCCGGAGTCGTGGATCCGCCTGATGATCCATGACGCGAGCCTCCCCATGCCGGAGCCCCAGGTCTGGACCCTGCTGCCGGAGTGGGGTTGGGTGCGGACCGAGAACGCCTACGCCCACCTCCGCATCGCCGTGGAGTACGACGGCGAGGAGTTCCACACGTCCGAGGATGATCGCGAGCGGGACGAGAGGCGGCGCAAGGCTCTCCGGGACGCCGGCTGGATCGTGATCGTCGTCCGCAAGGACGGGTTCAGCCCGACCGCGCGGCAGCGGTGGATGAGGGAGCTCGCCGACGCGATCGCGCTCCGATCGCCGACGGCACCGACCAAGCGCGTCTACTCGAGGGGCCCCGATCACCCGGCGTACCGGCGCCGTCGCACCGTCCGGCGCTGACCTCCAGTGCGCACCTCAACCCGCACCTCGTGCCGCCACGGCCCGCACCTCGAGCCGCCACGGCCCGCACCTCGCGCCACCACAACCCGCACCTCGCGCCACCACAACCCGCACCTCGCGGTGCAGGGCGTCACACCTCGCGGCCGGGGAGGGTTTCGACGAGGGCGGGGAGGGAGGTGGTGATGACCTGGAGGAGGTCGTCGCGGGTGAGGCCGGCGGGGTCATCGCACCAGGTGAGCACGAGGTCCTCGACCATGGCCTGCCAGGCGTGGATGAGGAGGCGGACGGCGGGGGTGTCGGGCAGGACGAGGCCGTCGGGGTCACTGGTGAAGAAGCGGTCTGCGAGGGCGGCGAAAGTGGTGTCGTAGATGGCGCGCAGCTTCTCGTTGCCGCCGCGCGCGGCGGTGACGAGCGAGCGGTAGCCGGTGTGGTGCGCGACGACGTAGTCGACGTAGCCGCCCAGGGACACGAGCAGGCGGTCCATCGGCTCGCCCGCCGCCGGGGGAGCGGTACGACGGTAGAGCTGGTCGGCCGCGTGCTGCACGACCGCCTCGTAGTACCCCTGCTTGCCGCCGAAGTAGTGGTAGAGCAGGCCGCGTGAGATGCCGGCCTCCTCGGCGAGCAGGTCGATCGACAGCTCGTCCAGCGAGCGGGTGGCGAGCAGCCGGAAGCCGGTCTCGAGCAGCTGCGTGCGGCGCTGGTCCGGGCTGAGCCGGGTGCGACCCGTGCCGCCCGGCGCGCTGCCGGGGCCGGGGGCGGAGGGGGAGGGGGTGGGCGCCGTCACGCCACCCACTCTATTGACAGATGTTCAATAGTGCCAATAGCGTCGAGGTCATGAGTGCAACTCCGAGTCGCAGGAACGTCGACCACCTCGTCGTCGGCGCGGGCTTCGCCGGCCTGGCGGCCGCGATCAAGCTCGACGAGGCCGGCGAGCGCGACTTCGTCGTCGTCGAGAAGGACAGCGACGTCGGCGGCACGTGGCACATCAACACCTACCCCGGCGCGGAGTGCGACGTCCCCAGCCAGCTCTACTCCTACTCCTTCGCGCTCAACCCCGACTGGTCGAAGGTCTACTCCCCGCAGCAGGAGATCTGGGCCTACACCCGCCGGGTCGCCGAGGAGTCCGGCACGCTCGACCGCTTCGTGTTCGACACCGCGGTCGTCGACGCCCGCTGGGACGACGAGCAGCAGCGCTGGGTCGTGCGCACCGAGGGCCCCAACGGCGTCGTCGAGTACGCCGCCCGCACGCTCATCTCCGGATCCGGCGGCCTGTCCGAGCCGCGCCTGCCCGACATCGAGGGCATCGACGGCTTCCAGGGCGAGGTCTTCCACTCCGCCCGCTGGAACCACGACGTCGACCTCGCCGGCAAGCGGGTCGCGGTCATCGGCACCGGCGCCTCGGCCATCCAGCTCGTCCCCGAGCTGCAGAAGCTCCTCGCCGAGTCGGGTGGCCACGTGGACGTCTACCAGCGCACCCCGAACTGGGTGATCCCCCGCAACGAGCGCTCGTTCACCGCGATCGAGAAGGCCGTGTTCCGCCACGTCCCCGGTGCGCAGCGGGCCCTCCGGACGCTGGTCTACGGCACCCTCGAGGCGCGCGTGCCCGCCTTCGCCCGCTTCCCGCAGGCCATGGCCGCGGTCGAGCTGCAGGCCAAGCGCAACATCGCCAGGGCCATCAAGGACCCCGAGCTGCGCAGGAAGGTCACCCCGACCTACCGCGCCGGCTGCAAGCGGATCCTGATCTCCAACAAGTGGTACCCCGCCCTCGCCGCCGACAACGTCGACCTGGTCACCGACCCGATCGCGAAGGTCACCGGCAACGCCGTCGTCACCGCGGACGGCACCGAGCGGCCCGTCGACGTGCTCGTCGTGGCCACCGGCTTCTACGTGACCGAGCCGCCGATCGCACAGCACATCACCGGCCGCGACGGCCGCACGCTGGCCGACGTCTGGGACGACGGCGGCATGGCGGCGTACAAGGGGACGACGATCCACGGCTTCCCCAACCTGTTCCAGATCGTCGGGCCCAACACCGCCCTCGGCCACTCGTCGATGATCTTCATCATCGAGTCGCAGGTGCGGTACGTCGTCGAGGCAGCCCGCGCGATGCGGCGCTCCGGCCTCGCGGTCGTCGAGCCCAAGCAGTCCGCGCAGGACGCGTGGACCGCGCAGGTCCGCCGCAAGATGAAGCCGACGGTGTGGCAGACCGGCGGCTGCGCGAGCTGGTACCTCGACAAGTTCGGCAACAACACCACGCTCTGGCCGGGACAGACGTTCACGTTCCGCCAGCACCTCCGCTCGTTCGACCTCGACAAGTACGACGTCGAGCCCGTCCGCGCACCGCAGCCCAGGGAGAAGGTCAGCTCGTGAAGAACCTCAGCAACAAGGTCGTCGTCATCACCGGCGCCGGGTCCGGCATCGGTCGGGCCCTGGCGGTGAACCTCGCCGGCAAGGGCGCGCGGCTCGCGCTGTCCGACGTCAACGAGGACGGCCTCGGCGAGACCGTCGAGCTCGCGGTCAAGGCCGGCTCGCCGGACGTCCACACCGCCCGGCTCGACGTGTCCGACAAGGAGGCCTTCGCGTCGTACGCGACCGAGGTCGCCGAGCACTTCGGCCAGGTCAACGTCGTCATCAACAACGCCGGCGTCGCGCTCGCGGGCGAGGTCACCGACCTCTCCTACGAGGACATGGAGTGGATCGTCGGCATCAACTTCTGGGGCGTCGTCTACGGCACCAAGGAGTTCCTGCCGCACCTGATCGCCTCCGGCGACGGTCACGTCGTCAACCTGTCGTCGCTCTTCGGGCTGCTCGCGATGCCCGGCCAGAGCGCCTACAACGCCACCAAGTTCGCGGTCCGCGGGTTCACCGAGGCGCTGCGCGAGGAGATGCTCATCGCCGGGCACAAGGTCGGCGTGACCTCGGTGCACCCTGGCGGCATCAAGACCGCGATCGCCCGCAGCGCCCGCGTCTCCGACAAGGAGGACAAGGCCGCGACCGCGAAGCTGTTCGACGAGAAGCTCGCGCGGATGACGCCTGATCGCGCCGCCGAGATCATCGTCAAGGGCATCCAGAAGAACCAGGCCCGCGTGCTCGTCGGCATCGACGCCCACGCCCTGCACCACTTCCAGAAGCTCGCCGGATCGCGGTACGAGGACGTCGTCGCCCTCGTGTCGAAGAAGGTCCTCCCGGCCAAGGCCGTCTGACACCGGCCGACCCACTAGCCTCCCAGTTGTGGAGGCTTCGCTCGATCGGATGTGGTCGCGCAGCCGCCTGTCGCTGCGCGGCCGCATCGGCCGGTGGCGGTCCAAGCTCTGGGTCGTCGTCCAGTGCTCGGTGGCGGCCGGCGTCGCGTGGTTCATCGCCGCCGACCTGCTCGGGCACGAGCTGCCGTTCTTCGCGCCCATCGCGGCGGTGGTCTCGCTCGGCACGTCGTACGGGCAGCGGCTGCGCCGCGTCGCCGAGGTGACGATCGGCGTCGCGATCGGCGTCCTCATCGCCGACGTGCTCGTCGCCGGCATCGGCTCCGGGGCGTGGCAGCTCGCGCTCATCGTCTTCCTCGCGATGTCGACCGCGCTGCTGCTCGACGCGGGGATCCTCTTCGTCACCCAGGCCGCCGTCCAGTCGATCGTGGTCGCCACCCTGCTGCCCGGGGCGCAGGGTGCCTTCCTGCGCTGGACCGACGCGCTCATCGGCGGCTCGGTGGCGCTGGTCGCGGCGATGGCGGTGCCCGCCGCGCCCCTGCGCCGCCCGCGGGAGCAGGCGGCGCGGGTCGCCAGCAAGATCGCCGACCTGCTCCGCGCCGCGTCGGACCTCATGGTCGACGGCGAAGCCACCCCGGCCCTCGAGCTGCTCGCCGACGCCCGCAGCACCGACCGGCTGATCCGCGAGCTCCAGGCCGCGGCGGACGAGGGCATGTCCGTCGTCAGCTCCTCGCCCTTCCGGCTGCGCCACCGCGAGCCGCTGCGGCGGATGGCCGAGCTCGTCGACCCGCTCGACCGGGCCCTGCGCAGCACGCGGGTCCTGGTCCGGCAGACCTCGGTGGCGGCGTACCGCCGACGCGAGATCCCGGGGGCCTACGCCGTCCTGACCGCCGACCTCGCCGACGCCGCCGACGCCGTGGCGGCCGAGCTCGCCGCCGACCGGGTCGCGGTCGCCGCGCGCGATACGGTGCTCGCCGTCGGCGCCGCCACCGGCGTGGTCGAGCGCAGCGGCGTGCTCACCGCCGAGGCGATCCTCGCCCAGCTGCGCGCGATCGTCGCCGACCTGCTGATGGTGACCGGCATGGGCCAGCTCGAGGCGACCGACGCGCTGCCGCCGCCGCGCTGAGCCACGCTGAAACCGCGTGCTGGAGCGGCCCGCTTGCCGGCGGGTGACAGGATCCTGACGTGACCAACGTGGTGGAGGAGAGCGTCGAGGTCGACGCGCCCGTCGACAAGGTGTTCGCGTACGTCGACGACCACACCCACACCAAGGACTGGATGTTCGGGCTGGCGAGGATCGAGCCGGTCTCCGAGCAGCTCCGCGGCGTCGGCGCGCAGTACGACGGGGTCATGAAGGTCGGCGTACCGCTGAAGGCGCGGGTCGAGTGCACCGCCTGGGAGCAGGACCGGTACATCGAGATCCGGACCGTCAAGGGCATCCACACCACCCAGCGGTGGACCTTCACCGACCTCGGCGGCGACCGGACCCGGATCGAGGCGTGGGTCAGCTACACGCTGCCGGGAGGGCCCGCCGGCCGGGCCATCGCGTCGGCCGTGAAGCCGGTCGTCGGCACCGCGGTGCGCCACACCAGCGTGGCGCTGGTGCGCAACGTCGAGGCGCTGTAGCCACGACCCGCACCTCGCGCCGCCACGACCCGCACCTCGCGCGACCACGACGCGCACCTCGCGCGACCACGACGCGCACCTCGCGCGACCACAGCGCGCACCTCGCGCGACCTCAACGCGCACCTCGCGCAGCCACAAGTCACACCTCGCGCAGCCACAACGCGCACCTCGCGGTGCGAACCTTCACACTTCGCGGGGCGAACCCTCACACCTCGCGGTGCGAACCCTCACACCTCGCGGGGTGGGTGGGTGGGTCAGTCGGCCTGGGCGGCGTAGAGGGGATAGGGGTCGTGGAGGGGGCGTGCGAGGGCGTCCTGGAGCCAGGCGGCGTCGCGGGCGGCGGCGCGCTGGCGGGCGTCGACGGAGCCGTCGGAGGTGAGGTTGGAGGCGAAGATGCCGGCGGCCGACGTGGGGAGGAAGTCCTCGTAGACGATCGGCTGGAGGCGGCCGTCCTCGTCGCGGCGGTAGTAGGCGAGGCCGGCGTCGTGCAGCTCCGGCTCGGTGTCGGGGAAGGCGTCGATGCCGCGCTCGTCGTAGAGCGCCCGGCCCTCGGGGGTGAGGGCGACGCCGCGGGCCTCCACCTCGCCGAAGCGGACCCGCAGCTCGCCCTGCACCACCGAGCCGTCGGGCTCGCGGAAGGCGCGCGGCTCGGCGAGTGCGCGGAAGGACGTCTGGCGCAGCAGGACGTCCGGCTTGCTGGTGCGCGGCGGGCCCTGGATCCGGTCGATCATCGTGATGCCGCGCTCGGTCATCCGGCGGTAGAGCTCGTCGATGTCGAGCACCCGCGGGGTCAGGTGGTTGATGTGCGTCGAGGTGACGCCGCCGATGTCCGCGGCGACCGAGGAGATCGACTCGAGGTGGTCGTACCACGCGCGGTCGACCGGCTCCGCCGACAGCGCGAAGGACGCGGCGGCGAGCTCGATGAACCGCTCGGCGTCGTACGACGACAGCCCCTCCTGCTTCTCGGCGAGGTCGGCGAGGTCGAGCAGCTCGTCGGGGAAGAGCCGCCGCGCGGCCAGGAACTCCTCCAGCCGGGCCTGGGTGGTCGCGTCGAAGAAGCGGCGGTCGTCGACGACGAGCAGCGAGGTGAACACGCGGAAGGGGTTCGCCGCGAGCTCGGCCGGGTCGACGGGCCGGAAGGCGGTCGAGACCACGGGGATCGGCCGGTCCGCCTCGCGCAGGTCGTAGAACCCGACGGGGTGCATGCCGCAGGCGCCGAAGACGCGCGCGACCTGGGCCAGCTCGTCGGGCGTGCCGACCCGGATCGCGCCGTGCCGCTCGGCGGTGACCCGCTCGATGGACCCGAGGCGCTCGGCCTCGGGGCCCATCGCGGCGAGCACGTCGGCGTTGACGGCCTCGGACACCTCGACCAGCGTGGTGTAGGCCGGCACCTCGGTGCCGTAGAGGGTCGACAGCGAGCGCGCGAACCGGGCGCGCAGCTCGGTCGCCCCGACCATCCCCGTCCGGTCGTCCTCGACCGGGTGGCTCATCCGAACTCGACCCCCTGGGCCAGCGGCAGCTCGGTGGAGTAGTTGATGGTGTTGGTGGAGCGGCGCATGTAGGCCTTCCACGCGTCTGACCCGGACTCGCGGCCGCCGCCGGTCTCCTTCTCGCCGCCGAAGGCGCCGCCGATCTCGGCGCCGGAGGTGCCGATGTTGACGTTGGCGATGCCGCAGTCGGAGCCGGTGGCGGACACGAAGGTCTCGGCCTCGCGCACGTCGAGGGTGAAGATCGCCGACGACAGGCCCTGCGCGACCTCGTTGTGCAGCGCGATCGCCTCGTCGAGGTCGCGGTAGGTGAGCACGTAGAGCAGGGGAGCGAAGGTCTCCTGCTTCACGATGTCGGTCTGGGCGGGCATGTCGACGATCGCGGGCACGACGTACTGCCCGCCGGCGACGGCGCCGGACATCTGGTCGGCGCGGGTGCCGCCGGTGACCAGCCGACCGCCGTCGGCCTGGGCCTGCTCGACGGCGGCGAGGAAGGCGTCCGTCGCAGCGGCGTCGACCAGCGGGCCGACGAGCGTCGACTGCTCGAGCGGGGAGCCGATCGACAGCGTGCCGTAGGCCTTCGAGAGCCGGTCGAGCAGCTCGTCGTGGACGGACTCGTGGACGATGACGCGGCGCAGCGAGGTACAGCGCTGGCCGGCGGTGCCGACGGCGGAGAAGACGATGCCGCGCACGGCGAGGTCGAGGTCGGCCGACGGTGCGACGATCGCGGCGTTGTTGCCGCCGAGCTCGAGCAGGCAGCGGCCGAGGCGGGCAGCCACCCGCGGCGCGACCAGCTTGCCCATCCGGGTGGAGCCGGTGGCCGAGACCAGCGGGACCCGCGGGTCGTCCACGAGGGCCTCGCCGACCGCGCTCGTGCCCAGGACGACCTGGGACAGGGCGGCGGGTGCCCCCACCCGCCGGGCCGCCTCCGCCGCCAGCGCCTGGCACGCGAGCGCGGTCAGCAGGGTCTTCTCCGAGGGCTTCCAGACCACGGCGTCGCCGGCGGCGAGCGCGACGGCGGCGTTCCAGGACCAGACGGCCACCGGGAAGTTGAAGGCCGAGATGACGCCGACGACCCCCAGCGGGTGCCACTGCTCCATCATCCGGTGGCCGGGGCGCTCCGAGGCGATGGTCAGGCCGTGCAGCTGCCGGGAGAGGCCGACCGCGAAGTCGCAGATGTCGATCATCTCCTGGACCTCACCCAGGCCCTCGGAGCGGATCTTGCCCGCCTCGATCGAGACCAGCTCACCGAGCAGCTCCTTGTGCTCGCGCAGGAGCTCGCCGAGCTCGCGCACGAGCTGGCCGCGCACGGGCGCCGGCACGGTGCGCCACTGCTCGAACGCCGCGTGGGCGTCGCCGACGACGGAGCCCACCTGGTCGGGCGTGTGCGCGACGAGGCGGCCGAGCTCGGAGCCGTCGACGGGCGAGGTGGCGACGAGGTCGCCGTCGGGGGAGAAGGGGTCTCCGGCGCCGAGGGCGGTGAGGATCTCGCGGGAACGGGTGGCCAGGTCGGTGGGGGTGCTCATCAGCTGATCTTTCCGTGGTCGGCAAACAGGCGGCCCGCGTGGGTCGCGTAGAGGTCCTCGAGGGCGATGTCCTCCTGGCGGACGAAGCCCTCCTGCGGCAGGCGGCCGTCGGCCACCAGCTCCACGACGGCGACGGCCGAGGAGGCGGTGGTCCAGGAGATCGCGCGCCAGGTGCGGTCGGTCCCCTCGCCGTCGGGGAGCGTGACCGGCAGGTAGCCGCGGACGTGGTTCTGGCGCAGCGGCTGCCCGTCCTTGACGCCCTCGACGGCGGCGTGGAGGTAGACGATGTCGTCGTTGACCGGCGGCTTGGCGTCGACGAGGATCCGGCCGACCTCCTCGCGGCGGTCCCGCAGGCCGAGCTCGTCGAAGAGGAAGTGCATTTGGTCGAAGTGGCCGGGGTAGCGCAGCGTCTTGTAGTCGAGGCGCTGCACGCGGCCCTCGTAGGTCTGGCACATCGTGCCGAGGCCGCCGGAGGTGAGCGCGGCCTCGAGCTCGATGCCGCCGATGACGACGCGCTCCTTCTCCTCCATCGCCGGCACCATCTGGCGCCGGCCGGAGCGGAGCACCTCGCAGTCGTTGAGGTACTCGTTGACCACGCCCTCGGCGGACCAGTTGAACGCGTAGCCGAGCAGGCCGGTGGGGTTCTGCGGCAGCGCGCCGACCTTGAGCTCGATGGAGCGGATCTCCTCGAACTCCTTGGCCAGCGACGCCCCGACGATGCCGATCAGGCCGGGGGCCAGGCCGCACTGGGGCACGAAGGCGACGCCCGGGTGCTCGGCGGCGAGCTCGATGACGCGCTGCGTGGTCGGCACGTCCTCGGTGAGGTCGAAGTAGTGGCAGCCGACCTCGGCGGCGGCCTCCGCGACGTCGATGTTGCGGTCGTAGGGCAGGCAGGACACGACGGCGTCGACGCCGCGCAGTGCCTCGCGCAGGGCATCGGTGTCGCTCACGTCGAGCTCGGCGGCCTCGAAGCGCAGCCCCGGGCGGGACCGGGCGTCGTACCCGCTGACCTTGAAGCCAGCGTCGGTGAGCAGGCCGGCGACGAGCTCGCCCACCTTGCCCAGGCCGATCACGCCGACCTGGTTGATCGCCCGCTTCGGGGCGGTCCCGGTCGGCGGGGTGGGGGGAGGGGTGGTCGTGGTCATCGCAGCGCTCCTTCGAGCTGGTCGAGGCCCCAGGCCAGGTCGTCGGCGGAGATGACCAGCGGCGGGGCGAGCCGGATGGTCGAGCCGTGGGTGTCCTTGGCGAGCACGCCGAGCTCCACCAGCCGCTCGCAGACGTCGCGGCCGGTGCCGAGGGCGGGGTCGACGTCGACGCCGGCCCACAGGCCGCGGGAGCGGAAGGAGACGACGCCGTGGCCGACCATCGCCTGCAGCCGCTCGCGCAGCAGGACGCCGAGCTCGGCGGCGTGTGCCTGGTGCTCGCCGGTGCGCAGCATCTCGACCACCTCCAGGCCGACGGCGCAGGCGAGCGGGTTGCCGCCGAAGGTCGAGCCGTGCTGGCCCGGGTGCAGCACGCCGAGCACGTCGCGGTCGGCGACCACGGCGGAGACCGGCACCACGCCGCCGCCGAGTGCCTTGCCGAGCACGTAGAGGTCGGGTACGACGTCCGCGTGGTCGCACGCGAAGGTGCGCCCCGTGCGGCCGAGCCCGGACTGGATCTCGTCGGCGACCATGAGCACCCGTTCGCGGGTGCACACCTCCCGGACGCCGTGCAGGTAGTCGTCGGGCGGGATGATCACGCCGCCCTCGCCCTGGATCGGCTCGATGAGCACGGCCACGGTGCTCGGGGTGATCGCGGCCTCGAGGGCCGCGAGGTCGCCGTAGGGCACCAGGTCGAAGCCGGGCGTGAACGGGCCGAAGCCGTCGCGCGCGTCGGGGTCGTCGGAGAAGCCGACGATGGTGGTGGTCCGGCCGTGGAAGTTGCCCGCGGCCACGACGATCCGCGCGCTGTCGGCCGGCACGCCCTTGACGTCGTACCCCCACTTGCGGCTGACCTTGATCGCGGTCTCCACCGCCTCGGCGCCGGTGTTCATCGGCAGCACGAGGTCCTTGCCGGCGAGGTCGCCGAGCGCGGCGCAGAAGTCGGCGAACCGGTCGTGCACGAAGGCGCGGCTGGTCAGCGTGAGCCGGTCCAGCTGGGCGTGCGCCGCGGCGAGCAGCCGCGGGTGGCCGTGCCCGAAGTTCAGTGCCGAGTAGCCGGCGAGGAAGTCGAGGTAGCGCCGACCGTCGACGTCGGTGACCCAGGCGCCCTCGCCGTCGCGGAGCACGACGGGGAGCGGGTGGTAGTTGTGGGCGGTGCGGGCCTCGGCCCGGGCCACCTCGGCCGCGGTGCGGCGGGGAGTGACGCCGGTCCGCTCGGTGGTGAGGCGCATGCGGATCCCTCCGTTCCCAAGACGATCGTGCAGGAAATCCTTCGGCCTGGCCAGACCTCTGCCGGGGAAGTTCCCGTTGCCTGACAATCTCCGTCCACTGTAACCCACCTCACACGACGGACCGCAAGCTCGTGGCCCGACGCGTCCAACCGATCGGCTGCGCGTTCCGTCGATAAGGGTGAAGGCGATGCCGGAGAAGCAGAGGAGATGACGTGGCGAGACGCGACGAGGCGTTCACGGCGTACGTCGCCGCGCGGCGACCCCAGCTGATGCGCGCGGCGTGGTTGTTGTGCGGGGACCCGCACCGGGCGGAGGACGTGGTCCAGGCGGCGCTGGCCAGGCTGTACGTCGCGTGGCCGCGGGTGCAGCGGGCGGACTCCGTCCACGCCTACGTGCGCCGGGCGGTGGTCAACGCCCACATCGACGAGACCCGGCGCCCCTGGCGGCGCGAGGCGAGCGCGGGCGACCGCCTGCCAGACGCGCCGGTGACCGGCCCGGACGTGGCCGAGCTCGAGGCCCTGTGGGTCGCGCTCGGCGCGCTCCCGCCGAAGCAGCGGCGGGTGGTCGTGCTGCGCCACTACTGGGGGCTCAGCGTCGAGGAGACCGCCGCCGACCTCGGGGTCAGCCCCGGCACCGTGAAGAGCCAGACCTCCGCCGCCCTGGCCGCGCTGCGCGACGCGCTGGCCGAACCCGTCCACCACGAGACCGAGCTGGAGTACCGATGAGCAACCCGAGCAGCACCCCCCTCGAGGACCGCCTGGACCAGCAGCTGCGGCTGCTGGCCGACCAGCTGGACGTGCCGGCCACCGACCCGGACGCCGACCTGCGCCGCGGCCGACGGCGGCACCGCCGGGTCCGCACCGGCGCCGTCGCCGGCACCGCCGCGACCGTGGCCGCCGTCTCCGCCGCCGGGTTCAGCACGGGCGGGCAGCTGGCCGCCGACGACGCCCCCGTGCCCGACCGGACCACGCCCGCGACCCATGACGGCCCGGCCGCCGCTGGGCCCGGCCCGGCCCTGCCGGAGGTCGAGGTACGCGACGTGCGGCCGGGCGCCCTCACCGACGCACTCGCCGCCGGTGCGGGCCTGGCCGCCGGCGACGACCGCACCGACCGGTTCCTGGCGATGGCTGCCCGCATCGACACCGAGGTCGGGGACCAGGCCTGGCGCGAGGTCGGTCTCGGCGAGGTCGAGTCCTGGTCCGGCGCCGGCGTCGACGACTGCCCGGCCGGCTGGACCTGCGAGGACGTCGACGTCGAGGGGGCCACGCGCGCCGCCCTGGCCACGCGCCGCGGTGAGGTGCAGGCCGTCGCCGACTTCGGGGACCAGGTGCTGACCGTCATCCTCGGCCGCTCCGGCCTCAGCGGAGTCCCTGCCTGGCGTGGGTGACCCCCGCGGGTTCCGTCCCGGCTCCGGGCAGGTGGGAGACTGGTCCGCGCTGTGGACATCTCCTACCCGCCCGACCTCCCGGTCAGCGCCCGCCGTGACGACATCGCCGCCGCGATCCGTGACCACCAGGTCGTGATCGTCGCGGGCGAGACCGGCTCCGGCAAGACCACCCAGCTGCCGAAGATCTGCCTCGAGCTCGGCCGCGGCATGCCGGCCCCGGACGACCCGGCCGCCCGGCCGCGGATGATCGGGCACACCCAGCCACGCAGGATCGCCGCCCGCTCGGTGGCCGAGCGGATCGCCGAGGAGCTCGGCACCGAGCTGGGCGACCTGGTCGGCTACCAGGTCCGCTTCACCGACAAGACGTCGAAGCAGAGCCGGGTCAAGCTGATGACCGACGGCATCCTGCTCGCCGAGCTGCAGCGCGACCGGATGCTGCGCCGCTACGACACGATCATCATCGACGAGGCCCACGAGCGCAGCCTCAACATCGACTTCCTGCTCGGCTACCTGCGCCAGCTGCTGCCGAAGCGGCCGGACCTCAAGCTCGTCATCACCTCGGCGACCATCGAGACCGCCCGCTTCGCCGAGCACTTCGCGGCACCCGACGGCACGCCCGCACCGGTGATCGAGGTCAGCGGCCGCACCTACCCGGTCGAGGTCCGCTACCGCCCGCTGGTCGACTACGGCGACCTGGCCGAGGGCGACGTCGACGGGGACGGCGAGCCGATCGTCCGCGACCAGACCGAGGCGATCGTCGACGCCGTCCGGGAGCTGTCCGCCGAGGGCCCGGGCGACGTGCTCGTCTTCCTGCCCGGCGAGCGGGAGATCCGCGACACCGCCGAGGCGCTCGCGCCGCTCGGCGAGGGCATCCGCGGGATCGACGTCCTCCCGCTCTACTCGCGCCTCTCCGCGGCCGAGCAGCACCGCGTGTTCGCGCCCGCGAAGGGCTCGCGCCGCCGCGTGGTGCTGGCCACGAACGTCGCCGAGACCTCGCTGACCGTGCCCGGCATCCGCTACGTCGTCGACACCGGCGTCGCCCGCATCTCCCGCTACTCCGCACGCACCAAGGTGCAGCGCCTGCCGATCGAGCCGATCAGCCAGGCGTCGGCCAACCAGCGCTCGGGCCGCTGCGGCCGCGTCGCCGCCGGCATCGCGATCCGGCTCTACTCCGAGGAGGACTTCGAGTCCCGCCCGGAGTTCACCGACCCCGAGATCCTGCGGACCAACCTCGCCTCGGTCATCCTCCAGATGAGCTCGCTCGGCCTGGCCGACAAGGGCGGCGACATCAGCCGCTTCCCGTTCGTCGAGCCGCCCGACCGGCGACACGTGCAGGCCGGCGTGCAGCTGCTCGAGGAGCTCGGGGCCGTCGGCCCCCGTGGCGACCTCACGAAGACCGGCCGCCGCCTCGCGCGCCTGCCGATCGACCCGCGGCTGGGCCGGATGCTGCTCGAGGCCGAGCGCCTGGGCTGCGTGCGCGACGTGCTCGTGATCGTGGCCGCGCTCTCGCTGCAGGACCCGCGCGAGCGTCCCGGCGCCGAGCACCCGAAGGAGCAGGCGCAGGCCGACCAGCTGCACGCCCGGTTCAAGGCCGAGCGCTCCGACTTCCTCACCCTGCTCAACCTCTGGAACCACCTGCGCCAGCAGCAGAAGGAGCTGTCCGGCAGCGCGTTCCGCCGCATGTGCAAGCGGGAGTTCCTCAACTACCTGCGGGTGCGCGAGTGGCAGGAGCTGGTCGCCCAGCTGCGGCAGGTCACCAAGGAGATGGGCATCCGGCTGGAGGCGCCCAGCGACAACCCCGACGCGGACGGCATCCACCAGGCGCTGCTGTCGGGCCTGCTCTCCCACGTCGGGCTGCTGGAGGAGCGGGAGAAGCCGAAGCCCGGCGCGAAGCGTGACGGCCGCCGCCCCGGCCCGCGGGAGTACCTCGGCGCCCGCGGCGCCCGGTTCGCGATCTTCCCGGGCTCCGGCCTGGCCCGGAAGAACCCGCAGTACCTCATGGCCGGCGAGCTGGTCGAGACCGGACGGCTGTGGGCCCGGCAGAACGCCGAGATCCAGCCGCAGTGGGCCGAGCGGCTCGGCGCGCACCTGGTCAAGCGCTCGTACTCCGAGCCGCACTGGTCGCGCAAGCGGCAGTCGGTGATGGCCACCGAGCGGGTCACCTTGTACGGCGTCCCGCTGGCCACCGACCGGCCCGTCAACTACGGGAAGATCGACCCGGAGCTGTCCCGCGAGCTGTTCATCCGCCACGCGCTGGTCTACGGCGAGTGGGACACCCGGCACCGCTTCCTGCGCGAGAACCAGCGCCTGCTCGAGGAGGCCGAGGAGCTGGAGCACCGCGCCCGCCGCCGGGACCTCGTCGTCGACGAGCACACCCTCTTCGACTTCTACGACGCCCGCATCCCCGAGGGGGTCGTCAGCGGCGCCCACTTCGACCGCTGGTGGCGCGACGAGCGCCGCAAGCGCCCCGACCTGCTCACCTTCGACCCGGCGATGCTCACCCACGACGCCGCCGACGAGGTCAGCGAGGAGGACTACCCCGAGCAGTGGTCGGTCGCGGGGGGCCTCACCTTCCCGATCAGCTACCACTTCGAGCCGGGTGCGAAGGACGACGGGCTGACCATCGACATCCCGGTCTCCACGCTCAACCGCGTCGACGACGAGGACTTCTCCTGGATCGTGCCCGGCCTGCGCGAGGAGCTCGTCGTCGAGCTGATCCGCGGCCTGCCCAAGCAGCTGCGCGTGAACTTCGTCCCTGCGCCCAACACCGCCCGCGAGTTCCTCGCCGCCGTCCCGGCGGGGGAGGAGCCGCTGCTCGACGCCCTCGAGCGCTACCTGCGCTCCACCACCGGCGTGCACGTCCCGCGCGACGCCTGGGACCTCGCCGCGCTGCCGGCCCACCTGACCCCCAGCTTCCGCGTCGTCGACGACCGCGGCCGCGTCCAGGGCCGCGGCAAGTCGCTCGCCGACCTCAAGGCGCCGCTCCAGCCGCAGTTCGACGAGGCCATGGCGTCGGTCGCCTCCGACTCCGGCGTCGCCCGTACCGGCGAGACCGACTGGGTCTTCGACGACGTGCCGCAGACGGCGACGTGGACCCGCGCCGGGCACGAGGTGGAGGCCTACCCCGGACTGGTCGACGAGGGCGGCACGGTCGGGCTGCAGGTCTTCGGCTCCACCGACGAGCGCGACGCACGGCACCGCCTCGGCGTCGTACGCCTGCTGCTGCTGGCGCTCGGCGACGCACCGGTCAAGGGCGTCGTCGACGGCCTGTCCAACACCGACAAGCTCGGCCTCTCCGGCACGCCGTACCCCACCACGCACGCGCTGATCGCCGACTGCCTGCGCGCCGTGGTCGTCGACGCGGTCGACGCCCGCGGGCCCGTCCACTCCCGCAAGGAGTACGACGACCTGCTGGCCGCGGTGAGCGCCACGGCTGCCGACGCGGTGCGGACCACGGTGGCGGACCTGCTGCGGGTCCTGGAGACCTGGCGCGAGGTGGACCGCCTGCTGAGCGGGCGGGCGGACCTGCCCCTGCTCCCAGCGCTGGCCGACCTGCAGGCCCAGCTCGGCCGGCTGGTCCACGACGGCTTCGTCGGCGAGGCCGGAGCGGCGCGGCTGCGGCGCTACCGCACCTGGCTGCTGGCGATGAAGGAGCGGCGCACGGCGCTCGAGGTCGGCGGCAACGCGGCGCTGCACAAGGACCGGCAGCGGATGGACCTGGTCCAGCCGCTGCAGGAGGCGTGGCTGGCCCGGGTGGCGGCCCTGCCCGAGGGACGGCCGCCGGGCGCAGGGCTGCGTGCCATCCGGTGGATGCTCGAGGAGTACCGCGTCTCCCTGTGGGCGCAGCAGCTCGGCGTCGACGGCCCGGTCTCCGACGTGCGGCTGCGCAAGGCGTTCGACGCGCTGGGCGCCTGAGGCCCGGCGACTACGCTGAACCGGTGTCCGAGCGTCCCCACCACAAGCCCGTCCCGCGCGAGACGGCCTTCTTCGACGAGCACCAGGACGGGGTGGACCCCGCACTGGTGACCGAGGCGGCCGAGCGGGCCGCGGTGCTGCTGGTGCGCGGCGCCCAGGACAGCGACGACGACGGCGTGGCGGACCGACTCGTGCACCTCGCCGACACCGAGGGCATCGAGGCGATCGCGGAGGTCTGGTCGCACGCGGCCGCCGACTCGCTCGCCGGCTGCCTGTGGCGGCTCTACCTGCTGCGCTCGTGGGTGCACGCGGACCCGACCGGGGTGGCCCGCCAGTTCGAGGCCGGCCGGTCCCGCGCCGAGGTCGCCCGGGTGGTCGCCGGCGTCGCCGACCCGCCCGGGCCGGACGAGCTGCGCCTGATGGTGGACGAGGTGCTGCGTGGCATCGCCTCCGGGGACTTCGCCGACGTGCTCTTCCGCGCCTCCGCCTTCGCGCGGGTCGTCGCGGTGGGCCGCGCCGGGATCGCGGAGGTCGCCGACGCGGACGTGCGGCGCATCCTCCTCCTCGCCGAGCAGCTCGAGGCCGCCGGGCACCTCGAGCTGTCACGGGGCCTCGGGCGGTCCCGGCTAGACTGACGCACCGAGCACGCCGGGTCGCGGCAGCCCCGGGTCCCAACTCAAGCCGCCACGAGCGGCCACGCGCCGTGAGGCGCTCCCGGCCCGGTGTGCTCGACACTCCCTGGCAGAAGGTGGTTTACACGTGGGTCGGTTCGACTGGCGGACGGGCGCCGTCGTCGTCGTGGTGGCGGTGAGCGTGCTGGTCGGGATGGTGGCGCTGGCCCAGGGCAACGGGAGCAACAACCCGCCGCCCCCGGCGCCGTCCAAGCCCACGCGGGCCCAGCTGGAGTTCGCGGTCTGGGGGTCCGGCGAGGAGATCGCTGCCTACCAGGCCGTCGTCGACGCCTGGAACGCCAGCAGCCAGGACACCAAGGTCACCATGACCTCCTGGCCCGACGCCTCCTCGATGCTGGCCGACCTGCGCTCGGGCAAGACCGAGCCGGACCTCTACCTCCTGCCGCGCTCCGAGCTGGCCACGACCATGGAGGAGGGCGACAACATCGGGTTGCTCGACCTCATCAACGAGCGCGAGATCCCGATCGGTGACGACTTCGCCCGCGCGGCCGTGCAGGCCTTCTCCCACGACGACGACCTGCAGTGCATGCCGTACACCGCCTCGCCGATGGTCATCTACTACAACACCGACCTCGTCGACTTCGAGGCGATGGACGCCGAGGGCCTGCCGACGCCCCGCGAGGACCACGCGAGCTGGAAGATGGCTGAGCTCCGCGCCGCCGTCGAGTACGCCAGCCGCCCGCGGCGAGGCACCCGCGGCATCTACATCGAGCCGTCCCTGCGCGGCCTCGCGCCGTTCATCTACTCCGGCGGCGGCCAGGTCTTCGACGACCCGGCGGAGCCGACCAGCCTCGCCCTCGGCGAGGACGGCTCGGCCGACGCCCTGCAGGAGACCCTCGAGCTGCTCCGCGACCCGCGGCTGACGCTGTCGGCCAAGCAGCTGTCGCGCCGTACGCCGCTGCAGTGGTTCGAGCGCGGTAAGCTGGCCATGATCGCCGGCTTCCGCTCGCTCACCCCGCAGCTGCGGGAGGCGGGCGTCAGCTTCGACGTGCTGCCGATGCCGTCGCTCGGCTCCAGCCGGACCGTCGCCGACCTGACCGGCATCTGCATCGCCCCCGGCCGCCCTGGCCGCACCGGCGCCGCGGCGAACTTCCTCAGCTACCTGGTCGACGACGAGGCCATCGGCCGGATCGCGGAGACCGGCTACCTGCAGCCGGCCAAGCTCACCGTGGCGCTGAGCGAGGCGTTCATGCAGCCCGAGCAGCAGCCCGAGCACGGCACGGTGTTCACCCAGTCGCTGCGCAACATGGTCCTGCAGCCGCTGCTCGTGCCCGAGGCCGAGCTCGAGGCGCTGGTGGCGCCGGACCTGGTCGACCTGCTGACGACGCCCTACTTCGAGGACCTCCGCGAGGACCTGCGGGCGATCGACGAGAAGTCGCGGACGCTGCTCGACCCGGACTACGAGCCTGAGGAGTCCGACGAGGAGTCCGACGGGGAGTCCGACGACCCGTCAGGCGCCTCCCCGTCCGGGCCCTCGGGGTCGCCGTCGGTGCCCGACGTCGAGCCGTCGTCGACGGTCACCGACGACCGCAAGCGCGACTGACCCGGCTCGGCGTCGAGGATCGCGCGGCTCAGCGCCTGCGCGGTCAGGCCGACCTGCCAGCTCCGGGCGCCCAGGCCGCGCAGCTGGTCGATGACCGCCTCCAGCAGCTCCACCGGCTCGCGGGTCCTCGGCGGCGTCCACATCGTGCGGCGCAGCGTGTCGGGGGTCAGCAGGTTCTCCAGCGGGACCTGGTGCTCCTCGGCGATCCGGCCCACCGCGGCGCGCGCGAGCTCGAGACGGCGGGCGGCGACGGGGTCCTTGTCGGCCCACGCCCGCGGGGCGGGCGGGCCGTCGCCGCCGGTGACCCGGGTCGGCAGCTGGTCCTCGGGCATCTGCGCCGCCTCGCGGACCGCGGCGAGCCACTCGTTGGCGTAGCGCGACGCACCGCGGCCGTGGAAGCCCTGCGTCGACATCAGCTCGCCGCGGTTCTTCGGCATCGCCGTCGCCGCGGCGACCAGCGCGGAGTCGGGGATCAAGCGGCCCGGCGTGACGTCGCGCTCCCGCGCGATCCGGTCCCGGGTCTCCCACAGGGCCCGCACCGCGCCGAGGGTACGACGGCCGCGGACCTTGTGCAGGCCGGAGGTGCGCCGCCACGCGTCGACCCGCACGGTCGGCGTGAACGCGCGCAGGTGCTCGAACTCCTGGCGGGCCCAGTCGGCCTTGCCGGCCTCCTCGAGCTGGGCTGCGAGCAGGTTGCGCAGCTCGACCAGCACCTCGACGTCGAGGGCGGCGTACTCCAGCCACGGCTCGGGCAGCGGACGCGTCGACCAGTCGACCGCCGAGTGCTCCTTGAGCAGCTGGCGGTCGAGGAGCACCTCGACCAGGGTCGCGAGCCCGACGCGCGGGTAGTTCAGCAGCCGGCCCGCGAGCTCGGTGTCGAAGAGGGCGGCAGGCTTGAGTCCCACCTCGGCCAGGCAGGGCAGGTCCTGGGTCGCGGCGTGCAGGATCCACTCGGTGTCACCGATGGCCTCCGCGAGCGGGGACAGGTCGTCGAAGGCGATCGGGTCGACGAGCCCGATCCCGGCACCCTCGCGCTTGAGCTGGATGAGGTAGGCGCGGTTGGAGTAGCGGTAGCCCGACGCCCGCTCGGCGTCGATCGCGACCGGCCCGGAGCCCGCGGCGAGCGCGGCGCAGTAGTCGGCCAGGGCCTCGGGGGTCTCGATGACGGGCGGGAGGCCGTCGGCGAGTGCGAGCAGCTCGACGGGAGGTGCCTCGTCCGCCGACGGGCCCTCCGCGTCGGTGTCCGGCTGGTCCGGCTGGTCCGGCTGGTCAGCCATCAGCCGGCGCCGCCCCGCTGGCCACGACGGGAGGGCATCACGGCCACCCCGTCCGGCACCGGCTCCAGGCCCCCGGCGGTGCACATGAGCTCGCCCCACGCCTCGGCGTGGGAGGCGAGGTCGGTGGTGTCGACCGGCGTCCAGGACGCGCGGATCTCCAGCTGCGCGTTGCCCGGCTCGCCCGCCATGGAGCCGTAGCTCTCGGTCGCCACCCGGGTGACGGTGCCCGACTCGGCGACGTACTCGGCGCCGTGCGCCCGCAGCGCGTCCAGCAGCCAGGTCCAGCCGACGTCGGTGAGCATCGGGTCGGTGGCGAGGTGGTCCTCGATCTCGGCGCGGCAGTAGGCCACGCAGCGGAAGGTGCCCTCCCACGCCTCGTTGCCCGCGGGGTCGTGGAGCACCACGAGGCGACCGGTCGCGACCTCCTCGTCGTCGACGGTCACGTCCGCCGACAGCGCGGTGGCGTAGGGCGCGATCCGCTGCGGCGCCGGCATCTCCTCGCAGAACACCTCCGGGCGGAAGGTCGCGGCCCGGAGGCTGTCGACGGCCGCGCTGAACTCCCGGGGTACCCCGGCCGCGCCGGATCCCTGGTGCGTCTCTTGCCGGGCGACCATGAGGTCACCATAGGCCGGGGAGCCGGACGGATGTGCGTCCCACGCCGTCGACCTGAGACCCTGACCCCGTGACGACCGGACTCGAGCACAGCGCGTTCCTGAAGGCCGCCCGCGGGGAGGCCGCCCCGCACACCCCCGTGTGGTTCATGCGGCAGGCCGGCCGCTCCCTGCCCGAGTACCTCAAGGTGCGCGAGGGCATCGGCATGCTCGAGTCGTGCATGAACGCCGAGCTGATCACCGAGATCACGCTCCAGCCGGTGCGCCGCTACGGCGTCGACGCGGCGATCTTCTTCTCCGACATCGTGCTGCCGCTCAAGGCCGTCGGGGTCGACCTCGACATCGTGCCCGGCGTCGGCCCGGTCGTCGCCAACCCGGTCCGCACGCTCGAGGACGTCGCCGCCATCCCGGACCTCACCCCCGAGCAGATCCCGTTCATCACCCAGGCCGTGCAGGCCCTCGTCGGCGAGCTCGGCAGCATCAACGGCGGCACCCCGCTCATCGGTTTCGCCGGCGCGCCGTTCACGGTTGCGTCGTACCTCGTCGAGGGTGGGCCGTCGAAGGAGCACGCGAAGACCAAGGCGCTCATGTTCGGCGCCCCCGACGTCTGGGACGCGCTCATGCGCAAGATCGCCGACGTCGCCTCGGTCTTCCTCGAGACCCAGGTCGCCGCCGGCGCCTCCGCCGTCCAGCTCTTCGACTCCTGGGCCGGCGCGCTGACCCCCGGCGACTACGTCCGCCACGTGCAGCCGCACTCCGCGCGCGTGCTCGCCCGCGTCGGTGAGCTCGGCGTGCCGCGCATCCACTTCGGCGTCGGTACGTCGAACCTGCTCGACCTCATGGGCGAGGCCGGTGCCGACGTCGTCGGCGTCGACTGGCGCACCCCGCTGGAGCGGGCGATCCCGCTCGTCGGGGACCGCGGCGTCCAGGGCAACCTCGACCCCACCCTCGTCTTCGCCCCGACCGAGGTGATGACCGCCCGCGCCGCCGAGGTGATCGAGGCCGGCCGCGCCGCCCGCGGCCACATCTTCAACCTCGGCCACGGCGTCATCCCGAGCACCGACCCCGACCAGCTGGCCCGGCTCACCGACTTCGTGCACGGCTACGGCGTTTGATGGCGCGAGCGCGTCGCCGGCTGGCTTGATGGCGCGAGCGCGTCGCCTGTCGAGGGCTGCGCGCAGTCCTCGCAAGCTCGGCCCGCACTTGCCCTCGACGCGCCTCCGGCGCGGGCGCCGCGCTGCCGCGCGCGCAGTTGGCTCCGGTAGGTGGCTGGGTTGGCCTGGCGGCACGCCTTGGGTTCGCCTCGCCTGACTCCCGGTGGTTGAGGTGCGAGGCCGCCCGCGGCCGAGCCTCGAAACCTCCGGGCCTGCAGGGCGGACTGTGCTGGGCACAGCCCGGCGTGCTGGTGCCGCTGGTTTCGAGGCTCGGCGCTGGCGCGCCTCACACCTCAACCAGC